>VFGY01000067.1 GCA_009392195.1 SAR202 cluster bacterium | reverse complement strand
ATAAGTATTTTGTTGGGAATATACGTTTTATATACTTCATCCAAGAGCATTTGAGTGTTCTTATTGGTTTTACTACCTACAATTGTTATTTCTGGATTGTTTGAGGTGTAAAAATCGATTGCATTTAACCATTGCCCCGAAGCTGATGGGAATTGTTCTACGATTTTGGTCATCGAACCCAAAATCCTAGTTGCAATATTGTTAAATAATTGCTCATCTAATATCACAGAAAATTTAAGCAAAACTTCTACAGCTAAAGAAGTACCTGCAGGTATTGCATTGTCTGTCCATTCAGATGGTCGTATCACTAAGGTTTCATGTGTGGTTGAGGTGTCATATAGGGTGCCTTTACTATCATCCCAAAACAAATTAACCATTTCATAACAAAGGTCTACAGCTATTTCAATCCATTTCGATTCAAAGCTAGCTTCGTGCAGTTTAAGCAATGCGTCAATTAAAAAAGAATAGTCTTCTAAGAACCCGGTAATTTTCGGTTCTCCATTTTGATAAGTTCTGTATAGAATTGAAGATTTATATAGTTTATTGGTTAAAAATTCTGCATTTGATTTGGCAATTTTTAGATAACCTGGATTGTTAGTTGTTATTGCAGCTTCTGAAAAAGCTTTCATCATTAATGCATTCCAAGAAGTTATAATTTTTTTGTCTGTCTCTGGTGGGATTCTTGTATTTCTAGCTTTTAACAGTTTTTCTTTACTTAAATTTATGCTTTTGAGCAATTCATGATTATTTTCGGGAGAAATATTTTGGTGGTAATTAGGTTTGATTAATATAGATTTCCCTTCAAAATTTCCATTTGCAGTAACTCCAAAATATTCAGCAAATATTTTTCCTTCTTTCTCTCCTAGATGCTCAAGTATTTCTTCATAATTCCATACGAAAAATTTCCCTTCTATTCCTTCGCTGTCAGCGTCTTGACTGGAATAGAATGATCCATCTGGATCAAGCATTTCTCTTTTTACATAGGATAAAGTATCTTCGGCTATTTCCAGATAAAATTGATTCTTAGTTGTTTCATATACGTGCAAATAAAGACTGGTGAGTAGTGCATTGTCGTAAAGCATTTTTTCAAAATGAGGGACAATCCACTTTTCATCTGTCGAGTATCTATGGAATCCTCCACCAATTTGATCATAAATTCCTCCGTTAGCCATGTGCGTTAAAGATTCTTCAACGACACGGAGAGAATCTTTGTCTTGGAATCTAATGTGATATCTTAAAGCAAATTCAAAGTTTACTGGTTGAGGGAATTTGGGACTTGTACCAAACCCCCCAAATTCATGGTCGAATTCTGAATAAAATGAGTCAAACGCAACTTTCAAGGTTGACGCGGATATTTTATTGATTTGCCCTGTATTGTTCATCATTTTTTCTACGTGTTCTGTAAGTTTTACAGAGTGTTTGTCAATTTCTGACCTGGAATTGATATAAGCATCCGAAACACTTTTCAGAAGTTTAGGGAATCCGGGTATACCATGCCGATCTTCAGGAGGGAAATAAGTTCCACCGTAAAATGGTTTGCAATCTGGGGTAAGGAAAGCTGTTAGAGGCCAGCCTCCAGATCCAGTTGTTACCTGTATAGCCTTCATGTAAATGGAATCTAGGTCTGGCCTTTCTTCTCGATCAACTTTGATGCAAACGAAATATAAATTCATTAACTCAGCAATTTCATCATTTTCAAAAGATTCATGGGCCATAACATGGCACCAGTGACATGCGGAATACCCTATACTCAAAAGAATGGGTTTATCTTCAACTTTTGATTTTGTGAGTGCTTCTTTGCCCCATGGGTACCAATCAACAGGATTGTATGCATGCTGGAGTAAGTATGGACTAGATTCGTTTATAAGCCGATTTGGATTGGTCATTATATGTATGTATTAGACTTAATTAAAAGCTTTCCACTATTATAACATCTGGATATCAAATGTTAGATAGGATATATATATAGGAATTCGCGCATTTCGCGTTGTAGTTAGCTTTCGGTTCCTTTTTATTTAACGATCTTGAAAGGTATTATTTCAAGAATAATGAGTGAATACACTCGATTACTTTATATATTGCTAAAAACGATTGGAAATAAAATAACTGTAGTTTTATGATGGGAACTAAAATAATATATATTTAGATTAACTGGGGTAAGTTATGAGAAGTTATGCGGCGATTCAAACAGAATATGGTAAAGACCTAGTTATTGAAGCTATTGAAATTCCTGATCCACAGCCAGATCAAGTGGTAGTTAAGATGTTTTCCTCTGGAGTTTGTCATTCTCAACTACATCAAATGAAGGATTCTAAAACTACTAGGCCATATGCTTTTGGTCATGAGGCTACGGCAGTTGTCACTCATGTTGGAGACAACGTATCACACGTTAAAGAAGGTGATCATTGTATAGTGACATGGGTTCCACGAGGTCCGTTTAAAGGTAGACCTGATAAGAATCCGCCAGGAGCAACTTATAAGGGTGAACTTATAAATTGCGCATGGGCTTTCACCTGGTCTCAAGACTGTATCATTGACGGGGAATATGTTGTCAAAATTCCTAACGATGAACCGGTTGATGTTAGTTGTATTATTGGTTGTGCTGTGTTGACTGGGGCAGGTGCTGTGATTAATACAGCGAATGTGAAAACTGGCGAATCTGTAGCTGTATTCGGAGTAGGAGGTGTGGGGCTATCTGCTATAAAAATGGCTTCTATAATTGGAGCTTATCCAATCATAGCAGTTGATTTATTGGATGATAAATTAAAATTTGCAAAAGAATTTGGCGCTACTCATTTAGTTAATGCATTAGAAGTGGATCCAGTCAATAAGATTACAGATATATCAGATGGTGGGGTAGATTATGCATTTGATGCCGTTGGAGTCAAAATTACAAATGAACAAATACTGCCATCAACACGAGGAGGAGGTCCAGGAGCAGACAATGTTGGAGGTACTGCAGTATTAATTGGAATACCTGGTTCAGAAATGACTCTGGATCCAGGACTGTTTATGTTTTCACAACGCACATATAAAGGTAGTTTAGGTGCTACATATCCGGAAAAAGAATTTCCTATGTACTTGAGATTGCATTCAGAAGGGAAATTCAATCTAGATAAGTTAATAACCAAAAGGTACAAGTTTGAGCAAATAGTGGAAGCTTACAAAGATTTAGACAATGGCGAAATATTCGGAAGAGCTATAATTGAATTTTAAGTGAAAAACTATTGAAATAACGTATGTATACACAAAATCAGTTGGTAGAAGATTTAAAAGCTCTTGGAGTTAATAAAGGAGACCTGTTATTCATTCACTCCTCCTTTAAAAGCTTAGGTGATATCAAGGGTGGTGCGAATACTGTAATAGTAGCATTAGAATCAGTTGTTGGAAGTAATGGACTTCTGTTAATGCCTTCTTTTAATTTAATTGAATGGGACCAAAGACACGTTAATTGGGATATAAACAAAAGTAGGTCCACTGTAGGATGGTTAACGGAGTATTTTAGAAAAATGAATGGGACACATCGTTCAGATCATTATTCTCATTCTGTTTCTGCTAGAGGATTTGAATCAAAAAAATATGTTAGTCATCATTTGGAAAAAATCGGATTAAAATCCAGATGGGACAGAGAGGAATTCGGTTTTACATTTGGGACTTATTCCCCGATGTATCAGGCTTATTTGAACGGCGGTAAATTATTGATGCTTGGAGTTGATTACGAATCAAGCACCTATGTCCATTTGGCTGAAATAATATATAGAACAACTTGTTTAGATAGTGAAAATATTCATGCTCACCCATTTAGCAATTTAACATCTGTTGGAGAATTTTGGGAATCCGTAGGTGAAATTGCTTATGGTAATGTTGGTGATGCTAAGTGTAAATTGTTCGGTATAAGACAATATGTAGACACAGTTAGTAAAGAGTTTAGTTCAAATATGGATAAATATTTAGAAAGATTTTTATAGAAAAGATATTGTTATCCAATCTTAAGAGAGGTATTTAAAATATGACAGAACCTTTGAGGATATTGAATATTGGAGGGCATCCAAAAGATGCAATTTTATATGCTGGTGGGACTATTGCTAAGCATGCAGCTAGAGGGGATCAGGTTTGCGTTCTAACTCCTACTACTGGATTATCTCATCATTTGAAAGCTATTGATGAATATAAAGATTCAGGTGTAAGTCCTGACATGAATAATTTGGTAGAGGAAAGACACCAAGAACTTGTGAACGCTGCTCGGGAACTCGGTGTGACCGATGTTAGATTTCTTGGGTATAATGATGAAATAATGCTTCCGAGGGAAGATATTATAAACGATATAGCTGATGTGATTGGGGAAATAAGACCAAATATCATAATTACCCATTGGCCACATGATACTGTCCCTGCCCATGCTGTAACAACCCAAATGACTTTACTTGCAATTGATGCTGCATCTGGAATTCGCCCTGGTAAACCCTATGCACCTACAGGTGGTGATACTGGTGGTGAAGCTGCACAGGTTTTTTATCATGTACAACCGGGAAGAACAAATGTACTTGAAAACCTAAACATAAGAATTCCAAACGTTATTGTAGATATAACAGATACATTAAAGAAAAAAGCGAAGGCGATGAATAAATTCACTTCTCAACATTATGGTGATGAAAGCCCATTGCAACGTAAACTGAGTGAAGTGATGGATAGTGGTTCTGCTGCTATACATTCACGTGTTGCCTACGCTGAGTCTTTTATTGCACACAATCCAGAGGTGTATGAATATTTACCAGTAAGTGAGTATAGAAGAAACTTATCAAAGCGATCACCAGAAGATATTTTCAAGTCTATTACAACTATGCTTCTTGATGAATATTGATTCTTACGGAAACAATTCGAAATTAAATAGGTAGAGGGAAATATGAAATGCCTGCCAAATATGATTTAGTTCTGAAAAGAGGGATTATAATTGACCCTGAGAGAGAAATTGAATTAGTAGGTAATGTAGGGGTTAACAATGGGGTTATTGAATATTTGGGAAATAATGATGTTACTGGATTTAAGGAACTTGATTGCACAGATTTAATAATTTCGCCTGGCTTTATTGATCTCCATTCACATGGTCAAGATCCTGAGAACTATGCAATACAGGTGTCTGATGGTGTAACTTCAGCTCTTGAACTCGAATACGGTACGGATGATGTGGAAGCATGGTATTCATCAAGAAAGGGTAAAGCATGTGTGAATTATGGTGTTAGTGTAGGGCATATACCTGTACGCACTACAATAATGGATGATCCTGGGGGAGAAATCACCCGAACGAGTGAGTTGAAAGGGGAAATAATTCGCTTGCCTATTGCTGATGGCGCTAATAAGCCTGCCTCAAAACTTGAAATCAAAAGAATTAATGAAATGATTGAGAATGGTTTAAAAAATGGTGCTGTTGCAGTTGGAATGGGTATTGCTTATACGCCAGGTGCTTCATGGTGGGAAATTTTGGAGGTCTTCAAAATAGCAGCTAAATATGATGCTGTTTGTCATGTTCATATGAGAGGTTGGGGACCGAATACTCCAAATGATGCTGTAGAAGG
>VFGY01000066.1 GCA_009392195.1 SAR202 cluster bacterium | reverse complement strand
TTGAAGGAGCATTAACAAGTGATGACTCCGATAGTTCTGTAAGAACCTTTGATATCAATCAGTAATCGCTAGCAACCTAGTTGTCCAGATAAATCTTCAAAGTCTTCAGCTATAAAATCAAATTCATATTTATCTATATTTTCATTTTCAATATTTGGGCCAAATTCTAATTCTCTATAAACATAAGCTGTTTTCATCCCAACTTTTTGAGCTGCTTCGAGATCAAATGCGTGTGCAGCTACCATCATTACATTCTGAGGGTCCAACTTTAATGATTCAATAGCTTTCAAATAAACTTCTTTGTCAGGTTTGTAATGTTTAGCATCTTCCGCTGACAAAATAAAATCCCAAGGCAAATCAAAATTTTCTGCAATATCAGATAATAGTTCAGTATTGCCATTTGAAAGAGTTGCCAATAGAAAACCTGTAGATAATCTATTCAGTCCACTTATAACATCCGGCCATAGTATTAACCTATGCCACGCAAGATTAAAATGTTTTTTTTCTGTTTCAATCATTCCTTCGATCTGATAATCATCTAATAGACCATCTAAAATCAATCTATGGAGACCATCAATGTTGGTCCAAGGAAGTTCGCCACGCCTTACTTTGTCCATAAATGGGGTATATTGGCCTCTCCATTTATCTGCAAATTCAAACCAATCTATATTATCAATACCTTTTTTCAGAGCTAATTTCGTCCCTTCAGAATATATACTATTTCTCCAGTCAGTCACCGTGCCAAAAATATCAAATGTTAAAGCTTTTATCTCCAAGGTTTCCCACCTTAAGTATATTAATGAAATTTCTTATTGATTCGAATGTTGAATCTCAAACAACCAACGAATTAAAGCCCACTATCGTATTTGACCACCAGGTATATGTGGCCAAGAGCTCATTTCGTTAGGCAAATTAACAGCATCTGATTTGCAAATATAAGAAGGTGATAATTGTGCAAAATTTGTTATTCCTAATAAGCCCATAGCTATTTTAATTTCGTCCTCCAATATCTCCAATGTTCTAATTAATCCTTTAGTACCATTAGCAGCTAACCCCCATCCCTGTAATTTCCCAATCGCAACAGCATTCGCACCAATTGCTAAAGCCTTTATAACATCAGTACCTCTTAAAACGCCACCATCTAGTATAATCTCTGCTTTGCTTTGCACCGCATCCACAATCTCAGGTAGAAATTCCATGGAACCTTGACCATGATCTAATTGCCTTCCTCCATGATTAGATGCCCAAACAACATCTACTCCACGATCCACAGCAATTTTGGCATCTTCTCCGGTCATTATCCCTTTGACTAAGATCGATTTACCCCATTCTTTTTTTATTTTATCTAAGAAATCCCACGTTACATAAGATCTCCAAATTGGATCTATTGGCTCTTTTTGAGTTGGCCATTTATATCTTATTAGCATGGGTCTTTCCCTGCGAGTTATATAAGCAGAGTCAACAGTTATACAAAGTGCTGTATATCCTGCGTTTTTGATTCTAGCTATTTTCTCTTTCACCCAACCCCAATCTCCATGTATATACAATTGATACATTTTATTAGTTTGGTTTGTTTCAGCAATCTCTTCCAAATTTGGTTCAGTTACAGAACTAACAACATGTATAGTGCCAAAATCACCTGCTGCTTTAGTAGCCGCTGACGCTCCTTTTGGTGTAAAAACCTGTAATGACCCCATTGGCGCCAAAATCACTGGCATGCGTAATTTGTTTCCCAATAGCGTTACACCAGTATCAATTTCGGACACATCTATTAAAACACGAGGACGAAAGGCAATCTTATCAAACGCCAATCGATTTCTTTTCATAGTAGTTTCCGACTCAACTCCACCAACCAAGTAATCCCATGGGCCTTGCTCTAAATTTTTGCGTGCCTGTTCAAGAATTTCTTGATTAGTCAAAAATTCAACATCCATTTAACCCTCCAATATTTGTAAAATCTAATAAATTGCTTCAATAAAAATAAGTTATAATCACATGAACTTTATAAGAAAGTCAGTACGTCTGCCGGATTCTTAACAAGTATATTTTCTACTGCTTCTTTGGTAAATCCGCGGGAATACATGTAAGGCACTATATGTCTCAATATATAAGCATATCCATGCCCTCCATATTTAATAAGTCTGTGCTTTGTACATATATCCTGTGCAAATAATATCTTATTGCCATAACCTTCAGTCACAAGATCCAATATAGTATTGAGCTTGGTACCGTCATTTGGATGGTTTATAGATGGATTATCAAAGTATCTGGAAATTAGAGTTTCATTACACACTGAACTTTCATTACCAAAAAGGTCCCATTCGAGATAACAACCTGTCTTTGCAATATCAATCAGCTGCTCTCTTTCAAAAACAGTTCTGTCTATATGTCCTAAGATAGTTCTACTCAGATCAGCTTTATTCTCAATCAGGAATTCCAATATCTCTTCAGGAGATTCTTCATCTCTCCCAAGATGTATCAAAATAGATCCACCCGTTTCCTTCTGTGCAACAGATGCAGCAGCAAGAACTTTCTTCTCGTTTACAGTTAACGGCCATGAACATCCGATCTCACCTATTATCCCTGATCTTATACCCGTACCTTCTACACCTTCAGATATATCTCTGATTATTTGTTTTGCAAGTTCTTTTTCACTGCTTTGTGCAACATATTCAGGATGTGCATCGTTCACGTAAAATCCTGACCCCATAATGATATTGATTCCTGTCTGCTCAGATATATCTCTCAATCCTTCAGGGTTACGGGATATACCTATACTAGTAGCATCTACTACCGATACTCCTCCATACTTTTTATATAAAAGTATCTCGTCTATAGCAGTCTGTTTATCCAGTAACTGGTAGTTATCATGGTTAGCCTGGTGGTAATACCTGATAGCACCTAGTACCTCGATATCAAGCTTCGAATGAAAAAACTCATAGTTATCATCATTGATATCAGGTTCAAACAGCCGGGCAAGATCTATAAAAAGATGTTCGTGTGTCAGTGTGGTACCTAGCTTATCTCGGCTTATAGTACCTGTGACTGTCTGTATCTTTCCTGATAATTCGTTTGGCATTAGCAACCTCACATTAATTTCAAAGATTTTACCATATGGTTGGAATTTGCAATCCCTTTTCTGGTGGCAGCATCGAAAGCATCTTAATACGGATTTTCTCATTTTTAGTTAAAAGACGAACTATCTCATAGTTACCTTTGGAAGAACCATACCCGAATGTTGTCCATCTCTTAAGCATTGGGTTTTTCTTGGTAGATAAATAATCCAGCCGTTCATCAATCGATGCTTTAAATAAACTATCTGGATTATTCCAATTTTCTATCCAGTTGGGAAAAACCATCCCCCATGTATCTATCCTTTTTTTTGCGTGTCGATAATTAGAATAATTCTTTGGATAATAACCTAGTGTGAATTTCATCACAAGAGCTTCCATAATCTCATGCCTTGTTACAATTTTCTTATTAATAATACCTTGGCTTTTAAGATAATCCTTAATCGTTTTGGGCTTATGCTCATAAGGTACAAACCAAAGAAATAAAATATTAGCGTCTATAATTCCAACTGAAGGTTGATTTATCATAAGTCTAAAATCTGAACCCTCCCATAAGGATAAAAGTATAAAATGAAGAATAAGCTTTATTTTATAAAATGTCATTGACTTATATCTCTGATACCCATCTAGTTCAATTGTTTAGCAGATTTCCAAAGTACTAATATTTGTGATAAGTATTAATAATAGTTCCATAGACAAAATTCGTTACTGTTAAGCAAAGAGGTGTTATATGAATGGCAAACTACCAAGTAATATTAAATGTATCGTTGTATTAACTTTTGATATCGACGGCGTCTCTGGTGCTATCAACATGAACCCCAATTCGGTTAATTTCCCAGGGCTAATGTCCTTACGAGAGTATGGTCCCAAAATAGGCACTCCACGCATTTTAAAAATGTTAGAGGAAAATGAAATTCCTGCTACATTCTACATACCGGGTTATGTTGCTGAAAACTATAAAGACCTAGTTAAATTGGTAGCATCTAAAGGTCATGAAATTGGACACCACGGATATATGCACGAACCTCCTCAAACTCTATCGAAAAAAGAAGAAGCTAATATTTTGGATAAAGGAAGCGAGATAATTGAAAACATAACAGGAGAAAAGCCAACAGGATACAGAGCACCAGGTGCAGAATTAAGCGAATATTCAATAGATTTATTGGCAGAACGAGGATTCGTTTACGATTCTAGCCTTATGGGAGACGATATACCTTATCCAATTAAATCTTCCACATCAGAAATCATGGAGGTACCATTACACTGGGAAATGGATGATGTTGCCTATTATAATTACGCGCCTTCACTGGGACTACGTCAATTCATGGCTACTCAAGATCATTTATACCAAGTTTGGTCAACTGCATTTGATGCAGCATACCATTACGGGCTAAGCTTAGTACCAGTAATGCACCCATATGTGATTGGTAGGCCAGGTAGACTTAGAACTTTAGAACGTTTAATTAAGTACATGAAAAGCCTACCTGGCGTTAAGTTTATGAGGGCTATAGACATCGCCAGACTATATAAACAATAGTAGTTTAGCTAAAATCACAATAGTTTCTATCTTGCACAGTAGTAATTCTATTGTGTACTCTTGTGCATAATAAATATCAGTTTTGGTAAGGGGTGACGCAAGAATGAATGAACAAAAAGAATTAGTAGCCCACCTAATGCGAAGAGCTGGGTTTGGAGCAACTAAACAAGAAATAGAATCTTTAGCATCATCTCTCGAATATGAAAACATTGTAGATTCCTTAGTTACCCCATCTGATAAACATTCGCTACCTGAAGATCTTATAAGACGTTATCATGTTGACCAAAATGAGATGCGGCTTATAAACAGTGCAGTAGGCAAATGGGTATACAAAATGGTAACTACTAAAGCTCCTTTAATTGAAAAAATGTCTCTTTTTTGGCATGGATTATTTGCTACTGGATATAGCAAAGTGTTTCACGGCCAAACAATGTACAGCCAAATTAAAATGTTTCGCAATCATGGAATGGGAAGCTTTTCAAATTTATTATTGAAACTATCTCAAGATCCAGCAATGCTTTATTGGCTTGATAATCACGACAACCACGCTTCTGAAATCAATGAAAATTATGGTCGTGAATTGTTGGAACTATTTTCAATGAGCATCGGTAACTATACCGAAGATGATGTCAAAGAATGCTCAAGATCGTTTACAGGATGGACGATTCAGAACTCAGAATATATGGGGCTTAGGGCCCAAAGTGCTTCAATTTGGCCGTATAGTCAAATAGCGTGGCAACATGAATATGTGTCATCTGACCATGATAACGGAACCAAAACATTTTTGGGCGAAACCGGCAATTTTAACGGAGAAGATATTATTGAAATAATCTGTAAACATTCGGCGACTGCAGACTTTATCAGTCGGAGACTTTATCAATATTTTGTTGCAGATGAAATAGATTCTGATGGAGAAAGTTTGATACGGGACATGGTTAAATCTTACTTCAAATCTAACTACGAAATAAGTGAAGTCCTTTCTTTAATGTTTAATTCTGCTCATTTTAAATCCGAAAAAATCAGATACTCAAGAGTTAAAAGTCCAGTTGAATTAGTGATAGGTACATTAAGACTAGCTGAAGAATTCGAATTTCCAAATCTAAAGATAATTGATGCAGCGAGATCAATAGGCTACATGGGCCAACAATTACTCAATCCTCCATCAGTGGAAGGATGGCATGAAGGAGTTGAATGGCTAGATAGTGGGACTCTTTTAGAGCGAGTTAATTTTGCCTCCAAATATTTAGGCAACCCTAATCAACCATGTATATCAGCTGTTATATCCCACTTCAGAAAAACCCAATCACCTGACATCACCGTAAATAGTATCGTTGAAAAATGTTTGAATCAATTAGGTTATTTCTATATTGACGAACAAACAAAACAAGATATATGCGGGAGTTTATCTAATAACTACAATAACCCAGAAGATCAACTATCTGAAATTGCTACCGATGCAATAAGACTGATTGTGTCTTCAAAAGAATTCCAAATGGCTTGATTTTCGACTAAAACACCACATTTGTAATAGTCTTCAATATTTATATCTTAAGGATACATAAATGAACATTGGATTTATCGGGTTAGGTAACATAGGGCAGCCGATGGCAAGACAGTTGCTAAGTACGGGATTCAACCTTCTCGTAAATGACCTTAATAAAGAAACCGCACTACCTCTTTTAAAAGCAGGAGCGACCTGGATAGAAAATCCAATAGAGATGGCAAAACAATGTGAATTTATATGTACTTGTTTGCCAGGCCCATTTCAAATGAAAGAATTGATAATTGGACCCAATGGAATATTGAATTACATGAAGGAAAATACAGTGTATATAGACCACACTACCAATTCATTCAAAACAGTACAAATGGTAAGTAATCTGTTGTCAAAAAAAGGAATCCATATGTTGGATGCTCCTGTCAGTGGAGGGGTTGAAGGTGCAAAAACAAGAGACCTAACTTTGTTGGTAGGTGGAGACCAGGAAACCGTACAAAGTAGTATGTCTATATTAAATGCTTTGGGCAAAACAGTATTACATGTGGGAGATATTGGAACTGGTACAATTTGCAAATTAATGCATAACAGCGCAAGTTTATCTATGATGCTTGTAATGGTTCAATGCTTAACCGCTGGAGTAAAAGCTGGAGTTAATGCTTCCACTATTGTTGAAGTATTTCAAAAATGCGCCTTAGGAAGAAATTTTGATTTGCAGGTTAGATTACCTGATACGCTGTTCAAAGGAGATTTTGACCCTAGATTTTCATTGAAACTTGCATACAAAGATTTGAACCTAGCAATGGAAATAGCTGATAATTTCAATGTACCTTTTTCAATCGCTGAAATTTGTGAAAAAGAGATGTCCCAAGCAATCTCTAAAGGATTTGAAGAGAAGGACAGTTCAATCTTCCTTACAATGCAAGAAGAAAAAGCTGGCGTTGAACTACGCACTAATAAATAAAATCCTGATTTGATTAAGGTATATTATGTCAAACAAAAATATTAAAGCAATTTACAGTCACACTATCGGTGTAGTCTCAATGGAAGGAAGGGGATTTAGCAATCCTGTTGATTTAGCTATATCAAGCGAAAGCAGAATCTATGTACTAAGTCGCACGAACCCAGAGCAACCCGAGGGAATCAGAATTGGAATTTGCAATATGGAAAGTGAATATTTCGGAGATTTTGGTGAATATGGATCTGGTAGAGGCCAATTTATATGGCCCACAGCGTTAGCTATAGACGAAGATGACAATATATATCTAGCAGATGAGCACAATAACCGTATATCAATATTCGATAAAACTGGAAAATTCATTGAATGTTGGGGCGAGGCCGGTAATGATAAAGGATTTATAAACGGTCCATCTGGTATATGTTTCGACTCTCAATATCACCTGTTAATTGTAGATCAATTTAACAATAGGATACAAAAATTCACAAAAGATGGTAAATATTTAGACAGTTGGGGATCCAAGGGAAATTCAGAAAATCAATTAAACCTGCCATGGGGTATATCAGTCACACCATCAGAGGAAATATTGGTAGCAGATTGGGGAAACAACAGAGTACAAAAATTCTCATCTGATGGCGATATTTTAGGATCTTATGGAACGTTCAACGATAAAAAACATTGTCTTAAAAGACCATCATCTGCTGTGCAAGATAAAGAAGGATTCATATATATAGCTGATTGGGGAAACGAAAGAATCCAAATCATAGATAAAGACGGCAACCACTTTCAAGAGCTAAAAGGTGATTCAGGACTATCACCTTGGGCAGAAGAATTTTTTGAGGCTAACAAAGATCAAGCCATAGCAAGAAGCAAAGCAAATCTAGAACCGACGGTAGACCCAGAAATACAAGACCCTTATGAAGTTTCAGCTAGAATTGAAAAGTACTTTTGGGGTCCAGCATCAATCAAGCTTACCAACAACAACGAATTACTAATTGTAGAGTCAAACAGACATCGGATCCAAGTTTACTCGATAACTCAGTAACTTATTTATGACAACCCCAACGCACCCTATTAATCTAATATACCTACTAACCGTGCTCTCCAATATGCATCCATCCATGAAGTAACCGTCTCTATACACGTAATATTAGCACGGTATTTTAACGAATCACGCAATTTATCTCCATCCTCATCTATATTTCTTACTATATGATTTTCATCCATATTGCCTAGTATTTTCAAACATAACTCTCCCGCTTCTTCATCCAATTGATATTTATAAGCCAACGTTGCTAAGCTTGCAAATAATGCAGTGATCCAATTGTTCTTCACATCAGTTTGCCATCCACCCAAAGCATGCATATTATTACTAGCACCAGGCTTATATCTCTCGAGACTCCACGTATCTTCATTAAAATACCCCATCTCTGTGAATGTATAATCAGGATTAATCGCAGTCTTTGCAGCTCTCCAATAACCATCTATCAATCCTAACCAGTCTGTGTCACCAGCTAATTCACTTTCTAGAAGAAAATACTCAGCCGTTTCAGCCCATAGAAACCATTCTTTTATCTCTCCGTGGTGGCGATTTTTTAATTTTAAAACATCGGCTTCAATACAATTGCCAATTCTTTTCTGAACTTCTTTAAGAAAGCGTTTCTCCCCAGTCAACTTATATGCTGCATGCATTGGTACCATCACTTTCATATCGCTAGCATAAGGTGCTCCGGTATTTTCTGGGTCCTGACCATGAGCAGCAGCACCTATACCACTACTGGGAACGCCCGCATATACATACTTGTAATCATTTCTTATCCACCAATCCGCCTGAGCTGCTAAATACCTGCCTACTTTTTCAACGGCATCTTTATCGCCAAAATCAATTGCATATCTCCAAACACCTAAGCCTGGCATTATTGTTTGATCTACGCTTGTCTCATGGTAGCATTTATCAATTGCATATTCATTTCGCATACCTCCATATGGCTTAGCTACCCACCCAGGCTCGTACTCTAAACCTCTTTCCCACACCCATGACAAATGTTCAAATCCAGCATCAGCCCCAACTTTTGAAGATATATCTCTGGTAGCTCGATACCTGTTCGCTTGCGAAACTATCAATCTACCTGCACACCAGTTTGCATCTTCATACATATAATATTGATGCCATGGCAATCCAAAATGATCACCCAAAATTGTATCATTAAAAGCCTCATATTCATTGCCAAACACATGATTAGAACACCATTCTGGGGTTAACGGATTTCCTTCTGGATATGTTAGATATGATCTAATCAATCCATGCCTGTCTCTCGCTTTATTAAGTACCAAATCCAAAAATTTTTCCGATTGCAAAAATAAATCCATAACTTTACTCCATCATTCAATTCATCAAAATTAACCGCGAGCAGGTTCATCCATTTCTAATTTTGCGTTTGCAACTAAATCAGCGAGGTGATCATCATTAGATAATCTTTGTTCAAGGTGTTTCATCCGTGACTTTCCAGCCGTTTCAATCATAACTTTTCCATACGCACGTTCAGTCCAAAATCTTGCTAGATTTCCGATATCATCCTTAAGCAAAGATAAATCTTCATTTAAATAACGTTCTGAAAAGTTCATTGTAAACATTCTTCTGCTATCTCCACCACCAAAAGAGGAATGCTTTAACCTATGGTTGAAAACAACTAAATCTCCAGGGTCAGACTCTAGTGCTACTGCTGGAACATCTATCCCAGATATACCCCATAACTGCTCTTGTTTTTGCTGTTTAGAATTCTGTGATGCTTCTTGCAAAGATTCAGCAAAAACGTCACCAACATTATGGCTACCTGGTATAACCCTCAAGCATCCTGAATTTGCAGTAACAGTGTCTAAATACATGGCCATCTTAATAGAAAGGTATTTTTTCCTTGTATATCCATCAGAATGCCAGCCGGTATCTCCGACATAGAAATTACCATCACTACTTGTATAATTATAATCATCACCTAAAATTGAAGCCGCAATTCCATCTATAGAATCATTATCAAGAAGGGCACACAGATATTCATCTTTGTCAATAAATGGAAGAACAGCCGACCTTTGTTTTTTGTCGTGTTCCTTACCATAATGCCCTCCACCCAAATTGCTCCAAACCCTTTCAAAACCTTGGGTTATTTCATTAATTTCATCCACAAAAATACCTTTAAATACTAGATACCCAAAAGTTTTAAAATAATTTATTTGCTGATTAGTCAAACGCATAGCAACCTTCCCTTTAAATGAATTTACAGATGGTTTAATTAATAATACAAAATTCAGTTTTATTCGGTAACTGTCACCGCCGCTCTCATATCATCGTGAAATTTACAAATAAATTGATATTTGCCTGGTTCTTCGAATTTAAACAAGTAACTTGCTCCTTGAGAAAGTTGAGGACTATCTAATAAGTCTAGTGCAGTTTGTCCTGTGATGGTATGAAAGTCAGAATGATTATTTACCCACTTAACTTCTGTCCCTGCTGTAACTTCAATATCTTCAAATTCATAACCAGTTATTTCATACACCAACCCTTCAAAAGTGGTTTCCATAGAATTTTCATCAGGTTCAACGGTAGAAAACTTTATTCTGATACTAAGATTTTCATTTTCAATTTCTTCCAATAATGCTTTTTTGAAATTTTGAACCTGTGTGTCACGTTCACTAGCTGACTCATGAACCCATTTATCAGGCAACCATGTACCTATTGAAACAGTTACTTCATCTACTTTTAAAACACGACAGATAGCTTCTTGGCTTTTGTCAGCCAAAAACAACTCACAATATTTTTCGGATATTTTGACAACTTCACCTAAATGAAAAGGTTCCAGTACCTCTGGAGTGGGTAAAGGTGTAGGAGTATATGTCGGCTCAGGCGTTGGAGTAATAATTGAAGTAATTTCAGAAAAAACAATGTTTAATTTATCTAATCCTTGTTCCTGAAAGTTGTCTACTACAAGATCTTTATACATTTGAATCTTAGATTCATTTGGAGTCCATAGTGAAATCAGTACTGAGTCTTTAGTCGGTTCTACTTTACATATAGCAGAATCTCCTTCAGATTCAATAAACATTTTGCAATATTTGTCGCCAAGTAATATAGCCTGGATGGTCATTAAAAGACTATCGGGAGTTGGCATGGCTGGAAGTGGTGTAACCGTTGGGGTCGGCGTATTAGTCGGTATAGGAGTTGGCGGTATAGGAGTTGGTGTAGGAGTTGGAGGTATGGAAGTAGCTGTTGGTTCAGGTGTTGAAGTAGGCTCAGGTGTAGATGTAGGAATGCGAAGAGATACTGGAGCATCGACCACTTTTTGCTTTGAAACATCTTCATTAGCGACATTTCCAATCTCACTAGAAGAATTTCCACACGCAACATAGATAAGCATGCTAATAATACACAAAATGCCCACAAAAATGCTGTTCCGTCTAGAACTCATGTACATATAGTACAACTTTGCCAATGTATTTGTAATTGATTTGGATTATATAAATTGCACTTTAAGAAATAATTGAGTATCTGCAAATAATGATTAATGAAGATATCAGCAACTCTAGATTATTTTTATATTTTATATAATCCTATATATTCACAAGAATTAAGGCTAAACAAAAAATGTACAATTGCTCTAATAGCATTTTAACGAAAGAAACATTCCTTAAGATCAACTCTAATGATAACCCCTAATAATATAATTCACCCTTAATGGAGGAACAATGAAAACTAACAACGTAGTAACCAATATGAGTTCAGGGAAAACATCTTACGGCTGCCAACTAAATTCTCCTTCTTCTGAACAACTGGAACTGTTAGGGATGGCTGGTTTTGACTTTGTTTTATTTGATGGTGAACATGGCACATTCACTCCCGACAACTTAGAAGACCAAACACGTATTGCTGAAATGGCAGGGTTAACACCGTTTGCCATGGTTCCCAATGTCGAAAGTTCTACAATCCACTCCTTTCTAGAAAGGGGCATTCTGGGCATACATGGACCTAATATCACAACAAAAGAAGATGCCGAAAAATTGTCTCAAGCATCTAGATATGCACCGGAAGGAATGAGAAGCCTATCATTTTCTCGAGCAACATATTTCGGCTATGGACCAGAGAGGAGTGATTATATGGCACATGCAAATACTCAAATAATTGTAATCGCTTTATTGGAACATATAGATGTACTTAAGAATTTAGACCAAATATTAGATGTGGAAGGAATTGATTTCTTTGCGATTGGACCCAAAGACCTGGCTCAATCGCTTGGTTTGCCCGGGCAGATGGAACATCCTAAGGTAAAGGAATTTGAAAATATTGTAGTTGAATCTGTTCATAATAAAGGGAAAAAAATGTCCGGTGATGCATACAGAGCAGTAAAAGCATCTCAATTATTTTATACTGCAGCTAAATCTTTTATAAATTAACGGGATACAAGCTGAAATTCATTAATTTCAGTATATGTAAACCAAGATATACAATTAGTTGCACAACGAGATTATCTATATTAAATCTTGGTAGACAAAAGACTAGACACATGTCTAAACATACTATTATTCAACAAAGCACATGTAAAATACATGAGTTGGTAATATAAACTTCTCTGCTACCAGTAACGACCAATTACCTTGATTTGTTTACAATAAACAAATTTGATTTAGCGTATTTTAATAAATTAGGAAAAATTTTAAAAAACATTATCATGTCACTATAAATCTATTAATCATTGGAGGTATAAAATGGGATCAAAACAACCTATAGCCCCACATCCACAAGTCCAATTAACGAATGTAGGTAATATAGAGTTACAGCACAGATCTGATTCACCATGGGGCGAAGTATTGATCAGTGACGGAAGAAATAGAGTAACTCTTATTTCAGCCCCCCCTGGAACACCTCCGGATCCTCACCTACATCCAGATTACAATGAATGGTGGATCAACATAGGAGGAATAACTCAATGGCAAGTTGGCCAATATGAAAAACTGCAAGCGAAATTTGGGGATATAGTTATCGCTCCAGCAGGATATAGTCATGATATAAGACCCAAAGGCAAAACCAATGCTTTACGGCTAGCAGTTTCTTCTCCTAATAGCAACCACGACATTCATGGGGTATCTCCGTCCCGATGGGTACCAATAGATTATAATCTAAAGCCCCCGAATCTGATCCACACTAAATTGAATACACTAATTAAAGCAAATCAGCATAAATCAAGCTGGTCTCAAATAGTTGTTGCGGATAATAGAAATACAGCTGAAATAGTAAACTTTGGCAACTCCAAAACACGCATTGAAAAAACTACAACACATGATGAATGGTGGGTAATTTTTAAAGGCACCTTAGATTTAAAAATCAAGAAAGACAAATATTGCTTGAACCTGAAAGAAAAAGACATCGTTCTTATAGAATCTGGCACGCCATATAGCGTATCCACACCAACTGGATCAGAGGCTCTAGCAATATCGGTACGAGGTCCGGAAAACATCACTTAAATGTAGTCTACGTTTTTTTAACCTAATCTATTTTGATTACCCCCAAAATAGAAATAACAATAACGAAACAGGTATCAAAATTTGGAATATAAACACCAAGAAAATAATTATTATTTTAAATCTAGTACTAATTTGGTTCTCCACGCTATATGTATATAATTTCTCATCATAACAAAAACCATTCTCCACTAAAAATACACCTGTTCAGTAAAGCAATAGTCTGTTATCATTCCACAAAACCATAACCCAACTAATCTAATTGTAATTTTATTTAGATATGAATATAAACCTAGGTAAACTAAACAACATAAAAGTTATATTAGGAATATTAGCAATTATTTTAATAATTGGTTTTGTTGTTGGGTTTTATTCAGCCAAAACCTTGTCCAAATCTGAGCCAGAAGCATCTTACTTCGGTTTAAACTCAGGTAACTCTGAAAACGCACTCAAATTACCTACAACGTCAGAACTTGCAGTTGCTGAAGGATGGGAAGGTCAAGGATTGTGCATTCCTGGAAGAGGAAAATTTGCCACAAAGGAAAGTATTCCATACATATTAACCTATAACACCGCAGGGCAGCTAACCAGCATCTATTTGATAAGTAAAGGGGAGATGCCACCACCTTGGAAATCAGGAGAAAACCTTATTGCTTCAGGTATTGAGATTGTAGACTATAAACATTGGAACCTTCTAGTGCATTTTGACAACCCATTAAGTGCGTGTAAAACTCTTCAGAGTAAAAACACCAGTGGTTATTGTGATCCAATTCAATGTGACCTCAGAGGCAGCGGTGAAAGAGCAACGCCAACACCATATATCTCACCTACTCCAACTCCACAAGCTTCGACTATACTGCAAAAAGTGACTGTAAGCCTAACATCTTCAAAAACCTTAAAGCTTGAATCAAGTTCGAGCTTAGATGAAATATCCGAAACCATAATTAATAACGCCACTAATGAGTCAACCAATCTGGCAAATATATTATCTAAAATTGTTTCAGACATGAAAAATACTGCATACGATAGCAACACGTGGATAGATAATGTATCCCACAAAGGTATAAAAGGCACTGTAAATAGTGACTTGTTACAAGATTTAGTTCCTAATGTGGATTCTGGAACTGATTTAAATATAACCATTTGGATAACTGATACTCACCAAATAAAACGTTTTAAGATTGAGGGAGCTTTAAACACATCTGACCCCAATGATTCTGCAAGAACGTTTGAAATATCAGAAGTTGAATAAATATTAAAAACCATGAAACACTACCCTAAACCAAATAACCGTTTAACAAGCTACTATGAGGTTAATAATTGATGTTAGCTATACTGCAAAATCCAAAAATATTGGTGCCAATCGGTCTAGTATTATTATTAACAGGTATACTGGCTGGAGTTGTATTTGGTCTAACTTCTTCTGATTCAACAACAGAAAGATATATTGCGCTTGACAGTGGAGGGGCTATAATCGCTGGAGACCAAGGTAATGTCTGGGCGCAGGCAGGAACTGGAAAGCAAACTCTTGAAACTCTTCTACCTATTACGGTGACGGAGGCTAAAACCAATGGATGGATCGAACAAACGGCTTGTATCCCAAATAACGGAAAATACTTGACTCAAAAAGATTCCCAATATTTATTGATATTCAACATACAAGATGAACTAATAGGAATTTATCTTATTAGCAACTCCGAAAAACAATCACCATGGATTAAAGCCGAATCACTTTCTTTTGGTTCACAAAACGTAATCGATTACCCTCATTGGAATCTTGTTGTAAACCTCAAAAACCCTTCTAATGCATGTGTTCTAGATCAATAAACATTTCTTAAACAAGCCCCAACTCATTGTTTATTTCATCTTGGTAAAGCGTGACTTCCTCAGAAATTATTTCATCAAAAGTAACCATTCTACCCTGTAAACTTGATTCATAAGCACCAAGTATTGCTGCTACTGCGTGCATACCAATTTCGCCTGTTACTTCAGGAGTACCTCCATTGATTATAGCCGAAGCAAAGTCGTAAAACTCAATCGCCATAAGCTTAGAATCAACGTCTTGGCTATGTAAATTATATGTCAAATTTCCTTTACCGAAAAATACTTCTGTTATTTCATCTATGGGAAACTCATCAAGTAAATTTGCAATATCATTTCCACTAACAACAGAGTTTTCCAGTTTTAACACAACTGGTTTACCATTACGGTCACCAGGAGCATAAATTGAACCCCAACGCCCGTGTAGACTCCTTTGAAATTCTCTTCCACCTCTACCAGCTGAAATATATGCCATTGATACCATCGCACCACTTGATGTTTTATACATTCCAATTACAGAATCTTCGCCAGTTGCATCAACAAAATCTGGATAGGTTTGAAATCTAGTTTTGTAAGACTCTAGTTCCCAAACTTCCGATTCAGGTTTTTTCCTAATGGGTTCAACTATCAATCCACAACCATAAACTTGCTCAAACTTTCCTAAATAATATTGAAAAATATCGGCCATATGGACACCGTAATCCAATCCTATCGCCCCCATGTTTTTCAAATGCCTCCAAGGTGTTATTCTAAACAGGTCATCTCCTCCCAACTCATTAGAAACCATATAGTAAGGATCTCCAATCAATCCTTCTTCAACTATGGCTTTAACCAATCGATTACTGGGATCTCTCCTTAAATTTTCTGTCGTTGCTAAAATTGTAGATGTACTCTTCGCTGCTTTAATTATTTCTTTACATGCTTTTATTGTTAAAGCTAACGGCTTTTCTACCATCGCATGTTTACCTGCCTTCAAAGCAGGTATAGCTATAGAATGATGGCTAGCAGGCTGAGATACCACGTCAACGGCAACAATTTCAGAGTTATTCAATACATCATCAACATCATAAAAAACCATAGGGGTTTTTCCCAAAAGCCTTTTTACTTCTTTAGCAGCAAATTCTGCATTCTGCTTTTGGCTATCACATACAGCAACAACTTCTACATTACCTATACCACTATCTTCTAATTCTTTATATCCAAATAAATGTCTGTGACCCATACCTCCACATCCAATCAAACAAAGCGGTATTTTATCCAATGCTCAACCCCCCCTTTGAATATTAATTCAATAAATTAAAGACATAAATAAATTCAATATTCGAGCGACTTCAAATATTTCATATTTTCATTACACGATTCGACAGCGCCAGTATCAGCTCCACTTCCAAGTTCTCCAACAACCCAACCATCATACCCAATATCGATTAAAGAATTCTTGACTTGCGCAAAATCAATTAATCCTCTACCTCTACCCATAATACAAAACTTACCATAATCTACGTCTTTCAAATGGACGTAAGCCAACCTATCAGAATATTTCTTTAATTGAAAAATCGGGTCTTCACCCATTAAAGCTGATATTGATACGTCCAAACATATTTGCAATTGTGGTACACAGGAAAACAAAATATCCTGTTCCTGTTCTGTTTCTACTAATGAAGCCGGATGCGCATGGAATGCTAATACTTGGCCATAGAGCAATGCGTATTCGATCAATATTTGAACATGGTCAGCGAATCTTTTAAATTCATCTTGGCTTGGTTTACGATTTAATGGCCTTTGCGGACCGGTAAATGCATATACATCTGCTCCTAATTCCGCCCCATATTCAATCCTCCTTTTTTCACGCTCCAACATATTATTTGAATCAGAACTCATATCGTCCACGCGACCGAACATTGAGGATAATACTAGACCATTATTTTTCAACTTATTTGCCAAATTATTAGGAGTGCCAAGCCAATCAAGAGACAAACTAATTAATTCTACCCCTTTCCACCCAGCATTAGCGATATCATTAAACATTTCATCTAGATCTGGTGTTTTTCCCCAAGAGTTCGTATTGTATCCCAATTTAAAACAGTGGGGTCTATTCATAAATGCCTCCAAACACGTCACTATTTTTCTATTATCGACTGGTAACCTATTCTATTGATTTTCTATACGCTTTAGACCCGACATCTATCTGCCTATCATCCATATCAATATTGCCTTTTCCAACCCAATCAATATTTCCAGGAGGAGATAGAATCCAGTCCCTACGATTCAAAACATACCCTCTAATAAATGCTCGGGGAGCATCTTCGTTAATGTAGTTTACGACTAAAATCGAACCATCATCTAATTCAACCCATCCAGAGTATCCGGAATCAGTAACCATATTTCTATCCACATCTATGATTTGAAATCTTTGCATCTCTTTAGAATTAAAAGAATCAGCTAAATCATCACCATGAACAGCCCACTCTTGGCTTTCAACAAATAAAGCTAAAGCCCGAGGACCAGAAATTTTTGGCATTGCAAGCCTATAAGTTATTAAAACCTCACCTGTGCTTAGTAATCCTACACTTGGTCTGCCTCTACATGCTAACATGCGGCAACGAACTGCCTTTGACCAAGATTTGCCACCATCATTACTGTAACTTCTCCATCCTGTAAAACCTTCGTTATCCTCACGCATATAAAGTACGATTACTCCGTTATCAAGTTCAACAAAATCTCCTTCATTTAAATCCAAATCTCCATCAAAAGGAATAGCAACATAATCACTCCAAGTTGATCCTCCATCCTCACTGCGGTGAACAAGCTGTCCTCCTCTATTTGGGTTACAGACACCCACAAGCAAATCCCCATTACTCAACTCTTTGATAGAAGGTACTATTCCTGTGTTGATTGAAGTTTCTTGTGCAGAAGTCCATGTCATTCCATCATCTGCACTTCTGAAAATTATGTTGCATACGCTTCCTTCGTCCATAATGCCTTGCTCGTCATAAAACTTCTGGCCTTCTGGAAGGGGTGGGAAACGGTCAACAATTAATATGACTGTACCATTATCTAAGGCAACCAATCTAGAACAGTTATATGCATATCCTTCTTTCAGGTCTTCTGTTGAACAGACAATTTGTCTATCGCTCCAATGAAGCCCTCCATCAAGGCTGCGTCTCACAATTATCCTACAATACCCAGAATTTCCATCTATACCATGCACAGGAGAATGGGTAAGCGCTTCTCTATAAGTGCAAATAAGCACCCCGCTTTTTGTCTTCACCACATCAGCAAAGGCTTCATAGAAATCATCATTACGAGAAATAGTAAATTTCTCCAAGATTGCACCTACCTACATGTATGCTTCAGCAAGATTATTTGAAAGGTCAGTTCGGCTAGTATACTAAAATTCCCATCAATCATAACTATTATTTTTATAAAACCCAAATGATATGTTTTTGCAATTAGAAAATTTATCCTTGAAATTTTAATTTACAATCTGTATTCTTGTGAAAATTATCAATTTAATGTATTTTTGGTACAAAACAGGCTTAAGGAGTTACAAATCATGGCTACTAACCGAGGTGTGGCATATCTAGAAACAGGAAAGGTTGAAATCCAATCTATCGATTTCCCAAAATTAGCATTGGGTGATAGAAAATGTGATCACGGGGTTATATTGAAAGTTGTAGCAACAAATATTTGTGGAAGTGATCAACATATGGTGAGGGGCCGTACTACAGCACCCGCCGGATTAATACTTGGACATGAAATCACTGGTGAAATTATTGAAAAGGGCAGTGATGTAGAATTTTTGGACGTAGGTGATATTGTTTCCGTACCGTTTAATATTGCATGTGGCCGTTGCCAAAACTGTAAAGAAGGTAAAACAGGAATTTGCCTACATGTAAATCCTGCTAGGCCAGGGGCTGCTTACGGTTATGTAGATATGGGTGGATGGGTTGGAGGACAAGCCGAATATGTCATGGTCCCTTATGCCGACTTTAATCTTTTAAAATTTCCGAACAAAGAACAGGCTTTGGAAAAGATTAAAGATTTAACTTTATTATCAGATATATTTCCTACGGGCTTTCATGGAGCATATACAGCCGGTGTTGGGCCAGGATCAATAGCCTACATAGCCGGAGCAGGACCTGTAGGTCTAGCATCAGCCGCTTCTGCTCAATTGCTTGGAGCCGCTTGTGTTATTGTTGGCGACTTGATTCCTGAAAGATTAGCTCAGGCTAAAAGTTTCGGATGCGAAACTGTCGACTTAAGCAAAGATGCTTCGCTAGCCGACCAAATAGAATCTATAGTTGGAATTCCAGAAGTAGATGCAGCTGTAGATTGCGTAGGGTTTGAAGCTAGGGGGCATGGATCTGATTCTAGCGTTGAAAAACCTGCTACGGTTTTGAATTCTATTATGGAAGTCACTCGGGCCGGAGGATCTTTAGGTATACCGGGACTTTATGTTACCGGAGATCCAGGAGGAGTTGACGACAACGCTAAAATTGGCATGCTAGGAATCCGAATCGGATTAGGATGGGCAAAATCTCATAACTTTACAACAGGTCAATGTCCAGTTATGCGTTACCACAGAAAATTAATGCAAGCTATTCTGTATGACAAAATCCAAATTGCAAAAGCAACTAATGTCACAATGATCGGTCTTGATGACGCTCCAAAAGGATATCAAGATTTTGATAAAGGAGCAGCAAAGAAATTTGTGATAGACCCCCACGGAGCAGTTTCAAATTAACGTTTATTACTATAATTTTTTGAATTAGAGAGGTGTATGCGATGAAAGTAAGTGGACAGTCTCCCTTTGTATTTGCCCATCGCGATGATTTACGAACATTACCTAAAAAAACCTACAGCTGTGAAGTAAACCTTCATGGTGGATTTGCAGTAAATGATGAATCTGATGGAGGTATATACTATGGTATGCCTGGTTCTGGAATCATTAGAATTAGCAATGACCTAAAAGAACAAGAAATCATAGAGTTGCCAAACGATTTAAATTCTGTGAATTTCCACGGCACCAAAATCTGTACTTTTGATAATAAACGACGGTTGATTTTACCTGCAAACAATGAAGAAAAAGTCGTTGTCTTAAGTCTTGATGGAAAAGTGGATTTTATTCTATCTAGGCCCGAATTCGAAGAATACAAAGAACAGACTGCTGTGTATAAACCTACTGATACCGCCATTATAGGTAATGATGTTTATATCGCAGATGGCTATGGCTCTAACTATATTACTAAAGTTGATTTAACAACTCAAAAATGGATAAGTATTTTTGGAGGGAAAACAGAAAACCCAGAAATGCCAGGTCTATTTGGTACCGCTCATGGATTGAATCCATCATTAAATGGACAATATCTTTCTATTACAGACCGCCCACATTCAAGACTAGAACATTTCACTCTTGAAGGTGAATTTAAAGAATCATTTGGAATCCCCTCAGGTTCCAAACCATGTGGAATCGATTTTATAGAATGGAAAGGACGTTCCTTAGCGTTAATAGGTAGTTTAGACGACCCTGATGAGAATAGACCTGCACCCATATATATTTTGGACGCAGAAACTTATGAAGTTTTGTCTACTATACGGCCCAAAGAAGATTTAAAAATTGAACTGGCCGACCATATACATAATACAGTTTGGTACAAGCACAAAAATGCTTTGTATTTAATCTGTCAAGCTTGGAATCCTGGATATTATTTTGTACTTGAACTGGTTGGTTAATTCACATTCCTTTAGCAAGCCAACCACCATCTACATAAATATGCTGACCAGTAATATAAGAAGATGCTTCTGAAGCTAAAAGCAGAGTAACACCCGCTAAATCATCTGGAACTCCCCAACGTCCTAACATCGTACGTTCTTCCAATTTGGATCGTCTTTCTGTATCTTCCCAGCTTTTTAAAGTCATATCAGTTCTCATATACCCAGGGCCTACGGTATTCACGCGTATATTAGATGCTGCTAAATCATTAGCTAAAGCATTAGTTAATTGCCTCAACCCTCCCTTAGAAGCAGCATACGCCGGATTGTCCGAAAATCCACGCTCTGCATTTATACTCGTTATGTTTATAATTGAGCCACCTCCATTTTCCGACATCAAAGGAGAAAACACACGGCATAAAGCAAAAGGTGCATAAAGATCAACACTTAATGTTCTCCACCAAACATCATCAGGGTATTCGGCCAAAGGAGCAGTTTGAGTCACTCCTGCATTATTAACAAGAACATCTATCCGGCCTAATTTACTACTAACATATTCAAACAATTTATTAATTTCATCTCGATTTCCTATATCACATTGAAATTCAAAAGCAGACAGACCTTCATTTTTAAATTCCGTTACTGTTTTTACCAACCTATTTTTATCCCTACCGACAACAACGACGTTGGAACCTGCTTTAAGCAAAGCATGTGCTATACCCTTACCAAGTCCTCTACTACCGCCGGTAACAACGCTTACTTTTTTATCTAATGAAAAGATTTTCTCTAAATAACTCAAATTCATACCTCACATCCAATATTTTTTGCATTATCACACGGTTCTAATTACCAAACAACAAAAGAATTGCAACTACCAAAACCAATATGGACATAATGACAATAACGGGCAAACTCCACTCAATTAAATCCTCTTTCAAGATATTCCAACCGCCCCTGCTACGGAGATCAAAAGAATACCAAACCAACCATAGAGTACATCCTGCTATGAGAAAACCCGCTGTGTACCAAAAGTTTAAATCCATATATATCCTTAATTAAACGAGTCTAGGTAAATAGGTTTTCGGGAATTTAGCTACGACTGAATACAATATATCAACCATATTAGCTAATCTCACCCTCGCCACCTGAGAACATAACTGATAAGCCATTAATTTTTCTATTCCATATTCAGATTCAAGCCACATAACCAGTTCATAGAATGCGATCCTAGCTGCGTCTTCCATGGGTTTAGCACTCCCAACGGTCATAATGTAGTCTGAAGATTCAATTCTAGGGGAATTAATATTACTATTTTTAATGACATCTACAGTAAGTACCCCTTGCGTTGGAATTTCAGTCGCAACACCACATACTTCTGCATCACCTTGTGCAGCATGTCCATCTCCAATAAAAAGTCCAGCTCCGGGAATTTTTACAGGCAAAAATATCTTATTACCTGGACACACATCAGCTGCATCCATGTTACCTCCATGGAACCCTGGGGATAGTGAAGAAATTGCTTCAAGTTCAGGAGCTGTACCGATAGTGCCATAAAATGGTTCGTATGGTATCGCTGGTATATTTAATTCTTCCGAAAATATAACTTCTCCATCGTTTATAGGATGTATCATAACCCTAGCAGGTAAAGGAGGATTAAGCGTTCTAGTGAACACAGTTGAACATAATCCTCCAAATTCCGGTATTAATGCACTTACTCCATAATCCCTTGTACACTTTATTGAATGAATAGTCACACAAAGAGTATCACCTTTTTCTGCTCCATTAACATGAATAGGTCCAGTTAATGGATTTACGAAAGGCATTTGTATTATTTTAGCTATATCAACATCTACAGAATCGATTCTGTTTTCAAAAGCATCCATAGTTTCGACCACAAAAGTTTCTCCAGAATCAACTTTGGCAACAGGCTGTTTATATGGTCCAATCACATAAGCCCAGTCACCATTTTTATTTTTGATATGTTGCATTGTAAAATCCTTTATACTACCCAAATAATACTTTATTTTAGAAAGTCGTGCACAATCTCTCCATAACCCTCAGTAAAATCCATTTCTACATAATACGAACCAAAATACTCAATCGGTTTGAAATCCGACAAATCGTATATAGGAGAAGGTGCAAACTCAACTATACCATCTCCTTTACGACAAACTTTTATTGAAACATCATTGGTAACTTTTGAACCATCAATCAATTGCATAACATCCACTCCTTTACCATCGACTCTGGGTATTACTTTCAGTCTCCATGAAGGCTTTGTTTCAGGAATATCGCTTATATCTGTACTGTGATTCATGGTGCTTCTGATTCCTAGTATGGAAGAGCCTGCTATCATTGTATTTGTAAACATTACCCTCTCATCCATACCAACTTCTATATCAGCGTAAACTTTAGGAGTCCCGTATATTTCCCTACCAGCAGGTATACTGGACCGAGAATTTAAAAAGGCGGCCGGAGCGAAGTATCCAACTTTACCTTTATAACTGCATTTGACTGTCAAATAGCTTTCTTGAAACTGCCCATAATTAGCCGACCAAGGTACAGTTAAACCTGTAGCTGAACATAAACCGTCTTGTGAAGGCTCGAAACAGTCGGGCAAAATCCGATTTACTGCGTCTAGCGATGCTTTAAAAAAGACACTATGCATACTGACTCCCCTATACCTTGCTGGAGGCATCGGATAATAAGGAGAAAATGCGGGCATAGTCACTATATCATTCATTGGAATAGACATCAGACACTCCTGTTGTTTTATTAATCTTTAGCTATTTTAATCTAAACTAAATCAATGTCGTCAACACACCAAGAAAACACGCTACCATCCCTATAATCACGTGTTTAGTAATATTTTCCTTCAACCAGATAACAGCCAACGGAGCTACAAAAAACGGATAGGTACTATTTAATACAACTACAATAGAAGGTGTGGTAGCTGCTAATGCCCCGATAAATGTTAATGTTGCACCTCCCAAGAATAGTCCTGAAACAAAAATAACAAATATATCTCTTTTCGATAGTCCTTTAATTACAAAACTTCGCTTATATGCTAATACTCCCATAATAACCATAGTCATAAACAATAAGCGGATAGCTGCTGCAGGTATCGGTGGCACTTGATCTACTACAATGTCGGTAAAAACGGCACCTATAGCCCAAAATAAACCGGTTACACTCGCGAAAATCAATGCATACAGCTTCAATCTAAGTGAAAAAATATTTCGTAAAGTAAATTTAGAATCATCATTTTTCGAAATCAAATATACTCCAGCAAGTACCAGTAACCCTCCTAACGCCGTCCACCATGAAACTTTATTATCGGTAACTAATATACTGACCAATATACATGCCAATATATATAATCCAGTAGTAGCAGGAGCAACTCTAGAAACATCATCCAAAGATATTGCTTTGACCAAAGCAGTATGTCCAATCATCATTATGAAACCTGCAATCAACAAAATCGCAAAATATTTAAATTCCATCTGCAATAGGGAGCTCATATCGCTAAATATAAACCCGGCTGCAATAGCCATTACCAAACTAACAGCTAATCTCAAAGCAGTTAAATATAACGTGCCAAATCTCGGTGTTACATTTTTAACAAAAACGTTCGAAAGCCCAATACAGATAGCAGATGATAAAGCAAGTATTTCTCCCAGCATTACAATTTACAATCCAGTTCTATACAATTCATCTAACTATCGTCATTATTATTTAACCTTGG
>VFGY01000065.1 GCA_009392195.1 SAR202 cluster bacterium | reverse complement strand
TAAATCTATTTAAGCAGTACCATTTTTTTAACCTTTTCGAAATCACCTGAACGGAGTTTATAGAAATACATACCTGTACTTACATCGTTCCCAAATTTATCTATTCCACTCCAGGTTATTGATTTATAACCTGGCTCCTGATAACCATCGACTAGAATAACAATCTCATGGCCTAATAAATCATATACAGCCAAATGTACAATTCCAGCAATTGGTAAACTGTAATCTAAAGTGGTGTTTGGATTAAATGGGTTCGGGTAGTTTTGACTTAAACTAAAAACCAGGGGAATAGCTGATTGCCCTAAACCAACAAGTGCATCTTCAACTGTTAATTGTAAATCCACTGTATCTTTTTCATCGGTAGTTATACTCTGTACCACGACTTTTGATTCGTAAAACCCGGGTTCCATACCATTTGCATTTATTGAAATATCAATCTGTGAAGTTTCCATATAATTGACATATCCAGAGCCATCAGAGTTAATCCATGCTGGTATTACGCCTAAACGTATATCATCCAAGGCCAAACCGGATGCCCAACTACCGTTATCATTAGAATGGAATGCTATTTGAATGTTCTCACCTGCGTATTCAGTTAGGTCAATTGTTTCATGTACCCACTCACTATTATTGGAGCCTTCTTGCTGGGATAAAGTTAAAACTTCATCATAATTCTCCCAGTTATCTGTTGATACTAAAACATGACCAGTATGGCCGAAATAATTATTAAAATAGCGCATGAAAGATAAGGTAACGAAAGCATCTGGTAGGCTTATAACTGACATGTAAAGATAATCAGCACTCCCATCACTACTTGATCCGCAGGCATCGTCATTTGTGGCAATATAGTAACCATCCCCAGGCGGAATAGTAAAATAGGAGCTTGATGCATCTTCAGAAATAAACCAGCCCGGATTATCACACTCGGCATTTGTGCTGGTACTCCAGTCATCGGGAAGATTACCATCATCAAAACCAATATCAAATTGTAAATCTGTACCTGTATATGATTGGTAACTAAGCACTGACCCTTCTTCACCATTATTGGTTACACCGATAGAAATAGTTGAAAGGCTATCATTAGGCAAACTTAGTTCTATCATCTCATCCGAAAGTGATATGGAAGGTATATTGGCATTTTGAATATTTATTTTTCCATTATTGATATCAAAAAATATATTATCGGATGCGCGAATCATTAATCTTGCAGAATCTGTAGGTATACTTGGTGAAATGGTAAAAGTATATGATCCAGTGTTGGGAACAGATTCAGCAATAATAAAATCAAAATTACCATCCCCGTTTAAAGAAAGTAAAATATCAACAGCTTGGCAGTTTACGCCATCAGGGTCATCTGTATTAGCAACATCCCATGTTATAGTCTCATCTGAACCAACTTCCCATATAGTAGAATCAGACTGTGATGTTATTCTAAATGGTCCTGCTGTTCCATCGACGTAAAATTTAAGATTTTTATGATTGAGAGTCCCTGCATATGGGTCATTAGTTCTCACAACGAGTCGCATATTCATTTCTCTAGTTGCAAAGGGTAATTTCTCTACAATTTGATTTATCCCTGTGTATGGATCTATACCATATTTTTCATATTCATTATCCAATAATACTTCCATGTCTGGAAAAACTCTTTTATACCCATTTGGGTAAGGGGTAATTGGTGTGGATAATGCACCTTGATCTGGCAAGAGAAATGGCAAATCAGTACTGTTTGGATCTGCTGAATAAGGTTCATCAGCGCTGTCGTTGGACTCCCAGTTATACGTATAACTCTCATCCATGGGCTCACTGCTGCCCTCCAATACATATGGTGTTTCACTCGGTATTGTAAAGCCGCTCTCAGGTAATAAAAGTTGTGGAATGGTATTGTTTGTTAATTCTTCGGTGTAGCCATTATGGTACCACCAATTGCCGTAAGGCCCAGTGGTCTCTTGGTAGTTCAAGGCAAATTCTGTGCTGTGGGTCGAGAACATATTAAAGGTTTCATTCACTCTGTGGGCCATAATTGTACCGCCAATTGATGTCCGAATCCCACCTTCACCACAATAATTATGGGGAGATCCAAAATTATGCATAACCTCATGAGAAAAAACCCACATGTCCGGTACCTGTGCAGAAGTAGGACCAGGACAATATGCAAGACCACCTGGATATCCATGATCAAATAAAGCTCCATAATCCCACACTCTTTCTTCATCCGGTGAGTCCCAACCTCCACTACCAATTCTTGCATCCAAAACAGAATCAACCACACCGAGTTCACAACCAATATCTCCCCATCCGCCTCCACAATCTTGGTTAAAAGCGTCAGGCGCAGGGTTACTATCAGTAAATATTAATTCATCATTATTTTCTACTATTTGTAATTGAAAGGTCACATCTCGAACATATAGAGCATTAACGTACGCAACGGAGCCAACCAACCAGGTTAATCCACCTTCTACTGTCCCATCAGCAGCATCATTAGTCACAGCTTCAGTTAACACTGCAGCAAACCTATACGTTACCAACTCGACTCCTGAAGGATAACATGGATCATCTGTACCAATACATTCTGGGAATTCTCTATCTTGTTCCAATGCATTACTTTTCGTTTTACAAATTATATCTTGATCTCTTATGGTTTCACTATAGACCAGTATTCCGTTATTTCTATCCTGAGAGTTAAATGATTTAAAATGCGATGGGTTTATATGTGACTCTACAGATCCAATGATTCTATCTCCATTTAAAACTATTGTAGCTCTATGAGTTGGATTTTCTATCCCAACACCAACATATGTTTTAATGTTTGGATACTTTTTTTCAAGGTTTGGATGCATAACGGTATTTTGATAAAACTTGAAAGAATGTTTTTGTCCATTAGAAGTTGGCATAGCCAGAATACTTTTTGAAATTATTCTTTCTGAAGTCTTAGGGGCAAAGTTCAGAACTTCTATTAAACTCTCAAATTCCAACCTATAGCTTGCACCGTCCTTATTTGTTTCTTTAAGAGACCAAAAGTCTTGGTTAGCAGTTTCTCCAGATATTTGCGATGAAACTAAAATCGCATAGATTAATGTATTAGCTAAAACAGTTCTAAAATTCATTTTATTGTTAATCTCCAAAAAATTTATGATCTTTAAATCTAATTGATTCAATCTGTTTGTGTTATCATTTTTTTAACAGAAATACACTAACAAAAAACCCCACGAATGTGGGGTTTTAATATTAATCAAATTGATTATAAAATTAAATCGATTCAACTTTTTTTTCTGATTGAATTTCGACTTTGTAAGAAGTTTTCTTTTTCAAAACATCGACGATTTCTTTAGAATCTAATTTTTTATCGTCAAACACAACGGTGGCAGTATTACTTGCAAAATCAACTTCGCAATCTTTGACACCTTTTATGTTTTCCACTACTTTAGTTACTTTATCAGCACAAGAATATGCGCACTGCATTCCTGCAATTTTTAAGTTTACTTTATCATCCTTTGCAATTGCGAAGGATACCAATGCAACCAATATTAAAGTGATTTTTTTCATTTTATTAAATCCTTACTTTGGGTTATAGGTAAATATAGCCATATTGAGTTTCTTATTGC
>VFGY01000064.1 GCA_009392195.1 SAR202 cluster bacterium | reverse complement strand
AACATGACGAACATGACGAACATGACGAACATGACGAACATGACGAACATGACGAACATGATGAACATGATGAACATGATGAACATGATGACAAAGATAAACATGACGATCATGAAAATTCAAAACCATCTGTTAAAATAACTGACAAGCTAAGCCGGGAAGTCGAAATATCCTCCAAACCACTCAGAGTTGTAAGTCTCAGCCCAACCGCAACTGAAATGATTTATGAAATAGGTGGTACCGTTGTAGCACGAGACAGTTCTTCGAGATTCCCTACCAACATAATGGAGCTTCCTACTGTAGGAAGTGCATATTCTCCTAACGTAGAAGCGATAGTTGCACAAAATCCAGACCTGATAGTAATCGAAGCTTTAACTCAGGCTCGATTTATAGGACAATTAAGTCAATTTGGAATACCGGTATTTGCAGTTAGAGCCGCTTCTCTGGCAGATGTAACTGACGGTCTAAAAGACCTTGGCACCATACTAGACCTCCAAGATGAATCAATTGCTGCTATAGCAGAAATAAATGAAAAAATATCCTCAATTTCCAAAGGGTTCAGTTATTCAGGTGACATCTTAATATTGATATCGGATGCAGACCGTAATCTCTATGCTGCCAAACCTGAATCATATGCCGGATTAATTGCTGATCTATTAGGATTAAATAACCTAGCTAAAGGAATGGACGACGTTGGTCCTTATCCAGGATACACACTATGGTCAGGCGAAGTAGCAGCAAGATCAAACCCAAGCCATATACTTACTATAAGTCCTGCTCCTCCTCCTGCTCCAAAGTTATCTGAAACATTAATAAATATACCCGGTTTCAATCGATTACCGGCTATCCAAAATGGTAATGTTAAAGAACTCAATCCTACCTTGTTTATGCAGGCACCAGGTCCTAGAATAGTAGATGCACTTGAAGAAATGTCTTCTTTGTTAATCGAATAAGCTAATAACTAGGAATACCATTTTTGAATAGACTTGTATTTTGTACGGTCATAATTCTCATATTGACGGTAATCGGAGGGTTTTTAGGGATAATATTAGGCCCTTCAAAACTACCTTTAGGGGACTTATTAAATACGATTCTATTAAAATCTGATTCCGTTAATTCAACTATAATTTGGGATATCAGAATACCAAGGATATTAATCGCCTTCACAGTTGGATCTGCTTTTTCAATTTCAGGTGTTATTTTACAAACTAACACCCGTAACCCATTAGGAGACCCTCAACTTTTTGGAATAACTGGAGGCGCTTTAATTGTGCAAGCTTTAGTATTATCTGGAATACTTAACAATAACCCTTGGTTTCAAACTACATTGTCCGTGATTGCATCTATTATCAGTGCAATATTAATATTTACACTCGCGAATAGGAGCAATGTTAAACCATCTACTTTAGCTCTGATCGGGTTTTCTATAGGAACAATGTGCATAGCTATCTCGACTGGAATCATGGCTTATTACAGAGTATTTACTCAACAGGTTCTCAGCGTCATCGGCGGGAGCACATCTAACATTCCATGGAGTTCATATTTCCCTATCTTACCTTTTATGTTATTAGGGTTAATTTTGATTTTCTCTGTATCTACTAAACTTAATGTAATTGTTTTGGGAGACGTGATTTCCAAAAATATCGGTATCAATTCAACTCGCATAAAATTTATATCCATGGTTTCAGCAGGTATATTAAGTGGGGCTGCAGTAAGTGTAGTAGGCACAGTTGGATTGTTAGGATTAATGGCACCTCACATAACCCGTATAATAGTTGGCAATAATGTACGACTTATATTATGCTTTTCAATCCCGATCGGTGGCCTGTTAATGTTATACGCAGATCAAATTTCTAGATTAGCTTTTATGCCAAACGAGGTGCCAGTAGGATTTGTTATATCTGCATTAGGTGCCCCTCTAATGGTCTATTTAGCGTGGAGATATTTGTGATATTGAAATTGGAAAATATATTTTTTAACTATCAAAACAACCACTTGCTAGAATCAATAAACTTAAGTTTATCGGTTGGAGAATTCACATGCTTAACTGGTCCAAATGGAATTGGGAAAAGTACTTTACTAAAATTAATTATGGGAGAATTAAAGCCTGACAAAGGTGAAATAAATTTCGATTCTGATAATACTTGTGAAAAGTTAAGAATTAAAAATATTTCATATTTACCTTCAGAGATACCTGACCCACTTTATATAACCGTTGGCGAATTGGTAAAATTAGCGCGCTTTGACCCTAACAGCATCTTTAGTTCAAATCTTACGTCGTTAGACAAATCAGTAATAGAATCATGCATATATACATGTAATCTCTCTAACCTATCAAATAGATCTTTTGAAAAATTATCTTCTGGAGAAAAGCAAAGAGCATGGCTAGCATTTGCATTAGCACAAGACAGGAAAATACTTGTATTAGATGAATCCATAAATAGCCTAGACCACGAAAATACCGATATGTTTTTTAGAATACTGAAAAAAGTATCTTCAGATGGAAAAGCTATCCTAATGTGTACCCACAATCTAGAAATGGTATCCAAATATGCAGATAAATTGTTAATCCTAAAAGATAAAACTATCACATATGAAGGACCATCCAAACAAAATTTATCTCAGATGATTTATTCATAACCGAATCGAATTTACTCTAATCATTTAAAATTAAAAGCCATTTAAATTCAATTGACCCTCAACTTTTGACTGTTAGTTATTATAAATCAATTATCAAGTACTGATACAACAGCATTGTAAAAAGCTTCCTTTTTCCATTCACCCAACCATCTATACCTAATATTTCCTTCACTATCTATAATGAATGTTGATGGTAAACCCACTATTGAATAATCTTGCTCTATTTTAGATTCAGAATCGCCATACCCAACAAGGTAATTTATATTCATATAATTAAGAAACTCAACGATCTCTTCATTATATGAATCTTTTTCCAATCCCGAATTAATCCCTATAACTACCAAACCTCTATCATTTAATTCATCACTGATCTCTTGTAAAATCGGCATTTCTCTGCGACAAGGCATGCACCATATAGCCCAAAAATTAACTATTACCGTTGAACCTCTGTAGTCATATAGGTTTATTTGAGAAACATCCTGATCTTCATCCAATCTATAAAGCATCAAGTTAAAATCAGAAGCTTTATTAGCATCTGAAATACTTAATGGCATAAAGTTACAAGAGGTGGTATATCCCAAAACAAGTATTAAAGCGAATAAGTTTCTCATACAAGTCAATTCTGAACTAAGGGCTGCGCTATTATCCACAAACTCAAAGCCGTATAAAAAACCATCAACACCATCATTGGATATTGACTTTTAGCAGCTAACGCCCTGGTCGAATAAAATTCGGTGGATTTGACATGAGAAATCAATATTGAAAACACGTGACCCAATACAATAGTTATCACCGATAAATACCAAATCACCTTAGCATTTATAATTTTAATATTTGTCGTATAATCTGCTGTGCCAAATATGTTCCAACCGAATCCAAACGGGTCAGATATTAAAGGCACTATCATTTGCCCTGTGATAACGATATAAGAAAAATAATGTGCTATATGATAAGCAATAGCTATTGGAGTTAAAGCAAAAACAAAAACAGTCAGTATTTTATTTAAATCCATTTCACCAGCAACAAAATAAATTATCCATGAAAACAAATAATAGGCAAGAAAAAATACTACTGGCATAAAAATAAGACCTATAAATTCTAAACCTGTAAGTCCGAAAATAGGAACAAATATATCAATAATTTCATACCAGATAAAAGTTTCTGACAGACCATCAAAAGTTATGGTAGCTAATAGAATTATATGAAAAGCAACAAAAGAAATACTTCCTGTTGTTAGTTTCAACAATCCAACCACAGGGGGACGAATCTTGATATTTATCAACGCCCCTCTTTCATCACGTTCAAATTCAAGAAAACCAAATGAACCCATTATATTGTAATAAACGTTAAAAACCTCCCCTCTACTCAACCACATATTTTTGCCATAAACCAACATCCCAATAACTGATACCGCTGTATATAAAATAGCGCATCTTGCCAAATCGCCAGGTGATGCTCCATATCCACTGTTTTCAATCCATGCAAAAAGCAAAAACCAAAAAACAATCGGCCAATATTTCAATATGTTTGGATAAGGTGCAAAATTGAATTCACTATATTGTGGGCAGCTATATTTATGCATAAATCCGTTACAACGTTTATTAAGGACACAGTTTTTGGATAAGACAAAGTGAATTGCATCAAAAATAATAATAACGGGATTTATTGAAGCCCAAAAATTACCAATAATTGGAATTGCTAAACCAAAACCTACCCACCAAATTATCCATACAAATATCACGGAGAAGTTTTCAGTAGGATTTTCCGAACCAAATAATCCCGTAGCCAACATAAGTCCAAATATTGAAATAGCAAATATCTTTATCAGAAACCCAATAAATTTCACGGTAGTAGATTGCAATACATTAGTATTAATCAAGGTTCGGGTTGGAACAAAATCACGTTTTTTATGAGCGAAACTAACAAACAGTCCAATAATCACAAACGATAAAATAATCGTTAGAGAAGCACCTACCAGAAAATATCCTAACGGGATAGGAAGATCGTATCTTTCTCCAAATCCATGCGCTTGAATCTTAGAATAATTCAATAACCCAAAACTTATCGCCGTTAATATTCCTAACCCATAAAAATATTTTTTCATTAGTTAGGCTCTACTATAAAATTTCCTATAATGGATTCTTTGTGATCATCATGGTCATTGTGATCATGTTCATCATGTTTATTTGAATCACCTTCAGATAATATTGTCGATTCAGCTATAATATCGTATTCGCAATGAGTCAAACTTGATAATGCAACTTTAATCACATTTTCCCCTGAATCTAATCCTTCAATTGTAGCAGTTTCATCATAATACATACCTTTCAATTCGTTATTTACATATAAATGCCAATGACCTATATTTTTATCTTCTTGCATATCCGTACTATGATTTGAGTGGCCATCTTTTTCTTCAGGCCCAGATGCTAATTTAAAATTTGTTATATTTATATTAACTATTAAGCTTCCAGGCTTCTGGCCTTTAGTGGTGTTGAGTGTAATTACTGGGATATCAGGACTACCAAGTGGAAATTGGTAGTCACATTTATTGTGTTCTTCATGACCGTGTTCTTCATGACCGTGTTCTTCATGACCGTGTGCTGATTTAGAATCAGATACATGGAAACCTATAGGAAACCTTCCTGTCGCATCTGCAATCAGATTGATTTCAGATTTTTCACCTGATTTTAAATGTTGCTCTAAATTATAACCATGAATATGAAATATTCCATCCGCATCAGACTTAATGCTTATTGTAACGTTCTGTTTGTGTTTAACTTTAATATCTTTAGGGTCCAAAACGTCCCCTACTTTTTCAACAGAAATGGTAATTTCAGAACCAATATTCGAATCATTTTGAGAATCTGAACATCCTATAATGAGTAAAATAAATAAAAACGGCCCAACTAACCCTTTTACTAAACCTAATTTCAACTAAAACCCTCCATTAAACAAAATTTCACTGCCATTATCTTATAATAGGTATTATATAAGTTAAATTAATATCACATGGAGAAATTATATGAATTTTGAAAATATATGGTGGCTAGTCCTAATTTTAGTCCTGCTACTTATAATTTCCTTATCAATAAACTCTAGGCTATATAAAAAACTCTCTAAAGAAAAATTTAGAAATAGAAGTCAAAGTACTAGATATGGACAGTTAACCGAACAGTTCATGCCACTACTAGACTCCTATCCATGGAATCCAAGCGGATTCAAATTCTTGGGAAATCCAATAGACGGTATTCAGTTTGAAAATGACCGGATAGTATTGGTGGAGTTTAAAACTGCCAGTAGCAAATTATCAAAAACTCAAAGAGAAATCAAAAACCTTGTTGATTCTAACAAGGTAGAGTTTAAGGAAATCCGTTTAGGATAACATCTTACTGCGAATCTCTAACATTTTTGCTATATTCTGTCTCACTCATAGCGAAACCAGTCTTTTCC
>VFGY01000063.1 GCA_009392195.1 SAR202 cluster bacterium | reverse complement strand
GTATCAAAATTATAAAAAACTAACCCCCGTTTTGATCCCAAATATTTTTAAAAGGTAATAAATGAATTCTCAATCGGTTAATGCACTTAAAGTTGGTCTTGTTGGGTTTGGTAGTTGGCCACGTCAAGCATACTTGCCTGCAATAAAATTACGAAACGATATAGAAATAATTTCTGTAGCTGCATCTTCTGATAAAACCTTGAAACTTGCTAAGTCAATTCTCGGAGAATCTCTGAAAACATACAAAGAAACATCCTATATTCCAGATTTATCCTTAGACGCAGTGTTTATTGCTTTGCCAAACAGGAAACTTACTGATGAGGCACTTAGCAGTTATCTAGATATGAGAAGCCCCCCACATATTTTTGTTGAAGCACCTTTCACACTAGATACACATTTATATCATTCATCACAAAATTTTGATTTGAGTAGCTACCCTATAGTTCATGTCGACTTAGAATTAACACATTTGCCAATTATCGAAGCTATTATCAAAATCATTAATGAAAGAAACCTTCTTGAAATTAATAATGTGCAAGTATCATTAAAATGCAACTGGGCAAAGAGTTGGGGAATAGATAAAAAACAAATCAAACATAAAATTTTAGAAATTTCTACTTGGTATATAGATATTGTTCATTACTTACTAAAAAAACATGGATTCCATAGGTCAGACAGTATTAATTCGGTATCTGATAAAAATAATAGTTATATCGGTGAAATAATCTTAAATTATGATTCTTTATGTGGTGCCGTCTCCACAGGAATATGGAAGTATGATTTTGATTCTGAGCATCCTTTTAGTGTACATATTGAACTAAGTGGTAAAAATTTTAATGTTAAAGGGGACTTAATTTCTGGAGAATTAAATATTCAAACCAATGGATTATCTACTCAATACAGTTTTCCATCCAAAAACCCAGATATTTATACTACAGGAATAAGTGAAAGTATAGAATCATTTGTGAACGGTATTCGTGAAAACAAACAAACCAAAACTGACATGTCCTTTTATGCAGATGTGCTAAAGATCCAAGATAGTATATTTTCTAAAACGTAATAAAATATGGGTTAACTTTCGAATACTCCCCAAATAATCAACATTTATTTATGAGTTACTAATTAACTGAGTTCGTGAAGTTCCCAAGTAGCTGTGCCTTCAGCGTCTACATTCCAGTAATAAACAACACACATCCCATTTAGTTCTGATAGTGATGGAGCAGAAGTTTGAAAATAACAAGCACCTTTCCATGCACTTCCTCCATCCTCTGTATTAACACCAACTCCAGTAGCTGAAAATGTAGCCACGCCATCAGCAACCGCTATAAAGCCTGAATCTGGGCACTCACCTTGCCAATGTCCTCCGGGTTTCATTTCAGCTTGATAAGTGGCAAAAGAACCAAATACGGCTGTGCCCAAAAGTTCTCCTGATACTCCAACAGCAGTCACTTCCATTTTAGGCCTACCTTCTATTGCGGGTAAAACTCTTGGAGTTGTAGACGATTTTATAGTTCCAATTTTTTTTAATGACATATTAATTCCTTTACTTTTTTATAATAACTTTTGAGTTATTTTTGTTGATTTACAAACATGAATTCAAGTATATAAGATTGAGTTAATTCGAATCAATACTGGTACCTACTACAGGATTAGAAGTTATGGCCTTATCCTTAAAAATGGTTGGTACTATTGGTTATAGAGAAATGGTTTCAGACAACTTTGTTTTGCTCGAATGGGTTAGCGTGATTATACTTGTATCGGCGAATCCCAGGTACTAACCACCATATTACAGATACTGCAATCAATGATATGATGCCTCCAATTACCATGGTGCTTCCAGCTCCTACAACTGATGACAATACACCTACTTCTATCTGGCCCAAGTTGTTAGCTGCCATTGCAGAGAATGAATGAGCTCCGCTGGCCCTTCCAAGAAGCTTATCAGGGGTAGTAAGCTGCGCTACAGCTTGCCTCATAGTTTGCCCTATGGAGTCCATTGCACCAAGTAGTCCAACGATTATCAAGCCTACCACGAAAATGGTGTTTAAACCGAATGCAAGCAATAAAATAGCATACGCCAGAGTGGCAAAAAGTACGAGCATCCCCTTGCGGCTGAATCGGTTGGTCAGAAAGACTACAGAACTGCCCACAATAGCACCAATGGAGTTAGCGGCACTCAGAAGACCTGTACCCGATGCCCCCAGTCCGTAGAGATGATCGGCGAATACCGGGAAAAGCATTCGATAATAACTTACTACTGTTACGCCAATATCAAGTAGGAATAATCCAGGTAGGAGTTGGTGCCCCATTACAAATGCATAGCCTTCTTTCAAAGATTTGAGCGGGGCGCGTACCGACCCACCCTCAGGATTTCCTGATGTCCGGAGCATAACAGGCATTATTGCAGCTACGAATGCGATGCCAGTGGCCACCGCAAATGACATGGTAACTCCGAAACTCTCGAACATCTGCCAGAAAATAAACGGAGCTGCCACTGTAGCTATTTGGAACGTAATATTTTGAGTGGTCACTCCGTGGATTAACAAAGGCCTCGGGACTACTCTTGGCAGCATTGCAGGTCTTGCAGATCCTCCCAAAAGTCCCACGATACCGGATACTCCGGTGACAGCAAAAATATGCCAGGGGACCAGTTGATCGGTCCATGCTAGGATAGTGAGTGCCAGTAACATCATTAATGATACACTCTGTGTCAGCGCCATTAATTTCTTACGATCCACACTATCCGCCAAGGTACCACCATAAAGTGCTACTGGCAACTGCACGAGATGAACGGCACCTAGTAATCCTAGTTGCGTAGCGGACCTAGTTTCTTCATAAAGCCATTGTCCACTGATAAGAATGGTAAGCGTGGAGGAAACGACCATGGCAATACCACTAGTTAATAGCAGGTTGAAATCACCGTGCTTGAATACGGCCCACGGCCTAGAATCTGTCTGTTCCTGTTGAGTAGAATGGTTGGATGACATCAGCAGATTTTTTTAGTTATGGTAAGTGTGTGATGCCAGCCGGAAGAATTAGAGGAAGAATCGGCAATCACTTGATAAAATTACATATCAGCAATCCAAGTATCACTCCACCAATAGCGCCCACGACAAGAAACCAACTTTCTTTAACCCAATATGTAATCTTTTTATTCTTGGTAATTATATTCATATAAGTATGTTAGCATAATTTATTGAGATATTTTCTAGTATAGAAAACGATTTATTATCAGAATTTATTAACCATTAGAGATAGATACGCCACCAAAAAATATATATGTCCACAAGGCACTATTACAATCGGCAATCATCAAGAGTATAATCCGCTGCATATTATGTACAAAATTAGGAGAACACTATGGCAAATGACAATCTTAGATTCTTAGTTGTAATGGCACACCCACATGATTTCATGCACGTTGCTGGTACTTGTGGTATTCATTCCAAAATGGGTGATTCTATAACTTGGGTATCAATGACTTCTGGAAGAATGACTCATAACGAACGTCTTAGCGATGAACTTCTAAAACCATTACATGAGCAAGACAAATCAATTGTTAACCAAACTGCTGAAAGTTATTCAGCCGAAAAAGCTAAAGAGCTTGAAGGAGTAGCAAATCAATTTGGAGTGAATGATGTGCGAATCTTAGACTTTACAGATAAACCGTTTGTAGTAGAAAGGCAACCCGAGTCAGTAGAGGTAATGAGAGAACTGATTCTGACGATTAGACCACATATAATATTCACGCAAAGCCCATACGTAGATGGCCCACACGGATTAATTACAACAGAAATCGACGACCATACTGAAACGAGTATAGCCGTAATGCAAGCTAAATTTATAGCTTCTGTACCCAGATATGGACAAACGGTAGCACCATATTCAGTTCCAGCCACTTATTTCCCAGGTGTCTATTTCCCTAACAACCAGCTAGATTTCTTGGTAGATGTAAGTGATTATTTTGAAAAATTAGTCACAGCTGAAGGGTTATATAAATCTCAAGGGCACGATGAAAAATATAGTAGAAGAAGGATTGAATTATCACTTGGGCCTACAGGTCAGTTTGGTGGGGTACCTTATGCAGAAGGATTTGTTCAAGAAAAACCACAAACCCTAACTCATATCGAATTGTCAAAATACACCATAGCTCGAACACCGTCTAACCCTTCTTTGTCTAAACATAGCAAAACCTAAGATCAACTAAATGCGGCTCCAATCGAGCAGTTATTTATCGAATAGCTAAGTTTGAATGTCTGACTTACCTTTTTTTGCCGGGTCAAATTTCCAACCAAACTGAATACTACCGAAGTTAAATATTAAGTATAGATTTTCTTTGTGTCCTTCTTCACAAAAATCTAAAAGTTGCTGCGATGGTAATTGCCAATTAGTGTCAGGAACTAAACCCCACAAAAAAGTAGCAAGACTATAAAAACCATAAACCGATTCTTTTGATGAAGAATTCATCCTGACAGTACCTGTCCTTGGCAAGTTGAAATCTATAGGTTTGAAATTTAGTTTTTTAGCAAGACCATTTGCTAGAGCGTCTTTATAGATATCCTCTTTTTCTTTACTTACCCAAGGCCGATAATCTAACCAGTCATCTAGGTCTTGACTATCCATTTTATGTTCGGCTGATTCACTTTCATTGATTGAATTCATCCCACCTAAAATATTTTCCCAAACTTGTCCTTTACCTGATAAATCTTCCTTATCAATAAAGTATTTTGATTTAGGTTTGTCTTCAGATTTCATCTCAGCGACGCTATAGTTATATTCTCTATCTCGTTTAGCAAACACCTTTGCGATTATCCAAACATCTAAGTCGTCTGGGATATTTTCACCAGCATATGTAAGAATATAATCTGCCCATTTAAGCCAACGATAATCCTCTTTTAAATCAAATCTTTTACCCGCCATAATCAGCCCTTTACTCTGACTCTCTGAAACTGTACTTCTTTGCTCATCAATACATTCTTCATATACAGGTGACACAGGTACTGACATAAGCATCTTTCCTTTTAAAGCACCTAGCACGGCTCTACATCTGGATAAATTATCTCGACTTATGTTAAGAGCATCTATCTTCTTGTAATCAAGCCAATTGATTTTTTCGTTGATGTTTCGTTGTTCCTTGTCGATTATACTTTTTCTAGTCTTGACTGATTTAACCCAAGTAATGTTCTTGTTGTATTTCTTAGGGTTTCCAAAATCATCTCTGTAAGTTGAATGGTATTGGTTATTAACCCATTCCAAAACATCTTTATCTGACATGGTATCAATTCGATTAAAAACCTCAGCTATAATCCAAGGATCTACATCAACTGGATCTCTTTTACGTTTTACTTCCATGTTTGTTAACCATTATATTATCACCTCAACTTTACGCTATGCAGAATCAAGTACAGATTTTCACTAGGAATCTGTCATCGTTATCTATCATATCTAGGATTTGTGCGTAATGTTGTGCAATAAATTTGGAGATTCGTAATACTAAAACGATTTTCCATGAATAATTTACGAATCTGAAAAAGATTAGCCGATTACTAAAAAAGTTAATAAAATAGTAGGTACTTGGCCTGGGTTGTCTTCGGTTTTTGATTTTACCTTCCGACTACTCAGGCTAAGAATACTGCTATTAAAGATACTATGAAAGAGACTGCTACTGTGAAACCCCAATATTTAGGGGTCTTAACTGTTTGAATTAGTGGAATTTTCCTGACAAAGCAATGAACAGGCAAACTAATAGTCGTTATGAGCGCAGCCACTATTAAAAATATAACTATCCAAGAAATAATCATAATGATTTATCCTACACTAAGGGATTCAATTTCAACAATCAAGAAAAGAAAAATAACTCGGATTTGTAGATTTCGAAACCACACTTATTGATAAAAGTGTTTATAGCTATTTAACTAGCAGTAACCGGGTGGTCTATAAATTCAATTTCCACATTTTCTTCGGGAGCATTTCCTATTTCAACCAATGCTTTAGTAATAACTTTTGCGATTTGATTTTTTTGTTCGTCTGTTCGACCTTCATTCCAATCGATTTTAACTTGTGGCATGGTGTAATCCTTAATTTTTGTTATAGTCTTGTTTAGGCTGTCTGTATTCTATAATTGGAATTTGTCATTTGATTGGCGTTTTCATAACAAGTACAGATCTCGGTCCTATTTCATGGCTAGGGATGTTCTTTGTCTCAATAGTATTTGGTGTTGCTGTTCTAAGGGGTCAAAGCCAAGAATAGTCAGATTTTCTAGTTTGGAAAGACTCTCAAACAACCAAATTAGCCAATAACTAATATAGCTTCAAAAGTGACATGTTTGAAGCTATATTAGTACCATTTATGATATGACTACTATTAAACTATTAATTGATTTTTTCTAGCTTATAAACAACGTCTGTATTATTATATTGCTTATCCCAATCAACCACCCAAGAGGCACTCATCGCTTTCTGCATTTTGTCAAAATCTATGACGTTTGCAAGCGTAATGACTTTACACCACCCTTCTTTGTCATACGAAAGTTCAGCACTTTCAGTAGGTTCACTAGGATCTGTAATTCCTGGAAATTCTGCCCGGATTTTTTCCATCATATTATTAAAGTCTTCAAAAGTTCCCTCAAATGTCGATGTAAAACATATATTCATTTAAATCATCTCCTATTTTTTTACGATAAAAACAACCATCTTATTTTAGAAAAAAATCAACAAATATGCCATAATTTTATTTATTGTTTTGATTTAAACGATACTAGTACCCAAACGGTAGACCTACCATCTAAATACCCAACGTTCAATACAATTTATACTATAAAGATATTTATATTCAAATTTGACAATTACTTAAATCAAATGTACGATATCCCTCGGTGATTTATTATGCATACCACAACTATTTTAAAATATTTATTTGACAAAAATTCTTGTTGTACCTGTTGTCTTTTAAAACAAAAGAACTTAGAGGTTTCTTTGGGAAAATTTTAGAACTTAAAAAAAATCGAACCAACACTAAAGAGACCTCAACAAAATGAGGTCTCTTTTCATTTAATAAAACATTTGAATAAAATTAAAAACTCGTAAATCAAAAAGGAGAATAATATGAGTATAAAATTAGGTGATGTTGCACCAAATTTCAAAGCAGATTCTACAGAAGGACCTATAGATTTCCATTCATGGATTGGAGATAACTGGGCAATACTTATGTCACATCCGGCAGACTACACCCCTGTTTGCACTACCGAACTAGGCAAAGTAGCTAACTTGAAAAGTGAATTCGAGAAAAGAAGTGTTAAAGCTATTGCAATAAGTGTAGATCCTCTAGATTCACACAAAGGTTGGATTAACGATATTAATAGAACACAAAATGCAAATGTAAATTTCCCTTTAATAGCAGATCCTGATAATAAAGTAGCAGATTTGTATGACATGATTCATCCTAATGCCAACAATACGCATACTGTACGTACCTTGTTCGTGATTGCACCAGACAAAACAGTTAAATTAACTTTAACCTACCCACCTTCCGTAGGTCGAAATTTCACAGAAGTATTAAGAGTTATCGATTCATTGCAGCTAACTGCAAATCAAAAGGTTGCAACACCTGCCAATTGGGTTCAAGGTGAAGACTGCGTTGTTTTGCCGACAATTTCTAATGAGGAAATTCCAGACCTTTTTCCTAAAGGGTTTACTGAAGTAACTCCTTATCTTAGAACGACGCCGCAGCCAATAGACTTACCTTAAACCGTTTTTTAATTATTGCCTGCATAACCCCGGTGATCTAAACTCTCCCTAATCTGGAATCTTCGGGGTTATTGGCTCCGTTAGCGTTATAAACCAAATAATTAAATCCCAAAATAAATTCTTTAAGTTATACAAAAATACCGAACAATCCTAATATATTGCTTATTTCTCAATCATTAGCATCCCAATCTCGGCCCTAACTTTTAACACCCGTCCATCCCCAACAAATTCAATACAGCAAGAATTGTTTAATTTGATTTAAGATATTAACATGTAATGTACTAAACTCTAAGCATTTCAACCGAGTGAGGAACTAAATTATGTTTTGTAAGTGTACAGAAAACAATACTCCTCAGACCAATAATCTGAGTACTGGATTAAAACAAGTTGGAGATAAACCTTTTGTGGGCGAGACTCCACAAAATGCTCTTAACAGTTGGCTCACTCCTAATCCCTTATTTTATGTACGCAGTCACTTTGAATATCCAGATGTTTCCGATTCTGATCGAATAAATTGGTCTATATACATTGATGGCGGAGATGGGGAAGTGAAGAAAATTACGATGAAAGAATTAATGCGAATGCCTAAAAGAACGATGGCTGTAACTATGGAATGTGCCGGCAATAACAGGAGTGATTTACAACCTAAAGTTTCAGGAAATCAATTCGATAGTGGAGCAGTTAGTAACGCAATATGGACCGGAGTTTCACTATCTCACGTTTTAGACCAAGTTAATATATCAAGTGATTCTGTCGAAATTTTATTTGAAGGTGCCGATAGAGGTGTACCTGAACAGGGATATGGTGAAAGTTCTTACTTAAGAAGTCTATCTTTAGATATAGCTAACGACCCAGATACTATTCTTGCGTATGAAATGAATGGAGAACCTTTACCAATAGAACATGGCTTTCCTTTAAGGCTAGTTGTCCCAGGTTGGTACGGTATGGCATCAGTAAAATGGGTCAAATCAATAACAGCAATAAAAGAACCATTCCATGGATATTTTCAAGGGAAAAAATATGTGGTTCGATATGAAAATGGTAAAGAACACCCATTAACTGAAATGCAAATCAAATCATTTGTTACATCACATCAACATGGAGAATCTATATCTAATGGACCCATATCTCTCAGCGGGCTCGCGTGGGCAGGTAGAGCTAGAGTTAAGTCTGTAGAAGTATCTGTGGATGGTGGTAAAACTTGGGATAATGCAACTTTGAATGGCCCATCTGATACTTATTCATGGCAAAAATGGAGTTTAGAATGGGTCCCAGCTAACATAGGACATCACACCTTAATCGCAAAGGCAATCGATTTTAACGGTAATAAACAACCAATAGAATCAGTTTGGAATGAGTTAGGCTATGCGCTCAACGGCTTGAAACCAGTCTGTATAAATATTGTGTAAGATAATTTGACGGGAATTCCTCGATTAAATAAACATATTTTTGCAACTGCAAAAAATCAGCTATAAAGTTTCGCATAACCATTATTTCAAAAATCTAGGTTGGGTCCAAGCACGAGTTCCTATGGAAGATTTTGTACTAGCTCTTACATATCCTTCGTCGCCACTAAATTCATATTTGGGATTCAATCCTGGAACCTCTTTTAATACCTCACCATCTTTCCCAATAAATTTCGTATTGTATATATAATCTCTATGTTGGGAAATCACCAATTCTATACTGTGTTCTTGCAAAGAAATATCCTCTATATCAATTCCTGTTGAAAAATAAAATTTCCCAGCAATTAGAGAATCAATTATCGATTTAGAACTAAGCGTTTCTGCATTTACCACTATCCATCCTCTTCCAGGATTTGCCATGGTGTGATTAAAATCACTGTAATGATGAGCGTCGTCAACAGCTATTCCATAAATTATTTTACCTGAGCTCAACACCTTGTCCCATATTTCTTCACCACTATATTTACCAGGACCTCCTTCGCTGTTTGAGCCAGGCCATCCATTATATACTTCTAACAAAGTTGCACCTTGTATTTGGACAATATCTCTGTGGTCATAAGCCCATGAGGCATTTGGGTGATTCAAACTAGCGATACCACCTGCTTGGATAATTGAATCCACATTAGCTTGTAATGTTTCTACAACACCGCCTGCATCAATTGGTTCTACAACTCTTGATATTCCTATTCCATTGAGATGTATAGGAATATCACCTCCTAATATTCTCGCAGAAACTTCTTCCCCCGGAATCAAAATCAAGGAATCACTATATCCATCAATTATTGTCCTATGATTATGATCACTAAGTACCAAAAAGTCATAATCATGATTCTTATACCACTCTACAACTACTTCAGGATCTGCATCCCCATCTGATTTAGTAGTATGCGTATGAACATTCCCTTTATACCACATATAAGTCAACCTCCAATTGAATGACATCTCAATTTAACTAAAATTTTTAAGCTTATAAAATTCAGTAAGTGTATAATATTCAAAAAATTAATCAAAGTTATATTTTTGGAATATTAAAATAGTTGCTAAAATCCACTGACATGATCGAAATTTTCAAACAAAAATCAACGCTGGCTATACTTCTAACATCCTTAGTTATCAGTACCTTTATTGGAATAATAATTTCCCTAACTATATTAAATACTGATTCCAAAGCAAGTGGTACAAATAAACTGGGAAGTAATTTGATTTTAGCCACTGGAGGTACTGCAAGATTATCTGAGTGGGATCAGAAAATTGAGGGCCAAAACTGGGAAGAAATTCAACCCCTTACTTTAAATGAAGCGACGAAGCTAAAGTGGGAAAAAGAGTCTGAATGCGTGCCTAATGTTGGGTACTATAGTAAAAAGAGTGATAATAGCAAATCAATTGAACCTTATTCATTGATTTTTGATAATAACGAAAAAGTTATTGGTATTTATATGGTTAGTGAAAAAGAGCAGCAACCTCCTTGGCAAAAAATGCAGAACACTGGTCCATTTAGAAACCCTCATTGGGGAATACATATTTTCTTCACTCCTCCTCCAACTTCATGCCAATAAACAACAGCTCGTATCTAACAAACAGGGAATCGCATGAAGAATTGGTGGTTATTATTCAAATGTACAGGTAAAGATTATTTGAGAAATTAACTAATTCATGAATCCATCGATGGTTATTTTACAAAAATATACAAGGGTATTTTATGAATGATATCGAAAATCTTATGAATAGACTGAGATCATCTAGATTAAAAATAAATGATCTCATAAAAAACATACCAGATGAACACATTCACCTACCAATCCCTAATAATGAAGAAGGGAGAAATGCAGGAAGGTTCAAAACAGTCCAAGAAGTATTGTATAGATTTATAGCTCATGAAGTAGAACATACAATACATTTAACAAAAATATTATCAGCTTTAAACAAAGATATGAGCGAAGCAAAAATGATCCTTAAAGAGCTCCAAGAAAGTAGAGCTAAACTTGAAGGCATAATTGTCACATTAGAAGATGGTGACTTAGACCGGAAGCCACATAGCAATGAATGGTCACCTAGAAAAATAATTGACCACTTGTTACATACTGAAGAAACATTTTTGTCCGATATGATTATTCAAGCTATCGAACAGAAAAAACTAATGGAGCGGGAATAATGAATAGTCAGCATAACAATATTTATTCGGAACTTGGCATAAGACCAATAATAAACTGCCAAGGTCAAAGAACAATGCTAGGCGGATCTAGACTCAACAACGATGTATTTCAATCAATGCAAGCTTCCAATATGAATTGGGCACTGATGAGGGAGGTTATGGAAAAGGCTTCGCAATATGTTGCCCGCCACATGGGTGTTGAGGCAGCATATATAACATCTGGCTGCGCGGCTGCAATGGCTCTTAGTGCTGCAGCATGTATATCTAGAAAAAATCCAACACATAGAGGATTCCTTCCAAATCCAAAAGGTATGCAAGATGAAATATTACTTCAAAAAAAGCAAAGATACTCATATGAACGGGCTTTTACATCAACTGGCGGAAAGCTAATATACGTCGGTAGTGAAAACAGCTGTTCAAAAAAAGAATTGGAAAACAGCATTGGACCTAATACTGCAGCAATTGCATATTTAGTTCAAACACCGTCTGATCCAAACATTTTATCCTTGGAAGACACTGTTGAGATAGGCAGAAAAAACAACTTGCCTGTAATTGCTGATGCAGCGGCTCAAATATATCCAATTGAATACTTCCTTAAGGTCGCCCAAGCTGCTGATTTAGTGTGTTTTGCAGGAAAATTTTTTGGCGCTCCTAACTCAACAGGTTTTGTCTGCGGAAAAAAACCACTGGTAGATGCCGTTACGGATCAAGGATTTATAGCTTTTCAAACCCAACCCGATGGCCAACGAGCTATTGGAAGACCAATGAAAATGGATAGGCAATCCATAATCGCGTTGGTAACAGCTTTAAAATCTTGGCTGACAATGAACCATGAAGACCGTCTTCTTCGGGTTGACAGGATGCTGGATACAATAAATAAAGAAATTAATTCAATTCCACACATAAAAACAAGATTTGTAACAACAGAACATTTTTATGGTAGTACTACTTTATTAGTAGAAATGGATACTGTTGCCCTAGGCAAAACCCCAGAAGACATAGCCATTGAGCTTGACCAAGGAGACCCTCGTATATGGATAGTGCTGCCTGAAGGGAAATTCTACGGTGCTGAATACTTACACTTTGGCGGAATGGAAACTAATAATTTTGCAATAAATGCTCATGCCCTTGAAGATGGCGAAGAGAAAATTGTAGCTGAAAGAATTAAAACTGTGTTGTCAAGTTAAAATCAATCATATGGCCTGAGTTATACTAAACATAAATATTTAATAAGGAGCGTCAATTGCGCGGTTCAGACCTTTTGATTAAAACTCTATCTAGACTAGGAACCAAGCAAATCTTCTGCCTGTCAGGCAATCAAATTATGGCAATATTTGATTCATCAATCGAATCAGATATAAATTTAATTCATTTCAGACACGAAGCAGCAACGGTACACGCAGCTGATACATGGGGAAGATTAACAAACGAACCTGGCATAGCAATGGTAACTGCAGGACCGGGTTTTGCTAATACTCTATCCGCTTTGTATGTAGCAATGTCAGCTGAATCCCCTTTGGTACTGATTAGCGGCCATTCCCAGCTCTCTCAACAAGGCAAGGGTGCTTTTCAAGAAATGCCTCAGGCCAATATGGCAAAACCAGTTACCAAAAGCTCTTGGACGTGTACAAATACCAAAAATATTGGATATGATATTGAACGTGCCTACCAAATAGCTATAACGGGTAGACCAGGGCCAGTTCACATATCTATCCCTGTAGACATATTAGAAGCCAAATTAGTTCCTGGCAGTCCTAGGGAATATAAGAAAGATGCTTATATAGATTCATCACTGACTAAATCAGACACTCAAATTTTACTTGAAGCTTTGAAATCGGCTCATCGACCATTAGCACTATTAGGTCAAGGAATAAGTCGGCTAGCTAAGAACCGAATATCTTCAGGATTATTACCATGTAATATACCTATGGTTAACATGGAAAGTCCTCGAGGCGTAAATGACCCTAGCCTTGGAGCATTTCCAGAAGTACTCAGAGAGTCTGATTTGGTATTATTACTAGGGAAAAAACTTGATTTCGGGTTAAAATTTGGTGACGACTCTGTCTTGTCTACAAAGGCTAATATTATTCATGTTGACCATGAAATCTCCGTACTTGATCAAGCTAAGAAATCTGTTCGCCCAGACAGATTAATAATAAGTGCACAGGCTGATCCTTTATCCATAATAGACATATTAAATAGTAATAATATTGGTGTAAATAAAAAGTGGATAAATGAAGTGCAATCCGCTCTAAATTACACACCTAAGGAATGGACAATCTTAGAAAATTCTACAAAAAGCCCTATGCACCCACTAGCGGTGTGTAAACCTGTCCGAGATATTTTTCAAAACGAACAAAATGCTGTATTTATATCTGACGGTGGCGAATTTGGACAATGGACGCAAGCAACAATATCAACACCAAACCGTATAATAAATGGACCAAGCGGGGCAATAGGCAGTAGTATACCTTCCGCGATAGCCGCTTCTATTGCTCGTCCAGACGCAACAATTATAGCTATGCTTGGAGATGGTACTTTTGGTTTCCACGGTATGGAATTTGATACAGCTGTCAGATATAACCTTAAATTTGTAGCCATAATCGGTAACGACGCAAAATGGAACGCAGAACACCAAATCCAGTTAAGAGATTATGGCGTAGATAGAACTATTGGATGTGATTTAAATGATTCAAGGTATGATCTTCTAGTCAAAGCCCTTGGTGGCCATGGTGAAAATGTTACAATCACTTCCGAATTTGCTCCGGCTTTAGAAAGAGCCATTAATTCCAATCACCCTTCCTGCATCAACGTTTCAATTGATCCAGTGAAAGCACCAGAAATCAAACGTGAATAAGTACTTATAAATGACAAATAAACCTCATATTCTATTCATTATGGCAGACCAATTAAGAGCAGATTCTATTGGAGTAGCCGGCCATCCTTTAATAGAAACTCCTAATATTGATTTATTAGCTAATCAGGGAATTTTATTTGAAAACGCTTATACTACAAGTCCTCTATGCGTCCCAGCTCGAATATCTATGACAACTGGTCTATACCCACACAATTCAAATCTTTGGCAAAACGACTGCACATTACCGTTGGACTCAGACACATATATGCATAGATTAAAAGAATCTGGATATACAACTTGTTCAATAGGTAAAAATCACCTTTATCCGATGGAAAACTGCAATCTATATATTAATCATCCAAATTATAATTTGATTGGCTTCGACCATATTGAAGATATGTCTGGTACATGGGGAATAATAGAAGGCAAAAGTGTATATACAGATTACCTGGAAAATTTGGGTTTAAAAACCGATTTATCCAAATACCTCAAAGACCTCGAAGATAAACCTGATTTAGTCCGCAGGTTTATAGCAGAACCATTACCAATAGAATCAGAGCATTACATAGATTCATTTATTGGGCGGAGAGTATCCGAGTATGTTGAAGGATACGAATCTGAACAACCAAGTTTTGTGTACGTTGGTTTTCAAGGCCCACATGAGCCATGGGATGCTCCTGAAGAATATAAAAAGTATCCTTTAAATTCAATCCCTGATCCAATTCCTGAAAAACCACAAGGTGGCTGGCTTTCTGAAGAAAGTAAGAATTACCATACTTACGCCCAATACTACCAACCAAGTCATCCTGACCAACTTAAAGAAATTACAGCTGGGTATTTAGGTAAAATAGCTATGATTGATGAATCAATCGGACATATACTCAACGCTTATGAACAGAAAGGATGGTTGGAAAACACCTACGTTATACTTTCGTCTGATCATGGCGAAATGCTAGGAGATCTAGGTAGATTATCCAAAAGTGTTTTTTACGAATCTGCAATAAAAATACCTATGATAATCAGAATACCTGAAACATCCGATTACAAACCATTAAGAGGCACTACAAGAAACCAATTTACAGAACTTATTGATATCCACGCAACTTTACTTGATATCTCAGAATCTCCGATGTGGGAACATCAAGACAGTATATCCATGTTGGGTCCCGAAAAACGAAATGACGTCCTATCTGAAGTTCATGTACATTACATGCTAAGAAATGACAACTGGAAAATCATTGTAGGCAAAAATGGAAATTCATTGCAACTGTTCGATTTGCAAAAAGATCCTCTGGAGCAAATAAATTTATGTGGAAATGAAAGATATAAACAGGTTGAATTAGAGATGAGAAGTAAACTTCTAAATAGACTGACTAAAACGACGTATAGAAGTGGAGACTTAGACCCTGAATTAAGTTCTCATTTTATTAATCCCGACAACACAGAAACCCCACATAAATTATAGTGCAAAGTCTGATACAAACACCCAGAATTCCACTTTTCTAATTCACAGGTTTACCTCACATAACTTCAATATGTTTAAAGATTAGCTAATAAAGCACTGGTAATAAAATTAATAAATAGGCGGTCAATCCGGTTGTTACAACCAACCAAACAAATTAAATCCCACACCCTCTCAATTAATCAAATCCCTAATAAAATCAACAAACGATTTAAGTAAGCACAAAACACTAGCTCATTCTATGGCAAAACCGGCCTGCACATTCAGTGTATATTTTAAAGTACCTTCTTGGATTGGGGTTGAAGCAGGAGATGCAAATGCTCTCATTTCAAACATATCACCACTAGAATGAGAGGAAACTGGAGATTCTGATAAACGAATCAATCCACCAAGGGATACTCCAGAATACTTAGCAAATTGATTTGCTTTATCGAGCGCATTTTCAACAGCATCTTTACGTAAATCATCCATAAATTTTTCAGTATCATCTCTGGCAAACTCAATTCCATTAACTCTAATTGAATCCCTACCCACCTCAGTAACTCCATCAATTAATTCACCTAAGTTATCTATGTCTCTAACCTTTATAACCACCGAGTTGTACACCCTGTAACCTACAAGTACTTGCTTACGTACTGTTGATGAAGGACCTGTGAACTCCGGATATTCGTACCTAGGACTTATGTTTATATTTGTAGTTTGAATATCATCAGAACTTACTTGGTTTTGTTTAAGATAATTTAAAACAGCACCCGCATATTTTGAATTATTATTTAATGCTTCTTTAGTATTCAATCCTTCCGTCTCAACCCCAACTCTCAATATTGCTATATCAGGCTTAATTTCAATCGATGCTTCACCTGACACCCATATACCCGAATTACTTACATTCACGCCGTTTGAAACGGTGGTGCTCCGCACAACATTTTCATCTCGTAAAGATGATATTTGGTCCGAGCTTACTGGCAATGATTGTATTTGTTCAACATCTTCTTGTGCAGGCGTATTAGAGTTAAAACACGATACAATAGCAAAAATTCCTAGGGCATAAACAAACACCTTACAAATATTAATCATACTAATTCTCCTACATTAATTTTCGTTGCAAAACTAAATATTAAAGAATGCTAATCTTATCCCCTATTCTTATGACACCGCCTTTTTCAACGAAGGCAAGAGTACCTCGTTCACCTTCGATATCATCCATTAAACCAGAACGTATTTCATCCATTCTATAACACGGTGTACAGGGACCTGTGACCGTTAAAGTTACCAAATCACCAACAATTATCTTTTGTCCTTTTTTAAGACGATTAATATCAAGTCCGGTGGTTGTAATATTTTCTTTAATTATCCCAATCTCCAAATTAAATTTTTGCAAGGTCTCCAAGTCCATTAACAATACTTGCCTTTCTTTTCTTCTATATGTAGAAATCGTATCATTTGGTACTGGCGAAGGTCTGATATGTGTTGCTGCATGAACGTCGCCTTCAATTCCAAAGTCAGTAATTAAAACTGCTTCTTCTACTTTTTTCATCGGGCTTCTATGTGATTCGCAAATTTGCAAAGAATGTACAGTACCCAAAATCACCTCTCTATTTCTTAATTCAATTAAATAAAGCCAATTAAATATTACAATTATGATTTTACAATACAGTGTATCCGAAATAGATGAACCTTATCCATAAGATGATATAGCCACTCACTACAAAACTAACCGCGAATCGGCAAAGCATAAATTTGAAAACAAAATGCCTTTATTTTGGATTTGAACCAAATACCTATCCATAAAATTTTCTTAGTCTTGTTATACGAACATAAATGAAAAATATGCTGACCGATTGGAAGTATCCCAAAACTTAAGGATTATAAGCACTAGTAGCCATAGAAATATCACATTCATCGTTTATTTAATTTTTAATTACCTGTTAGGTTGAATTTCACAAATAAAGTCTGACCCCACCTTTTCCTAATGTATACTATAAATTATTGGATTGATTTAAGAGCAATCTTAATCAATAAAATATATGTTGCCTAGCAAGTGAAATTCCATCCCAATTTAGAAAACCACAGGACATGTTTAAAAGGTTTAATATGCGAAAAAGAGTTTGTAATAAATGCAAGACGACAAATAAATCATCTGCCAAAATTTGTTCAAAGTGTCAAAGCTTGCTTTTGAATAACACTAAAACAAACTCATCATATATCAACCGGAATTTGGGTTATGATCAACAAACTTGTATTAGTTGCGGACAAAGCAACTCACTTTATGGAAAGCTATGTCCTAGTTGCGAATCAAAATCAGAAAAACCTCCTCATTATTAAATGGAACATCAAGACAATTCAACTCCAAACATCAAAGGGCATAATACAATATCATGGAGAAACAAAGTTTTTCCTATTTCTGTTGGTGCATGTATCTCCTTCCTTGTGGTATATGTCATTTTAAGCGTTTTAAACATAATCGATTTAAACCAATCTCAAAATTCAATTGGCGAAGTTTCAAGATGGTGTGAACGTATTAGTAGCAGTATATTCAGGGAACCCACAAACGCGTTAAGTAATTTAGGTTTTATGTTTGCTGGGTTATCTATGCTTTGGGTTTTATCTAGAGACCGTCAGGATTCATTAGGAAAAAACCAATTCCACGGCTTAACTCCAGTATCAATGCTTTATGCTGGTACAGTAATCTATTTGGGACCTGGATCAATGCTAATGCACGGAACAAATACAAATTGGGGTGGATGGGCAGATAATCTTAGTATGATCATGTACATAATACTCCCGTGGTTAATTAACGTTGGTAAAATGGGAAGGTGGCCTAAAAAGAATTTTTTTGCAATCTACACAACGATTATCTTAATTTATGCCATATTAAGATGGTTTTTGGGTTCAAAATTAGGTATAAATCTTGATTTGTTTGGACTTTCAATCGGATTATGGATTATTTCTGAGGCATTATTTAGATTTTGGTCCACAAGATTTAGATGGATTTCAGGATTTTTAGGTTTTGCTGTGGCAGCTGTATTTGGAATCATGCCAATAGAGATATTTTCAAACATAGATAAATTTTGGTGGGTAATCTTGTTTTGGGTACCTGCCATATTTTCTTCCAACCCACCTCTGTATCAAAGAACTTACGTACCTTGGTTTTCTGTAGGAATGATTTGTTACCTTTTAGCATTTGCAATATGGTTACAAGGTTACCCCAATACTGCCTTTTGCAATCCTGATTCACTAATTCAGCCTCATGCGATTTGGCATTTAATGACAGCTTTTTCAACTTGGTGTTTTTTCAAATTTTTAAGAACTGAGAAGGCAGTTTAACTCCAATTACATATAAGTAGATGCCTTAAAACTCAGTCGATCTTTTATAGTATAATGCCGTTATTAGACTATACAGTGGAGTCATGTCAAACAAAACAAATGAAAGGATAACTAACTGAAGATGGCCGATGTAATCTGTCAAAAATGCGGGTACACAACCAATACTAAAGAAGAAGATACTGAGCGGGGCTCTACTTGCCCAATCTGTAGAGGAGAACTAAAAGTTAAATTCCCTAAAAAAGCATGCGGATGCATTTTTTTGATAATTATCATATTAGTAATAGCAGCTACTCTATGGCGATTTCAGGTCATATAAAACGACTGATTTATGCGGTCAGTAATTATATATATGGTGATTTATAAGGCCTCAAAGTAAAAAAAATAAACCATGAATTATCTTAATAAAAAACATGTTTTATATTTTATATTCACAGTAATTATATTTATGGTGATTTATAATGTCTTATTATTTAGTTAATAAAAACAAAAATATAAAAACCAAATCGGTTCATTTTTAAACTAACTTTTCTGTATCTAACAATCAATAATAATTAAATTAGAAATATATATATGCGTGGAAATTTAACTGGAATTGGATGTATAACATTAGTGGCACTGTTAATTGGCATATCACTAGCTGCGAATGATTCCTGCGGATTTTGGTGCTGGAATATCTGGTTGGATTTTGACCTATCGTGGTTTGAATGGCTGGATTAATGTCCGATAAAACGTTCTTAATCCTGTTCATAATCAGCGCATCTCTACTAGCTTCAATCCCTATAATTATAAGAATTCTTATGACCGACTGAAATGGTATGAACCTTAACCCATCTTTTTCCTTATTCTTGACGTGAAAAAGACCATACCGCGGCAGACAAAAGCACAAATCCCAAAATACCAATTATAAGAGCATCTTCTAGAACTCCCATTCTATGACCAAAAACCGTTACCCCCAAACCTGCATCTGCTACGTTATCGGTAGCCAAAAGCAGATCTTTTTCTAGAAATACTTGTCGTACTGCATCTACTCCATAGGTCAAAGGATTTACTTTAGCTATCACCTGCAACCATGGAGAAACATTATCTACGGGGAAAAATACACCTGATAAAAATATCAGCGGAAAAATAAGCAACTGCATTACCATCTGGAATCCTTGCTGAGAACGCATTCTAGTAGCAACGAAAATCCCTACTCCTGATAAAGACAGTGACAACAATAAAACCAAAAGTAAATATTTGATTACTAGGATAAAAGTCAATGATATGCCTAAAAATGGTGCTAACAGCAATAGGATAATTCCCTGAGCCATAGCAGTCGCAGATCCTCCTATAGCCTTACCAATAACGATTCCTGTTCTACTGATAGGAGCAACCAATATCTCTTTCAAAAACCCGAACTCACGATCCCAAACAATCGACATACCTGAAAACATTGATGACATCACCACCGTCATCGACAAAATTCCCGGATACATAAATTTAATGAAATCTACCCCTTCAGTCATTGTCCCAACAATACGATTAAACCCAGCGCCAAAAACAATAAGAAACATCAGAGGAAATGCAAATGAAGATATCATCCTAGATCGTTCTTGAATAAATCTTAAAAGTTCTCTATAAGCCACTACCCAAATACCTCTGTAGAATTCAACCATCTCTCTACCTGTGCCTATACTTCAAGGATTGCTTTAATTGTGCTGATTCATCAACTTCTTCATCTCTGATATCTTTTCCAGTCAAGCTTAGAAAGACGTCATCTAACGTAGGCCTTCTAACATTAATTGATAACAATTCACCTTTAAATTGCTTAACAAATTCTGGCAGGAATTCCTCACCCTTCGGAACACTAAATTTCACAATGTCATCTTGAGTCTCAGATTCAAGATGCCAATTTTCAATTAGTTCTCTGGTAGCACTTTCAGTATCATTCGTTCGAACCATTACTAAATCACCTCCAACACTATCTTTTAACTTATCTGGAGTATCTATCGCGACAATATTGCCATCATCGATAACAGCAATTCGATCACAGTGCTCTGCTTCATCCATGTAATGAGTAGTTAAAAATATAGTCAGATTTTCTTTGACACGAATATCCTCGACATAATCCCATATATATCTCCTAGTTTGAGGATCTAGTCCTAAAGTTGGTTCATCTAAAAATAGTACTCTAGGATGATGAATCAAACCCCTTACAATTTCAAGTCTACGCTTCATTCCTCCTGAATAAGTTCGTGTTTTTCCTTTTCTTCTATCCCAAAGGTCCACCAAATCAAGCAAATCTTTCATTCTTTGCTCTCTTATATCTTTTGAGACCCCATATGCATAAGAGTGGAATAATAGATTTTGCTCTGCAGTAAGATATTCATCAAGAGTTGATTCTTGAAACACGAGACCAATTGAGCGCCTAACTTCGTTCCTTTGTTTTACAACATCATAACCATTTACCGATGCTGAACCTCCAGATGGATTTAAAAGGGTGCATAATACATTTATGGTGGTAGTTTTACCTGCCCCATTAGGACCAAGAAATCCAAATATCTCCCCTTCAGCAACATCAAAGGATACTGATTTTACAGCTTCCAATTTGCCATATTTTTTCTGGAGATTTTCTACTTGTATCGAATTCATATCAGTTTCTGATATAGATTTTATCCAAGATTGACTACGTTTACCACAACATATAGAAACCAAGCACCCTTACAACCTGGTCGACAAATTGATTTATACTGAGTGTATTTCTCAGTTATTTCATCCGAATAAAACACTGGATAAAAAATTGTAGCCACTGAATTCTCTTTCAAGCCTGAAACAAATTAACAGCAAACTTACACCCAATATACTCTCTTTAAAAACCTACAGGTGTGATATAAGAATTCATGTCAAGACACCGTACAAGGAGTATATCTATGGCAGATGAGCAAAAAAAATATTTTTCCTGTAGTAAATGTCAAAATAGTAGTTATAACACGGGTGCTATTCGAACAACTGGCTCTGGTATTTCTCGATTTTTGAACCTCCAAAACCAGAAATACAACACCATCTCTTGTAATAAATGTGGCTATACAGAGATCTACAGAACTGATGGCGGCGGAGTAGCTGGTAACATTTTAGATTTATTCACTAATTGATTCTAAAAACTTACAATAATTTACTAGCTATCGAAATTGGATAATAAAAAACTCCATATCGAACCCATTTCACCTATTTATAGCGAAACTCAACATTTTCGTCAATTATGGCTTTGGGCAATCTTTACTGTACCTACAGTTGTAACAATATTATCATTGACCTTGTCGATTATTAACACACCTTCAAATAAAGGAATCATGATATCAATAACATTAATTTGTAGCATATTCCTTTCTTTATTAGCCTACCTTATATTTATTGCGTCTCTTGACACTAAAATAACGGCTAATGGGGTTTTCATTAAATTCCGACCGTTTCACCGCAAATGGATTCTATTCCCATTCGAAAATATAAAGGAAGCCAAATCCCATAAATATAACCCAATAAGAGATTATGGCGGCTGGGGCATACGCTATAGTACTAAAGGCAAAGCGTATAACGTTAGTGGTGACATGGGTGTACTAATAAAGTTTTCTGACGACACAAATTTACTAATAGGATCCCAAAAACATTTAGACTTAGCTTCTGTAATCAGTAATCATTTACGATAAACGAATTACCATTGGCTTTTTTTATTAATAAACATAATCTTACGAATCGAAAAATCGCTCTTTTAGGAATATCTCAAGCTACATGTACACTCCTTTATGTTTTATTTGTTGCCACTACTTTAATATTTCTAATTCCAACATTTGAAGAATTATTCCCAGAAGATGGAAAATCTTTAGTAAATTTGGTATTAGCGAGTGGCTTCATCATGTTTTTTATCGCATCAGCATCGATAACAGGCATCTTGGTTTTTGGATATCCTGTAATACTTGCCCTGCACCAGCAACTTAAAGAAGCTATTTTATTGGTATCTGTAACTATATTTACAATTATTTTATTTATATTGATACTAACTATAGTATTAGGAATCTTGGCAATAATCGTATAATATCGAGTATATTTTGTGCAGTATTGGTTAACAAAACCTATTGGATAAGGAGATACAAATGGCTAAAAGTAGAGATGCCAAAAAAGAAGTTAAAAAACCCAAAAAGCGTAAAGAGAAAAAACCTTTCGGCGGTAAAGATTTAACGGTTAACACTTAATCAAATAATTATGAATCTATGCTACTCGTAAAGCGAATATCAAAGAAATCTTAATACATCTGATTATGTTCTTAGTACTAAGAGGATTAATTTCTATTTTGAAATTTACTCAAAAGTCTAATCCTTAAAAAATACTCCGTTTCGGTATGTGAGAATTTTGACGTAAAAAATACCCTCATCCAGATGCAAATATTAAAATATATAAGCAAGTTTATAGACAACTTTTATACAAGTTTGAACGAAGGTCTTATCCTAAAAATATTCATAGTGATTACGATATTTGCGGTTATAGGATGGTTTATCAAATTATTTAATTAGGCTGCAACCCCAATACTGCTTCTCTAAACCAATTCCAGGGAGTTATTTGTTGAAAATGCAATAACCATTCCTGAGCAAATTTAGGTATATAAAGAATTAACAAAATGACCGCTAAATTCTTAATCGATTTGGGCATCAATTTTGGAGCGAACCGTTGGGATATTATGCAATATAAGAAAAAGTTTTCAAACAAATTTGGAAAAAAGAAAATCAACTTCCTATATTGCTCGCCTGTTGCCGCAAAGGCAATTATTCCAACTAGTCTAAATATATATAAAGCTAAAGACGTATTTCTTGCCAATACATTAGTAAATCTTATACTCACAAATGCCTCAACACTTAAGTAATACATATCAAGCCATTTATCATAAGTTTGATAATGGCTACCCAGTCCAGGCTTTTCACCAAATAAGGATGCTAAGATGTCCACGATGATGACGTCGATGGCGTCTAAAAGCATAGATGAAATAGCTCCGGTTATGCGCCACCGAAGAATTGTTATAGGCACCAAAATTCTTAAAAGTAAGACTACTATAGCTGCGACTGTCAAAATTAATCTCTTTTACCTAAACACAACTAACCACATTGTAACATACATTTATATTTACATCATTCATTGTAAATATATTACAGTTTGAGAATATTTCATAAGAGTTTTATAATTAGAATTAAATTAAACGGTAATAAATATCGAGGTTTTGGATGACTGTTCCATCAGTAAGATTCCCTGAATTGGGTAAAAGACTGAAGAAGTGTAGACTCGTTACAAATCTTTACAGGCGAGAAGTAGCTGAATTTCTCGGAGTAAATGAACATACTATATATTACTGGGAAAAAGGCCAGACTAGACCCAACACAGATAATTTAAATCAGCTTTCGCGTCTTTATAGCGTCAGTGTAGATTATTTAGTTGGTCGTTCAGAAGACCCTCAGCATTCTACAGACGAATTAGCTGTAGTATTAAAGGGTGAACCAGAAATCACTGCTATGCTAACAAGTTGGAAAAATTTAAGCTCCGTAGAAAAGGATATAATCAGAACAGCGGTTAGTCTAGCAAGGAAAAGCCAGCAGCTTAGAGGCTCAGAAGAATCATAATATAACTACCTTTTACATATTGATTGTCTTATATAAAACATTTATTATCTCTATTTAATTGTGGATATCTAAAAAAGGATTTAAATACATTGATTAGGTTAAGTCATATAAAAAATTGCTCTTGTTTAACCTCTCTACCTGAGAGGTCATGTACCAAGTACTTTGTTTTATGATTTAATAAAATCAACTTAGCTAACTTGCAAACAGGCCTTTAATCAAGGCCTGTTTTTTTTTAAAGGAAAAGTTAAATGTGGGAGTTGCCACAATCAAAATATAATCATCCCCAAAACCCGTTGGGAGGACACCGCAACTCTGATTGCAAAAAACAAAACCCCTGGATGTGGTATTTACCCTTATCTTTATTGAGATCACGCAGGTTGTTATGGTCAATCAAATTGTATATTGCTAAAAGGTGTACCTTTACTAAATTCATTTCCACAATCATGCCTCCTTGTTACTAAAAATGAATGTTAAAACAATAATTTTTAGTAACAAGGAGTTAATTTATGGCCTACATTGATGACCTTATATCTAATGGATCTGTAAAAATAAATGTTGATAAATTGCCAAGAGGTGTTCCATTCGTTATTTCTGATGATTTAATTGTTGTAAGACAACATTCTTCGCCGGTAATACAAGATTATTGGAAAAAGAAAGCGATTGCTTATTATAATGACATTAAGCTGAAAAACTAATACCTCTACAGTTTAATAATTACTCGCTCTAAAATTCATAAAGACAATTAGGTATGAAAAGCAAAGTGTGTAAGAAATGTAGTGTACGTTATTACAGAGATAAAGATGGATTGGCATATACTCTTAACAAAGTGACTGAACCAACCTATTACCTTAATGGCAAATCTACATTAAAAATTAACAAGGGCAAAACCATATTCGATAAATATGAAGAACTTAAATTCTGTTCATCTAATTGGTATAATTCCAAAAAAGATATTAATCAACAATCCAACGGTAATATTGTGGATATTCCTTCCGACCTAGAGGAAGATTTAATATATATACAAAAAAAGGATGAATAAACGTGAAAACGAATTTTGTAGAGTCCGTCCATAAAATATTCTGGAGTTTATATTTTAGCTTCGTTGTCATGTTAATCCTAACCATATCCATAAACGTTTTAGGGCACATGTTTCGGGTACTAAAATAAGAAATTAAACACTCACGTAGCAATTACCAAAATCATCTCGATTCCATTACCAGCCTAAATCCAATCACTCTATGACGTTCATCAGGATTTCTTGCATTTCTTGACGCCGACCTCGAATGTCTGGTGAAATACCTAAAGTATCCTCCTCTAGCTACCCTAGGCGAACTCGAATCTGACTTAGGACCTAAAGGATCTTTCCTAGGAGATACTGCATAATAATCAGAATCATATATATCATTACACCACTCCCAAATATTGCCGTGCATATCATGAAGTCCCCAAGGGTTAGGTTTTTTTGAACCCACCGCCCAAGCATGCTGGTTTTCGGCAGCACTTTCGCTATCTATATACCAAGCGTATTCCCCTAATATATGTCTATCTTCCCCAAATGACCACATCGTGTCCGTACCTGCCCTGCATGAATATTCCCATTCTGCCTCTGATGGTAATCTGAATTTAATTCGGTTATTAGTTTCGTTAATTCGAGAGAGAAATTCCTGTACTTCATTCCACGATATAAACACAGCTGGACAAATTTTACTTGATTCTATTTTAGATGTACCTTTAACATCTTTAACTCCCATAACTTCTTCCCATTGACCTCTAGTAACTGGAAACTTCCCAATATAGAACCCCTTACTGATAACTACTTCATGTTGAGGACTTTCATCAGGTTCACGACCCGACTCAGATTCAGGAGACCCCATCAAAAAGCTCCCCGGTTCTACCCAGATCCATTCACCTGAAAAGTTTTTCCAATCCAATTCACTAGAAGGATTTGTTACATCTCTTTGACCAACTGCATTAGGCAAAGTATCTTGTGCTGACTGTAGAACTTTGCTCATCAATTCTTGTCCAGCAACACCTGCGTTAAGAGCTTTCAGGAGCAAGGTTTCCCCTGGGTTTGATAACAATTTAAACCGGCTACCACAATTGGGACAAAAAGATGAAATCCCCATCCAACCATCACCTTCTCCCACTGCTTCATCCGATTTCATTCGCTTTTTACATTTATTACAAATAAACTGCATAACAACCCTATATAAGTTAATTAAATTCCTTCCTAAAATACTCTGAGGACACTCAATTGAAACCACATAAAATATTATTTACTGTATAATACCTTAACTCATATAAAATCTGAAATATCTGAAAAGACATAAGGCAAAGGTATAGTAAAAATGTCTTTCGAAGTAAAACACTTAACCTCAACCCAAGAAACAGAATCAATAAGGCTTTTACGTACCCGGGTTTTTGTAGATGAGCAAGGTGTATCTCCACAATTAGAAAATGATGAATTTGATGATGTTGCAATTCATGCAGTAGCCTATAGAGATGGTATTGTAGTTGGCACTGGGCGTCTTATAATTGACACACCTACAGAAGCGCGTATAGGACGTATGGCAATTGAGGCACATTTCAGAAGAAGCGGTCTTGGGTCAGCTGTCCTTACCTTTTTGGAAAATGAAGCTCGTGCTAGAGGCATTATAAGGATAGTTCTCCACGCCCAATATTATGTGAAAAACTTTTATTTTAACCATGGGTATTGTCAACATGGAGATTCATTTACTGAAGCTGGCATGCAACATATTGAGATGACAAAAGATATTGGGTAGGTAATAAATACCCTATCAAAAATGCATTCTGAAATAATCGCACACTGCTACAAAAGCCCAGAGGATTTTTCTAATCCAACTAATAATATCAATTACTGTATAATACTAATCTAATCGGACATTTTTACTAGAGGGGCATTAAATGGTACGCGGAAAGTTTAGGGACAAATCTAGAGATGAACTGGCCAAAAACTTAGATCAATTAGGTGTAAAAGCAAAAATGCTTGAACGAAAAATCGTTCAAGAAAAAATAGGTAATGTTTGGTGGATGCGTACTTTAGGAGTCATTGAAATTAACGAAGGCCCTATAAAGTGGATAAACATACTGAAAAAAGATAGAAGTCAAAATAGCCCTCCAGCATGGCGCTATATCTACATAATTCCAGATGAAAGAATCTCTGGGTCAACTAAAATTAAAGTGAAAACTCATAGAAAAAAAAGTTTCCCTTTATTTGGTAAAATTATAGACACTACTTGGAAAGGCGAAGATCAAGGCACTGAATTAATAAGTCTTCTTTCGAACGATGAAGTGATTAAAAAACTAGCAAAAGATCTTGGCAACATGGAAATAGAAAGTCGCTCATCTGAAACATTTCGTGGTTGGACGCTGTATATAGATAGACCACATTTTTTCATTGAGCCAAGCTGGCTCGAGTTTAACTCTATTCCAGAAAGACTCCTTAAATTACCAATGACTCTATGAAGCCTACAAACTTAAAAATTACAACTTTAATTTCATGCTTATTGTTAACATCATGTTTGTTTGCATGCTCAAGTAATGAAAAAACTTTAAGGAATATCGAAGCTACTGCTGAAGCTAAATCCCTTAATTGGACTCCTGAATCAACGCGATTGATAGTATCCGATAAGGGTGATTCAACAAATAAAGAAACGAAAAATATACCTGAAGTGCCACAGCAAGAAACAAGTTTTGTTTCTAGCGGAATATCAATTAATGATTTAGAAGCAATCGGGTACAAAAAAAATGAAAAAATAAGTGAAACAGATCCATCTAGATACCGATACGATGATATTCTAGAAGCATGGGATGGCGAGATAGTTGTAAATAATAAATCACATTTCTTGGCAACTTTAATTTTCGACAAAAAATTTGACGATGTAGAAGGCGAAGTCATGATGATTTCTCTTAGAGGAAGGTTAAGACGGGCTGGTACAACACAATCTATAACAACCGGATATGTAAAAAACATATTAGTGGCTTGTTACGCCCAAGAAGCTTGTTCTCACATAATTGAAACCTTCAAATGATTAATCGAAATGGTACTTCAATTGAATAGCAAGTTACTAGTCGTAATCTTGGTAATATTACCTATAGTAATAATCATTTCAATAAATTTACTCCAAGCTTACACAAATATTTTCGACTGATTTTTGAACGTCAAATTGAATACAACCTATTTGTATCCAAGTGTATAATGTACCGAATACTCGAATCGGAGAAATCTAACATTATGGGAAAAGAGCTTCAAATAGGTTTAATTGTTATCGTTTTTGTTTTATTTGTTTCAAATGTTTTAACACTAAGAAAAATGGACGAGTTAGAAAAATTGACACAAGAGAAAACAGACCTACTAGAACAGAATATTGCATATTTCGCTCAGAATGATTATGTAACAAAACCGGAAATTATCGGTATGATGAATGATCATATTTGGTTTGAACATAAGTTATCAGATTGACAATAATCTTATACTAGTTGACCTGAACAAAAATAAACAGTAACTCAATTCATCAAATATAGTCACTTCGCGTTATATAAATTCATTCTCAAAATACTCTTGTATAGTAATAATCGAAACATGTTCGTTCAATTACTCAAACGTTTCTCGAACTGTTTGAGTACTGGTATTTGGCTGAAATTGAACTCTATTTGATCCAGCTTTCAAAATACCTTGGCGCCCATTTATGAGATAAATAATTAGTCCTGGTCTTAAACCTAATGTAGGATGGACTTTCTTGTAAATCTATCCATGCCTTGGCTCCATCAATCGTTGGGAATTCAGTAATAATAGTAGTGTGCCAGTTAGTCTGTGGAGTAATTAACCGATAGGCCTCTAATCTAATTAACTCGTGTCGCTGAGACACTGAGTTAATGTTTTTGATATATTTATGCTGTTGATTTTTATCGACAGTAACTAAATCTGAACCAGGCAAAGACATTTCAAAAGTTATAACCACCACGCTACCTGTATCTTCTACTAGGTTAGTATGGTCTAAATCATTTTCGTTAATGTCAGAAGGCAGTTCTGCTTCTTTGATAGCTGAATCAATTCCCATATGTTCAATACGCCTGGCTAAATAATAATTAAACGACCCATACCTACCATATGGCGGTTCCATTTCAGCATTGATCCATGATTCAGCTCCTTCAAATGTTGGAAATTCAATAGCCCAAAAATATTTCCAATCATTAATTGGACTTAAAAGCTTGTAACCTTCAAGTTTTATCATTTTGTGTTTATTAATAATCGATTTCATAAGATTTATATGTTCTATTGAATATAAATCCTGTTCTTCAGGACTAAGATCGTACCAGGAAGGAATACGCCCTCCTTTAAGAAACACTACTACGCTATCTTTTTTCGTATTAGATGATTCAAACATGCTACCTCCATATAACAAATTAACTGCCAATAGAAATCTACAACTTCGCAGGCATACCACCATCAATGTTGATAATTTCACCAGTTATAAAACGAGACTGATCTGAAGCTAAAAACATCACAGTATTAGCAACATCTTCTGGATAACCAGTAGATTCCAAAATCTGCAACATGTCAAAAGCTGACTTGAACAGATGATTCCCTTGCCCATCATCTGTTTTTCCAGTAAGTATTTGACCAGGGCGTACAGCATTCACTCTAATATTGTGATGACCGCCTACTCCAGCTATATAACGTGTAAAAGCATCGATTCCAGCTTTTGCAGCGTAGTATGATGCGGATGGCGCCCCGCTCAAATCATACATGTTTTTACTGAATCCACGTTGAGCGGCTAAAGAAGACATATTGATTATGATACCTGACCCAGAATCTACCAAATACCTCCATGCTGCTCTGCACATATAAAAAGTACCGGTCAAATTAATCGCAATTGTTTGATCCCAACTATCATTTGATTCTACCGGAAAATTATCAACTGACCCTCCTCCAGCATTATTAAATAGCACATCTAATCCACCATAATTTGAAACCACTTCCTGAACAGCACTTTCAACACTATCACTATCAGATACATCACACTTTATAAAAATCGAATCTCCACCAGAACTATTTATCGCCTCTGCAACTTGATTACCTTCTTTTATTCTTCTGGCCAATATAGCAACCTTCGCACCTTCTTTTGCAAATAATCTAGCAGTCACCTCTCCAATACCACTGTTTCCACCGGTAATAATCGCCACTTTATTTTCTAATCTACCCATTTTAACCACCTCTAAACATGACAGTCCAAAGCCATCATTAAATTCTCAGCATCCCAAAATTACAGTGTATGATGCTAAATAATGGCTCAGTGTATAATAATCATACAAATAAATGAATTACTCTTACCAAATTAATATACGGCATATAAATGAATTTCGATAACAGATGGATCATTGCGTTATTTTTATCTACTATAGCTATAACAGCATTATTTTATGTCTCAAATTTCACATTTGCATTCATTCCCGTTTTATTTTTCCCATTCGGTTTAGTTTGGCTACAAAGTAAAAACGATTAAAACATGCTATTAGTTGTCAGGGTAAAAGTTATTCACCTTTAATCCACTGCAATGGACATGAAATCTAAAATAATTATTTTTCTCATAGTAATTCACTTACTTTTATTTTTCACTTATGACGGTTTCTTTTAAAACCCCTTGGTAATATTTCAAATTTGACGATTACAGTATCTATTTATTTTACGGGATTTAATATTTAAAAATATTAGAGCATTGATTAATGCTTTGTTAGTTATATCAATACCAAGAAAATATATTTATAATCAACACTATCAATAATCTAGAATTGCAAGAATATAAATACGATAGGAACATAAAAGTGTTTACAAAACAAAGTATTTACACAGGATGTTTAGCAATTGCAGCCTCATTGGTTTTAAACTGGTTATTTCCACTAGGATTCTATGTAAGAATCATAGTGTTCATAGGCATATATTTTATAGCTCATATGATAATAACTAGATTCTTAAACAATGAAAACAACTACTAAAACACTCATTAATAACCTATATCTACAGTAAAAGTCCTCTCGGACGGATCAGCATCAGCTTCACTAATTGCACCTATAAGCTTAATTCTTTTCACGGTTCCCTCTTCAGTAACCCAAACAATCATCTCTATAGACCTACCATTTATTGCCTTTGTTTTCCACCAAGGTGCTGGCTTGGGCTGTTTTGAATACTGGTATATGCCTATTGGATTACCATCTCCGTTATACATAATTATGTATTCAAAGTCAGGATTACTATAATATTTACCCCTTCCCTGTGAACAAAACATAGGATCTGGCCAACCTTGAGATATAGCTACATCTACATTGATAGGAATCGAATATGATGGTAGCTCAGATGGAGACGCGAGTATGGAATCATAACTTGTGCCCAAATCACATGCATTTGAAGGGTCAAGGATAAATAAGTAAACCCCATAATGCTCCTTATTGAAAATATATGTCCCATCAGATTTTAAAGGCCCACTGGTTTTCATCCACGGGGTAGGCATTGGAACGTCCGAATTCTGATATATGCCGATAAGATTTTCATCGACATCAAAAATAAGAGTTATTGTTTCTTCTTGGGTCTTTCTATAATAGATCCCTTCATCAGGAATACAAGATGAAACCTTAACCCACCCTTCTTTAACCGCTAAACCTGCAGAAAGAGGTAAATCATACTGGAATCCTTTTTCGGTATCGAGTGCTCCTATTGCAGCCCAATCCCCAGTAGATTTGATTTCGCCTCCAGTAGTTAAGAACACTTTTGTTATAGGGTATGACTGTCGATTACTTAAAAGAACAAAACAATAATAATAACTATAATTATGAGCAATGCTGCAACCAAACCAGCCATTATTTTTTTATTGGAAAGAAGTTGTATCATAATAAACCGTTTATGACCAAATATTTTGTAACCTTTAACCTGAATTTTTTATTACTGTTAATCAATTACATGCACTCGAGGAATCAAGAAAAAATATATGCAATACCCAATTAGGGTATGGGTAATGACCAATAGATCCCCTATACTCCCATGGCATATCATGTTGAATTTCACCATATATGTATACTCCTATAATCCTATCTAAGTAATCAAAAATCAAATGCATAAGGTTCAGCATGATCATTTTGTTCTGCTCTTCGAAAAGTATATACCGACCAAAAGATTAAGGGTTATTATTTCCAAAAACGAAATCATTTTCGAAAAGTTCAACGATTGTACCGTCCATTTGCATCTTATGATAAGCGCTTCTAGCAGGTTTGTTGTTCTCAAAAGCCCAAAACCTCAAGCCACAACAATTCGAATCCGATTTAGCACGAGAGTAAATCCATTCATGCATCAAGGTATAAACTCCCTTTCGTCGCCAATCTGGAGATACATATACATTTTCAAACATCCAAAAATTGGCATTTCGGTATACGCTCCATTCCATAGCTATATGAATACGCCCAATTATTTTACCTTCAGCAACTGCTACAACCTCATAACCTTTATTTGGATCATTTAACAAAGCAGAAAGTCCATATTCTAATCTTCGCCTATCACTACCAAATTTAGGATTATTGTCTACATAAAGATCTATCATTTCATTCAAATCTTCTTTAGTCGCAAAACGGATTTTTATCATAGTAACCTCACATTTTTATCGAATTGAGCAAAATTGATTGTAATTAAATCACATGGGCATATATGTAATAAACTGTGACACAATGAAATAAATTAGCCCTAAAAACATGAACCATTTCAAAGCAGTCAACTTCCATGATTTAGTCTCTAATTCCCCACCACATATAGGGCAAGCAAGTAAAATATCATCTTTCTTACTTTTATATTCACATTTACTACACACCATAATACTCATTTCGATTAGACCACCCTAAAATAAATCTATTTCTATTACGATAAATTTTTAAAATTCAGCCTCTACAAAAACCTCAGTAACAATAATAGGATTATTTGTTACTGATTCAATATTGCAGTACATTGTAAAGTCATTTTCACCCGTTCGAAAAATTCCTTCAGGCAAAGTTGCAATCCAATGATTCGAATCTTGCATCAATTCAACCGAAACATGATTAACTCTTACCCATATTCTCAAATCTTGACCATCTTGATTTAACCATACATGTAATACAAAAGTAGCATCTTCATCATTCGCATCAAATCCAACATTCAATAGAATCCGGCGTTCATTTTTATCCAGTATGGTTGGAAGTTCAGAGGCTACTGAAGCCTGAGTAAACATACCCACCACAGAATCTATTGCATAGATCTTATTTTCTTTTTTTAATGTAGAGATTTCGCCAATTTCACTCAGAGGCTTATACACAATTTCTTTATCCAACGGTTTTGTATTAAATTCACAGTGCGTAAACAAGTTAAACAAATATATACCATCAACATCACAATACCACCACCAATCAGCTACACCTCTTATATACTTAATCCAAGCTGCAGAACTACGGAAAGTATCTCTGTAAAGTTTAAAAAGAGGCCTGGTATTTAACGATGTGTAAATAGGAATCCCATAACGAAGTCCCAGTTGCTTCCAATTTCCGATTGGCATTTTATAAGGATTAAAACCCATACCTGCAACGACTATATCTACTAACTGATTTGACATCCATTTTTCCACATCTAGTCCTAGCATAAGAGAGGTTTCGATAGAATCCGGAACATGAACTATAAACGTATATTTTCTGCGACGTTTTTTACCGATGTTGTCCAAAACATCTCGCACATCTTTTATAAATTCGGTCATTAGCGGAGCAAGTTCCAATTCTTTTCCTTGTGGGAAATTCCAAATGAATCTTGTGAAATCTAATTCATAGCCATCAAAATCATGAGTTTCCGCATTATCTTTTATGTAAGAAAGGCGGTGGTCTCTCACTGCTTGATGTTCAAAATTTAATGCCGCCCACTGATAACTTTCAATATGCTCATTCCCTAAATCTCTATCAGCAATAGTGCCCAACAAATATTCCGGATGTTTAGACTTAAATGAATCATTTGTGTGTTCAAGTTGCTTTACATGCGCATCATGAGAGTCATTCATTCTCAACGACCCCCATATTTCCATATTATTAGAATGACATGCTTTAATTATTGCATCTGTAGCGTATTGATGAGTTCCAAGAAACGGATGGACAATATAATCATTCAATTCTGCCCAGGGGCCCCATGGAGGCGTAGCTCCATTACCTACATTCCAAACATATGTATCAACTTGCGTCCCAAACGTAGGTGTTGTCCTTGCATCTATAAATGATTGTTCATCAATAAAGTTATAAGGAGGCCGATTCAAACGAGCAAATTGTTGGTCTGAATCATCGTTATATATAATTCTTCTCTTACGATCTTTTTTAAACATTAACAATACACCACAATACTAAATCTTATAGTTTATTTCAGTTTTGAAATGTTGTGTCATTTAAGGAAGAGCCATATACAACATGCCTAATGACAACAACAAAACAAATATCGCTAAAGCGGCAATACTTAGTAACTGAATCAAAATTCCCTCCTATTTAAATCCAAAACAATTATTCCCGGCAAAACATGTTGTACATCAAACCAATAATGATTGATTTAGTAAATTCCTAATACTCTTTGCTCAATGAAGAAACATCTTGAACAAGCATGCCATAACTAAGATACAAAAGTAAAATAAATCCGATAATAATGCTAATGAACATTATTTTCCAGTTAACAACCTTAGTTTTTAAAAGTAAAAGCAGTATCGGAAACCCCAAAAATATAAGCATTGATAATAATAACAATTCCATTTTGACCTAACCTGAAAATAATATTTAATTTTAGTTTATTTGAGTTATCACTCTTATTTAAAAATCTAAACAAATGAATAGTGTATTTGGGTTATACTAACTTAACATTGGATAAGAATAACTAATGATAATTAGTATTATCACGACCAAAGATAGATTTCTTATATAACAGGTGGTTGAAATGAAAAGATATATCGAAAAGATAAGCTTGGGTGATCCTGAATCAGTAGATATGAAATCCAGTCAGCTTGACTTAGCATGGAAATATGTTGAACAAAAAGTAGAGGCAGGCCTTATACCTTTAGGATACGTCATGGTAGTACGCAAAGGGAAAATTGTCCTAGATAAACACCTCGTCAATCGCAAAGCTGCAGACCAAGGAGTCAAAATCCAGCCCAACAGCCTATTCCGAATAGCATCAGTAACAAAGCCACTAACTGCAGTTTTAGCTATGAAAATGGTTGAGATGGGAAATTTCTCATTGGAAACCCCTGTAGCCGAATATATACCAGCATTCGGACAAAATGGTAAAAATTCAGTTACTCCAAGACATCTACTTACTCATACTTCAGGACTATCAGACTACCTGGTGGCCGAAAATGGAAGAGACAAACCAACTTGCATTGATGAAGTTTTAAACCGCGTATATGAACAACCATTGATGTTTAAACCAGGAACCAATTTCACTTATAGTACCCTTGCATTTGAAGTAATAGTAGAACTAGCACAAAAAACATCTGGAATAAGCTGGGAACAATTAAGTAAGGATTTGCTTTTTGGACCGTTAGGTATGAAAAACTCTTATTTTAATACTCCAAAAGCTCCAACCAACCAAGCCATACCTCTTTTCAACAGAGAGTTGGAAGCGGACCATTCACCAAATGACAGCGGGCTAGAACTCCATTATCATTTTAAATTTGATATGGGTGGAGGGAACGGACTTTCTAATCCTTTAGATATCGCTACATTTTGCCAAATGATGCTTAACCAAGGCTCTTACAACAATCTCCAAATCCTTTCGCCAGTCACCGTTTCACGTATGATAGAACCGCAATTCCAATGGTGGGAAGGTAGCAACCAACTAAATCTACAAGAAAAACCTGACTTTGTGAGTCAGGGTCTTGGATGGATGATAAGAAATAAGTCTCACTATCGTGGTTCTGATCTAATGAGTCCAAAAGCGTTTTTCCACGGTGGAGCATATGGGATGAGGGCTATAGTTGATCCAGAATATGATTTGATAACAATATTTTTGACAAGTTCTTTCCATGATGCTTCATACGGCAATAACCGTAACCGTACAAATTATCCATGGCTGACTCATCACCATCAAATGCAGCAAACTTTCGGGAATATGGCTTACTCTGCAATAATGAAGTAATCCTAAAGCAATGTTATTCCAAATACTCCAAACAAATCGCTCGTTCGTATTTACATTTGTAGGTGGCTGTTCACTTGTAATGATTACCTTTGGAATGACTCACAGCTTGGGTTTATACCTAATTCCAATAAGTAACCACTTAAATGCGGGAAGAGAAATATTTAGTTTAGCTATGGCGCTCCAAGTTCTTTTCGTAGGTATTGCCGCTCCTATATTTGGAGGGTTCGCTGACAGATTTAGTCCTGCTAAGGCAACCAGTGTAGGAATATTGATATTAGTTATAAGTCGATTTTGGATGGCCAATATTGACAGTCAATTTGACCTTATTGGTTCATTTATACTTGGCGGGTTCGGAGGTGCAGGGTTTCTAGGTATAGTATTAGGGGCAGTCGGGAAATCAGTTAACCCATCAAATCGTTCCCTATTTGCCGGTATAATAATGGCTGCAGGGTCTTTTGGTCAATTTATAATAACACCCATAATAAACACATTAATCCATAACATCGGGTGGGCAACTTCCCTGTATTATATCGTTTATATTTCTCTATCTTTATTAATCTGCTCATACTTCCTAAGTTTCTCAGGTAGGATAAAACCTTTTTCAGAAGACAGTGGTCAAACGATAACGCAGGCGTTAAAAGAAGCAGCTGCAAACAAAAATTTCAAACTATTAACTATTGGTTTTTTTGTTTGTGGTTTCCATGTGACATTTGTTGGCACCCACCTTCCAGCATTTTTGGAAGATCAGAATCTACCATACTGGATTTCAGGCTGGGCTTTAGCTCTAATTGGGTTATTCAATATCGTAGGCACTCTAATGTCTGGATATTTATCTGGCAGAATCACAAAGAAAAATGTCCTATGCGCTATTTATTCTTTAAGATCTATTTTATTTATTCTTTTTATATTATCTCCAATGAATGAAATATCAGTTTTAGTATTCTCAAGTATTTTAGGATTATTATGGCTTTCTACAGTTCCTCCTACAAACGGTATAATCGCGGATATTTTTGGTCCTAAATATACATCTATGCTGTTCGGGATAACTCTATTGTCACATAACATTGGCTCTTTCCTTGGATCATGGCTAGGAGGACGTATATTTGATTATGCTGGTTCATATGACTACATGTGGTTAATCTGCATAGCATTAGGATTTATATCATCCGCGTTTCATTTCCCAATAAAAGCTGATTCTTTCGAGCAAATAAGCAAGTCACAGGAAAATCCAATTTGACAATTAAATCATGAATATTCTACCGATTCTAATTTCATTTTCTCTATGTTGGATGTTAATTGAAATCACTATGTTTCTTTCGAGTAAATTAACGACAGCAAATAGCAATCACATTCCACACGAATCATTCGTATTAAGTCTTAGAATACTAGCAGTCGCGTTGCTGATAGGCATAATCGTCTTTATGGATTTCGCAGATGCTATTAATTTAAAATCGCGTATATTTATTTGCTATTTTTAAATCAACCCTACCGATTTAAGCCAATCAATACTTCTCTGGCGCCTGTCATTACCTGAAAGGTTTGCAGCCCATTCGGGAGCATAGTGTGGAGGAGGAGCATTTGTATTTGAATATTGTTTTATAGAAACAGACTTCAGATCTTGATTCTCTTTTTCCGCATTTGTAGTTTTTGGAGTTTCTATAAAATTCATCGTCAATTGCCTTTTGTCTTCAGAAGTACCAATAGCTGAATGGTAAAGTCTGTTATCAAAAGCAATGATATCTCCAGGATCTGAATCACATACATAAGAAGGTACATCTTTAAGATCCGGATTTGACTGTTTTAGTAAAGCAGAGATTTCTTCATTAAATTCAGACTTATGAGATCCTGGAACAAAACGAATAGCTCCACTATTAGATCTTACGCTTTGCAAATAACATGCGATTTTTACACCCTTCAATTCCAGATATGGCGTATCAGGATGCCACGGAGTATTAGCAACCCACCTATTACTGTTAGAAAAAACAGGTATAGCATCATCTCCAATCAATTGTTCAGCGACGCCACATATCCTTGAATCCTCTATTAGGCTAGCTATAAAAGGGAATTCGGGTTTAAGGTTAGACCATTGTAATTGCGCACTGGCACCAACTCCAGGATTATATTTATGGGCAGCTTCTAACCCATCAGCAAATTCGGAGTTTATTACTTTTAATTCATTCTCATTCAATACTTCCTTAATCCGTATGAATCCGAAAGTTTTGTAATGTGCTAACTGAAAAGATGTTAATTTGTGGTCCATTTCACTTATCCTTGAGTTTAATTATTTACGCAACCTCAGAGTGAGTTCGAGAGTATATTTAATTTATCAACAAGTCAAGACCGGATTTTGAAAGTATTAATTTCAAGCCAAATATCTATATAAGGTATAATGCTTTGAATAAAATCAAGCCGATTGGGAGTAACTTAAATGTCTAAACCTAAAAAATACGGGGTAATTTATAACTGGGATGGAGCACCTCACGGATCTAACGAATATCCGCAATCAATGGAACAATTTTTAGGTAAAATGTACGATCCACTCGCTAATACCCAAGTAGGTGCTCATTTCTGGTGCACGGGTGAGGATACTTCTAGATGGAAAAGTAAGGTACTAGAACTCACTGGCGATGCCGAAAATAGAAAATATGAAAACACCCACAGCTATATCTCAGCTGAAAATGTAAGAGCAATGATTGAAAGAGGTGAAGACCCCCAAGCAGAAGCTATAAAACGAGGACGAGAACTTGGAATGGATGTATATGCATCTATCAGAATGAACGACAACCATTTTAACGGACTGCAGATAAACGAAATTCCAAATTCAAAAAATATAAGTCTAACCAAAATGCGAAGAGATCATCCCGAATGGATGCTTGGAGAAAAAACGCATGATTGGTTTGCAGTTTCATGGAATATGGAAGTACCTGAGGTTAGAGAATACCGTTTTAATCATGTAAAAGAAGTATGTAGCCTTTGGGATTGGGATGGCATAGAACTGGACTGGCAAAGGCACAATTTTCATCTTCCCAATGACAACGCTTATCGACTCAGATATGTTCTTACAGATCTTCAAAGAGCCATAAGGCAGTTTACAAATGAGATAGGCAACAAAAGAGGTAGACCTCTTTATCTAGCAGCAAGGGTGTCAGGTACGCTAGAAATGTCCCGCCATATAGGATACGACATTCCAACTTGGGTAGATGAAGGACTTATTGACATACTTATCCCTTCCGGTGGTTCTGGTACAGACCCATTGATGGATATCGAAGAATATGTTGAACTGTGCAACGGCACAGATATAGATGTGTATGGAGCTATTTATGGAAGCACCCCTGGACATTGCCCAGGACCTGAAGATGAAGATACAAAAAACCGCATGTTAACCCGTGGAATTGCTAATAATATATTTGAAAAAGGTGCAGTTGGCACCTATTGCTTCAATTGGCATAGCGATAAAGAATATCGGCGAGAACTTTTAAACCAAATCGGCTCCACAGAGACATTAAAGTCTACCGACAAAATATACGCTGCAACCCATAGAACCATAAGGAACACTGGACCATGGAGAAAAGCAGAAGTGAACGACCGGATATATGGTCCTGTTCCTGTTGCTCTGAAAAAAACCTTAACTGGCGATGGTCCAACTATAGAATTAGATATTTCTGATGATATTCAATCAGCAAATCCTAATAATATAGAATTACGAATAAGGTTCGACCAATGGGTGAAAGAAGACCGAATCAATATCTATCTTGACCAAAAGATTATTGAACCAGATCAAATAGAATACACCGACCATGATTCGAAAAGAGGTGCATCCGTTTCTCCTAATGTCTGGATGCGTTTCAACCTCACAGATACTGGATTCGTTAAAGGCACTCACACGGTTAAAATAGTATTGGTAGAACGGACCGCAATGGTAACATCAGACATAATAGTCACTGATGTAGAATTAGTTGTAAGGTATTGATCAAACCCCATCAACACCCAAAGCCCTGCCTTTTGAAGCTCCCGCGCGAAGTTTTTTAACTTCAGCGTATTCCGCTGAATACCAAAAGTCATCAGCGGCTTTTTGAGACTCAAACTCGATAACAACAAAACGTGATCCTCCATCGTATTCTCCTTCGAATACTTTGGCTTCGCCACCTCTAACCAGATACTTACCACCGAACTTATGTACTAACGGAGTTACTGCTTCTCTGTAATTTTTGTATTTATCAAAATCAGTAACCTCACCTTCTATCAATACGTAATAAGACATTTGCCTTCTCCTCCCCTTTTCAGTTAGTGAAATTAGTGCTTATAATGCAGGCATCACTATTAAAGTAAATTTTGTTATTCGTTCATTATATAGAATAAAAAACTGATAAATAACTTATCTCAGGATGCAGTATAAATCAAAGGAGCTTGTCCATTGGATGACTTAAATAATAAATCAAATAACATACCGTTTATAATGCCAATGGATTTTGAAAATCTCGACTTAGTAGCATGGAGAGTTGAACAAGGAATTCCCGATGCAAACAACCCTCTTTTAGAACCTGCAATGCCATGGGACGCTGGAGGAGTATTTGCTCACGGTACCGTCCTTAAAGACCCCATAGACAATCTGTGGAAAGCATGGCAGATTTCAGCATCTATCGCGACTCCTTTTCGTCCAGGTACATGGCGTGAGAACAGAAGAATTACGTACCTAGAAAGTCCCGATGGCACTACATGGTACAGACCTAATTTGCAATTATTCCCTTGGCAAGACTATGAGCATACCAACATTATTATGGATATATGGTCTTCTTACGCGTCGGTCAATATTGATACAAACCGTGATTTACCCTACGAAATGTTTGCATTCCGAGACCCTGATTATCCCGGCGCTTCTGGAGAAATTCCAGGACTGCAATTAAAAGAAGGAGCATCCAAACATTTATATGGCCTATATCGTTATCAATCTGAAGATGGCAAAAAATGGACCCCTGTTGAAGGTCCGATTGATCTTCAAACCGAAGACAGTTGTTACATCTATCGTAACGAAGATAAGACATACACTGCGTACCATAAAACCGAAATACCTGCTTTTCCAGGCGGACTCGCTCCATATGATATAGGAGACGGCGGCGTCCGCTTGATAACCCATAGAACAAGCGACGATGGCAGTAAATGGAGTGACCCTCCAAGACTGGTTATGACGCCTGACTGGAGAGACCCTTCAGATACTCAGTTTATGGAGATTTGCCCCACAAAAATTGCTGGCGGATATGTAGCGACTGCAACTGTATATCACAACCACACTCAGCATATCGATCTGCAACTGGCTGCCTCGCGTGATGGAATCAACTGGTGGAGACCACAAAGAAAAGCGGCTTTACCGAACCCTCCTCTTGGCGAGTATGGTGGAGGGATGATCTGGCCTATGCGAAAACCCATTTTAGATGCAGGTAAAATGCATGTTTATTACAGTGGAGTTGAATCAATCCATGGAGATATGTACAACACAGAAAAATCTGGGCCGAGAAACCTAAAAGCACAAGGAGAAATAATAAACCGCCAATCGAGCTCGTTACCTGATTACGGAGCCTTGTGCAGAGCTACATGGGAATCTGATCGGCTTTGGGCTCTTTTGTCAGCGATGGGAGGACCTTATCCTGGTACAGCAACCACACATAAACAAAAGTTAGGTGGAAAATCGATATTCGTCAATACACTAACCATAAAAGAAGGTGAATTGAGATTGGAACTGCTGGATGAATCTGGAAAGATTATAACTGGATTTTCTGAAAACGAATGTATTCCAATACAAGGAGACCATAAACGTATAAAGGTTAAATGGACTGAAAGACCTATTCCAGATAATGCTGTTAAAATCAGGTTTATTTTAAAACGGGCTCTTTTGTATGGATTTGAAACAAATTGAATTTATAATTCAGCCCGGCATACAATATGAATAACTATAGATAAAAAAGCTTTCTAATTCACGTTGTCTAAAGATGCTCCGCATTGTTTACAAAATTTTGAACCAGAACGGTTTCCAACGTTACATATAGGGCAATGTATTTCACCTAAAGTACTATCATCAGATGCTTTATCTACTATTGTTTCAGACACAGAGGATGCTTCTGAGTTATACGGTACGCTTGCTACTGATTCTCCTCTTGGGTCCAATCCATATTTGTTATGTCCGACATCACCTTGTTTAACAAACCAAATTATCCACCAAATAAATATCAATAAAGATGTAATGGCGATTAAAGCCACACCCAAGATTAACATCACCCACGAACCTGTCTCATCCCAATTTCCTTCCCAAATACTCTCAAACGCCGTAAAGAACCCAGCAATTATAATTATCGTGGGTCCTAACATTATTAAAAACCAGAAAAACAGCCACCAACCTGTCCTGTTTATGTCATGTAATCGTCTGACTGAAACAGCTAAATTAGGCAGGAAAAATGCCAAACCTATTATTAAAGAAAAGACTGGAAACACCGCTCTATCTAGGGTACTGGCACCCATGCCAACAAGATTATAAAAAAGAAACCACCACCAATACTCAGCTCTTGTTGATCTACCACTGAATTTAACGTATCCGTTAAATCCTAGTTTTATAGCCTCTCCAAAACTAACCATTATTATCCAAATCTATAAAAATATCCACGATACCTAAGGTTAACCAGATGCGGCATTTTCTAGAGACGCTCCGCATTGTTTACAGAATTTTGAATCACTCTTGTTTTCAATATTACATATAGGACAAGATACTTGGTCTGATTGAATATTTTCAGTAGCTTCTGATATTTCACCGCTATCGGTATATTCTTGTGAATCGCCTCTTGGATCAGGCCCATATTGATTAGGCCCTATGTCTCCTGGTCTAGTTCGCAAGTAAAGCCACATTATTAAACCAGGAATTACAAACAATAACCAAGCAAAAAACTGCCATAAAACCCACCATCCAGACTTACCTATATCATGTGACCGCCTCACTGCTATAGCAATATTAGGAATAAGCAATGCTAGCCATATTAAAGTTTGCAATACCTGCTGACCAGCACCAAAAATAACACCGTCAATGATTCCTGCTGCCAACCCGACTATAACATTAAAAAGAAAAAACCACCAATACTCAGCTCTCGTTGATCTGCCGCTAAATGTAGCATACCCTGTAAACGCGTTGCGTATAGCATCAGCAAAACTAACCATGATTACTCCATTAATTGTTATTTAGGGACATTCTAAACAGTTGCACGATAACAAGCAATCTATTTTAAACACATAGAAAACAGGCTTGACACAAAATAGATAAACATAAATTTCAAAATACTGACCCTAAAATCTATTGACAGATTATCAGACAACTTACTTGAGAATAGAGTGCTTATTCCTTGAATTCTTTTAATGCTGATGTGGTTTCTTTGTCACTTGGAGGATTTGGTTCATACACTCCTGGGGTTTGCCTACGGTTACTTGATATCAGGGCATTCTTAAGAGAAGTTCCACATTTTCTGCAATATTGCCATTGCCATGAATCCGGATTCATTTTGTTACATTTACGGCATATTAAATTGGGAGCAGTTTTGGAACCGAAAGGGTTTTCTTTTACTTTATATGACGATGAACGGATACGTTCTCGTTCTTTTTTAGAAATCAGGAATGGCACCAAATTCAATCCTGCAAATATCCCAATGAATATCGAGCAGGGAAGGATAAAAATCAAATAAAGTATTGCTACTCCAAGACCAGCAGTCCCATCCTCCGCTGCATCCATCCATTTCCAAGCAATAAAAACACCAATTGATATAGTTAATATAGTAGTGAATACAGTAACTACTATTTTCATATCTTTATCCATATCTCTCCTCCATTTATTGCAAAACATTATACACAAATTCAGATATGACAGATGACGATGACCGGAGATTAGGATTAAGACTTTAGTTCAGGGTGCTCCTCTAATAATTGTTTTCTAAAAGCAGTTGCATCTGGGTGTTTGGGAATCAACTCAAGTGCGTATTCACAATTCTCTAAAGCTTTCTCGTAGTTGTCCAAATAATAGTAAGCAAAGCCCCTGCCTAGATAAGCATCAGCATAGTCTGGGTCCAACTCTATTGCTTTAGTGAAATCATCTATGACTTTGTCATATTGTTCTAAAAGCAAGTAAGCTGAACCCCTATAGAAATAAGCATCAGAATAGTCTGGATTCAACTCTATAACATTGGTGTAATCATCTATGACACTTTCGTATTGTCCTAAAATCAAATAAACTGGTGCCCTATAGTAATAAGCATCAGAATAGTCTGGAGCCAACTCTATTGCTTTAGTGAAATCATCTATGACTTTGTCATATTGTTCTATTGCACCGTAAGCAAAACCCCTGCCAAGATAAGCGTTAGCGTTGTCTGGCTTCAACTCTATTCCTTTGGTGTAATCACCTATGACTTTGTCATATTGTCCTAATTGACCGTAAGTATTACCCCTGTTGAAATAAGTGTCAGAATAGTCTGGATCCAACTGTATTGCTTTAGTGTAATCATCTATGGCTTTTTCATATTGTCCTAATCCATCGTAAGCGCTGGCCCTGTTGATATAAGCGTCAAAATAATCTGCTTTCATCTCGATAGCTTTAGTGTAACTAGCAATTGCATTTTGGTAATCACCAGATGCACTAAAATCAAATCCTTGTTGAAAATGTTCCATAGCAAATTCTTCATCCACACTAGCTTCAACGGGAGTACTTATTAATTGTTCGTCAACTCTGGCTTCAACAGTAGCTTCTAGATTTGGTTGTTTAGAATCGGAACTACTACCACACCCAAGTAGGAACATTACAGCCAAAGTAGTTACCAAGAAGAACATATTTCTAATTCGCATATTACTCATAGGAAACCTCTTTTGAGCGATTATATCAATCAAACGAATATTGGCAAATTAAAACCCATCGCTTTGCCCATCCCTTTGAAATATGACAATAGCTTAAATGTAGCGATGTTATGTAAGGTTACAGATACGAAATATAGCTTGGTTTACGTCAAAACTTTGCTATACTCCGAATAACAAATTTAAAATTTGAAAATCTAAGATTCAGGGGCCATACATGTCAAACGTACAAAGATCGGTTCTAGATGAATTATGTAGGTTCAGTTCAGCAACAATATTTAATGCAGTGGTTGAGGCAATGGGTGGCACACAGGGAGGTATTGAACTATCTGACAAAGGTGGTCAGCCAATCTGCTATACAGACCAAACATTACAATATATGCTTCCGGAATTTGGAACAGTAGCTGGTTATGCCGTTACAATGGAACTTACACCCATGGATCCTGCTGCTGTACGAAACCCATGGGAAGAATATTATGGACTTTTGAATAAAACAGAAGGACCAATAATGGCCTTCATTAAAGACGTTGATAAACAACCTGGCCGTGGTGCTTCCTTTGGAGACAATATGGCTAATGTTTTGAAAAAATTGGATGTTGCGGGAGTGATAATAGAAGGAACCGTAAGAGATCTCAATGGGATAAAAGAGGCAGGATTGCCTATATGGGGTACAGGAAGAGTCCCAGGACATGGGGTATTCAGCCTTACGAGTGTAAACAAGGTCATTGAAGTAGCCGGATTAAAAGTCACACCCGGAGAAATAGCTATAGCTGATGAAGAAGGATGTAGTCTTATACCAGGCAATATAAGTCCTGAATTAATTTTGAAACATGCAGAAAGTATTACTCAAAGAGAAACTGAATTCCAAAATAAAGTAAAAAAGCCAAATTTCAACCTAAATGATTATTACAAAATAATACATTAAAACAAAATAATATGGAGAACAAATGCCAAAAGTAACAATAGCCAGTAACAGTAAATTCGACAAAAATGCTCCGTGTATAGACTTACTCAAACAAAATGGATTTGAGGTTAGCTTGACTTCAAATGATGCATTTTCCCAAGGGCTAACCGGAGACGATGACGTAATTAAAAAATTGAACGACTCTGACGCAGTTATAGCTTACGGTGAATACTACACATGTAAGGTACTAGATAATTTACCTAAGTTGAAAGTGATTGCCAGACTTGGCGTTGGATTTGACAAAATAGATATGGAAAGTGCAACTCGAAACAGTGTGGCAGTGACGATAACTCCAAACGGTAATCACCAATCTGTAGCAGAACACGCAATCACATTAATGATGTCTTTAGCAAAAAGTATAGTCAAAAAAGATACCTTATTAAGGAACGGAGAATGGAACGGGGATAACAATAAACCGATTCGAGGGCAAACTTTAGGAATAGTAGGGCTAGGACGAATCGGAAAAAGTTTAGCCACAAGGGCACGAGGTATGGAAATGAATATTATTGCCTCAGAACCTTATCCTGACATGCAATTTGTAAAGGAAAATAACATAAAGCTAGTGGAGCTTGATAATCTACTTTCAAATTCAGATTTTGTAAGTATACATAGCCCTCTAAATGAAGAAACAAAAGGAATGTTCAATAAAGAGAAATTATCGTTAATGAAAAAATCCGCATATCTTGTGAACACAGCAAGAGGCGGGTTAATAGTTGAAAAAGACATAATTGATATTCTACAAAACAATATCATAGCTGGGGCAGGGTTGGATGTATTTGAAGAAGAACCAACAAGCCATCAAAACCCTTTATTGAAATTAGACAACGTTATAGTTTCACCTCACATGGCTGGTAACGACATCCAATCACAAATTGATATGGGCAACGAAGCGGCTCAATCTATAATAGACTTACATAACGGTCAATGGCCTGAAGGTTCTATAGTCAATAAAGAGGTAAAGAACACTTGGAATTGGTAAAAATCTAAATTAAGGAATTTATATATGGCAAATGAAAATCTTCGATTTCTGGTTGTTATGGCACATCCACATGATTTTACTCACGTTGCAGGAACATGTGGTATACATGCGAAAATGGGTGATTCGATAACGTGGGTATCTATGACTTCTGGTAGAATGACGCATAATGAAAAACTAGCTGACGAACTACAAAAACCTATCGCACAACAAGATAAATCGATCGTCGAGCAAACACCAGAAAGCTATGCTGCTGAAAAAGCAGCAGAACTTAAAGACGTCGCAGCACAATTTGGGGTAAGTGAGGTAGAAATTCTAGAATTTACAGATAAACCATTTGTAGTTGAAAGGCAACCGCAATCAATAGAGGTTATAAGGGAATTAATCCTCAAAACCAGGCCTCATATTATTTTGACACAAAGCCCTTATATAAGTGGTCCTCACGGCTTGGTTCCCTCAACTAACAATGACCACACAGAAACTGCTGTCGCTGTGATGGAAGCTAAACTACTAGCCCAATTACCAAGATATGGGCAAAAGATTGCCCCCTACACAGTACCAGCAACTTTCTTTCCTGGTGTTTATTTCGACCACACTCAATGGGATTTTGCAGTAGATGTTTCTGAATTTTTCGAAAATAGGGTCACTGCTGAAGCCATGTATAAATCTCAAGGTCATGATGAACAATACGCTAGAAGAAGAGTTGGACTAAAATTAGGATCTGATGGCGTCACAGCAGGCGTACCCTACGCCGAAGGGTTCGTTCAGGAAAAATTTCAAACTGTTCCTCATATTCAATTATCCGATTACACTCTTAAAAAAGGAACAGAAAGTCGTAAGGATCAAATAAACAACATTGCCGGACAACCTAAAACATGAGAAGTGGAAAATGAAAAAAGCGTTGGTTATAGTCTGGATAGGAGTAGGAATTGCTATTGTTGCATTTTGGATATCCTATTGGTAGTTATCATTGATTTTAAAAGTAAGGATTTAGTATGACAGATACAGAAATATGTTTTTTACCAGCAGTAAGGATAGTAGAACTTATAAAAAGTAAACAATTATCCTGTCGCGAATTAATGGAAATACAATTAAAGCAAATTGAAAAAGTAAATCCTAAAGTAAATGCTATTGTTACATTACTGCAGGAAAAAGGTCTCAAAGATGCTGAAGCAGCAGATAACTTACTCGTTTCAGGAAAACCTATAGGACCATTGCACGGCTTACCAGTAACCCATAAAGACCTTTTCCTTACCAAAGGGATAAAAACAACGTTTGCATCTCCATTATTCAGTGACTTCGTTCCAAATGAAAATTCTTTAATCATCGAAAGGATGCAAGCAGCTGGCATAATAACTATAGGTAAAAATAACACTCCTGAATTCGGTGCTGGTTCCCAAACATATAATGAAGTTTTTGGTGCAACCCTAAACCCATATGATACTACTAAAACATGTGGTGGCAGTAGCGGTGGCGCTGCAGTGGCGCTTGCATGTGGAATGCAACATATATCAGATGGAAGTGATACAGGCGGTTCCCTAAGAAACCCAGCAAATTTTTGTAACGTAGTAGGCTTTAGGCCATCACCCGGAAGAGTTCCAGTATGGCCAAGTGAGATGGGTTGGGATCCAATATCTGTTCATGGACCGATGGCTCGAACCGTCCAAGATACTGCTTTACTTTTGAGCGTGATATCTGGTCCAGACCCAAGAGTACCAAACTCGATTTCAGAATCTGGAACTTTATTTTCACAGTCACTTCAAAAAGATTTCAAAGGAACAAAAATAGCATGGAGCAATAATCTTGGAGGATTACCTGTAGATCCCATAGTGAATTCAGTACTAAATGAACAAAGAAAAACTTTGGAGAATTTAGGTTGTACTGTAATTGAGGATGAACCTGATTTCACAAATGCTGATAAAGCATTCAAAATATGGAGAGGCTGGGCAAGAGAAATAGGACAAGGTGAATTATTAAAAAACCATAGAAAAGATCTAAAGGAAACTCTTGCATGGGATATAGAACAAGGAGTTACTTTATCTGGACCTGACGTTGGATGGGCGGAAGCAGAAAGAATGGCTTTGTTTCAAAGAATGCACTCTTTTTTTAAAGAGTATGATTATTTTATCTGCCCAGTTTCACAAGTACCTCCATTTGATATTGCAACAAAATATATAACTGAAATCCAAAATGAAAAAATGGAGACCTTCATTGATTGGATGAAATCGTGCTACTACATAACGTTGACTGGCTCACCATCAATATCGGTACCAGCTGGATTTACTCCATCTGGCCTACCAATAGGAATGCAAATAGTAGGCAAATATAGGGATGATTTTGGCGTCTTACAATTAGCACATGCTTTTGAACAAGTAACAGAATTCTGGAAAACAAGGCCCGAAGTAACCCAACTGAAATAACCATTGATTCACAATACTCGTAAATCTATATTCAAAATATGTGAAAGGAACCACATGTGATTTCTTTGCAAATCTTGTGCTCAGGTACTCCAACTCCCAGCGAAATACGTTGGGGTTCAGCTTACGCTTTAAAAATGGACGATGAATGGTTTATGTTTGATTGTGGACCTGCTGCAACATATAAATTAATTAAGTCTGGAATAAGTCCATTGGACGTATCTCATCTTTTTTTCACTCATCATCATTCTGACCATGATGCTGATTACGCCTGTTTCTTGTTGAGCCGATTCGATATGTCCATCGGGAATGAACCTAATTTAAAGGTATATGGTCCTCCACCTACACAGCTATTAACTGAAAAACTTATCGGGGAAAAAGAAGGGGCATATTGGCACGATTTTGTTGCAAGAACAAATCACCCGCTAAGTTTATGGGCATACCAAAACCGTGGAGGTAATCTACCTAGGAAAATACCAAAAGTTCACGCTAAAGATATTCAGCCAAAAGAACTAATAACCGGACCAGATTGGACAATAGAGTGCTCAAGGGTTGAGCACGTACAACCTTATTTAGATTCATTAGCCTATAGAGTCAATACAGAAAAAGGTAGCATAGTTTTCTCTGGAGATACTCGTCCATGCCAATCTTTAGTCGATTTGTCTAAAGGATGCGATGTGCTAGTAATGGAATGTATAAGATTAGAAAAAGAAATGGCTGGTAATTCAACAGAATTATCTGAATCAAGTGCGCTAGCTGCAGGACAAATAGCAAAAGAAGCCGGTGTTAAGATGCTGATTCTTACGCACCAAGCACATTATCTCGATACATCAAAAAATGAGGTCATCGAAGAAGTCCAAATAAATTACAAAGGACGAATCGAATGGGCTAATGAGACAACCCTGATAAATTACTGATCCCTAGACCAAATAAAAATATGTTCATCCCTCATGCACAGTCAAATTTAAGGAAGCAGAATTTATGCAATACCTTAAGCCGGTGGGGTGTGGTCCATCTGGAAATACGTGACCCAGATGTGCACCGCAATTACTACAGGTAACTTCTATCCTACGCATACCATGAGATAAATCTTCTTCTTCTGCAACTCCATCAGAATCAATAGGTTGCCAAAAACTCGGCCATCCACAACCGGAGTCGTACTTCGTTTCAGAAGAAAACAAATTCTGTTCACAACATATACACACATAAACACCAGGGTCTTTCGTATCATAGTATTTACCCGTAAATGGTCTTTCAGTCGCTTTTAATCTGGTTACTTGATATTGCTCAGGAGTTAATTTTTTCCTATAGTCTGCATCATTCATGATTTATCCTTATACTATGTCTTCTGCAAATCTCTTAAAGATTTGTCTAATATTGTACTAAATTTTTCAACAGTACCGTTACCTTGATCTATCATTTCATAATCGATTAAAATCCATAATTCACACCCATGTCCGCAATAATACAAAGGGTATTTCCTTTCGCATAGGCATCTCAGATGATTGTTCATTAATATGAAGTAATTCAAAATAAATATTTAATGAACTTATAAACTTTATTTACTCATTAATCCTGAATGAGTACCATATCAAAGTGAACAATTACCTTTGAAAACCAATTCGCGAAAAACATAATCTATTTATCCAATTAGTCCACCATTAGCTCGATAATACCAAAAATCTTCATTACAGATTACAACCAGATTGCTTATTATAGAAAGCAAATAATCAAATTGAAAAGTTACTACAATACAAACAATATATCCATCCTTATTTTTTGTAACAGGAGTTAAAATGAGTACCATAGTTGGAGAAGGAAAGTTCAGATATGAAGCTTTAGATTCTTGGCCAAATATACCAGAAGGTATCAACCTTATAGAAACTCCAGGAATTGGTATAAATTCTCAAGATGATATATATATATTCTGCCGTAATACTGAACATCCAATAATGGTATTTGATAATCTGGGCCATTTCCAAAAAAGTTTTGGTAAGGGCATTTTTAGCGATAGAACTCATGGGATGCTTATTGGACCTGACGACAGTATCTACTGCGTAGACGACGGAATTCACACAATAACGAAATTTTCTCCTAAAGGTAAACTTGTTATGACTATAGGTAAACCAGGTGTTCATTCAACAAAATGGTCTGGTAAACCATTCAATAGACCAACACATGCAGCTGTATCAAAAAATACTGGAGATATATTCATCACTGACGGCTATGGAAATTTCAGCGTTCATAAATATTCGAGTAGCGGGGATTATATAAAATCTTGGGGAGAACCTGGGATAGATGCAGGGCAATTTCTAAGACCTCACAATATTGCAGTAGATGAATCTGACAGGGTAATAGTAGCTGATAGGGAAGCGCACAGAGTACAGATTTTTGATTCAGAAGGCAATTTGTTAGACATGTGGAACAATATCTACATGCCCAATGGTCTTACAATAGGTCCTGATAAAAATATATACATAGGTGAGCTATGCGGAGAATCTCCAACAGACTCGAATCCAATCCCTCCCGGTCTTGGCCATAGGATTAGTATTTTAAACCCTAAAGGCGAACTTTTGTGTAGATTTGGACATCCCGAAGAAGGTGAAGAACCAGGTAAATTCATAGCTCCACACGGAATAGGCGTAGATTCTAATGGAGACATCTATGTAGGTGAGGTATCTTATACCATACGTGGAAGTAAATTAGACCCTCCAAGAGAGCTAAGAAGCTTGAGTAAGCTTAAAAAAATACACTGACTTTATTCGTCTAGCTGTCTTCCCATTTAGGTATTAAAAGTTTATTAGTTGATTCAAGAAAAAATATACTTGCCATACCTGCAAAGCTCGATAATATTGATATTATAAACGCTATATTATAATTTCCATAGATATCATAAAAAATACCGCCAACCCAACCACCTAGAGCCATACCTAAACCAGCCCACAACATTTGAGTACCATGGGGAGCAGCAGATGGAGCAAAACCATAATATTGACGCATCAAAATAGGGAATCCAGCAGATTCACCTCCTAAACCAAAGCCAAAAAACAAAGCAAATCCATAAAACATCAATGGATCACTAACTCCAAACAACATTAACACAGGAATTCCTTGCAAAAAATAAAAACACCCCATAACAAATTTAGTCCCATATTTTTCACATAACATAGGAGTAACCAATCTTGAAAGTACACTCGTGCCAGACATCAGGGTAATTAAACTGGATGCCTGTAGTACACTCATATTGTTTTGGATAGCAAGAGGTATGATATAAACTAAAATTACAGAATGGCCTACACAACCTAAAAAGTGTATCGAACTCATGTTCCAATAAGCGCTGGTTTTCCGCATATAACCATTGAATTTTGTTAGAAGTTCTGAATCTGGTTTGGTTTTATCAATATTCTTATCACCAGGCAACGTACCATATGCTTCAATCCCCATATCAGAAGGACGGTTTCGGAATAACGCTATAAGTATAAGCATTATTAATGCTGTACCAAATGCAAGTATTGCAAACGCAGATTTCCACTCAAATGCACCGACCAAAAACCCTATCAACGGTGTTGCTAAAGCTGGACCTAACCCCCAAGACCCCATAATCAATCCTATACCAAGTCCCAAATGCCTGCGAAACCACACCATAGCAGAAGGTATTAAGGGAATCAAAATTATCGCTTGGGCTATACCCATTAATCCACCCACATATACATAAAATTCCAAAGGAGTTCTTATGTATCCTATAGCCAATATCCCAACAAATAACATTATAGTTCCAATCATCATAGATTTTCTGGCACCTATTCGATTTGAAATCCAAGCAGCTACAGGTGAAAATAAAGCGGTTACCACGTTCGAGATAGCATAGGCTAAAGTTATTGTTCCCTGATCCCAATTAAAGTTAATTTCAATTGGATTAATAAGTACACCAAATGCCATACGAATAGAAGAACCCACCATATTAGCAAGTACAACAACAACAACTATCACCCATGTATAATGCGGGTAAAAAACGGGTGACCTATTAGAACCAAATCCACTTTCTGGTTTATTAACTATCTAGAAGCTCCTAAAACACATAATCACTCAATCTCAATTAAAATGGCAGTGAGCAATCAGGTCTTTACATGTCAATATGAAATCAACAATCTATTTTCAACTATATCGCAATGTATAATTTGCAAACAACTATTATATTTGATTCAAAGCATTTTCTATTTCCGATTTGGAGGCAAATGCTTCAAATCTATATTCAATTTCTCCTTTCTCGCTGATGATAAATGTCCACAGGCTTGTAGGTAACCTCCACTGTTTCACCACATCAGAGATTTTCGCACCTTCGAAGTTTAATTGAACCTGTTCTGGATCATCATAAATTTCAACATGAATAAACGCGTACTCTTCTTTATATTTTGCTTTTAGAGAACGTATTACCTCTAACTGTGGCCCGCAAACAGCATTTGTACAGAAAGCAGGACTAGAAAATACCAATATAAAAGGTTTTCCTTGAGTGATAACCTCAGATATTGTCATCTTGTAAAACTCAGGATCATAAAAGCTACCTGTAGTTAGTTCAGCAAATGAATCTACATCATCAAGTGTTTTATTGATACTTTTTATAGCTGGTTGACCTTTGACTGGAGCAATAAATTGATTCTTCACATCAAATCCGATTTGCACCAATTCTTCAAGATTATTTGCAGAAAATTTCACTTCTAGCTTCCAAAAACCGGACTTATCAAAATTTAATTCAGTAACATATAAACCTCTTTCCGGTATTGGCCATTCATTAAACTCAGCATTTGTAATTTGATTAACCTGATTTTCAAATACAGTTTTAACTTGAACATATGGCACGTCAAGTAACCCATCTTGGGAAACAATTGCGAATGTAAATCGATTTGCTCCGATTGCTAAATCAGATGTGCCAAGTATTATATAAAATCCATTTGGTGATATCGGGCCAGTTATTAATGAATCATTTAATTTCAGTTCTTTTTCGGATTTAAATACATCAATCATTTGGCAGGAAAATAAAAATACAGTACAAATACTTAATCGTAGCAACTTGGATGAGATTCCAGATCTACTGCAATTCAACATAGTCAGTAGAAGGGCTAAATGTAAATGCAAAAACCTCAAACTCTTGAGAATTAGCACTTATTTGAAGTTTGTGGCAATCAAAATGGGATGTTTTGGATTGAAAAATGTTAAACATCTTATCCTCATTTACCTGAATATAAGTATTACCATCCTCACCTATAAACAAATCATCTCCCAAATCAACTTCATCTATCGGCATACCATCTAGAGTAACCTTTATTAAATAAGGATCTTGATTATTACCTTTACCAACAACAACATTAGCAGTAGATGCACAAAATTTCAAAGAAATATTGTCTTCGAAGTTCAATGTCTCTCTACCATGTATTAAACTTTCATTTTTACTTTTCCACCTACCTGTAATATAAAGGAAATTATTGATTAATTCTGAATCGTGTGTGTAATCAACAATTGTCCCTAAAGGATTGTCGTAATAATTTCTCTGGACTATGTATGGTTGATTCAATACATTTTCAAAATCATCCATCCTATTGAAAACAAGTTCAGAATCATCACCTTCAAATGATTCATCAGAATTATTATTCATCCATTTCAAATTACGTACCTTTAAACTGTTTCTATTGTATCCAGCGTACAATTCTCTTGTTAAATTATTTTCTGGCCCCGTTATTTTGAAGAAACTAGTACTGATAACTTCTGAAGTTTGAACTAAAGGTATGTCAGATAAATCTGCTCCCGCTTCTATCAACAATTCCTGTATTTGTTGCTCAGTTTCTGAATAATAACCTTCGCCAAAATGTGAGTATCTTAATTTACCACGAGCATCTATTAAATATTTAGCAGGCCAGTATCTATTTGAAAAGGCATCCCAAGTACCTCGTTTATTATCCACTGCGATAGGATATTTTAATCCGTGAAATTCAGCGGAGGTTTTTATATTTTCGATCTTCTTCTCAAATTCGAACTCCGGTGAATGTACACCCAACACCACCAATCCATACGGTTCATATTTTTGATGCCATTTTTTTATATAAGGGTATGTACGGATACAGTTCACACATGTATATGTATAAAAATCGATTAGTATTACTTTTCCTTTTTTACTTTTTAATGTAAATCCATCTGAATTAACCCAATGAGTGATATTAGATAATTCTGGCGCATTAAAATATACTCCATCATCTGAATTTTGGATTATGTTGGAACAAGAAATACTCAATGCCAGGCTTAACAAAAATCCAAATAATACGTATTTCAATTGATTCCACCATTATCGAATTTATATTTCATATTAGAACTACAATCACATCACGGGTTTAAGTTATAATCGATTCAATTTAATCGTACCAATTTACGGAAATGAGTTTATTATTTAATCCAATAAAAATTCGGTCAATAATCATTAAAAACAGAATATTCGTCTCTCCAATGTGCCAATATTCTTCAGAAACAAAAGATGGGGTGCCTAATGAATGGCACCTAGTCCATCTTGGTACTAGAGCCATAGGTGGAGCAGGCTTGGTTATGGCAGAAGCCACATCGGTCACACCCGAAGGGCGTATTTCACCATACGACTTAGGACTATGGAACTCGAAACAAGCGGATTCATTCCAGCCTATTGTAAAATTCATTGAGAAATATAATTCAATACCTTCGATCCAATTAGCTCATGCCGGAAGAAAAGCATCTAGAAATAAACCTTGGTTAGGAAGCAATAGATTAAATATTGAAGAAGATGGTTGGGATACAGTGGCACCAAGTTCTATACCTTATGATAACAACTGGCAAACACCAGAAGAATTAACAAAAGAAGCTATTGCAAACTTGATATCTGCATTTTCGAAATCTGCAAAATACGCAGCGGATATTGGGTTCAAATGCATAGAGCTTCATTTAGCTCATGGATACTTGGCAAATCAATTCCTATCTCCAATTTCCAACAAACGTACAGATGAATACGGAGGGTCATTAAAAAACAGGTCTCGCTTTGTTATTGAAGTTGTTAAAGCAGTTAGGAAAGTAATTCCTGATTCAATACCATTGTTTGCACGAATATCTGTGACAGAACATGTAGAAGGCGGTTGGGACACCACCGATTCCATAGAACTTAGTACAACTTTAAAATCTGAGGGAGTGGACCTTATTGATTGTTCTTCAGGAGGAAATTCTCCTGATCAAAACTTGGAGACATTTCCAGGATACCAAGTCCCACTTGCGTCCCATGTAAAAAAAGGTGCAGATATCTTGACTGGAGCAGTCGGCATGATAAACAAACCCAAACAAGCGGAAAAAATATTGAACGACAACCATTCAGATGTGGTTTTTATTGGCAGAGAACTACTTAGAAACCCATATTGGCCGTTGGATGCCAAATCAGAACTGGACGGCAGTACAATCTGGCCAGGACAATATATTAGAGCAATACAGTAAGATATATTGTCCATGACACAAAAGCGACCCATTAAAATTTTGTTGAATGAGGACTTAAATCACCTATGGCCAACTAAAAGAGATTTAATTGATGAACTGAGCCATGAATTCCCAAATGTAACATTTCAACAAGCATATACTGAAAATGAACAACAACTTCAAATCGTTGATGCAGATGCTACTTTTGGGATACCTGCCAGCAACATATTTACACTAAACAAACAATTGAAATGGGTTCATCACCCTATGTCCGGTTTCGAATTAGAACCCAACCACCCAATAATTCACAGCAAAGTTACTTTAACAAACGCCCCAAACGCACATGTCATACCAATGGCGGAGTATGTTTTTGCTACTATGCTTTCAATCACTCATAGACTCGAAGACCATTTTAAGGACCAAAGATCAAAAACATTAGACTCCACAAAATATCTTAGCAGCGTAAAAGATTTAAATGGCCAGAATTTGGGTATTATCGGGTTCGGGGAAGTGGGGAAGGCAATTGCAAAAAGGGCTTACGGTTTCGGAATGAATATTTATGGACTTTCCAGATCATCAACTTCTAGCAAAAGCGATATAGCTACAGTATGGCCATCTAGCCAATTAAACCAACTCCTGAAGTTGTCAGACTGGATTGTTATAGCTGCTCCATTGACCAACGAAACCAGGAACATGATTAATTCTAAGAATATCCAAATAATCCGTAAAAACGCTCATGTTATAGTTTTGTCCAGGCCACATATAATCAACGAAAACGCTCTGATCACAGCTTTATGTAATGGTCAATTGGCTGGAGCTGTATTCGATAATCTGGAAGGAAAATGGCTTGAACCATCGAGTCCACTTTGGGAAATGAAGAATGTGATTATAACTCCCCATACTTCTTCAATGTCGTGGAATTTGGAAAAAGACAGGTTCAATATATATCGCCACAATGTCAACAGTTTTATATGCGGAGATCAATTCATTAGAGTCGCTGATAAATCATTGGGTTATTAGCCGTCTAAAAGCGCAGAATATTTTCAATATTTTGAATCCTACTCAAGATCTTTTCCATTTGTGAATTCAATTTTTCAATTTTTTCGGTTAGATCATTTTCAATATTCAAATTACTTGAGTGTGATAATTTTTCTACAATTTGTTCAACCATTCCCACGTTTTGATTTGTGTTAATGTAAGACCTTTTGAAATTTTCCATTTCCGACTGAATTTGATTCAGTAACACCGTGGATTCTTGACCAGCGCACATCGGCGTTTTATTTTGCAATATCCTATGTTTTTGGCGTCGATGTGTACCAATACCTTGAGCTTTCACCCAAACATTACAGGTATCACAAAGAATCATTTTTGCTGAGGTAACCATTTTAATAGACTATAGTTTTCTTTAGTTATTGTCAATACATTAGCCATAAGCTGATAAAATCTACAATTTTACTCAAATGGCATATCCATACCTAATAATTCGATACCACTATAGTTTTTCTTTAGTTATGCACAATATATCTATTTTTGCAGCAATTTGGCTCAAGAGGCAAAAAAGTCTATAATCATTTATATACTAACGAAAACACAAAAAGGGTCCCCCATGTCAGAAATAAACAAAACTAACCAAAATGATAATCAGTCAGCTTTTGACTCAATATTAAATAAATACACAGACTTATTATTAGAAGTTGATAAGTTAAGAAATGAAAATGCAAATATACATAATTCTCAATCTGGTACGAATAACGATGAATTAAAAAAAGAATCAGTAGAACAATTTTCTTCAAACATATATGTGATTCTAAATCAAATCAAAAGCGAAATAAGCCAAATCAATAAACTGCTTTCCGAAAGTAACGAACCAAAATCATCTACAAAACCTAGAAAAAGAAAAAAGAAATCTAGTAGTAAATCATTAATGGAAAGAATCAAAGCATCGATTGGGTTAACCAAGAATTAATTAAAACATTCGTTTAATTAATTCTTCGCTGCCTTTCGTGTCAATTTAGCTCCTGCAGTAAACCCAACCCTTTTATGTGATGGTATTGTGACTATCTTACCTGCTTGAGGACCTAGTATAGGTTTAATGTTTCGAGGCTTCACTTGCCTTACTGAAAATGAACCAAAACCAGTTAATACTACTTTATCGCCATTAATCAATGCATCTTCTATACTGGATAAAACTGCGTTCAATGCTTCTTCACCTTTAGCAGTTGATGTATCCAACATTGTCGCTACTCTCGAAACAATATCCG
>VFGY01000062.1 GCA_009392195.1 SAR202 cluster bacterium | reverse complement strand
CAGGAGCAGCAGGCTCTATTACTTCGTCTCCATTTCCACATGCAATAATTAAAACCAGCAACAAACTCATTGCACTTTTAAACATAATTTTAAACATAATTTCCAAACCTCATTAAATATCCCAATCTTTGGGAATGATTCTCATTCTTAGTATCTTCTCCTTTTTTCAAAATGTCAAATTATAGCTAATATTTAAGTTAAACATACTAGGTTTAAAATAAGTCTATTAATCGTAATTTCATTCAAATAAAAAAATTATTTCAGAAAAACCTGTAGGGAAAGGTTGGAAATTACTAAGAATCTAAGATGATGGTCACTAAACACTTGGATTATAAAAACTGTTTATCCGGTTTTATGTTTTGTTCATTTATCGCTTTTTAAGTACAGTAACTGTTATGGGCAAATGTTGCATATAAGCATTTTTATTAATAATAAAGAAACAGATATCGAATGTAGTGTTTTTGAATTAACCGAAATAATTAAAGATAACCAATGCACATCCGGAGGTTCTTATGTATAATTTGATTTTATTATTGTTAATTGAAATGCAGGTTAGTAAATATCAAATCATAAGTCAAAATCCATTAACGTAATATTCGAACCACAAAAATCAATGACGATTGGAATTATAACTTTAGAATAAAAATAACCCCGAAGATCCCAAAGTTAGGGGAGGGAATCCACGGGGTTATGTACGCAGACGAGAATCATTCCCAAAAATATGCAGATTAGTAAATTTATTTACTCAGATACTTCAATATCACTGCACAGTACCTAAAACTAGGTAGATAATACATTCATCCCTAATTTGTATTTGCGTTAATCTGAATGAGTTTGAAGTATAGCTATATCAACCAGGTTACTTCTTGTTAGATAAATGATACTGATTCACTTGAACCAGATACCAAGCCACCTGACCTATTATCCTAGTTGTTTTTCAACCTCAGCCACATCCTTATCACTAAGTATTCTAAACACCTTAGCCGATGGATCTTCAGCTGCAACACCTTGAACAGCTTTTCTACCATTTTTCATAGTTACAAGCTTAGGATTTAGTATTTCTACTGTTTTTCTCAATTTAAGACTATAAGCTGTTAATTTCATATTATGAACTCCTTATAATTGATTGCTATATTACATAACGGTTATTTAAATCATTAAAAACCTACATATTTATGGGAATGATTCTCATTCTTATTATCATACTCTTTTTTTAATCTGTCAAATTATTGCCTATGAATGGGTAAAAATGGGTATAATAACCACATGCCTAAAAATCAAACAGATTTAACTCAAAAATGTCGACAGATACTGATCGATCACAATATCCCAGTAACGCGTCCGAGAATTGTCTTACTAGAAATCTTGCTACAAAATAAAGGACCTCTAAAAGTAGAGGACGTTATCAAACTATCAGAAGGTAAACTTGCAATATCCTCTTTGTATAGAATTATAAATATGCTTAGAGATTTGAATTTGATTAGCGAATTCCAAACTCCAGACAATACCAAAGTAATAGAATTATCTAACATCAAAAACGAACATCACCATCACATTTTCTGTAAATCGTGTGGCGCAGTAGATGACTTCGAATTAAATGATGATTTAGAGAAAAATCTTGAAAAAGAAATACAAGTAATTGAATCTTCCCATCATATTTCAGTGTTATCCCATTCATTAGAACTTTTAAGCCTTTGTAATGAATGTAAACGCTGACACAAGTAGGATAACGGATTTAAATTATCATCCATATTCAACATCGCGTTAATCACCTATGTTGTACTGCTGTGTATCTAATTGTAAAATCATGGATTAATAACAATTTGCTGTAATGGATCTATTAATTCAATAAATTTATTTCCAAGAGGTTTAATAATTCATGACAACTAAAATTCCGGCTCGTACATCACCTTTTATATTATCGGCTACAGTGGATTTTCCCGATGACGTGATTTACGGAACCTACACACCAGAACTCCTCAACAGGATGATGGTGCAACTAAAAGAAATTGGAGTAACACGCATCTATTGGCTCTACTACGGTGATCTGGAGAAGGACTCCTACTGGGCCGGAGGCAACTCAACATTGGATGACCCTATCTTCCCTTACGGTCAACAGACGTTCAGAAATATTGGAGAGCCATTAAAGGCAGCCGTACCTTTTGCCCACGCTCACGGACTAGAAATCTATGGCGTTCTCAAACCATACAACGGAGGAGCTGCCTGTACATATCCAGAGGGTGCATCTGAGAGCGGTGCATCTAATGTTTTAACTCGCATAGGTGGTCCCCTAATGAGAACAATCCCCTTTTTAGAACGCTACCCCGACACACGAGTACAACGACGTCCAATCGAAATCCAGACCAACAATCACAACACTAAAATCCGGAAGATACGACTTCTAAAAAAAGACGACTCACCTACACGGGTCCGAGGGACAGATATTCAAATATGGACCAGCGAGAGCAATTTCAAATATAAACGCAAACAAATCGATTTCACTGTTAAGGAAACTGTAGAACCGGCACCTAGAGAAGTTAGGAACTACTACGGAGACATAATAACAAAGAAGGGCGCACCTGTAAGGATTCTCACTATCGAAGGATTGAATCTGTCGGACCAATACATCGCAATCACAACAGGTCTAAAGGGTAAGGGTGACTTCGTAAACACTGCCGTAGGAATGGTAGAGGCATATGGAGATGGGCCGGATCCACTCTGGGTAGTAGTTGCAACTAGGGGGGCAATATGGGTACTACCTCGTGATTTCCGCGAGTACGGACTCGACTTCGACTGCGGACTTGGGACATACGAAACTTCGTTTGATGACCAAAACAATCAAAGGGACGATAGTGGCAACTGGAAGTGGATGCTAGCAGGGGGAGTTATAGCGTTTGCTCGCGGTAAAAACGAGTATCTGGCAGGTACCCCATGCGAAGCCTATCCAGAGGTTAGACGTTTGTGGTCCGGCTGGGCTCAACGCATTATAGACTCGGGTGTGGACGGCATCGATGTCCGGATTTCCGCCCACGGTAGCCTGACTAATGAATCCTCAGAGTATGGGTACAACAAAATCATCGTAGATGAGTTCAAGCAAAAATATGGAAAAGCCCCGGATGCTAGTGATACAGATATGTCACTGCTAGCAGAGTTGCGTGGCGAACACTTCACATCATTCATCCGAGAGACTAGTAAGTCGATACGTAGTGCAGGAGGGAAGATGCAGGTTCATGTACACACCGAGGCCTTCCGTCGTGATCCATGCCATGGACAGATGATGGGCTTCCCAGACAACATTCGCTTTGACTGGAAATCTTGGGTGACGGAAGGACTACTCGATGGGGTAACTTTTAGGACAAGCTGGTTCGAGGGTCTAGAAGACCGTCCAGAGAACCCTCCTTTCCGCAGCCGCCTAGTAAACGCTCTGGACGATCCTTATGCAAAAGAGTCACTAGCCACTCTAGTAAATGCCGGAATTCCTGCATATTTAAATCGGTACTTCCAACGCTCGGTAGGCGACGAAGAATACCTAGCCGACTTAGAGAATGTCTACTTAGACGAGCGATTCGCTGGATTCGACCTATATGAGTTCTCAGAAATGGCCCGAGCAAACCCTGAAGGTACTACCCTTAACTCCCACCAAGGAAGAATGGAAATGGTAATGGGAAAAGCAAAAAAATTGGGCTTAGTGTAGCGATACTGTAACCAAAGATTCCTCATCTTTCGTAATAAAACATAAATAACACCCTAAATTGAAACATAACATGTATCATGTATATCCATTGTCTAGTCTAAGACAAACATCAAAGAGCATATTCAATACTAAACGCATTCCAAACATGAAAAATAACTGTAGCAATTCTCTAGTAATTAAGTTTAAATACGGTTGATATTAATTTTTCAGCTATTTTGTATAAATACGAATACCAATTAAAGCTTTAATAAAAAGCAAGAATACCAACAAAGCAAAAACATGACTTTATATTCAAGTGGCTACCCAGTAGTACAAGGAGTTTAGAATTGGATAATTTACGTGGGATATTTCCAGCCACAATTAGCACTTTTGATACAGATGGTAAATTCGACCCAGTATCAATGCGCCGGATAGTTCAGCACCAAATAGATGCTGGGGTGCATGGCCTATATGTGTGCGGAGGAACTGGTGAAGGATTATTGATGAATTCTAAAGAAAGACAAGATTTGCTAGAAACCGTATTAGATGAAACACGTGGCAAGGTAACTGTGATAGCGCATGTAGGTGCATTTCAAATACCAGAAACGCTTGAATTGGCAAGGCATGCCAGTCAAATCGGAGCTGATGCCATTTCAGCATTGCCTCCATCTTATTTTTATAAACCTGACGAAATATCCCAAATCAACTATTACAAATCTATAGCACAAGTCTCTGAAGTCCCGTTGTTGATCTACAACATCCCACAGCGTACCGGCATTTCAATGACCGAAGCACTATATAGCGAACTCATACAATTAGATAATATTATTGGGATGAAAGATTCAAGCGGGGACATTTATACTCTAGGCCACTTAGCTAGTAAGTGGAAGGATTCTGTAATTTTTGAAGGTGAAGACTCGCTTTTGTTATCGAGCCTGATTGCCGGAGCAGTTGGAGGTATCGGGGCTAGTTACAATCTTATGCCGGAGCTTTACGTCCGACTATGGGGAGCTTACAAAGAAAACAATATTGATAAAGCAGCTGAAATTCAAGCTAGAGTAAATGAAATCATACGAACACTTCTAACTTCCCCAGATCTCATTGGTGGCATAAAACAAGTATTGAGATGGATGAATCTAGAGTGTGGTGCGCCACGAAGCCCCAATCGAACATTAAGAGATGAGGAAACCACAAAACTTCGGCAGGCGTTTGACCGCATCGGCTTTTTCGATAACTAAATTAAATTCTGTTTATTTATCAAATAAGTTGGAACTGATATAGAATATTCGCTATCGCTTATTACACTTTAATAGCTAAAATGTATGTTTAATTCACTATTTAGGGAAGATTGGTTGTGTCCATGCTTTAAACCCTTCTGAAGATTTGATAGTCGCCCTAGCATAAAGTGCATTCTTTGGTAATTGGTAATTCACATGAAGAGAATCAGTTTCGTACAAGATATCACCGTTGCGACCAGTTATAGTAGTAATATACTCAGGCAAATTCAAAGGGTCGTGATCCTCAGTCCTAATATAAATGTTTATTGTGTTTTTAGAATTCACTAATTCATTCAAATAAACGCCGGTAGAAGCATAGAAATCGCCTTTTTTAATTGAAGCCATTATTGATGATTCAGCAAGAGACTCTGCTTCGACACAAATCCAACCTCTACCAGGATTAGCCATAGTAGGAGTGAAATCGTGATAATGATGCGAATCATCTGTTGCAACACCATAAATCAATTTTCCTGAACTCAAAATACCGTCCCATAGTTGTTCCGAACTAGGCCTATTTTTACCACCAGACCCATTGGAACCATGGTGTCCATTAAAAACTTCTATCGCTGTTGCTCCGTCCACTTGAATTAATTCTGATGTAGTAAAAGCCCATTTGTAATTGGGATGATTTATAGAAGCGATTCCTCCAGCTTCTTTTATTAAATTAACGTTTGCTTGAATGGTAGAAACAAAGGTTTCAGCTTGTATCGGTTCCACTACTCTTTCAATCCCTATTCCGTTTATATGGATAGGTACTGCCACATCATCTTTTTGAAAGCTTAACGTAACTTCTTCTCCTGGAATCATTAAAGGTGTTAGTGGAGTTTCGTTAATGTTGCCGTAATCAAGAATTGTTCTGTGGTTATGATCAGTCAAAACTAAAAAGTCATATCCGTGTTCTTTGTACCATTCTGTAACCTTAATCGGATCTTCATCGCCATCAGATTTATTGGTATGGGTATGTATATTACCTTTATAGAATTTCTTCATGAGTTACTCCTTAATTGTAAGTTGAACGTAAGGAACTTATTCACTTACATTGGATGTTTAATTGTTAGATATCATTGCAGTGGCGGATATTTCGACCATAGCATCACTGCCACCCAGAGATGAAACATTTACCAAAGTCGAACAAGGATAACAGCCATCAGGGTAAATAGTTTTGAACACTTCTGTTCGCGCATCTATAAAAGGCTTAACTGAATCATTTCCGACTATGTAAATCGTGAATTCAAGCACATTTTTGAAATCTGCTTCTTCTGAGATTAGGATGTTTTCCAAATTTTTGAATACTTGCCTAGTCTGAACTGCAATGTCACCTTTCCCAACCAGATTCCCATCAGCATCACTGGCTGTCTGACCAGATACAAAAATCAAGTCACTTACAGTTGCTCTGACTGCAAGAGAGTATAAGCCAGATGGTGATGCTACCCCTGGTTGATTAGTGATATATTTCAAACTCGTCATAATCCCTCCATTAATCAAACG
>VFGY01000061.1 GCA_009392195.1 SAR202 cluster bacterium | reverse complement strand
CTACAGCTACAGTTACTCCTACAGCTATTCCAACAGCTACTCCTATAGTTATTCCAACAGCTACAGCTACAGCTACTCCTACAGCTACAGTTACTCCTACACCTATAAATATTGCTAGTAAAATAACATCGCCATGCGCTGGTTATATATCTCCAAAAACTCAGCCTACAGCTATTCCAGAGCCAACTCCAACTATAACCAGTTTCTTAAATCCTCTTGCATATCCAACACCTACACAAACTATAAAAACCCAATTTGCAAGAAATCGTTATAGCTATGACGCAAAAAAATACTTTTTAGATATAGCATTCGGCCCAGAATATTATGTTTCAGGGAACAAATGTTTAGAAGTAAACCCATATCTACACAAATGGACAAATGACATAACAATAAGAATACAAGGTTATCCAACAAATACAGACATAGAAACTGTAAACTCAGTTGTTGAACAATTAAACGATTTAACACAAACAATCAATATTTCTACAGTTGAAAAGGGCGGTAACATACAAATTTACTTCGTACCGGAAAATCAGTTCGCTGAAATATTGCCAAGTTATATTCCAACAAATTGGGGGTTTTTCTGGGTATTGTGGGATTCTAAAGGCAACATATACAGGTCAACAATATTGGTTGACAGTTCTAGAATTTCTCAGAGGGCACGGAACCACCTCATAATAGAAGAAATCACACAGTCCTTAGGATTAATGAAAGATTCTTATGAGTATATCGATAGCATATTTTATCAAGGATTCACATATTCCCAAAGCCTAACACCTCTTGACAGAGACATTGTTGAGCTACTTTACAATTATGATCCCGGATTTATCTCTGGCACTAGTTTACAAGAAGCGAAAACAATACTTTCAATGGAATGAAGGAATAATACGTTTAATCAATTACTATAGCTTACATAAATTCAACAATATTTTTGGTAATATTATTTGACAGATTAAGAAAAAGGGGAGAAAACATGACAACATATTCTTGTACTGTAGGCTGCGGCATGGCAATAAACGGATTAACTTGCGCGCAATGTGGAACCGAATTGCAGCCAGCTATACTAACTAAAGATGATGGTTCCACAGTTTCAATATCCAAGTGCCCTAAAGAATGCGGCAAAATTAAATCACCAATGTGCTGTGGTCAAGATATGGCACATTCGAACGAAAATTAATACCCTGCCAATATGAATTAACAAAATAGTTGAGGACACACGTTTAACTTTGATGGTTACAGCAAATTCAAGCGTTGTATTCATCAACACCCATAAATTTATGGAGAGCAAATATTGAATGTATCAAACATAAATACCGTAGGCATTATAGGCGCTGGTTTGATGGGCCATGGAATCGCTATACAATTTGCTTCTAAAGGGTTTAAAGTGATATTGAATGATGTATCCAAAGAGAGACTAGAGACATCATTAAAAAATATTGAAAGTACTGCTGAACAGGCTAAACTCCAAACCGACAAAATCCTTGATTTAATAAACACAGAAAATTCCTTAGCTGAAACGGCAATTAATTCTGATTTTTTGATTGAGGCAGTTTTTGAAGATCTGAACGTTAAGCGCGGTATATTTGAACGATTAGATTCAATTTGTCCAAAAGATACCGTGTTAGCGAGTAACACTTCATCATTTAAAGCAAGCCAATTAGCTATAAAATGCCAATACCCAGAAAGAATAATTGTAGCAAATTGGTGGAATCCTCCCCATATCCTTCCATTAATCGAAGTAGTAAAAGGCCCTCAGGTGTCTGCCCAAACAGTTCAAATCACAATGGAACTTTTCAGGAATATTGGCAAAAGCCCGGTATTACTGCAGAAAGAATCATTAGGCTTTATTGGAAACAGAATGCAATTTGCTCTTTTAAGAGAAGCGATCTCTATAGTTGAAAATGGAATAGCTACCCCTAAAGAGGTGGATGAAGTTGTAAAAAACAGTTTCGGAAGGAGATTAGCTCTCGCTGGTCCATTTCAAGTTTTTGATGCAGCCGGATGGGATACAATATTAGCTATAGCAAATCAATTATTTCCAGACCTAGAATCAAGTCCCAAAGAACCAAAGTTGATTACAGACATGGTTGAAAACAACGAATTAGGAATCAAAAGCGCAAAAGGTTTTTATGATTGGGATGAAACGACAATATCAACATTTAGAAAGAATATATCTGAAGGTCTTTCCAATATAGATAAATTTAACGAATAAAGAGGCTTAATATAATGATTCTCAACACACATCATACAGGCTTTGTTGTCAAAGATTTAGAAAAGGCTATAAAATTTTACACGGAAGGTCTTGGGTTCGAAGTCAGTGCGAGGTACGAAAGAACAGGGAATGCAATACAACAGGTAGTTGGGTATGACTCAGCCCATTTAAACTTAGCCTTGCTGAGCCTAGGCAAAGAACACCTTGTGGAACTAATAGAATATATTTCTCCAAAACCAATTTCTAGGCCTACAAATGAAAGAAGTGCCGTAGGATCTACTCACCTTGCTTTCTTAGTTGATGATATAAGTGGGACCTTTGAGCATTTAAAAAAATGTGGGGCTAAAGTAATGAATCCTCCTGCTGAAGTTTCCGAAGGAAGAGTAGCTTGCTATTTGCAAGACCCAGACGGTAATTGGCTAGAACTTTTACAATTAAGTTAACTAAACGCAAAAAAATGTTATCTAAGATCTGACCTTGCTGCCAACTCTTGTGGTAACAAGCTGTAATAGATAAATGAATTCACTGGTACTTGTACATTATTTGATTTACCCAATTTAACTATAGCTCCTGTTTGATATTCAAGTTCAGAAGGTTTTTTCTGCTCTATATCTCTCTGCATCGATGAAGTAGCTGAATATGGCAATGCTCTATAAAACCCCATACTATTTTCAAGAGTTTCATCTGGTAAAATTATATTTTGAGATTTCGCTACCACTATTATCTCTTCTACTGCTTTTTCAATCATATTTCTCAACTCTTTAATTTCAAGACAAACTCCAAGTACAGAACGAGTCAATGCTCCTACTCCACTCATTGGAGCAATCAAAGCAAGTTTTTTCCATAAATCTTTTATGATATCTTCATCGATAGAAACCTTTAACTGTAACTTTGATCCAATTAGAGGCTTTAATAAAGAATTTATTGCCCTGGTTGGATTCTTTTGGAATTCGCCCAGAGTCCAACTACACTGAGATGGGACAGATACAACACCCGGTTCACTTACTAAACAAATCCCTCTAAAAACACTAGGAATAATTTGCCTAGCTTCAAATACATCATTTAATTCATAAGGAGAATCGATCCCGTTTTGAACGGAAATCATCAGTGTTGATGAAGACGTGTATGGTAATATTTCTGTTGCTGATTCTCTAACTTGCCAAGCCTTTACGGCAACAATAACCACATCAAACTTTACATTTTTTAATGTGGCTAGCGAATCGGTCGCATAGCTTGGGTGTACTATTTTTTCTTGATTAGATAAAACAATGTTTAAACCTTTATCAACAATATTCTTTAAATGGCCTCCTCGTGCTAAAAATGTCACGTCCAAACCATTTTCTATAAGGTGGGCTCCAATATATCCGCCAACTGCTCCAGCACCATATACTAAGATTTTCATATAATTTTTCCCTGAAAGTTATTTAAATCATCATCAAGACATTACAACTTTAATAATATTGTCTTTTCTTTTTTCATACATGTCATATGCCTTGTTAACTTCATTTAGTTTCATATTGTGTGTAATCAGGTTTGCTGGATCCCACCACCCTCTTTCCTTCAGTTTAATCATTTGTCTTATATGCTCTGTTGGATTAGTTCTTCCAGCAGGACCAATTGATTTAATTACAATTTCGTCTCTTATCAATTCGTTCACTGATTGGGCAGACAATATTTTATCGGAACTGTCAACTTCATGGTGAATTCCAAATAATATAAACGTCCCTTCTCTTTTCAATAATTTAGGGGCCATTTCAAAACTTTCAGAATACCCAGCAGCATCAACAACAATATCTACCATATTTCCGTTGGTTAACTCTTTAACACCGACATCAAGTTGTACTTCATTACCATTAATACAATGTGTAGCTCCAAATTGTTTCGCATATTTTAATCGGTAAGGAATATTATCACAGGCGATAATTTGTTCAGCTCCTAATTTCGATATCATTGCTGTAAAGGATAATCCAATACCTCCTTGTCCAATTATTGCAACGGATTTACCAATCCAAGAAGCAACTGATTTACAGCCATACATAGCTGTCGAAGCAGGTTGACATACTACCCAATCAGACAAATCACCATGAGGAGGTAATACAACTATATTTGAAGAAGGCAAGGATAAATATTCAACCAAACCTCCATATCCACCAACAGTAGGAAATACAATCGCTCTATCTCCAACCTTCAAATCTTTATCATTAGTTTCTACAATGGTACCTGCAAGTTCATGGCAAGGCTCTCCTATACCTAATGGATAATTATCTTCTGGCAAATCTTGACCGTATGCTGACCTTATGTCGGTACCACATATGGACCATCTTTCTAGTTTCACTATACTATCGTTTTGGCCCATAACTGGATCTGGAACGTTTTGAAATTCAAATTTACGGGGTGCGACAAGCCTTGCTATTTTCATATATTAAGTTAACTCCTTTTAGCTAAGTCTAAAAAGTAATCTACAGAAAAGCTTATTAGCACAAATGATATATCATTTATTTTTGCGAATGCTTGATTTTTTGTTATCAATAAGCTTACATTTATGTCCAATTAGACTTATGTAGGAGGGAAACAAATGAGACTAATCATTGTAGGTTGTGAATATTCTGGCAAAACCACTCTCGTTAATGAAATAGTGAACTGGCGCAACGAACTTATGGGTCCACCTACACCTAAAGGTATTGTCGAGTACCATGATCATTTCACGCTACCATGGGTTGGTCATTGGGATGAGATATCAGAAAAAGATTTAGCTACTTTCATGTCTTTAGGTCCCGAATTAAAAGAAATGTTCCAGAGGTATCAATTTGCCTATCACCTAGAAAACCAACTATATGATGATTCTGACCACATCTTAATAGGATTTCATATTGAAGAGGCAGTTTATGCACCTCGATACTATGGTTACGGTGGTCACAAGGAATATGGAGACCGAAAAGGTTTAGCTCGCCATATCGATAGCGAAATTGTCAAAAAAGCTCCTGATACAGTCCTCATTTTACTTAAAGCGACTCCGGAAGTTATTAAAGATCGAATGAAAACAGCCCCACACAGTAGAACGGTATTGAAAGAAAAAGATATTAAGCCTGTCCTAGATGAATTCGATGAAGAATTCAGAAGTTCATTTATCCGAAATAAACTCACTATAGACACATCCAATTCTACTGTAAAAGAATCTTTACAAGAGTTCGTCACCAACATTGGACCCTTTTTATCAGATAGAGATAGATTGAGAATACAAGCTAATCAAATATTGAAAAGTTGAAGTAGTTTTACAATTTAAAAATCTTTTCCCTTTTCACCTATCATTCTTTCAAATTTTTCCATTATGGGTTCTTCAACCGACCTTATGCTAAGAGGCGACATCGGTATTTCAGATACTAACTCAGGTGCTTCACGCACAAAAGATTCAGCATACAATGTATGCGCAAACCATCCTGAATTCCCCAAAGATACAAGCATTCTTCGTTTCGACCATTCAGGAGTGTGCCCTTGACTGACATACATCTCTTCTGCTGCGACTCGTTTCTCAAACCAGTCACTTATATCTACAGTGAAATCTACTTCATTATTATTAAAATAAACGCCCGGATATAAGGTAGTGGCAATACTATGTGGTGCTATACCTTCTGACCCTGGCACACCAGCAACTGCTTTAGCTTCAATTGTTGCAAGGGCAGTCTCTATATGGTCATCTGCTGACACACCCGGTCTTCCATGATGTGCTCTTGGAAATGGGCTTTGCATTATCAGGACGTGTGGCCTTGTATCTAGTATGATATCAGCAAGACTTTTTATAGCTTCTGGAAATTCGCTCAATCGAAATGGTTGCGGATAATCGAGTACACGAACGTCATCAATATCAAATACAGCACATGCTTTTTCTAGTTCTTCAATTTTAATCTTTTTAATTTCATCGTCTGGTTGATTAATTATGTCCATATCTCTTTCTGATTCTGGTTTCATAAGTTCATCATGTTTTTTTTCGTTATGTACGTTTGTTCCAGGAGTAAGCGATACCACAGTTACGTTGTCGCCCTTTGCTTTATGAATACCCAAGGTACCAGCCATATGGGTAAAATCGTGCGGATGAGCATTAATACTTAAAATATTTAATTTAACCAAGATAAAACACCTCCAAATATTGGGGGAATTCTAAACTTATTTTCAAAGTAAATCTACTTATATAATTATATTAAGTTTACTTAAGTTGATATTTGCAATTAAAGATGAATAACATGATCAAAATGTATAAACGGGAGTTAAGAATTATGGTTATTGACTTCACGAAAATAGATGATTCCATTTAAGTTGAAATTTTAGGGTTGTACATATTGTTGGACAATTCACAGAAATTACGAGTATCATATCTAGAATATCTCTATAGAAAACACTGATCATCAATACATTCGGAGGAATTACAATGAGTAAACCAAAAATAATGTTTTATCATGACGGACGGCATCCT
>VFGY01000060.1 GCA_009392195.1 SAR202 cluster bacterium | reverse complement strand
TGACTTGAATCCGTTTAGTTGGGTAAACATTACTAATCTGTTGTCTCGAATTAATTCAATTTCCGTTTGTACTTCATCTCCGATTTCAGAAAGGTGAAAATTATAGTGCCCATCCATAGAATTAAACGGTGACACGTGGAATTGTTTTGGTTTGCTAGTTGATTTTAGTTTTCCTTTGTTTTTCAGATTATTTAATATATATAAGTGAGACTCTCCAAATGTGTTGTTTACTTCAATAACCGCTCTTGAATATTTATTACCAACATCCAACAAGAAATAAAAATTAATTGGGTTAAAAATCCGGTTCAGTATTCTTGGCATAGTCAATAAAATTACTCTACCTTCGTGAGTTGGATAACCATTTTTAATGAGCCAATTATTCAATTTTTCTTTAATTGTATTTGAAGATGAATCTAAGTAATCCTTATTTTTGATTGAAATTATGTTTGGTTTATTATGAGAGAAGAATTTTATTTTTTTCGATATACTTGGGAGCTCATCTAAATCGATTGCATAATAAATTTGACCGTAGTCGAACTTATATTTTTTTGGCCATATGCGAGTATGGCCTATTTTACATTTATATATACACGAGTTCATTTGATTTGCTGAATTAGGTTAGATACTTTTAAAGCTGAATAAGCCGCGTCCTCATGGAATCCATATCCATGGTAACTACCGCAATAGTACGTGTTTGAATTGCCCTGTAGATTTGAAAGTTTTGGCTGAGTGTTTATTGAGCGCAAGTTGAAGGTTGGATGGGAAAATTCGGTTGAAAATATAACCTGATTGTTTTGAGGATCTGATATCGGATTAAGAGTCACGATATAATCGTGTTTTGTTTTTAATCGCTGCAATCTGTTCATGTAGTAACTGATTGAAGTTGAAGAATACTGCTTATCAGTGCTATCGTCGTAAAAGTTCCAAGAGGCTCTTGCAAATTTTGGTTTGGGTAAGAATTTATGATCAGTGTGTAATATTACTTTGTTAATACTGTAATTCCATTTATCAAAAATTTGTATTTCCTCTTTCGATGGCTTATCCAATATTGGTAAAACTTGGTCAGCATGTGTAGCTATAATGATTTTATCGAATTGAAGTGATTCCCCGGATAGGGTAGTCACATATACTTTTCTTGAATTTCTTTTTATTACTTTTACTCCATCACCTTTTATTATCTTTCCTTTAAAATCTGAAGCAAATTTTTTCAAATATTGTTCACTACCATTATCTACACTGAACCAATTGGGTTTTTGTTTTGGGAAAAGAAGCCCATGATTTTCAAAGAATTTCGCAAAAAACAACGCTGGTATATCGTAAGAATCCTTATTTGAATTTGACCATATAGCTGATGCCATTGGAAGAAAATATCTATTGATTACATTTAAAGGACATTCAATATCAAGTAAAAAATCATTGATTGTTTTGTTTTCTGGAATTTGATTCATATTAATTGCTCTTGATAAAAATCTTGAGTAACGAATAATATTTTTTATGAATATATAGTGTTGGATGTTTATGATGTTTATAGGGTTGCAAAATATCCCTAAAGGTCCTGTCCCCGCATATTGAGTTCCTGTTGTATCGCTAAATGAAAAAGACATATCGGTTTTCTTTGGTTTCACTGAAAGGATGTTGAAAAACTTTGTTAAAGTCGGGTAATTAATGTCATTGTATACAATAAAACCGACATCTATTTTTGTTCCCGTATCGTATCCTTTTTCAATTGTTATCGTTTTTGAATGACCTCCAATGGATTGTGATTTTTCGATTAAAGTCACATTATGGTCGTTTTGAAGGTTATGGGATGCTGTTATTCCAGCAATTCCAGCTCCTATTATTCCTATGTCCATTTAGTTATCTACCTTTTTTATTAGATGGTTTGAAACTAACCATTCATTTCCTTTCTTGAATCCAAAGAGTTCTATGCAAATTAGTAAAAACATTTTCCACCGGTTATATTGTGTTTCAGCACTTATAGGGTTAGGAGTTGAATCTAGTATATTAATACATTCTTTTTTGTTAACTTCTAAATTCGCCAGCCATTCAGTTAGTGTTCTTTCATAGTGAGTACCTTTATATAACCAACTATTAACGAACACTAAAGATTTTACAGGTAGAATATTTTTGAAAGTTGTGTGGGATGGCATTGAACCTGAAGTAAAGAAATGTTTAGCCATCCATGAGCGTTTTGTGTCATTAAAAGTATGTGGGGTTTTTTTATGGGAAAATGTTTGTAGGAAAAGTAGACCTTCAGGTTTAAGCCAATCATTTATTCTTGAAAACATGTATTTGACGTTTTTTAAATGTTCAAACATTTCTATAGATAATATGCGATCAAATTTCGTAGTAGGGAAATATGAATTTATGTCTTGGGTTACGACTTTAATATTGGTTAACTTCTTGGTTTCAATTTTACTATCAATAAACAATTTCTGAGTTTTTGAATTTGAAACGCAAATAACGGCGTTAGAAGGATGTTTTTCTGCAATATATAATCCGAGGCTACCCCATCCACACCCGAGATCTAATATTGTTTGGTTGGATTTTATTTGTGATAATTCACAATACATTTCCAATGTTCTATTTTCTGCTTCATTAATTTCGCTTGTTTCATCACTCCAAATACATGCACTGTATTTTAATCTAGGTCCTAGCATAACTTCGAAAAATTCTGCGGGAACTTCGTAGTGTTGTTGATTTGCTGAATTTGTTGCAAGTGCAATCTCACCATTAGAATAATAGTCAATGGAATCATTCCTTGCCGAATCTAATGAGTTGCTTATTTTGTTTTGAAGATCATTAGCTTTTTTATGAAGTAAATACCGGATAAGTATCTGCAAAATAGGCTTCGGGATTAAATTTTTATCTATAAAAGTTTCGTACCACAATTTATATCATTCTCATAATTGATTTTGGTGGAAGGGCTTATTTTGTGCAGATCTAGTTAAAATGATTTGTAGGTCGTCAAGATAGCCAGTTTTAAAAGCAGCCTCACAATATGAAAAATAATATAGCCATTTTCGAATAAACCATTCGTTGTAACCTAGAGAATTCAAAATGTGTTTGTTTTTCACAAACCTCTTTTTCCAATGGTTGAGTGTGGTGGCGTAATGCTGGCCGATATTATCCAAGTAGTTTATTCTGAGATTAGTACTTTTTAAGAGTGCTGAATCAATAGCGCCAAGAGATGGCAAATGCCCTCCTGGGAAAATATGTTTGCGAATAAAGTCAGAGCCTTTACGGTATGATTCATATAAGTTGTCAGGTATTGTTATTGCCTGAATTGCTATTGAACCGTTTTGATTAAGGACCTTGTCACAAACAGAAAAAAAGTCATTTAGTCCATCATGGCCAACAGCTTCAATCATTTCAACAGAAACGATTTTGTCGTAATTTCCATCTAGTTGACGGTAATCCTTTAATAGTACTTCTACATTTGAATCTAGATTTAAGTCATGTATTTTTGACCTGACATAATCATATTGTTGTTGTGAAATAGTTACAGCTGTGACATTGCATTTATATTTGCTAGCGGCAGTAATTGCTAATTGTCCCCAGCCACATCCTATATCAAGAACATTGTCATTTTCGCTTATTGAAAGATTATCTAAAATAGCATTGATTTTATTTGCCTGAGCCTCTTCTAAAGAACAATCTGAACCATAATATATTCCGCAAGAATAGGTCATGGATTTATCCAAAAAAGTTTCAAAAAAATTATTGCCAAGGTCATAATGTGCAGAAATGTTAGATTTACTATTTGTAATGGTGTTTTTATTTCGATAATGCGAAAATCTTTCGTATAATCTAGATAAAATATTGAAAAAGGACTTGTTTGATTGGATAAAGTTTGGGTTCAATATAGCGATTTCTAATAAATTTGTTAGATTATCAGTTTCCCATTTTGACTCCATAAAGCTTTCTGCTATTCCTATATCCCCGTTTATTATTGCGTCGGTTATCACTTCTAAATTATTTATTTTAATGGTTGTTTCTAAATTATTGTGAGGATTTCCAAAATCGTATGATTTTCCATCTGGGAAAGTCAGGTGAATCCTTCCTTTTTCTAATTGGGACAACCATGATAAAAATCTCTTTAGCAGAAAAACGCGAATTGTTTTTTTGATTGTGTTTTTCAATGATTCACCTTCGATTCAAAATGTAGAATTGATCCAAATCAAATTTAAATAATCGAATCAACCAAACTTCTCTTTGAGAATATTTGAAGCTTTTACCATTGAGGTTAATTTCAAATATGCCTCATCAAAATTCATTGGGTTTGCACTAGATGGAGCAAAACCACAATCAGGATTTAAGGTAATATTTTCCGGAGAGATATGATTCATTACATTATTTACTTGAGATACGATTGAGTCGGCTTGCTCAATGGTTGTATTCGTGTGGTCAATAACTCCTAATCCAATTATTTTATTTTTGGGGAAATGTTTTAAAACTGATGTTCCTTCAGATACCGGTGAAGCAAATTCCATTGCAAATCTGTCTACATTAATCAATCCTAAAGCTTCAATTATAGGATGATAAGATCCAAAACTACCGTGTTGTCTATTAAAATGTGCATGGCAAAAGTGAACGCTTGTTAATGAGCTTATCTCTTGGTCAACTATGGAATTAAGGGAATCGACGCTAATTTCAATTTCTGCATCGATGTTCTTTATTTGATTTTCTTCTCTGTATTTTTTATCAACAAGTAATGATAGCCATGGGTCATCAATTTGAATTGAGTCGGCACCTGCTGCGTTTAAATCAGATATTTCTTTTTTCAAAATAGGAACACAATGTTCTATGAATGTTTTCCTTTCAGGGTAAGCTTGTTTAGAATATTTTGCACTCCACATTCTTCTTCCTATTGTATATGGAGAAGGAATAGCGACTGTTATTTTTTTGTTAGTAATTGATTTTAAGAACTTGAGTTCATTTACTGCGATAGGTTTTATTTGAGATATTTTAGAAGTAACTGCTGGGTATTTTAAGGAAAAGGCATTTGGCGTAATGTTTTCAGATAAATCTAACGTGAATCCGTCCACGGATTCAGCAAATATTTTCACATAACTTTCTCTTCTCCATTCTCCATCTGAAATATAGGTCACTCCAGCTGCTTTTTGCATTTCTACAGCCATAGGGATAGCGTTATCTAGTTGATCTTTTATTAAGGCTGGATTTTTTTCGCCATATTTATTTTCTTCGATGAGACGTTGGACCCATACAGGCCTTGGCAAGCTACCAACTACGAATGTGTCGAATTTATTAAAGTCACTAATTTTGTGATTATTCATTTGAGTCGCCTTTTGATTTAAATCTTTTTGAAAACTGTTTTTGGCATGCTTTCGTAGCCAATATTATCCAAATCATTACAATTATAAACAAAAAACGTTGATATAGTCCTCGATATTCTAGATGAAGGTTAAATTCAAATATTATACCCGTTGTGAAAACTAACGGAGTTAAAATTAATGAAAATGTTTTGGGTAACGTGAATTGGTTATTTCCTTTTAATGTTATAGGTGAAAGAGCAATTAAAATCCATATTGAATAAAAGCTTACTCTAGCTAGAATTTCGTGCACCCTATCTTCACTAAATGAACCAATAATGTAATTGTAATTCCCTATTTTGAAAATCGATGTGAGTAGGCTTGTTATTCCATAAATTACAACCAATGACGTGTTAGTGATTTTAGCGCCTATTGATTTTGAACTAAAATACAATAAAGGAGTCAAACCTTGGATTAAGGTAGAATATGTTATTCCCGTCAGTACTAATAGCCAAGAATATTTTTGGTTAGATTTACCTAGCCCGCTAATTGTTTCTGAAACAAAATCATAGTCAATCGCTAATATTGTAGCTAATGTAGTTATTGCTAAAAAGGAAAAAATTGCTGAGTATACCGATATCGAAAATATATATTTTTTCATTAAAATTACTTTGGACATCAATTAAAAAGTTGATGAGCGATTTACCAGTATCTTAAACTTTTTTGATTACGTTATTCATCAAATTGAGCGCCACCCCTTGTAGGTTCATTCATTTTGGATTTATATGTGTCTACTAAATCTTTTAAGTGGCCACCATTCTGCAATCGTTGCTCTAAATGGACCATTCTTTGTGGTGAAGCGGTGTTAATCATAATCTCGCCGTAAGGTTTATCAACCCAACTTGCTGCCATACCAGAGATTTCATTTTTTAAATCCCCTAAATCTTCAGTTTTATATTTTTGTTCAAAGTTCATAGTGAACATGCGCCGTCTTGAATCACCACCTGAAGAACTATGTTTGATTCTATGGTCGAACATTAGCATATCTCCAGGGGTCGAAGGAATAGGGAATCCTGGAACTTGTTTTTGCAATATTCCCCACATCTCGTTTGTATCGTCTTTCCCAGTACTAGGAATTACTTCATTTAATTTATCCGCATAAGTGTTGCCGTAATGAATGCTTCCAGGGAGGACTCTTAAACATCCGGTATCCGATTCTACTTCGTCTAAATAGAAGGCTATTTTCAGTGACCTATATTTTTTTGTCATAGGAGAATCGGAATGCCAGCGAGTATCTCCCACATATAAATTCCCATCACTGCCGCTATAGTTGAAATCGTCTCCTAGAATTGAAGAGACCGGGCCTTTGATTCTAATGTCATCAATTAGGCTAGATAAAAATATGTTTAAATCTACGAAATGAAAGATTGCGGATCGTCTTTTGAAATCATGTTGTTGATTATTATGCCCTCCATTTGATTCTGACCATACGGTTTCAAATTCTTCAGTGATTTTTGCAATATCATCTTTGAATATACCGCTAAATTTTAAAAATCCGAAGGTGTTGAAATAATCTAATTGTGCTTCACTTAATTTCATGATTTACCTTCCTAGATAAATTGATTTTATATTTGAACAACAATTCTGCATTGATGTTTTGTGGGTATGAATATATCGTTATCTATATGATACAAGTAAACAAATGGAAAAATATACGGCAAATTGCTGCATGGGCAAGTTACGATATTACTAACACCATATTTTTTATTGGTGTTGTGGGTATCTTTTTCCCTTTATGGGTAACGAATGATATTGGTGGTAATGATGCTACGGTAGGGTTCACTATGTCGGCTGCAATGATTGTCAGCTTGGTATTGGCGCCGTTTTTTGGAACATTGACTGATCATTATCTTTCAAAAGTTTGGTATTTAGGAGCATTTACATTTATAGCAATACTTGCTGTGCCGTTAGTAGGGGAAGTGCCTTTCATTATGGCCTTGGTTTTGTATTCATTGTCCATTGTATGCATATATCTGGCTGGTATTGCATACAATGCATTGTTAAATAACATCAGTACTCCGCAAAATATTGGATCTATAGCAGGTATAGGTGTTGGTGTTGGTTACCTTGGAGCAGTATTAATAGTTGTTATTGCAGCTGAAGTAGCAGTAGATTCAGGTAATATTTTTGGATTCAGAGTAAGCGCCATTTTAATGTTTTTAGCGTCACTGCCTGCTTTATTGGTTTTGAGACCCAAAGAACAGCATCTAGATAGAATAGGATTAAAAGCAATTATAAATAAAACGTTAAGAGACCTGTTTATAGTTTTTGTTGAAATAAAAAAATATAAATATGTTTCTAGATTTATGATATCTAGATTTTTTTATACTTGGTCATTAAACACTGCTCAATCTTTTGCGATTTTATTTGGTACAGAAACAGTTGGTTATTCAGCCCGACATGTCGAATATTTACTTCTTCTTGGAATATTGGTGGGAATACCAAGTGCCTTTATATGGGGTAAGCTAATCGATTTGATAGGAGCAAAAAGATCTATATCTATCGCCATGCTTTTTTGGTCTATTTGTCTATTGCTAGTAGCGATTGCTCCATCAACCGATGTTTTGGGTAATTGGTTCTGGATCCTAATGGGTGTGTTTTGTGGCGCTTTGATTCCCGGGATTTGGGTGACCGACAGACCTTTGATGTTACAAATTACGCCTCCAGAAAAATCAGGTCAATTTTTCGGTTTGCATGGAATGGTGGGTAGGATAGCTTATATAACTGGTACTTTTGTCTGGGGTCTTGTAGTGGTTACTCTGGGAATTGGACAACAGGGAGCAATAATAAACTTAGCTATTTGTACTCTTATAGCTTTCATAATAATGCAATCCGTAACGGTCAATAAAAATTCTGGTTAATCCGACTTATATTAAATTAATCCTAATTGAATTGACTTTTTACGTATTTCTATTATTTGTCTTCTTCTTTGTTTCAATTTAAGGCCGTCTTCTGTAGCGTGAGCAAGGTCCGAAAATTCGTAAACATCAAACCCTGCAAATCTAGAGTCATTAAATGTTGATTCGTAATCATCTAAATATTGGTTTAGTGCCACTGCTCTACCAGTGTAACGATTCAGGTATAAAGGTATTTTATTTTGATTTAGTTTATTCAAAGCATCGTTAGCTACAGGATCTGCTAATGATGTATTTAAATCTTGTCTGTTTGCTGTTTGAGTTGGAGGATCTTCCCAGCCTTCAAACCAACTTGTTCTGAATGTGGCACCATCAATCAATTTTTCACTTACCCATGTTTCCCAGTCGAAATTTATATTTGGAGGAAACCCCAAAATTTGTCCGTGAACAGGATTTTCTCTAAATGCCTCTGTGTGCATATGGAAGTGAAATTCCTTTCCAAGCTTCCTAGCTTTTTGGCTACTTTTTCTTATGAATTCTGTATAGGCTTTGCCTCTTATATTGCTTAGCTTGGATTTATCTTCTTGGGTATCAGAAGGCTCATAACCATTTTCGTCAATAAATTTCTCTATGGTTGGAGCGTCGAAGCCATATTCATAGGGAGCGTCAACCAAATTGCCGTGAGAGGATATCCTAATATCGATACCATCAACTCCTGTAGCCAAAACACGATCTACCCAACCATCCCATAGTTTTTGTACTTCAGGATACATTTCACAAGGTGTAGAAGGTAGGTAATCGTTTAAGCCTTTTGCTACTGCTATAATTCCTCCTCGTTGAACCGTATTCCAGCTATTTATTACTTCTGGAGGTTTGTTGGATGAATCGAGTGAACATTGTAATGTTCCAAATCCAGAATCGAATTCCAAACCTCCAGTTCGGAAATTCCTAGGTCTATGCCATACTGTGCTAAGATTTGCGACTTCAGAAGGAATGAGCTTAGACTTATGGTAAGGTTCAATCATGGATACTGATGTGTTTACAAAATCTCCCGTCTCGTCTTGGAAATCAGTAGTTACCAATACATATTTTTCTTTAATATTTATATCATCAAGAGTGATAGATAAAACTGGCTGCCCAAATTCAGTTACAGTTTCTCCATAATAGTCTGTTGTCTTCTTCTGAGCAGGCTCTATGGATGTTTTAAATGTTGGATTGATATCTATCTTTTTATATTCATAGTTATTGTTACTAGCCCATATCTGTATGTTTTCTGCTTTTATCCTTGTGGGAGAATCATCTTTTTTTAACAATTTTATACGGTCTATATTAAGGTTTGAATAATCAGCCCCATCATATGCTTTCCTTTTCATACGAGTGTGCGGATATTTGTCTAAAAATGGTATTACTTGTCCTACATTTCCACCGATTCTTTGGATTCCATTTGGGTCATAAGAATCAGAGCCTTCAGAATGAGAGCCAGACATTCCTAAGTTATAAGGCTTAATAACTCCGTATATTTCTAGGCCGTGCCTGTGCGCTATTGGAACAGCAGCCTTAAGTGGTTCTCCGATATCTGAAATGGTTTGGGGGCCGTAGGTGAAGATCCCATTATAAATGTAAATATTACCGGCCCAATATGAATCTTGCTCTACGTCACCATAATACAACCAGTAAACACGCGATGCTCCCATGTAACGGATTTGACACATTATTTCATCAATTAATTTCAGAGAAAATGGTCCATACATCACATCATCGGGGAAATCAACAGTCACTGACAATACAAATTCCTCACTTCTGCTTTTAGGGTTTTTACTCATGTGATTTCCTATCTTTTCTTGGTATATACATTTGGTACCTAATGATTTTATTCTGCACTTGCTTTTACATTAGGTACTATAATTTCACCCATGATATGATCGTCTGGGAATACTCTGTACTGTGCCACTTGACCTTTGACAGAATGTTCTACTTCCCAAACCATATTTCCTTGGTTATCGACCTCGAAAATGTAAAAAGGACCACAGCAGTTCCCTGACCTTATGACGTCTGGAGACAAAATTCCTCCAGCAGAATCAGGTAGTTTCATTCCGAAAAGCATTACAGTATTTCCATTGTTTAGCCTTATAGAACTTCCGCAACATGGTGCAAATAGGGATGGTCTAGTATATTCCCAAACTTTTTTGGCGGTCATTGTTGTAGTGTCAATCGCAAGTTCAATTATTCTTGAGTATGGCCCACCCTCTTCAAAAGGTCTGCCATTACCGTTATCAAGTAAAAGTATGTTTCCATTCTCGAGTAACGTAGCATCATGTGGATCGTAGAACTGGTCAAATTTGTTTGGGAATGTGAAATCGCTGCCAGGACCTCCAAGCCTCCATTTTAGCTTTTCGCGATCTTTATCTATAAATATTACTTGGTCGAGATGTTTGAACGTGGCTAGTATATCGCCATTGTTGTAAATTTTAGCTGAATTGCCATGGCTCCAATCTTGTACTTTGTTGTTTCTATCACATCCACCCCACATTACAGCGGGAAGTGTAGCATTTGAGTCTGGTATGGTCCTTTCAGAAGCGTCTATGAAATCGAATATATCCCAAATTATTGTGTTCTCACCTGTTTTTTGATTCCATATTCCTATGGTATCTCCTTCTTGAGGTGCTTCGTTGCCATCATATCCATCGTAATCAATTATTCTTGACATGTACAAAATTTCATTGTCATTAACAACTTGAATTTCATGGTGCATGGGACCAAATTCGGTACATATATCGTTTAATCTAGAAATTTCTTCGCCCGAAGGGGTTATTTCTACTAAACCCGTAGCGGTTGTTCCAGAATGGTCTCCTGCTATATAAACAATATTCCCATTAGATTTCCTGTCCATAACATACGGTTGGTCACCGTTGATTCCTTCGTAATACCAAACGACATCCCCAAATTGATCATATGCTGCTAGTCCCATAAAATCGCTTACTCTAAATTCCAAAAATGTTATTGCTTTAGAGGGTTTCCCCGATATTATGTTGAAATTTGCATCTTTTAGTACTTTAGGTAATTCTCCTGTTTCAAATATACTTACTGGCCCTGCGTGAAGTTGTTCATCTTCGGAGACAGTGAAGACTTGGTATTCATAAGAAGTTTCCGCTTTTAAATTAAATAGAGTAATCTCGAATTGATTTTCGTTAGATTCAACAATTCTAGATCGCAGTCGTTTTTGATCGTTCCAATACTCAACAAATACATGGCTAGGCTTATCAAGTTCACCGTTTACTAAAACTATAAGTGAATTGTCTTTTGATAACGACGCTGATGAATTTAAAACTTGAGGTAATGGAGCATTTAATCCGCAAGAAAGAAAGACCACACACATTAATGAAAATATAACAATAATAATTGGTATTAATATATTATAGGTTTTCGTAATTTTATATTTAGTTGCCATCATTGATTATCCTAGTATTTTACAATAGTTTTTACTTCTGCCGGTAAAATCCAAAGTAATAATACTAGCTTATGACTTATATTGGGATGTAAATTGTACCTCTAAATACCCAATTTATTAAATAAAATTATAAGGTTAAACATTTTGATTTATATGTTATTTATAAAATCCATCATAAATAAACCAACGCTCAAATACGGATAGAATGATTAAACATGTTTTGCAATTCATGTATTAGACAGGATTCCTTGAAAATCCTATTAAATTACAGACCTTAACTTGCATGTTTTAAGGGGTTGACACATCATATGTATCGAATATAATCTTTGAGTCGTTTGTTAAGAGATTGTTAGCATTGGGTTAGCAAAAATTACTCTTAACCAATTGGAATATGTACAAAAATAAGTGCAAATTCTTAATAAAAAAGGGAGGGTTAGATATGCCTTCATTGAAATCCAGCATTAAATTGCTGATAACGATGGGTTTGGTAGCATCATTATTTGGTGTTATAGCATGTTCTTCTGATGAAGAAGAAACAGCAGCTCCTGCCGCAGCTCCTGCTGCTGCTCCTGCTGCACCTGCTGCACCTGCTGCAAAACCTGCGCCGGCTCCTGCTAAAGAAGAGCCTGCTGCTCCTGCTGCTCCTGCACCAGTGACAGCTAATTTTAAAGGGACATTCGTTTGGGATGGACCTGCACCGACTAGCTATAGCGAAGCTCCAATGTTAGCTGCTAAAGTTCAGTCCGGTCAATTGCCACCTGTTGAAGACCGACTTCCTAGCGAGCCTATGGTTGTTTCTGTCGTAGACAGTATTGGTGAATATGGTGGAACTTGGAGACGAGCTTTCACTGGCCCTAACGATGGACAGAATGCTGACCGTCTTATGATGGACATGGACCTCTATTTTGACTTAGATGGTACATCAGTTATTCCTAACATCGGTAAGAGCTATGAAGTAAGTTCAGACGGTTTGACATATACACTTCACCTTCGTAAAGGTATGAAGTGGTCAGATGGTACTGCATTTACTGCACAACATTACCAAGCTTGGTGGGACAATGTTATTTTGAACGAAGAGATTAACCCTGGTCGTAACGGTCAGTTAGGTTGGTCGGGTTATTCACCAACTGGAATTAAAGCAGTTGATGACACAACAGTTCAATTTACGTTACCAGAAGCTGCTGATGGTTTCTTAGACCAATTAGCAACTTATCGTATCGGCGGATTCACCCTTCACGGAAGAATTGCTGACGGATCATATGGTCCTTGGCATTACATGAAAGACTTCCACCGTGATTTCGTAGCTGATAAAGCTGCATATGATGCAGAAGTTGAAGCTGCTGGCCACGAAAACTGGGTTCTTTACTTCAAAGAGAAGTCAAATCCTCTTCGAAACGGTGAAGTACCTGTAGTTTCTCCTTGGTTTAACACTTCTCCAATTACGGAGCAGATTTATACTTGGGAAAGAAACCCATATTACTGGGCAGTTGACCCTGCTGGTAATCAGCTTCCATACATAGACAAGGTCTCAATGATCTTGACTGGTGAGAAGGAAGTACTTAACTTGAAAGCTATTGCTGGTGAGATTGACTTCCAGCATAGGCACATTGACATGGCTAAAGTACCTGTAATAAGGGAAAATGAAGCTAAGTGTAATTGTGTAACTCAATTCTGGCCATCTCCACACGGAGCACAGGCTGGTATTACAGTTAACAACACATATGGTTTAGGTACAAACTTAGACTATACAGCTGATCCTGAAGTACAGAAGTGGTTACTTAACAAAGACTTCAGAATTGCTTTGTCACATGGTATTAACAGACAGAAGATTAACGAAGTTGTATTCCTTGGTCTTGGTACCATAATGCAACCAGTATTCATTAAAGGTCACCCTTTCTATCCTGGCGACGAAGTTGCTCAGATGTATACAAAGCGTGATGTTGCAGCTGCTAATGCAAAGTTAGACGCTATTGGTCTTAGTGCAAAAGATGGCGATGGATACAGACTACGAACAGATGGTTCCGGTGAAGTTCTTCAGTTCGAATTGGCTTATATAGCTAACTACTTCGTTGACTATGAAGGTATTGCTGAAGTAGTACACGAAGACTGGAAAGAACTTGGAATCAAGACTAACCTTAAAGCTGAAGACGTGAAGTTATTCGCAGACCGCCGAGGCAAGAACGAGCATCAGATGATTGCTGGTGGTGCTGGTGGACAGCGATATCCTTTGAACCTGAGTGAGTGGTTCTCTGCAGGCCAAGCTTACAGAAACTGGTATCAGGAAAAGGCTTCAGGTACTTCCGGTGGAATGGGCGGTAGCTCTATCGTTCACGTCCCAACTGATCCTGCAATACTTCGATTAGCAGAATTGACGGATGAAGCTAAAAAGCTTCGCTATCCTGACAGAAAAGCTAACTATATAGAAGTACAGACTATTAACGTAGAGAATCAGTACATGATTGGTGCTGTTGGTGCAACACCTGCATTCAACGGTGTTATCGTGAAGAAGAAGTACTTCAAGAACGTACCAGCTATTGCTCCTAACCAGTCTGCGTTGCAGAACCCTGGTATAGCAAGAACTATACAGTTCTACTTAGAAGGTGGTAAGAACGACAGCGAATGATATTAATATAAAGACGCACTTCTATAAAAGAAGTTAGTCAATAATATTACGTCAATCGTTAAAGTTGTTGATAATGTAGAAAGCGTCTCTGGGTCTCCGGAGACGCTTTCTCGTTTAAATAAATGAATTTGCGAATGTTGTAATTAAAGCATATTAATTGCTTTAATCTTCGAAAGCTAAAGACGCGAGGCTGATTTTGTTACAATACGTAGTACAAAGATTTTTGCTTGGAATATTAACCCTGGTCGTTTTATCAGCGATATCTTGGGTGATAATTGAACTCCCTCCTGGTGATTTTATAGATATGTATGTAGAAGAACTCTTAGGTGGTAGTTGGGCTTCAGGTGGTGCTCTTGCTGAAACTATAGAATCCGGACTTAGAGATCAATACGGTCTAAACGATCCATCTATAGTAAGATATGGAAGATGGATGTACAGGATGTTACTGGAAGGAGATATGGGTGTATCTTTGGAATTTCAAAAACCGGTAACGAGCGTTATTGGAGAGCGATTACTTTTAACCATTGTACTAGCTGTTGTAACAGCTTTATTTGCCTGGGGACTAGCTGTTCCTATCGGAATATATTCTGCCGTACGCCAGCATAGTCCAGAAGATTATATATTTACTTTTGTAGGATTTTTAGGTTTAGCGGTACCAGATTTCTTATTAGCTTTGTGGTTGTTGTGGATTTCATTTGCTTACTTTGACCAGAGTGTAGGAGGATTGTTTTCTCCAGAATACTTAAATGCGCCTTGGACTTGGGGAAGAGTATGGGATCTGATTGGGCACCTTTGGATAGCAGCACTTGTTGTTGGTACAGCTGGTACAGCTGCTTTGATAAGGGTTATGCGTGCGAATTTGCTTGATGAATTGAATAAACCATATGTGATTACTGCTAGAGCTAAAGGGCTCCCAGAATGGCGTGTTGTTATGAAATATCCTGTTAGGTTAGCACTCAATCCGTTAGTAAGTACTTTGGGATATTTACTTCCGTTTTTGATTTCGGGTAGCATTATTGTCTCTGTTGTGTTAAATTTGCCTACAGAAGGCCCATTGTTGCTTAGAGCGCTTTTAGCAGAGGACCTGTTTATATCTGCTAGTATAGTTTTGGTACTCGGTACTATGACCGTTGTCGGAACGTTTTTATCTGATATTTTACTTGGACTTTTGGATCCAAGGATAAGAATAATAAAATAGAAAAATTGTGAGAGAAAAATCATGGTAGTAGAAGAATATGATAGCGGTGTAGGTAGATCAGGGAGTATAGGTGGGGGTGTGCGAGAAGATGAACAGGAAGTGTTTGTAGCATCCCAATGGCAGTTGATGTGGTGGAGATTTAAAAGTCATAAATTGGCTGTTATATCTGGGGTTATATTAATGGGCTTCTACTTGATAGGAGCGATATGTGGATTTTTATCTCACGGCGATGCTAATTTCTCTGACTATAGATTTGCGTATATGAAACCTCAAGCTCTTCATTGGTTCCATGAAGAAGGATTTGGTCCATATGTATATGGTGTTGATAGTAAACGTAATCCTGAAACTCTTAAAATGGAACATTTTGTAAATGAAGAGGTTCGGATACCGTTAAAATTCTTTGCTAAACAAAGGGAATATAAATTTATTGGAATATTTCCTACTACAATAAGATTTTTGGGGGTTGATGGGGAACTTACAGAAGCGGACAGCGTTGTAGATGAAAGGCCTTATCCGTACCTATTAGGTTCTGACAAGTTGGGACGTGATATGTGGTCGCGGATCATGGAAGGAACTAGGATATCTTTATCTATTGGCTTGGTTGGGGTTTTTATAAGTATGATTCTTGGTATTACTATGGGAGGTCTTTCTGGTTTCTACGGTGGTTGGGTTGATACAATCATTCAACGTATTATTGAAATAACCAGATCTATCCCAACAATACCTCTTTGGATTGCGTTAGCGGCTGCTGTGCCAAGAGATTGGGACGTTTTCCGTATTTACTTCGCTATTACAATTATTATTTCATTGTTAGCATGGACAGAGCTTGGTCGTGTAGTAAGAGGAAGATTTCTTGCTTTGCGCGAAGAAGAATTTGTTATGGCTGCTAAGTTAACTGGAGCAAATGACGTTAGAATTATATTCAGGCATATGGTACCTGCTTTCTTAAGTCACATAATAGCAGCTGCATCCCTTGCTATACCGTTCATGATAATTAGTGAAACAGCGTTAAGTTTCTTGGGGTTGGGTCTACGTGCTCCTGCTATTAGTTATGGAGTTCTTTTACAGGCTGCCCAAAATGTTCAATCAGTGGCTGTTTACCCTTGGTTGATGATTCCTGCATTCCCAGTGACTGTTGTAGTGTTGGCATTCAACTTCATGGGTGATGGATTACGTGACGCTGCTGACCCATATGGATCAGGTGGTGGTTCAGAGTAACAACTGAATCTAACGCGCTGTAAATCAAAATTAATAGGATTCGCTAATGTTGAGCGTATTAACGGTAATTAACGTTATGAAAATTCGATGTTAAGTTATATAGCTCAGCGATTTTTTCTAGGTATATTAACTTTATTTGTTTTAACAGCTATCTCATGGGTGATTATCGAGCTTCCTCCCGGTGATTTCGTAGATATGTATGTCGAAGAATTGATAGGTGGGAATATTGGTGAAGGTGGAGGGTTCCTAGTAGATGTGATTGAAGAAGGACTCAGACAACAATATGGTCTTGACGCACCTTCTTATGTACGATACGGGAAATGGATGTGGCGGATGATGCAGGGAGATCTGGGAGTATCGCTGGAATTTGGTAAACCGGTTACAGAAGTAATTGGCGAAAGATTGTTACTTACAGTCATATTAGCATTGACTACCGCTTTGTTTGCATGGGGACTTGCTGTGCCTATCGGTATATATTCAGCCGTACGACAACATAGCCCTGAAGACTATATATTTACTTTTGTCGGATTTCTTGGTTTAGCGGTACCCGATTTTCTATTAGCTTTATGGTTATTATGGGTTTCTTTTGCGTATCTTGATGCTAGCGTTGGAGGCTTATTCGACCCTGAATATCTTAATGCCCCTTGGAGTATAGCAAGAGTTCAAAACTTATTGTCCCATTTGTGGATAGCTGCGTTTGTTGTCGGAACTGCAGGAACAGCTGCTTTGATTCGTGTTATGAGAGCTAATCTACTTGACGAATTGAATAAGCCATATGTAATAACTGCCAGAGCTAAGGGGTTGCCAGAATGGCGCTTGATTCTTAAATATCCAGTACGTTTAGCAATGAATCCGCTTGTTAGTACATTGGGTTACCTCCTGCCGTTTTTGATTTCAGGTAGCATTATCGTTTCTGTTGTACTTAATTTACCAACAGAAGGACCGTTGCTCTTAAGAGCATTACTTACTGAAGATTTGTTTATTTCGGCATCTATAGTGCTTGTTTTAGGTGCAATGACGGTGATTGGCACTTTCTTGTCAGATATTTTATTGGGTATTCTTGATCCTAGGATAAGAATTTTACGCTAAATCTAGTAAATTGATTTAAAGCTGTATTTATTCGATTGTGTTATACTGTTTGATGTGTATTTCGGTTGCGATTAATTATCAACCCCTGAAAAAATAACGAGGTTACTTGTGGGTCAATATTTGATTAAAAGGTTTTTTCTTGGAGTATTAACGCTCTGGGTATTAACAATGATTAGTTGGGTGATAATTGAATTACCTCCAGGTGACTTTGTCGACTTATATGTAGAAGAATTAATTGGTGATATGGCCGGTGGTGAATTAGCTGAAATTATTGAAGCGGGTATGCGCAAGCACTATGGTCTAGATAAACCTTCAGTATACAGGTATGGTAAATGGATGTGGCATATGTTGCAGGGCGATCTTGGGATGTCTTTAGAATTTGGCTTGCCTGTTACACGCGTTGTTAGTGAAAGACTATTATTGACTATTATCCTAGCTGTAACAACAGCTATATTTGCATGGGGTCTTGCTATTCCAATAGGAATATATTCTGCAGTTAGGCAACACAGTCCTGAAGATTATGTTTTTACATTTGTAGGATTTTTAGGACTTGCAGTTCCAGATTTTCTACTTGCTCTGTGGTTATTGTGGGTGTCTTTTGCTTATTTAGGTCAAAGTGTTGGGGGACTATTTTCTCCTGAATATATGGTTGCTCCATGGTCATTTGCAAGAGTATGGGATTTGATTACTCACTTATGGATAGCAGCTTTGGTGGTAGGTACCGCTGGAACAGCTGCCCTTATTCGAGTTATGAGAGCCAACTTACTGGATGAACTACAGAGGCCATATGTTATAACTGCAAGAGCAAAAGGTTTACCTGAGTGGCGTGTTGTTATGAAGTATCCAGTTAGAGTAGCCTTAAACCCATTGGTGAGTACCGTAGGTTATCTGCTTCCATTTTTGATTTCAGGAAGTATAATCGTATCAGTTGTTTTAAATCTCCCTACTGAAGGACCATTATTACTCAGAGCACTATTGTCAGAGGATCTGTTTATTTCAGCTACAATTGTTTTGGTTTTAGGCGCAATGACTGTTATTGGTACTTTCCTATCCGACATACTTTTAGCCCTTTTAGATCCACGTATAAGGATTGCAGGTTAAACAATCTATAATTGTTTTATTTGAAAATCTTGGCGATAAAATACTGGAAATAAGATATTCACCTTTCTTGAACTAATTTTGATTCACTACTTATAATGATATTTGTATTATATTTCAATTGAAAATCAGGCATTGGTAAAAATAAGTTAGTGCTTTAAAAATGAATTTAATAGAAGTTAATAACCTAACTAAGTATTACGGTAAATTAAAAGCATTAGATGGAGTTTCTTTCTCCATTAAATCTGGGGAAATTGTTGGTCTTTTAGGACCTAATGGGGCTGGTAAGACCACTTTGATGAAGTCTTTGACTGGCTATGCTGAACCAAACTACGGAACAGTTGCGATAGATGATATAAACGTTATAAAAGATCCTTTGCCTGCTCAGCAAATGATAGGGTACTTACCTGAAAATGCACCTCTTTATCCTGATTTGTCAGTTCAATCTCAATTGAAAATGATCGCTGATCTACGTAGTATTCCTCTCAAATCACAATCAAAATTAATATCTGATGCCGTTGACAAAACAGGGATTTCAGCACAATTAACTAGGCCTATTAGAGAATTGAGTAAAGGTTATAGACAAAGGGTAGGCATAGCTCAATCAATAGCACATTTACCTAGAGTTTTGATACTCGATGAACCAACTGCGGGCTTGGACCCGACTCAAGTGATTGAAATTAGGAAATTGATTAAGGAATTGGCTTCTACAAGTACTATTTTGCTATCAACGCATATTTTGTCAGAGGTAGAAGCGATTTGCGATAGGGTTATAGTGCTGGTTAATGGTAAAGTCGCAGCAGACATTGTGATTTCAGAACTTGTGAAGAAGACATTTTATAAATTGGTACTTAAAGGATGCATTGAAGAAGCTAAACCAATCCTTAGTGAAATTACAGGGGTTGATGAAGTGCTTATAGATGCAAAGCATTCAAATGCTGATGAAACAGCATTTGAAATTCATTATTCTCAAGATAATGATGTCAGAGAATCGATTTATAAAATAATTCAGTCTAAAGGTTGGGCTTTATTGGAACTAAGTTCGTCTTCGACAACACTAGAACAGTTTTTCAGCGAACTAGTAGGGTATGGGGCAAACAACTTGAAGTCACCTGTAGATTCCATTGGAAAAGTTGAGAAAAACCAATGATTTCAAATAGATTGTCCCAACTTTTTGCTATAACTAGAAAAGAATTGGACGGGTATTTTAGCTCCCCTCAGGCTCTGATATTTGTAGGTGTTTTTCTGGCCATATCGTTATTTGTGTTTTTCTGGGTAGAGACGTTTTTTGCTAGGAATATATCAGACCTGCGTCCGTTGTTTTCATGGATGCCTACTCTTCTTATTTTTCTAGTAGCTACTTTAACTATGAAGCAGTGGAGTGAAGAGCAAAAATCTGGGACTTTAGAGATATTATTGACACTTCCAGTACCAAGGTCATATCTGGTTTTAGGAAAATTTATAGCGGTACTTATACTGGTAATAGTAGCTTTGATTCTGACCATATTTTTACCAATCACAGTTTCGATTATTGGTGATTTGGATTGGGGTCCGGTAGTGGGTGGATATTTAGCGACTATTTTGATGGTATCAGTATATATATCGATTGGATTATTGGTTTCTTCAAGAACCGAAAGTCAAATCATATCTTTAATCATTACAGTTTTGATATGTGGATTGTTTAACGTAATTGGCGGTAGGTACGTGATTGGTGCTTTTGCAGAGAATATTTCAACGGTACTCGCGGCTGTTGATATAGGTGTTAGATTTGACAGTATAGAAAGAGGAGTAATTGATTTAAGAGACCTGCTTTTTTATTTATCTCTAACAGTTGTTTTTATATTAGCTAATGTTATATCTATAGATTCTAAAAGATGGGGACGATCTACTGAAACAAAAGATTATAAAAGGAATGTATGGCTCGCATTTGGATTAATTAGCTTGAATCTAGTTTTGCTTAATGTGATTTTAGCTCCATACAATAATTTAAGAGTCGATATAACGGCTGAGAGTGAATATTCATTGACTGATACCACCAAAGATTTGGTTTCTACTTTGGAAGAGCCAGTATTAATTAGAGGTTACTTTAGTGATAAAACACATCCAATGCTTGAACCTTTAATTCCAACTATCCAAGATATTTTATCTGAATACAGAGCAATCTCAGGAAATAACATATCTGTGAAAATACTTGACCCAAGTAAAGACGAACAGCTTGAATTTGAAGCACGAAGGAGTTATGGCGTGGACCCTACTCCGATTTCAATAACTGAACGATATGAATCTTCTGTTGTTAATGCGTATTTTGACATAGTTATAGTATATGGAGATCAATTCGAGCGTTTAGATATAAGTGATCTTGTAAGAATAGAAAAAAGTGCGGATGGGGGAGTAGAGACTAGATTGCGAAATATAGAATATGATGTGACACGTTCTATTAAAAAAGTAGTAGCTGCTTTTGAAAGAGGCGATGCTGTTTATTCTGACTTAAAAGATAACATTAGATTAACTGCGTATATAAGTGAAGAAAATATACCCGCAGAATTAAATGAAACTATATCTTGGACCTATAACGTAGGGAATCAATTAGCAGAGGAATCTTTAGGTAAAGTAGTTTTCAATGTTGTTGATCCTGATAAGAATGACTATCAAATTGATAGATCAGTTATAAAGGAAATATATGGCTTGGATCCTATAGAATCTATAGGTGGTCAATCATATTACTTATATGCCATTTTAGAGTACCAAGATACGTCTTACTTGGTTTATCCTAGTGAAGATGTTAGCCAAGAAGATTTGCGTGCTTCCTTTGACACTGGAATACGTAAGATCATACCTGGTGCAATGAAAAAAATTGGAGTATGGCAACCTCCAATTGAGAGAATACAGAACCCTTTCAATCCTCAAATGGCTCCAATGACAAGTTGGTATATGCTTCTTCAGCATCTGTCTGAAAATTATTACGTCCGAAATGTAGATTTACTTACTGGCATACCTCCAATGGAAGTTGATGTGCTATTAGTACTTTCTCCAGAACAGATGCGGCAGACCGAATTGCTTGCTTTAGATCAGTTTATAATGCGTGGTGGTTCAGTGGTTATAGCTGCAGGTTCTTATTTAGTATCACCTTTGCAGATTGTTCCCGGTTTAAATATTCGTCAAGTTGATGACGGAATTCATCAACTGATTGAACATTACGGAGTCAAAATGGGTAAGAATTTGATTCTAGACCCTCAAAATGAGCCTTTTCCTATCCAAGTCCAAAAAGATGTGTCGGGTGTTGTAGTTATGGATATTGAAAATATAGATTATCCTTTTTTCGTTGACATAAGGTCAACCGGCCTTAATAGAGATAATCCTGTAGCATCGAATATACCATCTCTTACAATGCATTGGGCTTCTCCTTTATATAAAGTAAGTACTAAATCTGATGTTGATATAGATGCATTTATTAGTTCATCCAAGGAGTCTTGGTTACGTGAATCTATAGATGTTAGACCTGATATGGAGAATTATCCGGAATTTGGTTTCCCGATTGAAGGTGAACAGATGTCACGAGACATAGCTATGACGATCCATGGGAAATTCAATAGTTATTTTACTGAAAATGAATTAAATTTTACTGATTCAGATCGACCTGATACGGATATTCAAATGTTTGATACTTCTCCTCCCAACACTCGAGTGGTAATTTTTGGGTCTGGAGACTTTATTAACGATACCTTCTTGGAACTATCTCAAACTATGTCGGAACAAAGGTATATATCTAATTTGCAATTTGTTCAGAATGCTATCGACTGGGCAGTAAAAGATGAAGGACTTTTGAAATTAAGAGGAAGGACTATATATGTTAGGCTATTAGACCCAATGCCAGATTCACAACAAAAAATATGGGAATATGTGAATTATGGTGTGATGATAATAGGGTTATTGCTAATTGGAGGATTGTGGTATTTGAAAAAACGGTCTGAAAAACCTAAGTACAATTTGGAAATGGAAAACAAATCTTGAATATATCACGCACAAATAAAATTCTTTTTCTAACATTACTGCTGCAATGTTGTGTTCTAATTGCGATATTTTGGCCATATAAGCTAGGTAGTACTTCATTAAATACCTTCGCTGATATATCGACTGATTCATTCGAGTCTTTGTATATTTCTGATTTAAATTCAAATTCTACATTGATTGGATTTACAAACAATCAATGTGTATTGCTAGATGCAGAAAATTATCCTTGTGATTCAGATAAATTGAATGAATTTATTAACTTGATAAACAAATTTGATGAAGGAGAATTGATTTCAAAGTCTATCGATACACATCGTACTTTGAAAGTGCACACGGATATTCATGAAAGATATGTTGAAATACAATTGAACACAGGGAACATTATTAAAATGTATCTTGGAACCACTCCAAGACTACGTTCTACTCATTTTAGGCTTGCTGAAAGCCCAAATGTGTACTTGAGTCCAAATTATACGAATTCGAAATTTTTGGCAGTTGCTAATGATTGGGTTGAAACTGAATATTTTGATATTGATGAAGACCATGTCACCTCATTTATTGTCAATAATCAACGTGGAAGGAATCAATTTGTGAAAAATGAATCAGGAGATTGGTTGATTTTAGACAAATCTATATCAGATTCATTGAATCAAGTTAAAATCAAATCATTGTTGACGAAAATAACTTCGATATCTCTAAGGAAGCCTGTTGGTATAGAGAGAAAACCAGAATTTGGTTACGATAATGCGAATGCTATTGTTGAAATATTTGGCACAGATTCGAATGGAGTAAATTTTAGCTATATAGTGACTGTTGGTGCGGAATACTCAGGTGAAGGTTCCAATATGAATGATGTTCTTTTTTATGTTAAAGCAACAAACAAAGATTATTGGATTTTATCCCCAGAATATGAAGTGTTAGAAATTGCTGAAGTAGATTATGATTATTTCCTAAAATAAAATTGGGATGTTGAAATGAATAGAAATCCAGTAGAGTTAAGAAAAGATGATGTGAAGGTTTGGGAAGAAGATTTGAACGAATTTGTTCCTCAGAAAATATACGATTGCCATATACATATGTTTGACAAAAAATACGTTGATAAGGAGTATCATTCAGATTTGCACTTTGGTGACGCAGATCATGAAACCCTGCGCATTTGGTCCACCAAACTATTCCCAGGAAGAGAGTCCCATTATTTAGTTCTAGGGTGTCCACATCTTGGTACTGATGTTAAACAGCATAACGAAATGATCCAGCGAGAGTTGAAAAGTGATCCATTGTCTAGGGCAAACAGATTAACGACACCTGAATGTAATCCCTTAGATATAGAAAATGATATTAAAAATAATGGTTTTATGGGCCTCAAAGTTTATCGGATATATTCTGTCACCGGAGACCCTAATGAATGTCGAATCAAGGATTTTTTGCCCGAAGAACAATTAGAAGTGGCTAATGATTTAGGATGTTGGGTCACATTGCATATGGCTAAACAACTTGGTGCAGGAGACCCGGAAAATTTATCAGACCTTGAAAACTACACTACTAAATATCCTAATATAAAATGGATCTTGGCTCATTGTGCAAGGAGTTTTACATATTACCAGATAAAACAAGGTATTGACCGATTGAAGGACATGCCTAATATTTGGTACGACTTATCTGCGGTATGCGACGTTACTGTTTTTTATAAATTATTTACCAAAGAGAATCATAAGCGAATATTTTTTGGTACAGATGGTATAGATTCCACTAACTTTCATGGATCATACTTTGCTATGGGTAGAGCTTGGAAAATGTTAGATGTTAGTGATTGGGGTGCGGATAAATTTACTCATACTGAATTTACGCCAATAGTTGCAATATATGAACAATTGTTGGCCATGAAACATGCTGCAGAGATGGCTGGATTTTCTAAAGACCAGATTGAAGATATATTTTGGAGGAACGCTGTTAGAGAATTTGGTATAGATTGGTAAAGACTAGTGCCAAATCTAATATAATGGTTGAAATCAGAATTTAATTTTAAACTTGTTGACTCTACGTTCTTTCCATGATGTTGTTCCAGTCAAATTTGTAAATACTGAGTGTATTCCAATTGATATTATGACGAATATAATTACTGGATATATCAAAGCTGTTAGTAAGTTATGATTGAATCTGATGCATGTTACTAACCATGATAATGATAGCATGATCATACTGAAATATGACAAAAATATAAGTAGTTGTCCCGAACCGCCATATAGGGTGTAGTTGATTATATATAGCTGTGGAAGGATAGCTAGAGAAGATAATATCGCAACTGCTAATATAAAAGCACTGATTCTATAATCAAAAACGGGGAAGATACTTCTTGATAAGCCCATGAAAGCTTCTTTTGACTTAGAATACATTCTCGTAGTGACATCTTTACTGCCGTCATATAAGTTCCATTTTAGATTGTTTCTTTTTATTTCTCTTCCTAGTTCAAAATCATCCAATAAATTTTCTCTCAAGTAGCTGTGGCCTCCAATATTTGTATAGGCATCTTTTCTAAACATCATAAATTGTCCGAAATTTGCCGAAAGATATGGAGATTTGGAAGAAGAAGCTAATTTTACTGGCAACCAGCATAGCGTCATCCAGTCGATTAATGGGAATGTTAACTTCTCTATTAGACAGCTACCTTTTCTGCCAGGAATTAGAGAAAGTAAATCACTGTTTTGTTTCTTCATCGCCATGACTGATTTTGAAACTATTGATCTGTTTAGAACAGTATCAGCATCTATAAATAATATGATTGTTCCGTTTGCAGCTTCGCTTAATTGATGACAAGCCCAATGTTTTCCTATCCACCCATCAGGAAGTTTATCACCTTGCAAAAGTTTAATCCGTTGATCTTTCGTTTTATAATCCTCTACCAATGTACCAGTTTCATCGGTAGATCTATCATTAAGTACCAATATTTCTAGATTCGGGTAATCGACATTTAAAAGTGAATCAAGACATCTTTTAAGGTTGTGAAATTCATTACGTGCAGGTATGAGAATGGAAACTAGGTCTGTTGCATTTTGATCATCTGAGTTTCTTAGGCGTTTTAGGTTTCTAAGGTTTGATTGAGCTATGTATAGCAATAGCGTAGAAAGAACCGTTACTGCTAAAATTATCAACATTTCAAGATTCATGATGGAAGTACTTTAAAAATTCGGTATAGCCAGTCTCGCAAGATAATTCTAGTTTTCATTGCATCCCAATGTTTTATTATTATAATTACCATATTCAATATCCATATAGGTATTAAATACTTAATAGGAATGATAAGTAAAGGCGAATTATGGGCTACAATACAAACACATATAATCATTCCTACCATGCTTATCAAAATGGTCCATACGTGTGTTTTTTGGATTATTTGCATTAATCCCATAAACGGTACCATTATTAAAAATGCTAACCCATATGAAATTCCAATCCATACTCCAGCTGTTACAGATAAAGCTTTACTCCCTTTGAATCCTAATAGAGGAGAAAAGGCTATTCCAATCACTGGGGCTATTACTATTAATGTTATGATTGCTACGTTTGGATTGTCTACTTGAGAAAAATAATATTTTGTTCCAAAATAAACAGGGATCGCTCCTTTAGAAACATCTAATATAAATCCAATCAGACCTATTTTCCACCCTGCAGATTTCCATAAGTTAGTTGCCCCAGGATTACCGTCACCAATGTTTTTTATATCAATACTAGCGAACTTTCCAAGATAGTAAGTGATAGGTATAGAACCGGATATAAATCCTAAAACAATAAACCCAAGATTTGTCAGCATCAATTCTTTATCACCTTATGATTAGAACGGTAATTAAACTAATTGGAAAATTAGTGAAATAATATCTTGAGCCCTGTTATTTATCAAGAGTGCTATCCCTGAATGATTATAATCAACAAATTTTATCTATTGGGTATATTTATCTTGTATAGCAGTATTGTATTTAGAATCAGAATCTTCTGATAGGAATTCTTTAATACGTTCAGTATATTTTTGGTAAAGGAACCCGCCTATAACTAAAATTAATCCTAGTATTAAAAATAAAGATACCCGATATATATTTTCAAGGTTCCATAAATCGTATACATACAATTTAATAATAGGCACGAACATCAAACCCATGCCGGCCAATCTAACTTTTGATAATCGGATAATAATCCCAGTTGAAATTATAACAATCGCATATATTGCCCATACTAGACTAAGGCTTAAGCTTTTGATGTTATTCAAGTCTTCCATATTACCGAAGAAATAGTCTATTGTTTTAATTACTTCCAAATTTAATATAGAAAAAGTAAGTATATTTGCCGTTATGATCAAACCAGCCAGTATATATATTTTTCCGATTATGAAGTCTTCTAAATCAGGCATTTTAATTTTTATGGGATTTTCAAAATCCCATGTTTTAGTTATATAGGCACTGAAATATATTGCTAGTATCCCTGCTAAAAATGACAGGATTGTATAGTTCCATACAGGAGTGAGAGTATCTAAAGAAATATGTGCTATCAAATCAAATAATATTAGTTTGAGACTTAAAATAATAATCAATAATAGGTTAGATACATCAAATTCTATTAATTTGAATTTGCGTGATATCAATATAAAAACGATTATTTGAATCGACCAAATAATGCTTATATGCCAAGCTTTTTCATCAAATACCAATGGAGCTATGATTGAAAGTGCTAATCCGCTGTATAGATATAAAGGAAACATTATTCTGTGCTGTAAGGAGTCTGTAATTCTAATTCGATAAATATAATAGGCTGTAATCAAAATAAATGAGAGAGTTAAAATATATGGAAGCAGGTGAGAATTTAAAGCCTCTGTTATTGAGAGTGAACTTGCATTTATTGCATCAACTCCTAATATCCATACTATCGATAAGATAAGGGATGGAATTGATAACCACCTAAGATTACTATTCTTAAACGTTTCTCCTAGGAATACTAAGAGAGTTGCCTTTATGGCGAACCCAAGGCTGATCCATGGATTTTCTAAAAGAACGGCAGTGGCAACGGCCGTAAGTATATTCGCAGAAGCAAGAAAACCTTGAACAGTATATTTATCAATAAATTCTTTAATTTCCATTGACGTATTATGCGTCAACGTAAAGGTTTTGGCCGTAATCGATTTAAATGAGATGTACGCTGAAGCGTATAATGTTGCTGATATAACTAGGTAGACTACTAAGTATTTGGAAAGGACTTCAGGGAAAGTGAGTTTTAAAGCGCTTGGAGTATCTACAATTAACAGCCAAATAATACCTAAGGCAAATGTCACTAAAGAAGTCCATCTTACAAACTGAAGATTTAGCCTCCACGCAATTGTAACAAGTGATATGGACAGTAATGAGAAAGCTACTGAACTCCACGGATCTTCTGTAAGTACTGGTACAGCGATTGCGGAAACTAATATGGCTGCTGAGAAGAACGTATGAGGGATATATTGTTCATATGGATACTTATGATTATCTTTATCCCAGTAATGAGATATATACGCTGAAGCGTATAATGTTGCTGATATAACTAGGTAGACTACTAAGTATTTGGAAAGGACTTCAGGGAAAGTGAGTTTTAAAGCGCTTGGAGTATCTACAATTAACAGCCAAATAATACCTAAGGCAAATGTCACTAAAGAAGTCCATCTTACAAACTGAAGATTTAGCCTCCACGCAATTGTAACAAGTGATATGGACAGTAATGAGAAAGCTACTGAACTCCACGGATCTTCTGTAAGTACTGGTACAGCGATTGCGGAAACTAATATGGCTGCTGAGAAGAACGTATGAGGGATATATCGTTCATATGGATATTTATGATTATCTTTATCCCAGTAATGAGATATATACGCTGAAGCTAAGAATGCAGCAATTGTAAGGATATAGCTGGCTAGATATGGATTTAATCTCTCTGGGTACTCTAAAGTAAGTGCTTTAAAGCTATCTCCAGCTATTATAGAAACTACAGTTAACCCCAATATTATCAAGCTGAGAAGTTTGAGTGGCTTCATTGATAGTTTTGTTGCTAAAAACATTAATACAGCCGCCTGGACTGACCAGAATACCGTACGCCACTGATGCTCATCGCCGAATTGAACTGCAATAGCAGTAGTTAGCAATGTGACTGTTAATCCGATCGACATCAATGTTAGATGATTGTGTCTGTCGATTCTAAAATAAGATATTATTGAAATTGCTAAATATACGGAAGCTACTGCTAGTGTGAATAGACCCATCCATTCAGTTAGGTTGTCATACATTATCAAGTAGCTAAGTAACAAATATCCCAAAGCATTTATGACTATTAGAATGTAATCGAATTCGGTGCTTGCTTTTTTCCATATTAAATGGAACAACGTTGTTGCAGCGATAAATATTAAGAAAAGTATAGTTAAAGATATTTGTGATTGAATGATAGGTAAATCAATTCCTATTTGGTCGTACCAAGAATAGAAGGTAAGAAGTGTACCTATTAGGGCAATTAGAGTAAACCACCTCCACGTTTTGAATGTCGCTAATGCTATTACGCTGATATTTACAGCAATAATGTATATTATTACGCCAAGTTCGAGTCCAAAATTAATTTTTTGGATGTTCAATATGTTAGGGGTAAGAAAAGCTCCAACCATACCAAGAATGGCTATATAAGATGAGTTATGTCTAAGCGCTAATATTGCAGCTAAAGCGCTTGTAATCAAAGTTATAATTATTGGAATTACTGGTTCTTTCCAATATAACCAGGAATAAGCATAGAGTATTCCAATACCGCCGCCACCTAATGCTTGTGCAAATTTAGGATATTTGGTTTTCCATAGTTCTGACAATATTAAAAAGCTAACACTTAATATTGGGGGTATAAGTATGAATATCACTTCACTTAATGTCGCTAGAAAGATAACACCTATGATTATTGATACAATTCCTATACCAGCGAGCCAATTTCTACCCAATATTGAATCCAATTTAAATGACTTGGATTGACGAACTGCGGATATCGGTTCTGTAGGTACAGGTTCTTCTAAAGGTACATTTTCTTCTGCATGAGTATCTATTGTTGCGCTTTGGTTATCAACAGATGGGGTGTCGTAATTGCCTGCAAAACTGTCTTCTTGAATTTCAATTGAACTACCACAATTAACACAGAATTTATTGTTGAATTCGTTTTGATTGCCGCATAATTTACAATTCGCATATTTAAAAAGTTCATCCGCTGCAACATCTTCGTCAGAAGTTACTAGGATATTTTCGTGTGGGTCTTCTTGAACGGTTTCACTGGGGATTTCGATTGTAGATTCATCAATCGGTACCTTGATTATTCCTTGTTCAGAAAGAGCGTTTAAGATTAACTCTATTTTTCTATCGAGTTCACTGATTTTTTTATTGATATCGTTTGATGAACTCTGAGGATTTGGATCTTGTTCGGGATTTACGTTGTTTTCTGCCGATAAACGAGTGCCGCAATAGATGCAGAATTTGGAATTTGCACGGTTGTTTTTATTACACTTGTTGCAATTCATTTTTCTACCGGTTCAAGCATTAGTTAAATTCAAATACAAAATTATTATACACTTGTGCTTATAGTAACATTTTTACAATTAACATGATAAATAGTTATGCATGTATAATATTATAAATATATTACATGTAAAATATGTAAATACAACTACAGCTGTTAAAACTCAATTAGGAATTAATTGATTATAGCCAACCTATATCCTGAAGTCGTCTTTTGAGTTCCGCTGTTTCTTCGTTGGTAAGTGTTTTTGAGGGAGGACGTGATGGTCCTACCGGATTTCCCATAAGCTCGTTCATTGCTTTATGGAGTATACTTTGTCCCCCAGTTCTTTTGTTAACAAGTTCATACATAGAATGTAGTGGTATTCTAGCGCTGTCATAGAGGGTTTGTGCTTCATCATATTGTTTTGATTCCAGTAGTTCCCAAACTTTAAGGTCAAACTTTGGGTTTACATCAAGATATGATTGTACGTATCCTCTTCCACCAAGTTTGTGGTTTCCTACAGGGTTAGCGGTATTGTCAATCATGTTTACTTTGTCAGTGAACTTTGTCATTAAATCAAAATCATCAGCGTTTGGTACGCTCCATTTTATAGCTGCAATATTGTCTAAATCTGCGAGTTTTTCAAATGTTTCAACTTCTATGAACCCACCTGTCATCCAGTGCGTATGATATATCATTATGCCTATATCGATAGCGTTTGAAAGGTCATAAAAGAAATCGTACATGTCTTGCTGACTAGGCATGTTCCAAATAGGTGGAGTCACTTGTAATGATACAGCGCCCATATCCTGTGCCATTTTTGCCTCTTCAATGGCCCGTATCGTATCTTTATAATGAATCCCTAGCATTATAGTAGCTCTTCCATCTGCAGCCTTTACTGCTGTTCGAAGAAGAGCTGGGATTTCTGTATCAGATAGCATTGGACCTTCTCCAACTGCTGATGCAATCTTCAATACTCCTTTACCATGAGTTACTCCAGAATCTATAAGGCGTTGAACCATTGCACTCATTATTCCAAGATCCAGTTGATAATTCTCGTCGAATGGTGTTGGTAATACACCCATCGGACCTACAATAAGTTTTCTTACGCTAGCTTTATCCATTTGAAATCATCCTTTTATTAATTGAATTTTTTATTAAATTGCTTGTTACATATTTAAATCTGTACTTGCTTCCTCAACGGATTGAATATTACCCGTTTGGTCTCCTCCAATCCATCTGTAAATTTCCGGAATTAGCGTGTGAGTTCTATCAACCAGTGGTAATTTTATTGGTACGTTACCTTTTTGAGCCGAAAGTTTCATAGCTATTGCTACTTCAAGTGCTTGGCGTAAATCGTGGCCAGATACCGCTAGTTCCGAACCAGTTTCAATACTTTTGATCAACGATCTTATTGAACTTGTCATATATCCAAATTCTTGCCATTTCCATGGCGAGAATTCTGGATCAGTAAGAATTCTTTTTCCGTTTTTGTCAAAACCTTTATATATTTCAACAGAATCCCAAAACCATCGAATTAATGAATCTTCTGTCCATACGTCTAGACCCATCTTATGAGTTGCTTTTACTCCATCATGTTTTCGTATTTTGGTTTTGACCGAATCATCTATAGAGGTACCATAAAATGGGACATTCACGCCATTGTTCATACTAAATATTCCATTTGATAACATTTCGTCATCTTCGGAATATACATTCGATTCAGGTTGACCCCAGCACATGACTTCACCTACTTCAGAGTTCATGAAAAGTCTTAAGGCAGAAATCCATTGTACTCCTTGTCCTGATATGCAATTCCCTATGCTACTTACTATTGCCCCTTGTATTTCCCCGTATTTTCCTTCTCTTAACCACTTTGCAGCTTCTTGTACATGGTTATGCGCACGAGGTAAATTTCCACCAGCAAATACAACGCCGTTGGATTTGCATGAATCTACCATTGCATCTGCATCTGACAGACTCGCAGCGATGGGTTTGTCTGTAGATACACCTTTAACGCCGGCTTCCGCACAAGCAATTACTGATTCTTTCATCCATTTGGTTGGGGTTACAACTACCCCTATGTCAGGCACAATTTCTTTAAGTAAGGATTCTGCGTCTTGATATAGGTTTTTTACTCCAAATCTTTGACCTACTGCGATGCGCCTTTCTTTGTTGAATTCTGCTATTGCCACAATTTCAGTGTCTGGGTAAGTTGAATATGCTGTAGCGTAATGTTGCCCTAAGCGCCCACACCCTATTATCGCTACTTTATGTTTTGCATTTGCCAATTGGGTGCACATACCTTCAAGATATACTTTAAGATTAGGAAATCCTAAATCAAAAGTGTCATCGGTTCAATATCGTATATGATGTAAGAATGAAATTTTCTCGAATAATTATAGATTGTTTTGTTCTAACCAAACTTATTCGTATCTTAAAGCGTCTATAGGATGTAGATTTGCTGCTCTTGCTGCCGGATATATACCGAAAAATAATCCAATCAATACTGCAACTGTAATAGCTAAGATTGTTATATCTAAGCTAACTACAGTATTAAATTCTTGTCCTCCGAAATTCTTACCATCTAGGATAGTTGCTGTTCCTAAGCCTAAAACTGCACCAGCAATCCCCCCTGTAAAAGATAACAAAATAGCTTCCATGACGAACTGAAGCATAATATCTCTCCATTTTGCTCCCATTGCTTTTCGGATACCTATTTCTTTTGTTCTTTCTGTGACTGAAACTAACATGACGTTCATTATTCCAATTCCGCCAACAATGAGAGATATACCTGCGATTGCTGCCACAAATATAACAAAAATTTCTGTGCTGTCTTCTAATATGTCAATTGTTTCCTGCTGGCTAGTAATTTGGAAATCATCTTCCCCAACTATTCTATGTCTCATTCGGAGTACAGTTGCTATCTGTTGAACAGCATCTTCCATTTCGTCGAGGTGATTTATTTCTACATTTATGCTCCCAACAGATATTTGGCCTTGTGTTGTTTTTTGAGACTGTAATTCATAAAATGCTGTAGAAATTGGAATATAAGCGGAATTGTCAGTGTTTATTAATCTTCCTTCACCTTTCTCTTTTAATACCCCGGTGACTTCGAATTCAATGCCATTAATTCTCACTGTTTGACCTACTGAATCTCTGAATCCGAATAGATTTTCTGAAAGTTTATTGCCTAATATCACAGAATTAGATCTATTGATAACTTGTCCAGAGGTAATAAATGCACCTGTTGATATTTCAAGATTTCTGACATGGATATATTCCGGAGTTATACCAAATATTGAAGCGGCGGTAGTATATTTTCCAGCTACAATCCTAGCAAAGCTGTTTATTTCTGGAGCTACAAGGTTAACAGAAGGGGCTATTATTGGATCTAAAAGAGCGGAAGCATCTTCTAATGTTAACGTTGTTGCGCTACCTTGTCCCTCATTTTCTATTTCTCCGGGCTTAACAAAAAGCAAATTGGTTCCAAGCGTTTCTATCATTGATGTAACTTGTTCTTGAGCACCTTTTCCTATAGACATGGTAGAAATAACTGCACCAACGCCTATAACGATTCCTAGTAATGCCAAAGATGTTCGCAGCTTGTTGATGGCTAAGGAAGAAATTGCAGTTAAAAATGTGTCGACAAATTTCATGTATTTAATTCACCTAAACCTAATTGACCGACGTTTTTATATCGCTTGTTATAAGACCATCTTTCATTGATATGATTCGTTTCGCTTGGGCCGCTATTTCCTCTTCGTGGGTTACCATAATAACCGTAATACCTTCATTTTCGTTTAGGTCTCGAAATATTGACATGATTTCGTTGGTTGCAGTACTGTCTAAATTTCCTGTAGGTTCATCAGCCAATAAAATATTGGGATTGTTTACTAAAGCTCTAGCAATTGCTACTCTTTGCTGTTGACCACCAGATAATTGGGTTGGTTTGTGATTAATTCTGTCTCCAAGACCTACTCTTTGAAGAGCAGCTTCCGATCTGGGTTTCCGATCTTTTCCTTTTGAGTACATTAAAGGAAGCAATACATTTGAAAGTGCTGTCTGTCTTGATAGCAAGTTAAATGTTTGAAATACAAATCCTATCTTGCTGTTTCTTACCTCTGCCAGTTCGTCTCCGGACATTTCCTCAATATTTTGATTATCAATCACGGTTTTTCCTCTTGAAGGTACATCAAGACAACCGAGTATGTTCATTAGCGTTGATTTCCCTGAGCCTGATGCTCCGATTATTGCTATAAACTCTCCTTGATCAATCCTCAAAGACACTCCGTCAAGAGCGGTTACGTTTACAGTACCCATTTTATAGATTTTTTTGACGTCTACTAATTCGATCATAAGTCTATTTCCCAGACTGTCTTGCAGGAGGCTTACGACCAAAGGCTCCTCCACCTTTGCCAAACATAGCCGCGAATCCTTGTTGTGTGTCGGCAGATCTTGATTCAAGTAAAATCAAGTCATTTTCTTCTAGGCCACCTGTAATCTCTATCCAGTAATCATCATTTGCTCCCAGAGTAACGGGTTGTTCTATATAGCCCCCTGAATCTTCGATTCTTACAAGTGGATTTTCAAATGTTCCATATAATGAATCTATAGGCACTACTAGAACATTTAATACTTCTTGTATGCTTACTGTTCCAATTGCTGTTAATCCATCTCTTATTTGAGTGTTTTCGCCAAGTGTGACTTCAATTTCTATTGGGTAATTAACTACGCCTTGTACTGTAATTGGTAGGTAACTTATGTGTGTGACCTTTCCTGTCAATAACTGGCCTGGAAGTGCGTCTATATTGATATTGGCTTTCGCACCTTCTGTAACTGATAAAATATCTATCTCAGGTACATTGCCATCTAGTTGAAGAATAGACGGATCTACTATTTCCATAGCGGGTGAGTTTTGATTGTTTATTGTTTTACCTTCTTCAATGTTTATAACGGATATTATTCCATCGAATGGAGCTACTATGGTTGCGTTTAATAGGTTTGTTCTATCTTGTTCCAGCTTGGCCATCAATTTGTCGAGAGTTGTTTGTTGTGCTTCTATTTCCAAAGGGTCTACTTCTTCATTCAATGCATCGATATTTTGCTGAATTTCAACCACGTTAACTTCTGCTAGGTTGACTTGGGTTTTTCTTAACTCAAGTTCCAATGTGTTTGGGTTTAAAGCGTCAAATAGATTTTCCTCAGCTTCTTCGACCGAAATGTTTGCAAGTTTTATAGTATGCTGTAATTTGTGCAATTCAACGATGTCAGTCCCATTCAGTGCGTCGATGTAATTGGTATTAGCAACTTTCAAGTTCAATTCGGCGATTTCTTTTTCTATTGTCAAATTGTCAATTATGATTTGTTCTGTGGGTGCTGTTATTTCGTCGTAATTTTGTTGTGCCTCAGAAAGGTTATTTGTTGCGTTCAAAATAGAAGAATTCAAAGAAGCAAGATTTGTATCTCTGTTTAAAGTGGTTTGTTTAAGCTGTGTAGAGGCAGCATCTAAGTTTATCCATAGAGGTTCAATCTTGTTTTTGACACATTCCGATAAGCTTTCTTTGTTTGTTTGAGTACAATTAGGGAAAGGGTTATTAGCATAAGAATATAGTTGGGTTTGAATCATTGCAATTGTTGGATATAGGCGAACCCATTGATTAACAGTTTTTTCATTCCAAGGAGTTGTAGGGTCATCACTACCAACATAAGTTTCTGAGGTACCGCTGTATACCTCACTGAGCGTCACACCCCATGACTCTATCAAATCAATAGGATTTTGCTCTAGTGTTGTCGAATCTTTAACATCTATGTCTACACCTAACCATGCAATCATTGATTCTTTATAGTCCTCAAGAGCTTGGTCATAGGTAGTCTGGGCGTTTGCTATATTAGTATCCCAATTTATCTCATTTGAGATAAGATTATTTTCTGCATTGGTTAAATGGGTTTGAGCAGATTGTATAGCTTCTAAATATTCTTCTATCAAGTCTTCTTTATTACTGATTGAAAATAAACTTGTACTCGCATTGTCTAATGCGATTTCGGATTGAATCACATTTCTTTTAGCTATAGCGATATTCGTTTCATAATTGGAAACCATATCATCTAATTCGGATTGTTTTTGATTCAAAAACGATTTGGATTCACTTATGTTCAAATTAAGTTGGGCGATAGTAGATGCACTTGGATTTTGAAGGAGTTTTAAACTTTCTTTTGCGTCAGATAAATCCAAATTTGCTGCCGCTAGATTTTTATTCAAATTAGCCAGTGACAAATTGATGTCAGGATTTTTGATTGATTCGAGTGCCTCACGTGCGTTTCTTACTGCAATTTCATCTTCTGCAACTTTTTCAGAAAGGTTCGCAATAGTTTCATTGTCGAGTCGAGCTAATGTGCTACCTTTATTTACTTTTTCACCTTCTTCGACATAAATATTTTTCACCTTACCGGATGTGGAGAAATATAAACTTTCTTTTACAGCCGGTTTAAGAGTACCGCTAACAGAAATTTCATTTTTGATATCCCCGTACCGTACTGGTATATTGCGCACGTCTTTTTCTTCATTACTTCCATCTTGATTTATACTGTTGGCATAAAAAAAATAGAGTGCTCCAACAGTTATAACAATAGCAATCAATAAAATCGTTAATCGCCATGGTTTTAAGTTTTTGAGCATCATTGTGTTTATTCCTTTGATGAGTAAAGCTTTAAAATCTATTCTAGTGTAATCTAGTGTAAAATCGATTTCATTATAAATGGTAACTGTGAAGATTTTGTTAAGACAAATATGTGAGGAAAAGAATATTTAATGACTTTAGATTTAACAACTGCAGCTTTGATGTTACCTGCTATTCCATTTCTTATGTTAGCATTTGGAACTCGATTCACTGTAGTTTCAGAACTCATAAGGAAAATTCATGACGAATATGCAGCAGATATAGATTTAGATGATGTTAGAGCTAAAAGAATGCTAGCAGAAATATCCACTTTGAAAAAACGATTGTTGATGATCCAGATAAATCAAACACTTGCCAGCTTGAGCTTTTTAGCAAACTTATTGACTATTTTTGCTTTGTATATAGATAGTCAATATGTATCGAAATTGTTATTTGGAGTGGTGTTAGGGTTACTGATGCTTGCGATAATTTTGTTCATGATAGAAATAGGTATAGCAACAAAATCATTAAATTTGCATTTGAGTGATTTGGATGGCAATGATTGAAATAAACAATAAAATAAATTCAACTTAATGAATGGTTATTGACGAAAGATTCAATTTGTTCGAAATATTTAATCCCAAGTACTTCTTCTACGTTGTTGTGTCCGGCATTTCTTGCCTCTATAAACTCTTTGGTATTTTGATATTTTTCATATAGCTCGACCCCCATTTCTATAGGTATTGTTGTATCCATGGTTCCATGCACGAATAGGATAGGGCAATTAATTTGGTTAATTTTTTTGTAAGTGTTGAATTTATCAGATATCAAATTTTCGACTCCAGGTAAAAATGGGAATTTAAGTTTAGCCATTTTTCTTGCTGATGTGAAAGCTGATTCTAATATTAAAGCTAACGGTTTGATTTTAGTAGCAATTTCACAAGCTATAGAACATCCTAGTGATCTTCCAAACAAAATAATTTTGTCGGTATCAATCAAGTATGTTTTATTCAATAAAGTTATAGCAGATAAGGAATCTTGGTATGCACCAGATTCAGATACATCACCGTTACTTTTTCCGTATCCTCGGTAATCAAATATAAAAATATTATATTTGGTATTTTCATATAAATTCTTTAAACTATTGAGTCGATGACTAATATTACCGCCGTTTCCATGTAGCCATACGATAGTTTGTTCGTAATTATTGTTTATGAACCATCCATTTAAAATTACATTCGAAGTGGATGCGAAATATATATCTTCAAAATCTATACCTAAATCTTTTGGAGTACCAATAAGTTCATTATGTGGTTTGAAAATAAAGTATTTTTCCGCGATATTATCGAATAGCATGAGTGTTTATGACCAATAGATCAATTACGTTAAGAGTTACTCGTTTGCAAATTCGTACGGTCCAAGGTCTTCATCTACAAAACTTCTATGGTAATTTTTGCCCATCAAGT
>VFGY01000059.1 GCA_009392195.1 SAR202 cluster bacterium | reverse complement strand
AAATCCGTTGGTAAAGGAGTAGCTGTAGGTTCTACATAAGGAGTAGGAGTTGATCTTGTTCCGGTATGAAATGTACCCGATTCGGGTGCAGATTTACCTGATCCTTTGCAGGATTCGGTGGGGTCTCTAAAATAAACAAAGAGTCCATGGTGTTCTTTATCTACCACTAATGTTCCGCCTCCCCCTCTTAACTCATCCAGCTTTAACCATGGGTTGGGCATCGGATTTGATGTATAAAAATAAACCCCGGTTAGTTGATTACTGTAATTGTAGAGTAGAAGATACTCTGAATCGCCATAAAAGGAATCTGACAGAAAATATTTTCCTCTTCCAAATGAACATAAAATCGGGTCTTCCAAACCAGCTTCTAAAGCTTCTGCTGCAGTATATGGTAATGAGAGCGAATCTTTAATAATAGGAATCTGTGAATTATTTTCATAACTTAGAGAAGCAATTGTTATGGGACCTATATCAATCGGATCAACTTTGTTTGAAATTGATATCCCATATATGACTAATATTGTAATGATCATCCCTGAGACTGCTCCGATGCCGAGAACAGTTATCAATTCTTTGCTGATATTTGACTTGGTGCTTTGCATGTATTTTTATCCTAAAGTTCGCATGCTTTTGTTGGGTTTTGGAAATAGAGTGAAACTGACCAGTGCTCACCATTAACTAATGTTAAATTTGGAGGTATCACCAATGAATTGGATTTTGTCCAAGGATTTGCCATAGGATTATAACTATACAGATATACCCCGATCAGTTCGTCAGATTTGTTGTAAATCAATAAATTTGGTAGTTCAGGGTTTGAAAAATACCTTCCTATACCTGTGATACATTTTCCATTTTCAGTCCATCCTGATGAAGAAGCCTCTTTTGATGAAAGTGGAAATAGATACGTGTCATCAAGTTTTGTGTATCTTGCAGGGTTATCATCATATCTGCCTTTTGCTATTGAGCCACCCCAAGCCAACAGAGATTTTTCTAAAGAGTCTACGGGTTCCGGTTCTGGTTTTAAAAGGAAATAGATCCCAGCGGTGATTATTGCTCCAATGGCTAATCCTATTACCAAGATATGCCAGTTACTAAATATGTTGCTGAGATATTTCATTTGTTTTATTACTTATAGTTGTTATAGTTTTGGATTTCTTTTGGTTGACCATTATATACAATTTATTTTATTTCTTCAAAGGAGCCATCATCTCTTTTATTCTTCAAGCAAAATCCATTTCGAATGAGTTAGCGATTTATGGGAGACTTTTGTCAAATCTATGTTTTTGTCAATCAATCTGGCAGTACGTTTACTGTTCAGAGACATTACAATATTCGATTTTATTGAAACATCTGAATAACCACTGTTTTTAAGATTGTTTTCAATATATTTTACAAACTGTAATATTAAATTTGGCCTAGTAAGCATAGTTTCATATTGAAGTTCAGTTAGAAATAGGCGAGGGTCAAGCTCCCAACTGATATTATTTGTGTTGTCGGTTATTATGAAAGCACCTTTTGCCTCTTTGTTATTGAGCTTCATTCTCCATGAAAAATAGTGGCCTTCGTTAGTCCAATTCACATTGCCTGGTATTATCAAATGCCTCATCGGTATAAGTAGTTGAAAACCTATCCAAATAATTATCGAATATAGAATTAATGTTTCGGATAAATTTCTTCTGGTTAATTGTAAAGATTCGTTTGACTCATTTATTGAGTTGAATCCATTGGTTCCCCGTGCTTTAAGAGGGTCATCTATATTGGATATGAAAATAGCGATTCCAAGTGCACCTGCTATTCCAATAGGGTGCTCGCCTTTTATCTGTAAAAATGAACCTATTATATATCCTAGGGAAAGTCCGATTATTAAATATAATATTTTTTTATAATCTAAGGATTTCAAGTTGATGATCAGACGTTTTATCCACTGATGATCAAAAAATATTGCTGTTGATAAAATCATTAGAAAAGGGAAAATGCCTATGCCGAAAAGATGAGCATTGAAAAGATGGAAAAATACAAGTATTAAATAAGCGAATACTCTAGTTTTTTTATAGCACAAGAAAGGTACTGCCAAAAGGTCGATTGTTATTGCACTGTAAGTCATTATCCAGGGAGTAATGGAGTTGTTGACAGAATTTTCAATTATTTCTGGGCCTTGGTAGTTAAGCATCCAATGGGTAATCGGTTCAGCTCTAGAAATCCAGTCGGTGTTCAATTTTGCGATTCCAGCAAAAATATATACAATTCCTATTTGTGAGCGTAATAAAAAGAGCGGCCAATTAGGTAAGGGGATAGTTTTTGTTTTTTTTGTTTTGAAAATGTTATGGAAAGTTAAATGCTTACCTGCAGGAATAAAGATCATAATAAATGAAATTAAGCAAATTAAATAAAGATGATTTTCATATCTCGCTTTTTCTATCAGAAAAATATACGTAAAAATTGCAAATATCAAAAATGAACTCAATCTGTAAAAAAAACCTGATGCGACAAATATTCCGCACACACCCATTACTATCATAAATGTAACCATTAGCGTAGGATTCATGGGAGTCACAAATTCAAACGGCCAATATTTGAAATACATCGATTTTTGTGTGAATAATGTCCAAGCCCAAGATTCCTCTATCATTATCCATGCTTGCCAAGATATTAATATCCCGAAGCATATCCTGAAATACGATATAGAAGACGGTTCTATAGGTTTATAGAGGTATTTTTTGAAATTATTAGATGTTTTTTTGATGAATCGAATTTGCATTATTTTAATTTAATTCTTTTTTTTACTGAAACAAAAATTAATAGTAATAAAATTAATCCGGTGACTAAAAAAATAGATGAATATTTCAAATAGTCTATATTTGTTAGCCGAGTTTGCAATGTGGATTCTTCAGTTTCTATGAGAGGATTAACATTAGAAATCATTGATGGCTTATGAAAAGTTTTAACCTTAGATATATTTTTATTTAAATCAGCAATAACAGAAAAGCCAAACACTTCTCTAGTGCCTGTCGCAAACCAGAATTTACCTGTCTGATTTGTTTTGGAGAATATAACAATGTAATGAATGTCGGTTTCTGTTATTTCAAATTTATCTTCGATCAATATCCACGAGTCAGTGTTTGTAAATGGTTCGTGGAAATTTTTAATATTTTGGCTAGAATTTGTTTCATACAAAACTGCCCCAAAGCCATCTGGAATATCGAAAGGCAGATCGACCTTATCTAATTTTTTGCTTACAACTGCAACCATTGGTCTAAACGATTTTGTTTCTTCTAATACAGGAATACCTAGTTGTATTATAAGCGTCTTGATACTTGAATCTTTGGGGTCAAAGCTTAACCATATCTGCTCATCTTTATGTAAGATTTGATAAATAGCTTGAGAAATGTCAATATCGTCTAGTTCGAATGCGTTGGTTGAAGATTTATTGGAGCCATCAGGAAAAGCTGGCCTGTGTGCTTCAGCAGTGTCTGGAAGAAAAAATAATAAGGCTATCGAAATTAGAATTAATCTCAAGAATACTTTTGTAGTAGTTAAATACTTTAAGTCTTGCGATAAATTCCGCCAAACTACTGAAGTCATAGTTACTAATGTAACATTTTGTAAGCGATGTTAACTCTAAAATTTAGAGCCAAAATCCTCCATAACTTCTGTACATAAGGTGTAGATTATATTGCGACATTCGCTCTAAAGTAGAAGAGCTATCAACATATTCGTGTTGTTTATTCGTTCTCTTTTTAGTGTCTGCAAGGCATGACAAACATCTTTCGTTTGAATGTTGATTCTTTTCGCAACCGCAAATTTCACATTCGCGCTTTATTGAATTGATAAACATTGTAGATCTCCTAAATGTTTGATAGGTAAATGGTAATTGCTTGGATTACATAATAATAGACGGCAAATTATTCCTGATTAATATGGTAAGAATTTCAATTTATGAATTAATAATCAGGTAAAAAACATCAATTTTTATTTAAGTTGGATTATGGCATTGAATTGATATAAAATCTCCTGCAATAAGACTTTACCTGGGATTTTGCATATCATTATTTTTGCATGGAGCCTACTTAAAACTAGAGGAATTACTAAATGAGAGATAGAAAACTTCTTTTTCACAACGATGCTCGTCATTATTATATCTATAATTATGATCCTCCTTTTCGCTTAGAAGACGCGTGGAAACCTGTAGATGAAATAATAGGTACAGGGGTTGATACACTGGTTTATGGTCTAGGTGCAGGTCCGACCATGTTTCACAGCACTGAAGTCGGTGAGATTTGGGGTTCTCATATTGATTCTTTTCCTGAGGTATCTGCTTGGAGAGCATATGAAAATATTAAAAGTCTGCAGTCTTTGGGGTTAGATCCACTAAAAGTCCTTATCGATAGATCTCGTGAAAAAGGGGTGGAATTCTTTGTTTCTTTGAGACAATCACATCCGGCTGATCCTTCTGTCAAAGACGACGTATTCAATTGGCAATTTCGTATTGATAATCCGAAGATGTGTTTGAAAGGAAGAGGTGCACATGCATTCGATTGGAATTATGAAGAAGTAAGAAATGAGAGATTTGCTCTGATTGAAGAAACTGTTAACAAATATGATGTAGATGGTATCGAGTTAGATTGGGTTTTCTGGCCACATTTTTTTGAAGACGAAGAAGCGCCTTTAAAATCAGACATATTGACTGAATATATGGTTCAAGTTGCAAATGTCGTTGCTAAAGCTTCAACCAAAAAAGGAAAGAAAATCGAATTAGGAGTTAGAGTTCTTCCAACAAATGAAGGTAATCTAGCGGCTGGTATAGATGTTGAAACTTGGATTAAGCAAGGTTGTTTAGATTTTATAATTCCGACAATTTATCAAGATCAACAAATTGATGCTGATTTACCATTTGAATGGTTGGTTAATTTAACTAAAGGTCTTGAAACTAAAGTTTATCCTTCTCTACACAACCAGAGGAAAATACAGACTTCAATAGGGACAAATTCTGAAGTGCGTGCTTCAATCGATCATTATAGAGCAGCCGCAGCATCCTATTGGTCTAAAGGTGCTGATGGTATATATCTGCCTTGGTTTACGTGGCCTCATGGTGCCGAGGAATTAAATATATTAAATTTGATCGGGGATTATAGTTTAATATCCGGTTCTTCCAAACATTATGTGGTCAAGAAAAAAGATGAACTTTCAGAATCTTATAAATATTGTTCTCAAATACCAGCCGAAATAAATGTCGGTGAAAACGCTCAGATAACAGATGTAGATTTTTATATTGCGGATAAATTAGATGTTGACCACAGATCTACACTAAGGCTTCTAATATCCGATACTACGATTCATGACGGATTGAAGGTAAGTCTTAACGGTAAAGACTTAACTGTCAAAAATGCTTGGAGAACCACTGTTGGATTTACTCATGTCAGTCTGGAATTTAGTGATTTGATGGGTGTTTTTAAAGAAGGAATTAATAGGCTAGGTATAGTGATTAATTCTAGACCTACAAATTTAATAGGAGCCAATTTACCGAGATTAGAAAACGTTGAAGTATTAGTAAAATATCCAGAGCCTTTGGGTTCTTTATAAAAAATTTGTGAGGTCAAATATGAGTGAACGAAAATTGATTTTTTATGATGATGCTAGGCATTACCATTATTATATATACGAACCTCCAATGACTTTAGCTCAAGCGACTGCGACGATAGATGCTGTAGCAGGAACAGGCGTGGATACTTTCGTTTGGGGTCCTGGTTTAGGACCGACTGTCTTTTACGAATCACAAAAAGCTGATGTGTTTGCAGAGCACCTTGAAGTTATAGGTGATGTAGCTAGTTGGCGAGCATATGAAAATTCTATGGGCTTGATAAAGCGCGGATTGGATCCGATGAGGTTGATGGTGGAAAGGGCTCATCAACTCGACATGGATTTTATACCAAGCTATAGATTGACGCACAGTTCTGATCCAAAAGATATGGATAATGCGCACAATTGGAAATTTAAAATAGATCATCCGGAGTGGGTTTTAAAAGGAGATTCTGAGGAAGATAGTCGAAAAAACGGTTTTAATTGGATTTATCCTGAGGTGCGTAAGGAAAGGTTTGATATTCTTGAAGAAGCGGTTAATAAATATGATATAGATGGTCTTGAACTTGATTTGACTTTTGATCCGTACTATTTTGAATCATATGAAGTTGAATCCAATATGAGCGTTTTAACCTCATTTTTGAAAGACTTAAGGAATGTGTGTGAGGAAGCATCAGTCAAAAAAAATAAGAAAATATCAATTGGTGCAAGGATATTTCCTTCATTAAAAGCAAATAGTGATGCCGGGTTTGATTTAGTTAAATGGGTCGATCTTGAATTGCTGGATTTTTTAGTTCCAAATGTTTATTCTCATATACCAATCGACCCTAATTTTAAATTTGATTGGGTTTTAGATATTTGTTCGAAAAAATCAGTGAAAGTATATCCTGCCTTGGGTTCTATTATTGGTGCTAATCGTGAGCGTTATGCGGGACTGGAATATTATAGAGCAGCTGCAGCTGCATATTGGGACAGAGGCGTGGATGGATTATATATTCCTTGGTTCCCTTGGCCAATTGAATCTGAGCAGCGTCAAATTCTCAGAGAAATTGGAGATATTGATGTTATTTCAGAAAAATCGAAACGTTATTATGTTGCTCCAAAGCATGAAGCAAATATGAAATTTGGTCATGAATCATATTTGCCTTTGGAATTGATAACTGGCGTTAAAGCTAAAAATCAGACGGTTAAAGTATACATTGCAGAAAAATCTAAATTCCCTAAAGTTAATTTAATAATTAAGTTGAAAGAATCTACATTTAGAGATGAAATGGAAATATTGATAAATGGTAATGTATGCAAGTTTGACGAAACTAACTATACTCCTTTGGGGTTTACTCATGCTTTAATTGAGATACCTATTGATAGAAACGTTTTAGTGAGTGGAGATAATGAAATTGGGGTCGGTATTCTATCTCGCCCAGAAAAATTGACTGGGACAGTAATACTGGAGGAAGTAGATGTAAGTGTTACATATCCAAACGCTACTATTTAGACTCATTTAATGGAGGGTAAATATGCAAAAGGCACCTGATTATAAAATCATATATAACTGGGATGGAGCCCCTCAGGGATATTCTGAA
>VFGY01000058.1 GCA_009392195.1 SAR202 cluster bacterium | reverse complement strand
TGAATTCTGGATTTCTTCCAGAAGAGATGGTGAAATTACGAATTGACGAAATCGACCTTTAATTTGTTACGGATAAAGGAGAATCAAATTGGCTATATTAAATAATGAAACCGATATTTCAATTTTGGTTGAAGGTCTTGACCATGCAGAAGGAATAGCTTGGGGTTTAGATGGGTATGCATATGCAGGTGGAGAAGCGGGACAGATATACAAAATAGATATAGAGAATAAATCGTTAGAGCAGATTGCTGATACGGGAGGATTTGTTTTAGGAATAGCATTAGATTCTTCAAATAATATTTATGCATGTGATATAGGAAATAAAGCCGTGATGAAGATTACTCCTGATGGGACCAGTACCGTGTACTCTATAGGTTCTAAAAATGAACCCTTTACTACTCCAAATTACCCTGCATTTGATTCAAATGGTAATTTATATGTATGTGATTCAGGGGAATGGAAAGCTGATACGGGTAGGATATATAAGATTAAGCCTGGAGGCGAGGGGGAAGTATGGGATCGTAGGCTAAACACGTTTCCAAATGGACATTGCTTAAACGCTGATGAAGATTGGCTGTATGTAGCAATGAGTATTAATCCTCCTAGAATTGAAAGAATTAAGATTGAATCTGACGGAAGAGCTGGTTCCCATGAAACAGTTTTTGAATTGCCCGGAACAGTGCCTGACGGTGCTGCGTTTGATACTGAGGGTAATCTGTATGTCTCGATGTATCGACCAGACCGAATTTATCGATACTCACCAGCGGGTCAAATTGATATTTTAGCCGATGATTTTGAAGGCACAAAAATTGCATGCCCAACCAATATTGCTTTTTGTGGCAAAAATAGAGATATATTGCTTAGTGCCAATTTAGGACGATGGCATATTACTAGGTATGAAGCAGGTGTGACGGGTCAATCATTACAATATCCGGATTTGGGATAAAAATATGCATTATGAAATTGTACGAAATCATGGTTGCAGGATATCTGATGCATGGGCTTATCGTGGAGTTGATGCAGTAGTTTTAGAAAATGAACTTATAAAAGTAGTAGTACTAGTTGGAAAAGGAGCTGACATATATCAATTTATATATAAACCAACTGATACTGATTTTATGTGGCGGAGTCCTTGGGGAGTAAGAAATCCTTCTATGTATGTTCCTACTACAGGTGATGGAGGAAATCTTTGGCTGGATGTTTATGAAGGGGGATGGCAAACCATTTTGCCTTCAGGCGGCATTCCTAATTCGTATATGGGAGCCGATCTTGGTCAACATGCAGAGGTAAATACTATGCCCTGGGACTCTCAAATTATAGAAAATTCAGAAGAAAAAGTATCGGTTAGATGTTCCGTACGTGCAGTAAGGACACCATTCTTTTTTGAGAAAACCCTTTCAATAAAAAAAGACTCTTCGGTTTTGGAAATAGAAGCAACTCTCACGAATGAAGGCGAACAGTCTGTTCATACTATGTGGGGTGATCATATAGCCTTTGGGACTCCTTTTTTGAGTGACAGGTGTGTAATCGATATATCTGGAGGTAAAACTTTCAACCATTACCCTGAAATTGCACCTCAAAATGATATAAAATTAGAATCTACTGGTGAATGGCCTTGGATTGAAATGAAAGATGGAACTCAACTTGATCTTAGAAAAGTCAGGTCTAAGGATACAAAATCTTTAACTCTATCTTATGTTACTGATATGACCGATGGCTGGTATTCAGTTACAAATCAAGAAACCGGTGTTGGATTTGGATTTGTGTTCCCCAAGAATATTTTTAAGTATTTATGGTATTGGCAATCAGTTGGAGGTGGTTTTGGTTACCCGTGGTATGGACGCACCTATAATATTGGACTTGAACCTTTTACAAGTTATGGTCACAGAGGTTTAACAGATGCAGTAGAGAATGGTACAGCTATACAGCTACAGCCTGGAGAAAGTATTTCTGCATCGCAATGTGCGGTAGCATTTTCTGGAGCTAAAGGTATTGAAAGTATCGATTCTAATGGTACAGTCACAATAAGAAAACAAATCTGATTCTGCAGGAATATATGCGAATATTGCGTTATAATTTACTAATGGGTTAATAACTAAATTACTCTAGGTTTTTGTTGATATGTCCGTCTTTGTTTGTTCCAAATGCAGTTCAGAAAATGAAAGAGATGCAAAATTTTGTAGTCTATGTGGTACTGAAATTGGAACTATTAGTTCTGCTAGAACACCCCTTGATACATCGATAAGAAGATACGATGTAGACGCAATAAGAGTTATTGCTCTAGGTCTATTGATTGTATATCACATAGCTGTTGCGTTTCAGCCATGGGGTGCTGATTTGGTGATGTTCGTTGAAAATGAACAGCCATTGGAATGGGTGTGGGTTCTAATGATGGTCATTAATATTTGGCGTATACCGATTCTGTTTGTCGTCTCAGGGATGGGCGCTAGATTTGCAATGGAACGTAGAGATTGGTCGAATTTACTTTCTGACCGTTCGTTACGAATTTTTGTACCGTTATTATTTGGTATGTTTTTTATAGTTCCTTTGAATTTTATTATTTTCAATTACTATTATAAAAAAGAGCAGTTTTATTTTCCCCATCCTGGCCATTTATGGTTTCTATTGTTCATTTTCTTTTACGTTTTAATATTTTGTGCATTATTTAATTATTTTAAAAAACATCCCGAAAATATGTTTTACAGGTTTATAAAAAGTGTTATTAATAAACCTTTGGGCCTCATACCTCTATTTGCTTTGCCAATAGTAGTTGAAGCAATTTTAATACAGCCACGGGAGTATCCTGTTTTTGCTTTGACGTTACACGGATTTATTTTAGGAATGATTTGTTTTTTTAGTGGATTCGTGTTGGTATCGTTAAAAGAAGATTTTTGGACTTCAGTAAGAAAAATAAAGTTAATAACGTTGGTTTTAGCTTTTTCTTTATATCTGCTACGATCATATAATGTGATAATCACCGAATCTGACTTGATATCTTCCTCATTAGCAGTTAATGTGTTGACCGGATTTGAATCTGCAAACTGGATGTTGGCAGCTTTTGGGTTTGGAGCAGCTTTTCTAAACAAACCTTCTAAATCGTTAGCTTACCTGAGTTCAGCAGTTTATCCTGTCTACATCGTGCATCTACCTGTGCAAATGCTTTGTTCAAGCCTTGTTTTTCAGTTGGGACTCCCTGCAATTTTTAAATTGGTCATTGTCTTATTGGGAACATTTGCTTTGAGTTTTGCAATATACGAAATAATCAAACGAATTAAATGGGTCAGGTTTTTGTTTGGTATGAAAATAAAATCAGCTGCATAACCCTTAGTTAACGAGTTGCAAATGCTTTAATCAGCTTACTTTAGCTTCGGAATCTTTTGTTATCAGCATCAACAGGCATGGTAGTACTATCAAAGAAGAGATTAGTGCGAAGAATATCATCAGTGCAGTAAGTTGGCCGTAGGATGCAAACATTGGCATCGGTGCAAATCCCATAATTATAAATCCGACGATGCTAGATGCCGCAGATGCCAGTAGTGCAACTCCAGTCCCTCTTGATGATCTTTTGATCGCGTCCATCCTAGTTGGATTACGTTTTAATTCTTCTCTGAACCTCGCGGTCATATGGATTGAATAATCGATGCCTACCCCAATCGAAATAGCTCCTATCATTGCCGTAACGAAGTTAAGAGAAAATCCTGCTAAATTCATGAACCCATAAAGCCATGCAACAACTAACCCTATAGGGATTACCGTAACAATCGCATATTTGAATGATCGCATAGATATTATCAATAGGATAGTTGCCGCCACTATAGCAATCGGTAACGAAGTGTATAAAGTTTTTGTTGAAGCAGAAAGTTGTAATTCTCTAGTAAAGGGAGAACCTGTCAATCTTGCTACGGATATTGATGGATGAGTTTCAAGGTCTGCTAGTATTGGGCGAATTACTTTTCCTGCTTGTGTAACTAACGCTTGATCTCTGGTTCCTGGTATTTGAAAAGAGATTGTTGTCAGGTTTTCTTCCCCATTTTTGTGGTATATCGCTCCTCTAACCTGATCCGGTCTGAGAATGAGATTTCCATTTTCGCCTGAGACACCGTTTTTAAGTGCGAATGTAAATGCTGCATCCATTTGCTCTTTGGTATCAGGTATGCTGTCTTCGTTATTGTCTTTGATACTAATACCGGTATCATTTTTTATAGCAGCTAGCGTTACGGGATTATCCATTATGATTTTTGATGTATTGACAACATCTAGCCCTATTGTTATTTCTCCACTTGGTCTTTCTGCTATATTATCTACATTCCTTAAGGATTCTATGAATTGGGATATTGCTGAAACAGCTTCAGGGTCCATTAAGTCACCTTTAATATACGCTATGCCTGGTTCACCTCCTTTCTCGCCAACGTGTTCATCTACTTTATCTAGCCCTATAACCATGTCTGATTTCGGGTCGAAAAAATCTTTGACATCGAAAGTTGGTTTAAGATTGAATGCAAAAAATATTGATATCGCTGTTATGACAACGGTAGTAGCTAGAACTATAGGTTTATATGAAGTTGTGACTGTAACTGTTTTTTCTACCCATGAGACAATTAATGAATCACTATGAATAGGTTGGTGGTTATCTTTTATTGAGATTGTACTAGATTTATTTTTTGTTTTAATTACGATTAAATACGCGACTGGGATGCCAATAAATATCAATGTAGCAATAAGCAGTGAGATTATTCCATATAATTTACTTACAGCTACCATTATTATTACTGAACCACCACATGCACTTGCTACGGCAATTGATCCAAATATACGGGTTAAAGTGGAAAATTTGCTTTTAAACTTTTTCCCCGAATCTCCAATCAATTCATCTATTCTCATTGTAGCTATAGGTGCTATTACGCCAAGAATTATAAAGGAAGATAAAACGGCGATAGCCGCCGCGCTACCAAAGTGAATTACCGCTTCTATATTAGAAGACAGGTTTGATAGGAAAGCTATGCTATCGCTTAGCATTGCTAAAAGGAGTGCTCCCAGTACTCCTGACAGACCGATTTTCAGTCCGTTTCTGGGAGAGTAACCTTCCTCTATTTCTTCCTTATATCGGCGTATAGCATGTACTACGAAGTCAACGCCCAATGAAATCATACTGATTGGTACGACCAGGTCAATAACCAATCCACTTTTAAGTCCGATAAGTGCTGATATGCCTTTCAGCCAGATAATCAGTACACCGAGTCCAATACCTGATATAGCTGTAGCCCAGTACGATTTTAAGCTTAAGCCTACTATCAGGACTGCACCTATTATAGTGAACGTTATAAATGCACCAGAAGTCTGACCTTCTTCTTCAGATTCCAGATTAGCGTCTATAGCAACTCCCCAGGCGTCATAGTATTTAGAGTTCCCTCTCATTATTGAGCTTATTTTTCTATTTAGGTGTTCTTTGTTAATTACATCAGGTCCTCCTCCCAGTCCTATCTCTAATCCTCCTCCACCCAATTTGCTATTGTCTGCAAGAGCTGAAAAATCCATTGCAGGTGATGTCCACCAATTGATTTCCTTGCCGAATACAGTTCTTTTCTCGTACTTTGCGTGTTTTGATAGGAAGTCAATCACATTGGATGTATTCTCATTTGAAATTAATTGATGGACAGCAAACTTTATCTGTTCTTCAGATGCGGTTTCTAAAGTAGTATTCATAGTTAACAAGGTTGCTTCAATCGGTTCCAATAAAGATGCTATGCCCGTGATTTCAATTTCGATATTGGGATTAAAATATTTAAATAGATAGGATTGTTTTTCTAAAGTTCCTACAGCCAATTCTCCTTTTGAGTCTATTGACAGGAGAATGTCCCTGTTTTCTTTAAATTCGATGAGTACATCGCTGGTCAGGACATCACCATTTTTAGCCTCTAGCATAAAGTAAGCAAAGTGAACTGGGGTTGGGAATTTGCTATCAATATCTTTTTGTAGGTCGTATACTTCTCCAGGCGGATTTGGAGAGGCTTGCTGCGAAGGGGACATTTTGAATAAAGGGTATAGAAGTAGCACTGTAGCGATTAACGATAATAATATGACTGATATCGATTTATCTGCTAGAAGAGATACTGTTTTTGCTTTCCATCCTACTGGAGTTGCAATACCGTTAGTCAACTTTGCTGTGTTTTTCATTTTAGGCTTTAGATCAATAGAGTTTGCATCTACATTATATCTGATGATAATAGTCTTCTGCGAATTGATTTTGGACGCTGATGTACTATTATATTTTTATTTTAATTGGAGGTGATAAAATTAAAACCCACCTTCTATATTTCTATATTGGGTGGGTTTTACTAACCGATTTAAATACTTTTTTCAGTACTTTGGTGTTATTTAACACCTTTTGTCTTTAATCCTTCAGTCCAAGCTTTGTATCTCTCTTCTGCTTGTTCCTGCGTAATTTGTCCGCTGTCTAAAGCAGCTTTAATCCTATCTTTTATGTCGGCTTCACCGGGTGGTTTCATTTCTCCGATTCTTTGGCTGAGATTTTTAAGCCTTTCCATCGCCTCTTTTTCGGTAATACTTCCAGATTCTACTGCTTCTTTAAGCCTTCTTTCTATATCTCCAGCATTAGGAGGTAGAGGGGGTTTTCGACCCGGGCCTTTTAATCCATTTAGTCTTTCATCTGCCTGTTCTTGGGTTATTTCACCATCATCTATAGCTTTCTGGATTCTTGATTTTATTGCTTCCATATCTCTTGGGTCAGGTCCGCGTTTCCCTGGGAAACCAGGTTTGTTATTTTTGAGTTCTTTTAATTTTTCATCGGCCTCTTCCTGTGTTATTTCACCTTTAGCTACAAGTTCTTTTAATTCTGCTTGTATCTTTGCTATATCAAGTCGAGGTTTATCTGGCAAGTTAGGTTTTCTGTTTCTTATTTGTGACCTTATGTCATCACCTTTTTCATGTTTGTCAAAACCTTTTTGTTTCTTATCATCTTTCCCCCATTTTTTGGGGTGATTGTTGAACCCTTTATCGAAACCTTCTAATTTCGCATCTGCCTGTTCTTGGGTTATTTCTCCACTGTCTACTGAAGCTTGCAGTTTTGCCTTGAGTTCTTCTTTCGCTTCATCATGTATTTCTTGTTTAGCTTGGTCCATGGCAGTGGTAAGTGTCTCTTCTTCAATACCTAAGATAGATGCTACTTTTGATAAAAACCTATTTATTGGTGCCTCTTTCGTTTGGTTGTCGTTTTCTTGTGCAAATGTAGGCACAGCCATATAGGTTCCAGCGCCTATGATCAGTCCCGCAACAACTACAGCGACTATGCTTAATTGGATTTTCCTTAATTTGTTCATTGCTGTCTCCTGACAATTACACCTTATCAGTGTTTATTTAATTTTAATTTAACAGCGATTTGTTAAGAATATGTGAATATTATATCAAGATTATGAATTAACCGTATCTTCTGAATGTGCTGAAACCATTTCGTCCGTGATTTCTCTTAGGAAATCCTGAGTAGCTTCTTTCAGGTCCCATGATGAGTATAGTCTTTTAAGATGCTCACGAATTTCTGGATTAAATAGAAGTTTTTCATAACCAGATGCATCCTCCATGTCTACGAACAAACGAATCTGCGACCTTATTCCTCCGGCACCGGAAAACAGCCTGGCTGATATTATGCCTTCGCCTTTTTCTATTGCAGGAAGTAGTTTTTCTATCATGAAATTTAATTCTATAAGAGCTTCAGAATCATTGAGGGTATCTTTGAACCCAAATTCTCTGACATAACGAGTAGCCATAGTGATTCAATCCTTTATAAGCATCTCTCTTTTGGTATAAGTGAACATTATAACAAATTAAAATATATATTGACTGTTGAGCCTGATAATTGATTCAATACCTTTAACCGGTTAACTTCTTTGCATAGTTATATGGAATAAAGGAATGTAAACATGGTAAATATTATCACTTATGTGATTTCAGTATTTATTCTTATAGGGATTGGATTTGTTGCTCTAAATATTATTTCATTAGTGGGTTTATTCTTTCCGAATTATTCCTATAAAAAAATGTTCAAAAGAATGTTGAAGGTTATTAATGAATTTAGTTTGCAATTTGCTTTTATTACGGCTCTTGCAGCAATGTTGGGTAGCTTGTTTTATTCTGAAATAGCAGGATATTACCCTTGTCCTCTTTGTTGGTATCAACGAATAGCAATGTATCCTTTGGCAGTCGTGTTGGGAGTTGCTTTATGGAAGTCAGATTACGGCGTTTATAAATATGTTATTCCTATTTCTGCAATCGGGGTATTACTTTCTGCATATCATTATGCCATGCAGTATATTCCAAATTTTTTTTATGATAGTTGTAGTGGAGGATTTTCTTGTCAATACAAATGGATTTCAGTTTTCGGTTTTATATCAATACCGATGATGGCGCTAGCTTCTTTCGCTATAATTCTAGTTTGTATGTTGGTTATACATATTAATAAACTTGATGTTCTTAACAATGATTGATTAAGGTGGTTTTTATCATGCTGAATAAAAGTAAACAAAAATCAGATAAAGGTTCACTCAATAGGATGATCATAATTTTTGCACTACTTATTACTGTGCTTATTATTGTTGCTTTAGCAGTTTGGCAGAGATCGTCTGAATCAGGATTTAGTCCAGACCAAACGAGGATATACGGAATTCATCTTGATGAATTTGAAGGAAGAACTGAATCAATTGCAGGATTATATTCACCTACAGTAGATGGGTTTGATTTTACGGGACAACCAGTAGGAATTGATGATGATGAAAGACCCAAGATAATAATATTTTTGGCCCATTGGTGTTCACATTGTCAGGAAGAAGCGAAACTTTTAAAGAAATATTTTTCTATACATGGAGTATCTACTGCAGTAGATGGTTATGCGGTTGCGACGGCAATTGATTCAAATAAACCAAATTATCCTCCGGATAAATGGCTTGAAAGAGAGGGTTGGCCCTATCAAATAGTATCCGATACTAGTGACGACTCTATTGCTAAGGCATTTGGCGTAAATGCGTTTCCATATTGGGTTTTGGTGGATTCTGAGGGGAAAGTTGTGTCTAGGGTAAAAGGATCTTTGACTGAAAATGAGATTGCCCAGACATTTACAATGATGAGTGGAAGATAATTCTTAATAGACAAGTTTTTACCGATATCTAAATTTAAATTGTCCGATTTTAGGAGGCAAAAAATGATATCTAAAGCACAGAAAGCACATTGGGATACATTTGGTTTTCTTGTTTTAAAGCAATTATTTTCTCAAAAAGAAGTTGAAGTAATGAGGAAAGCCACCATAGAAGTTGTCAATCAAGAAGGGGGTGGTGAATCTTTGTCTGGAGGAGATCAATTTTCCATTGGCACTTTTTTAGAAAGACATCCGGACTTAATTAATTGGATTGACGATGATCGTATATATGAAATACCGGAAACATTGTTGGGTCCTGATTTTTTTCTGATGCATACCGGGGGTGCAGTATATAAAGGTGATACATTATGGCACGGAGGTTTTGGTCCTGATAGACCAAAAGAATATAACCCGATAAAACACTGCAAAATCGCGATGTATTTTGATAGGCTGAATAAAGAAGATGGGTGTTTAAGGGTGATTCCTGGTTCGCATCTACGGTCTTTTGGGGATTTTGTTAGGCCTTTATTCCGTGAGGAAACAGAACCAGACTTAAAACATTTTGGGGTTGCAGATGAAGAAGTCCCCTGTGTCGCGTTAGAAAGTGAACCGGGCGATGTAATAGTATTTACTGAGCCTGTATTTCATAGTGCGTTTGGAAGTGGGATTCCACGTATTCAAATAACTGTAGAATATGGTTCAAATCCTACGACCAAGGAGCAAATTGAAGAAGTGATACAACATAGTCGAGAATACACTTGGTCTTACAATCCCTCTCAGTCATATATAGACAGTGATAGACCAAGAATACGTCGTATGGTATCCAGACTAGTTGAATTAGGGTGCACACCTTTTCCTGTATGACTATGGTTATTGCGCTCATAGGTTTTGGTGTATGAAGTTCATATGATAGAGAAAATAGAACTACATCTAATATGATTCAAGACTCTACCATCACAACACGTATGAAAAGCGTGTTAAAAGAAATGACGAATAATATGAATTCCATTGAAAAGAGATTTGCTGTATTTGAATTCCAAGATAATCTAAGAGATTTTTGGCACTATATTCCTATAGAAAGACATGGGTTGACGATTGAAAATGCTCAGACGTACACGGTTAAAAAAATATGGGATTTAATTTCTCTAGCATTGAGTCAAAAAGGATTGGGTATTATTGAAAATATAATGAAGCATGAGTTGGTTTTGAAAGATATTGAAGATAGATCTGGAAAGAATTTTATTATCAGAAGCGATGAAAGGTACTGGTTTAGTCTTTATGGTTTACCTGAAGAAAATAAGGTTTTCTGGAGATTTGAAGGGCATCATATTTCTTTAAACTGTTTGATAGTAAACGATAATATAAGGATTACTCCTTTATTTTTGGGAGCAAATCCCGCTCACGTTAAAGAAGGTGTACATAAAGGTCTCAGGATTCTTAATCCAATTGAGGATTTAGCTAGAGATATGCTTTTAAGTTTTGATCGTTCGCAGCTGAATAAAGCTTTAATTGAAGATAGTGCTCCTTGGGATCTTCTGACTACTAACCAAAGGCATATTGTTCTTGGTGCCCCTGTGGGAATATCTATATTGGATATGTCTAGTAAACAACAAAAAATGTTCATTGATTTGATTAAATGGTATTTTGATACCACCTCAAAGAAAATTTCAGGGTATTTGTTAAGGAATATAGAAGAATCTCGTCATGGTTCGATTCATTTTGCATGGGCTGGTGGATTGCATTTTGGTATGCCCCATTACTACTGTATACAGGGTGGTGATATGTTGATCGAATATGATTGTGTTCAAGATGATGCTAATCATATTCATTCTGTGGTCCGAGATGAAAAAAGAGATTTTGGGAACGATATATTGATGGGACACAGATTGGTCATGCATTGATTAAAAATGAATATTCAAGGGTGTTCTAATGGCTAATAATTTTGGGGGAAGAAAAATCAAAGTCGGTATTGTTGAATTGAGGTTTGTTGCCAATTTCCATATCGAAGGATACAGGAATAATCCTAATATAGAATTTTGTGCTGTAAATGCAGCGTTAGCTTCAGGCATGTTTGAAAATAATAAGATACCCGTCAGATTAGAAGATGTTTAACTATTTAGAAATTAGATGATCAGATTTTTCTTAAATAATGTTAATATGTTTCACAACATTTCAAATCACAAAAATATTTCAGTCTGCAAAATACAAGGAGTAACTTTGTGAATAAATCTTTTTTTAAAAGTGTGGAAAATCCTTTTGTGATGTTTATTGGTGATTTAAGATGAATGTGTTGGTCCAAATTAACCAATTAAAGTTGTGCCTGTGGTTGCTGTTATTGATGGGAATATTACTTTCTTGTTCTCCACAAATCGGACCACAAGGTGTTCAGGGTGAGCAAGGTCCTAAAGGTGAGCAAGGACCTAAAGGCGACCAAGGTCCAAGGGGAGAACAGGGCCAACAGGGCGAACAAGGTATCCAGGGCCAACAAGGTGCCCAGGGTGAGCAAGGTCCTAAAGGTGAGCAAGGTCCAAGGGGAGAAAAGGGCCAACAGGGCGAACAGGGCGAACAAGGTATCCAGGGCCAACAAGGTGTTCAGGGTGAAAGAGGTGTTCAGGGCGAGCAAGGTCAAGGAGAACAAGGTCCTCAGGGTCCTAAAGGAGAGCAAGGAATTGAAGGACCTAGAGGAGCGGAAGGTCTACAGGGGAAACAGGGTCTCACCGGTCCACGAGGACCAAAAGGAGAGCAAGGGGTGGAATCAACATCCGATGTATCATCTTCTCAAAGTAGTTACGAATATCTTTTTGATAGGAGTATACCAAAAGATAATCAGATAAAATTTATTGATTCGAAAGGAGATGTTGGTCAATTTACTTCTATTACTATTGGTTCAAATGGATTTGGACTAATAAGTTATTATGATGTTAATAATCAAGATCTTAAAATAGCTACTTGTCTTAACAAATCTTGTAGTCAAATTTCTAAAACAACTCTTGATAGTGAAGGTGATGTTGGGCAATACACTTCAATAGCAATCGGACAAGATGGATACGGATTAATAAGTTATTATGATGCGACGAATAAAGATTTAAAAATTGCTCACTGTTCGAACATTGCCTGTACAAACGCTACGCTACAAACTATAGATAATAATGGTAATGTTGGCAGTCACACATCAATAACAATTGGATCTGATGGATTAGGGGTAATAAGTTATTATGATCTTGGTTTAGGAGACCTTAAAGTAGCTCATTGTCTCAATGTTTTGTGTAGTGAGGCAGACACAATCAGAAGTGTCGATCGAGATTGGGATACGGGCAAAGGTAGTTCAATTAGTTTAGGGGTTAATGGATTTCCTGTGATAAGTTATTATGCGGTTTCTTCCTTAAATAATTCAGCTGAATTAAGGTCATTGCATTGTTCTGATATATTTTGTTCCACTTATACAAAACGATTGCTTGATACTGGAGGAGAAATTGGTGAAGATACCTCTATCACAATTGACCAATACGGATATGTTTTTGTGAGTTATACGATTGAGTTTGATAAAGATTTAGAAGTTCAGTTTTGTACTGGCGTTTTATGTGAAAGAGGCAATCATTTTGATTTGGATGAATCTGGTGATGTTGGATCCCACAATTCAATTACAACAGGGGCAGATGGGTTTGGGATTATAGCTTACTATGATACAACCAATGGTGATTTGAAAGTAGCACATTGTGGAGATAGGCTGTGTTCCGAATCTATAGCAACAAATGTTCTAGATAGCGAAGGTGATGTTGGAAAATATCCATCAATAACTATAGATCCATATGGACTACCTTTAATTAGCTATTACGATTCCACAAACGGCGATCTAAAAGTAGCAAGATGTGAAAATAATTTTTGTGTTCCTTATTTCAGACGTCGATAGGGTTAAGAGAATAAAATATTGACTCTTGGGAGAGATTAGAATCGTCAGCTATCCAGGGTAAGTATTTGAATTGGAACCGAATTAATATATTTTAGTATAAATATATGCGTATCAATAACTGTAAAATCTATTTACACCCAAGGTTAAATAATAATGACGATAGTTAGATGAATTGTATAGAACTGGATTGTA
>VFGY01000057.1 GCA_009392195.1 SAR202 cluster bacterium | reverse complement strand
AAAATAAAACATGGGATATACAATCAGGACGCTTGATTAAATGGTTGATTGCCAAATTTAATATAAATTCAAACAACCCAGATAGTGTAACATGAAATCTTTTCATGTAATTCATACCATAACCAGTCCTTATAGAATTCATATGTTTAACATCATGGATGAAATATTAAAATCAAGAGGAGTGAAATTCCACGTACATTTCATGTCAAATAATACATCCCACCGTCCAAATGATTGGTCACATTCTTCACAAAAAATATATTTCAATCATAGCTTCTGGCCAGATATAGGACCCAATTTATATGGAAATAAATGGCATGCTAACCCTGGATTGATAAAACATATCTTAAAAACCAACATAGATTATCTGCTAGTAGGAGGACCTTGGGCTTCATTAACAACAATATTGTGTTCATTTTCAAGTAAAGTTAAAACGAGCAAAATTGCATGGTTGGAAGGTAATTCTGAGACGGTTAATAAAAACCAATCAAGAACTTTTCCGATTAAAAGATTAGTGTTAGGACAATTTGATAAATGGGCTGTGCCAGGATTCAGAAGTGAAGAATACATAAAACTTATATTGGGAAAGGCATTTTCGCCCCAAAACACTTTAATCCTCCCTAATATAATTGACGAAACTAAATTTGATTTAAATGCAATATCAGACAATCTGACTGATTGTTTCGAAAATCCAAACAAAATCGTTTTCCCACAAACTGTAAAAACCGCTTTAATACCAGCAAGGTTAATACCCGAAAAAGGAATCTTGGAGTTTTTTGAACATATCAATCCTGAAATGATAAATGGTTGGCAAATAATGATTGTGGGAGAAGGACCTTTGAAAAAGGATATTTTAGAACTTCTTACTAAACAAAGATTGAATGCACAAGTAAAACTCATTGCTCCGATAGATTATAAACTCATGCCAGTTTTATATAACCAATCAGATTTATTTATTATTCCTTCCGTAAAAGATAACAATCCATTGACATTGATTGAAGCAATGCACGCCAGATTACCAGTATTAGCGTCAACAAAAATAGGAAATTACCCTGAAGCAGTACAGCATTCAATCAACGGCTGGGGATTAAACCCATTCGATTCTGAAAGTATACGGAAATCAATAACATTAGCGTTCGGTTCATCAAAAGAAAAACTTAAATCTATGGGCAAGAAGTCAAAAAGCATCGCCACTTCTAATTGGACAAGTAGAGAAGTTATTGCTAATTTCTTGGATGCCGCAATATAAGTCAACCTTTGATAACCTTTCGCCATGGCTGTTCTAAATTAATAAATTAATCGAAGCCATTGTAAATATTGTGCGTTTAGATACACAAATGATAATATATTAGATTGGTGACAATAACAAATGAATCAAAACCAACAAGAACAATCGATAGATTTCAAGAAATATATAGGATTAGCTATATCCTATTCGTGGCTGATAATATTGCTACCTACCATAGTCGGAACCGGAGCTTATTTCTACAGTCAACAACAAACTAAACTATACGAAGCAAAAGCTACGTTATTGGTTGAGCAACGTTCGAGTGGTTTGTCTACCTCTATTAGTGATTACAGTTTAAGTGCTAGACTATCAAAAACCTATGCCAAACTGATTACCGCAGATCCATTCCTTGATCAAGTAAGAGAAACAAACGGATTTGAAAGACTAGGTAGTGTACAAACAAGAACTCAAGAAAACCCACCTTTAATCGAAATCTATGTCAGAGACTCTGATAGGGTGCTAGTAGGAGAGGTAGCGAATGCGATATCTCTAAATTTTATTGACTATGTGATTGAAAGACGTTTAACAGAGATAGCTAGGTTACAAGCAGCAGCTTCAGCTCAAGGCTTGTCCGATGTACAAAGTTTAGTTAATGCCCAATTTACTGCTCTTGACAGTCTTTATTTACTTGAGCCGGTATCGACGCCGACAACACCAATTTCACCAGATGTCCAGCAAAATATAACATTTGGCATAATGATAGGATTGGCACTTGCACTTGGATTAACATTCCTTATTTCTAATTTGAGGGATACAGTAAGAAACCCAGACGACATACGTACTAAATTCGGAGTATCTGTGCTAGGAATGGTATTTGAATGGTCATCAAAAGAAGTTAATGAAAATGATTTAATTGTGGATACATCTCCGAAATCGAGTTTTGCAGAAGCCTTTAAACAAATAAGAACAAACTTGCAATTTGCGGCAACAAAATCCGAATCTAGAGTATATTTAACTTCATCACCTGGTCCAGGAGATGGTAAAAGCACACTGATATCCAATCTAGCCGTAGCAATCGCACAAACCGGTAAAAAGGTGCTTATAGTTGACGGTGACCTAAGAAGACCCACCTTACATAGGCGATTTAAAAACATTACTAGGGACACTGGATTAAGCAATTATCTTTCAGATAATACAGAAACGCTTGGTGCAGTAACACAAACTAGCGGAGTAAGTGGAGTAGATGTTATCACGAGTGGACCGATACCACCCAACCCATCCGAGCTACTCGATTCACCTAGAATGAAAGATGGAATAGAAAAAGCAAAAGATATTTACGACATTATATTAGTGGACTGCCCTCCAGTTTTGATGGTTGCAGATACACCAATAATCTCAACAGTAGTCGACATGGCTATATTAGTTGTTGATTCATTTACAACCAAAACCTCATCTTTTGGCGCTACTGTTGAAACTCTTAATAATAGTGGAGTAGAAATTGCCGGTGTAATCATGAATAAATTAAAGAAACCAAAATTCGGCTATGGTTATGGATATAACTATGGCTATTACTATAACTATTATTACTACAATTATAAGTATTCTCTAGAAGACACCAATCCTGAATCAAAATCATCCAAAAATCCATTTAGAATATTTAGGTCTATTTTCAACCGTTAAATAGAGGATTGCAACTTCTATTTTTTAACAACTGACTTCCATTATTTCCGACTACACAAGCAACATCCTATAATAATTTACACTTCTAAAAATAAGTTATACGACGGCACGGAATAAATTGGAACCTAAGAATTCAATAAGTATTGAAGAAAAAATTAATGAATCTGGAATTACTCTTCCGGAAACTGATAGTTTTTTGAAAATTGGAGATCTATCAGAATTAAGAAAGAACCCTAGCACTAAATTCGATTCCAAAAAAGACATTTGTTCTGTAACTGACGGTTCCCCAGTACAAAAATGTATTATATCGGTCAACCATTGAACAGTTCCCATTATAAACATATCTTATTTCATGTATTAATTCGCCGCGGGATTTATGAGGTGATTTAGTTTGGCTGGTAAAGATTTTATGACCGACACAAATTATTTAAAAGGAACAGGCAATAAGAAGGAAGCTGTCAAATTCTTACTGAAAACCATAAAGCCTGAGTGGCTTAAATTGACGATTGTTATAATTGTTACTTTGGTTGCAGCAGTATTCGAGCTACTAAGTATAGGACTTATTTTCCCATTACTGAATAGCTTAAACCCAACCGATAACGATTCACAGTTAAATATGCCAATAGATTTTCTTAATACATTTTTCAGTGGATTTACAGATAACAATAAAATACGTTTCATAGCTGTTTCTTTATTAATACTGCAAAGTTGCAAATATCTTTTAACCGCCTTGATACAGATAATTATTGCAAAAATCCAAATTAATGTTGACAAAAACCTACGGTTGATGGTGATAAATGATTTACTCTATTCTGAAATAAAGTTTATTAATAAAACACCGGTTGCTGAAAACTTTACTATTCTAAACACCTTCACAGGACATACCGGAAGACTTGCTCTTTCAGTCACATCAGTAATCAATCCAATAATCATGGTTTTCGTCTATATGTTTGCTTTAATAACAATCTCATGGCAATTAACGCTTATATCCACCCTGTTTGTAGCGATTTCAACATATGCCATGAGCTATATCACAAAAAAAACAAGTGAAGTTTCAGGGAAACGTAACAGGGCTGCAGTTAAACTTAATCAATTAGGTTTTGAAACTATAAGCGCTATCAAGCATATACAATTATTTACCAAAGAAAAACATGCTTTCAACCAATACCAAGAAGGCACAAATAATGTAAACAATCTTGTGTATAAGGCTTCTAAACTAAGAGCTTATTCATCGCCATTATTCCAAATTTCTAATTTATCAAGCGTAGTGATACTACTTGTTTTAGCAACTATTATATTTTCAAATCAACAAGAATTCATTTTAGGAATAATATTAACCTATTTATTTGTTATGTTGAGACTAATAGGCCCCTTACAGACATTGAACACACAAAGAATTGCGATAGCAGGTCAAATACCATCTATGACAGCGTTAAAATATTTCTTCGACCGAAAAGATAAAAAACGTTACATATTTGGAAATGAGGCTCCTTTAAAGATAGATAAAATTGATATAAGAGATGTTTGTTTCCAATACGAAGAAAATGCTACTCCTATACTAAAAGATATAAATCTAGAAATAGAAAAAGGTACAATTACAGCAATAGTTGGCCCATCTGGTAGTGGGAAATCAACTTTGGTTAATTTGTTGTTAAGATTATATGAACCAACTAAAGGCAAAATAACCGCAGATAAAAAGGATATTCGAAATATTAACATTTATCACTGGCGCGCAAATGTTGGAATGGTCAGTCAAAATACATTTATTTTCAATGATACTATTGAAAATAACATTAGATTTGCAAAACCTAGCGCAAATATGTCTGAAATAATAGACGCTGCAAAAAAAGCAAACGCACATGAGTTCATAAATAATATGAAAGAGAGTTACCAAACTATAGTTGGAGATCAGGGAGTACGACTATCTGGCGGAGAATCTCAGCGTATTTCTATTGCAAGAACCATATTATACAATCCTCAAATACTAATTTTAGACGAGGCCACTAGTTCTTTAGATGCCGAATCAGAAAAACTTGTTCAAGATGCGATTGATAATTTAAGTATTGACAGAACAGTAATAGCAATAGCCCATAGACTTTCAACAATTAAAGGTTCGGATAAAATTATTGTGATAGATTCAGGTGCTATAGCCGAGGTTGGCACTCATGATGAGCTTATGACACACAAAGGACTGTACCATAAATATATAAATTTGCAGTCAATAAAAACCAAATGAATCCCATCGCTCAAAACATAAAAATAGCTGTGATAGGAAGTGGATATTGGGGTATAAATTTAGTAAGAAACTTCAATGAACTCGGCATATTAGAATTAGTTTGCGACCAAAGTGCTTCTTCTTTGGATAAAACAAGAGAAATATCAAGCTCCGTAAAAACAACATCCAATTATAAGGATGTATTAAACGATAAAAATATCAACGGAGTAGTAATAGCAACTCCTGCAATTACACACCACAAACTCGCTTTGGAATTTTTGCAAGCTGGTAAAGATGTATTGGTAGAAAAACCATTATCATTAAACATTGACGACGGTTACAGTCTTGTCAAATATGCGAATGAACATAACCGTATCTTAATGGTCGGCCATGTCCTTGAATATCATCCTGCAATTATAAAAATACAACAAATCATTTCTAAAGGGGATATAGGCGACTTGCATTATGTTTACTCAAACAGGCTGAATTTTGGAAGAGTAAGAAAAGAAGAAAATATATTATGGAGTTTTGCCCCGCATGATATAGCAATTATGCTAAGGATTATTGGTGAAATGCCCATATCAGTCAGTGCTACTGGAGCAGAATATCTAACTCCATCTGTACCTGACGTTACATTAACCAATTTGTCTTTCAAAAATAAAATTAAAGGACATATACATGTTTCTTGGCTTCATCCTTTTAAAGAACATAGATTAGTAGTGATAGGTTCACAAAAAATGATAACCTTTGATGACGTCAGCAAAAATCTATCTCTTTATGATCAGCATATTCAAATAAAAAACAATAGCTTGACCCCTATTAGCGGCAATGTCAGTGATATATCTTACCAAAACAAAGAACCTCTCAAAATAGAATGTGAAGCTTTTGTTGAAGCGATTAAAACAAGAAAAAAACCATTAACAGATGGGGAAAGTGGATTAAAAGTGATACAGGTATTAGCTACTGCACAGAATTCAGTTACCAAACATGGAGTTCCCATGAAAATACAGGAGCCAGAAATTGTCTAGCAATGACAGCAATTCTAATTTTTACTCTCATCCAACTTCGACAATAGACTCTCCAGTTAAAATAGGGAAAGGAACTAAAATATGGCACTACTCACATATAATGTCAAATTCAAACATAGGTTCCAATTGTTCAATAGGTCAAAACGTATTTGTCGCTTCCACAGTTCAAATTGGTAATAACGTAAAAATCCAAAACAATGTCTCAGTATATGAAGGTGTAAAATTGGAAGACCATGTGTTTTGTGGACCATCTTGCGTATTTACCAACGTTATCAACCCAAGGTCA
>VFGY01000056.1 GCA_009392195.1 SAR202 cluster bacterium | reverse complement strand
GATGACCATGATGAGCATGATGACGAAGATAAACACGATGACCATGATGAGCATGCAGGCCACGATCATGGTGTATTTGATCCTCATTTCTGGTTTGATCCTAACAGAGTTGCTTTAGCGGTCGATGAAATTAAAGAAGAATTGATAAAGTTAGACCCAGAAAATAAAAATTCTTATGAATTATCAGCCAATAGTTATGTGGCACAGTTAAAAGATTTAGATAAACAAATAGAAACTTTGATTCAAACAGTTCCATCTCAGAACAGAAAAATTGTTACTACTCATGAATCTTTAGGTTATTTAGAAAACAGGTATGGATTGGAAGTTTTAACTACTGTTATTCCAAGTGTAACTACCGAAGATGGCGTGACGCCTAAGCAATTGGTTGAAGTGATTGAAGAAATTAAAGAACATAACATAAAAGTGATATTTTTAGAGTCTGAAAGCCCATCTAAATCTGCAGAAATTATTGCTAAAGAAACTAACGCAAGTTTGGTTTCAGGGTTATGGGTAGAAACTTTGAAAGAAAATCAGTCTTACATTGATTTTCTTTCAACTAATGTGAATTTAATTGTGGAAAACTTAAAGGATAAATAAATAAGTGAGTTCTTGTATAATTAAAGATTATGTTACAAAAGCCTTCTAATAATGTTTGTCAAATAGTTACTGATGGATGTTGCGTTGAACTTGGAAACGAAGTGGTTTTAGATGATGTCACATTCTCAATTAAAGAAGGAACTTTAGTTGGTGTTGTAGGTCCCAATGGGGGTGGAAAAACAACTTTATTTAATACTATATTGGGTTTAGTTCCAATTACTCATGGTTCAATGAAAATAAAAGGACTGAACCCTAATCAAGCTACTGGAATGATTGGGTATGTGCCTCAAAAGGAAGAATTGAATTGGAAATTTCCTGTAACTGCAAGACAAGTTGTTCAAATGGGGGTTACCAAAAATTCTTCCTTTTCGCCTTTTTCATCTAAAAAAGACAAACAAATAATCGAGGAATCGTTAACCAAAGTAGGATTGATAAACAGGATTGATGATCGAGTGGAAGAAATGTCTGGAGGGCAAAGGCAAAGAGTATTTTTAGCTAGAACTCTGGCCCAGGGTTCAGAAATTTTATTGCTGGATGAGGCTTTTAGTGGCGTAGATATTGGGTCTCAAGAAAAATTGTTAGATGTCTTGAGGAACCTAAAAAATGATGGCAAGACGATTTTAATGGCGACTCATGATTTGAACACAATTGGTGAAAGGTTTGATGAAGTTTTATGCCTGAATAGACATTGTTGTGCTTTTGGTGATCCATTGAAAGTTTTGACTCAAGATGTTTTAGTGGAATTGTATGGGTCCCATAGTTCAATGTTTAAAAACCATACCTTGGGACAACATGGACATAATTATGGGGATTGAATATATATATGAACCATTTTCTTATGGCTTTATGGTTAGATCCTTAATTGTTGCCATTTCAGTTGGATTGATGTTGCCGCTGTTGGGGGCATATGTCATCAATCGGAATTTAGGGTTTATGGGTGATGCTATTGCTCATGCTAGTTTACCGGCACTTGTTTTGGGATTGTTGATAGGTGTAAGTGTTCTTATAGCTGCTATTCCTGCGGCAATATTTATTGCTTTACTGATTGGATATCTGATAAGCAGATCAAAAATTGGAGAAGATACTGCAATTGGAATCATTTTTTCTTCATTCTTTGCTTTAGGGTTTATTTTATTATCAATATTTAAACAAATTACTTACACCGTTGAAGATTTACTATTAGGACAAATTTTAGGAGTTTCTCTTTCTGATGTTTTAATTACTTTGATTTTGTCTGTAATTGTTTTAATCACATCATTGATGCTTTTTAAACAGTTTTTGTTCGTCTCGTTTGACCCTATTGGAGCTAAAGTATCTGGTTTAAGGGTAAAACTCTTAGATAATATTTTTTTGGTAGTTTTGTCTTTGGCTATTATCGCTTCATTACAATCAGTTGGAATAATATTGGTTTTAAGCATGCTGCTTACTCCTGCAGCAGCAGCTAAATTAATTATGAAAAACTTTTCTGGTGCCATGCTAATAGGCAGTGTTTTTGGGATTATTGCTGCAGTGAGTGGATTATATTTATCGTATTATTTAGATTTTCCTTCTGGGCCCTCAATGGCTTTAACCGCTACAATAATATTTATAGTTGCTTGGATTCTAAGAAGGACTATTAATTACGCGATTTAGATGTGAATTTGTATCTATTGTTATCCAATCACAGATTTGTTTATTTGGGTATCTAGTATATTGTGATATGGGATGAAATATATTTAAAAACAACTTGAGTACTAACTTTTAATCAAATAGAAAATATAAATCTACACCGTTTGTTCAAAATACTTTACCTTTAGTCAGACTCAGGCACTATCTTCAGGAAATCGGCATGTTCCGATATGTAATTCGCTGGCGGAGCCCACCCTTCAGGGGGTTCATCATCTGGGTCGCCTGTTCGCAAGAATTGATTATAGGAATCGTAAAATTCTTGTTTGGTCATACCCACATGTTTTTCGAAGGAACCCCAAAAGCCTAAGTCGTAATAATCTTGAGGTATATCAATCCATACAGTCTTATAGGAGGTTATATAAGCTAGGTATGCTGCAGCCATAAATGTTGCGTTACATCCAGTATAGGTATCATATGTTTCGTCTAGGCTGGACATATACCAGTCGGGGGTACATTTTTCTGAATTTCCATTACCCATCATATTACTTCTAGCTTCCTTGTATACCCTAGCATCAGCTACTGTGGCTATATTAGTAGATAGTGCTTGATTTGGTGTAAGGTCCTTTAATAATGATAAAGACTGCCAATTCTCTCTGTACCACGCATTTTGGAATGCCACAGCTGCACCTTCGATCCACCAGGTTGGAGCCTGTACCGTTGTTTCAGGATTATTTCTGTCAGTTTGGTAGTCTAGTCCTCTATCTAAAGCATGGACTCTTTGGTAGTGATGGAAATATTCGTGGCCTAAATGGAGAATCATTTTGATGTCACTTCTATACGGATGTTCTATCTCTTCACCCCACGGGGTTTGGATGAAATCTAAATCTTCAAGGCAAACGCTATAGGGGTTTGTTTTTGAAGGATCGCCTCTCCCTGGGTCCGCGCCACCTAGGCAGGATTGTCGGTTAATTAATTCGGCTATTGTCCAATCTTTGAAGGGCTTGCCATTGTTGTCGATGGGGTAGAGCTGTGCCATTCGCTCAAAGACTGGTTTTGCATCCTCTTCTGTTCCATTTGGATTATAGGCAATATATATGTAATTAGGGTATCCACCCAACACACTGTTTAAATTCTCCTGGACCTCGATAAATCTCTGCCTATATTTTTCAGGTATGTCTAAACTAGCCACATATTCTTGCCTTGCCTCATCTACGGATCCCACTATCGGCACGTTGTATCCGATGCTGATTAACTTTTCTTTAGCAGTGATGGTAGGAGTAGGTGTAGGTGTAGACTTCGGTTTAGGAGTTGAAATCGGCACAGAATTTGGTAATGGCATCAGCATCCCGTTAAGGTATTTATTGGCCACATAATTTGTTGCATTGGTCCAGTCGAAGAAATCTCGATTGTCCGCTTTATGAACAAAAACCGAATCAAATAAATTTTTGAGATCCGAAGAAGCGTTATTGGAAATCATATAGTGATATACATCGTCTTCAATTTGATAATCAACACTTATAGTTGCAATGAAATTTTTGAATTTTTCCTGAAAAGCACTAAATGTTGAACAAGAATACAGGTAATTTGCTTGGGCAACCTGGTTGGATATCATGTTGTTTTTTGAATATTCATATCTTATTCTCTTTAAATCAATACGGGCTTTCAGTACACTTTCTAAACTATTGTGCGAGCGGAATAAATCATGGTATTGAGTTATTGGGTCTGTTGACAAATGTTTCTCTTCGGTCCAATCATCCATCTGATATCCTCCGTTTGGCATATCAGATGCAATGTAATATTCTGTGAATTCACAGAAATTTTCTAGATCAGTGAAACTTCCTTTTGTACAGGGGCCTCCCATGTCAATGACTCCAAGCTTCTTTCCTAATGACTGGCTCCAGAATTGCAATACACTATAGGCATCCTGTTTATATAATTGGCCTCCAAAGAGAGCTCCTCCAGGTCCACCATGACCACTATAAATTAGATGATGGTCTGAATTTGGGTACTGGTCTACCAAGTAAGAGCTTATATCTTTAAATGTTGATTTCAGAAAAGTACTTCTTTCTGGGCTATCACTTGGTGGCATCTCTACATATTTCTCTATAAGGAATTGTTCTCTATAAGCAATGCTTTGCTGGTCTGTTCGACGGGGATTATACCCATAACCCGGATTATAATCGTTGGGGAATGCATAAAGGTGTACTGAAGAAGTTTCTTCCCAAATAGCGACTTCAAGGTTCTTAAGAACCTCACTTTCCTTCACTCGGACGGCCGAAGTCCATCCACCGGTATCTCTGAAAGGCATCCAATCTGGAGTTACCCTCACAACCCTCAAAACGATGTTAGGAATTTCGATGGAATCAGGTTTTGAAATGGTTTTAGATATAGCAGTGGGTACACTAGTTGGTACTGTAGTAGGTTTAGCTTTTGCAGTCGGTAGAGGAGTAGCTATAGGAGTTGGAATAGGAGTTGGAATAGGAGTTTGTTTGGCGATAGTGGACTGATTTGATGGTGGATTTTGGCTTGTCTCGGGTTTGGTTGTAGTCATCGGTTCTGTAGTTGCAGGAGTTTCACTTGAAATATCATCTTTAGATTGATCACTACATGCAATTAGTCCAATAATTGAAAGGAATAAAAATACTGAAAATAAGTGATTCCAAGTAAAGAATTTGGAGCCATCATAGTGATAATGATTGATGATACGCATAAAAAATCCTTCATAAATTTTACAGGGTGTTCGTCTAATCCTGATTATTGTCACTTAATACTTTATAGCTTTTGCATATTATCTAAAAAGTTCCTAGATGTGAACGATAAATTTGAAAGATAGGTCTATTTTCTTAACAGTTTGAACTAAATCCTTCATATCCCATTATCTGCTATATAGAAATTGAGTTAAGGATCACATCGTGCCAGTAATTCTTTTGCCTTTAATGGTCCAGCTGCTTCGTAATTGGATTGGAGAAATGTATCAAATTCAGTGTAAAAGGCTTCCATGCTTTCATAGCCACTCCATTTTAGAAAGGCTAAAAACCAGCTATCTTCCTCTACAACCATGGGTAAGAAATCTACTAGGTATTGGACGGTGGTTTCATCAATGAATTCATCCAAAAGGAAATAAACAGCGCATGCGCCTCCTGAGTATACATGTGTGGAATAACCATTGTCGTCGACTTCGGGCAAGCTGTTGGCCCTCCAAGCTGCTAATGCTTCCAAAGGACTGTCTGTGATTCGGGTAGTAAAGAACCAATTGCCAGGATTGGCCTCGGTTTCTACATGTGAAATTCGTGCACCCCTAGCATATGCTCCTGATTGTACGTATTCACTGCATTTTTGTTCGAAGCGTTGATTTATTCCTGAGGCATCAAAATTAGAGGCAATACCTTGGTCTTTACGAAGGTAAGGATAAACAGCACCGATAAAATCCGCTTGACCTTCTGACCACCAATCAGGTCCGGCACATTTAGGGTCGTATGAGTTGTTTGAAAAAGAGGAGCAGGATGGCACTCCAAAGGCACCATGGAGTAGATGAATATATTCGTGAACTGCGCCTTCAGCAGGTCCAGCCTCTCCGTGTTCCTCCAGATAGTAAGGGGTTTCTATGTAAATCCATATTGGCTCTCCTTCATGGCCGGCATCGCCTCGGCTAGTTACACCCCATCCACCACCATTCTTGCCCCCATCTCGAAATGACTGTTCGACGGCTGATACGTCGTCACACAAAATATAGTCACACCATATTTGTGCTACCTCCTCGTAGGACTTTTGGTTTGTGCCAGGAATGGGTTCGGTTGGCTCAACGTCACCTAAGGAGATGTCGTATCCATTGACGTAAAAGAGTACCACTGGTTCTAGGCGGTAAAATTCCTCGCCAAACATAAGAAAGGCTTTTTCATGGGCGTTTTTAGTTCTTTGAGGGAATCCGAAGGTTTCGTGAACTGTGTATGGTATCGAATTGCCTATAAGAATTTTGGTGCCAGGGTTGTTGGGTTTGCATTTCCCGTCCTCGCAAATTCCTGAAAAACAGTCGTTATTTTGTAGACACGCTTCACATGCATAGCACTTCAGACAATTTGGACCACCGCATAAGCGGTTTTCGTCGTATTCTAGATTTGTAAGTTCTGTGTAACTGTCATTTGATTCATATGTGCCTAACACTTCTGTTAATGATGCTCCTTTATCAATTTGTTCTTGATAAATAGAATTAACAGTTTTATCTTCATTGGCGCAAACATACATATTTGAAGAGTCTAATGAGTTATTCAAACGATCTCCGGGAAATGTATTGATTGAGCCATCAGCATTTTTTATGTCATCACAACCTATATAATTGACTCTGTCTATTTTGATGGATATTTTTATTGCTGATTCAAATTGTCGCTGAAATACATCACTGACAGTGCCATCTTCATTAGAGCAGATATACATTCGAGAAGGATCGCCAGAGTTATTAAGCCCTCCATCAGGGAATGTGTTTAACGATCCGTCAGGTTTTATAAATTCACCACAGTTTATATACGATATTTCCTCGACAATATTCGATTTGTCGGTAATAAGTGTGAGACTTGGCGTAGCATCGGGTAATATAGACAAAATTTCCGACCGTGATTTTGATAAGAAAATATCAAAATCATCTATATATTCTCTGTAAGTTTTACCAAAATGTATTTCAAATGACTTTTCAAAACCATGTTTTTCAAGTTCGGCATAGAAATCATATATTTTATCTTCCCCAACTTGGTTTATTATGTAGGCTACAAACCAAAAACCGACTGAATAGGCAATTCTGCGATCTGAATCGTATCCAATATTGTATAATTTTTTGCCAGACTCCAGATAACGATTAATTATGGTTCCTCGTCCGCTGTCGTCATAGTCAGTCCACAAATTTCGAGTTGCCTCTCCAATAAGCCAATCTGGGTCGTTTGTTTGTAATGAATAGTGTAGGTCAGCTAAATAAGTCGCAGTTCCTTCCATCCACCAAGGAACGTCTATTTCTTGATTGTCTCCTGATCGTATCCCTAGAAATTTATTAACTTCTTCATAGGAGTATCCATTATCTGAGATATTGGAAATTTGAAAAATATGAAACATTTCGTGTAAAGTTGTGGTTTTATATCCATGGTGGTGTTGAGGCCAGTCATGGCTACTACTTATAAACAGATGAAATCCATCTTCTTGACGACTACTCGATATGGATGATCCATGAACGTTACCTTGTTCGTCAACAACGAGGCACCTGCCAAATTCACAACCTCTATCAGCTGGGATCACCTTGGGATTACAGGCATGATTTCTTATTCCCCCTTTATCGTGATTTTCTACTATGTAAGAGCAAAAATGCTTTTCCACTTCTAGTGTGCTGTTCAAATTATTTCTGTCCACCATTACAACATAGATGGGACCTGCCATTTCCCAATTAACGTTGGGTCTATCGAAGAATACCTGAGCAGATATACAAACCCATTCTTGTACCGCATCAACGGCTCCACTAGGTAGACTTGAAGCAACAAACATTTTTGCTTGTAACTCATCTATATTGCAATTAATATCAACCTCAATGCCTAGCTCTCGTCTAGTAGGAGTAGGGTTAGATACAATAGCACTGGTGGGTTTAGCTGTTGCAGTCGGTATAGGGGTCGTCACAGTTGTTGGTGCAGCAGTTGGCACGGTAGTTGGTGTAGCAGTTGGCACGGTAGTTGGTGTAGCAGTTGGCACGGTAGTTGGTTTGTCGCTAGAGGGTTGATTTGATGTTGGATTTTTGTTTGCCTCTGGTTTGGTTGCATCTACCGGCTTTGTAGCTGCAGTAGTTTCATTTGAAAGATCATTTTTAGATTGATCGCCGCATGCCATTGGTCCAATAATTAAAAGAAACAAAAATCCTAATGACCAAGTAAAGATTTTAGTATACCCATATCGATATTGTGTGATTATACGAATCAAGAAGGAATCATTTATGAGTTTTAGCGACATACTACTGTATTTTGTTTATCTTCATTTTTTGAATTGAACCCAAAAAATCTTAACTGAAATATTCTTGAATGTGAATAGGTTATTTTATTTGCAATAAAGTTTCTATCTTCAATAGTGTTACAATGACAGTATTTCCTATTTGGAGTTAACATAATGACCTTGGATCACGTTAG
>VFGY01000055.1 GCA_009392195.1 SAR202 cluster bacterium | reverse complement strand
CGCCCGGTTCTACATAAAGATCGACACCATCAGTAACCATTTTTTCCTTACTATAAAATGATAGTTGATCATCGGGATCTGATACACCTAAAGCGAATGAAATTTCTCCGGTTGCATCAATATAGTCTGTAATTTCTACTGACAAAGATGAGGACAGATCAATCGTAGAAATGGTCTTTAAGAGTGTTAATAAACTATGATCTAATAAACCTATATTGTTTGTATCCAGATTCTCTCCCCAACCCTGATAATTATATTTATAGAGCATGATTTGGCCATTTAATGAGGTTACCGTTTCTGGGGTTAAGTTTAGAAAAACCTGATAGTCAGAATTAATAGAAGATGGAATATCGAATCGCATGAAAGACAAAACCCCGTCCGACAAATTCAGGCTTTTGTTATGATTTGGAATGAGTTTTTCATCATCGACGTTAATGTTAACAGATCTATCATTTAACGGATGTATTTTATTGGCTACTGTAAAACTCCATATTTGACTACTAACATCACCAACTTTAACTGACCAAGTATAAGTCTGACCTGGCAAAAACGTTTCAAAAACAACATTATTTGGATAATTCAATGAAACGGTTTTATTAACTCCTGGACCATTTATTGTAACTTGAGCTGTAATATTTGAATAATCTGTTTTCCACGGATAATTAAAAGCCAAACCATATTCCATTGGTACATCCACAGCTCCATCCGAAGGGATAGGTACAGTAGGGTAATAGTACCGAAATCCCGGGATCCAGTAAACAGAATCTCCATATTCGTAAGCACCTATATCGGGAGCATCACCTACAAATGCTCTATGTTGTCCAATATATGATGGTGGGTGATTAGGGGCTTGGGATGGATCAATATCCTGCCCATCATTAATACCTGGAATTACGACTCCTCCATCCAATAAAGGTGATCCTTTTCTTGGTCTAAAATCAAAACCTTGGACACCATTTATAAAAGGATTTAATCCAAACTGTGATTGCAAGGATGTATCGGACCTTTCGCGGTTTTCAACCCACGGATCCTGCAGTTCAAAATGCGGATAGGTAAAAGGGGCTATTTTATCTTCATCCAATGCTCTTCCGTACCAAATACCAGATTGATTAAGCAGAAATTCGTTACTTGTATTCTCCGCAATCAACTCGGTGTTCCCTAGAGTGATATTTGGGTCGCCAGCGTCTGGCATATGCGCTGATAAATTTTTTTCAGCAACTGAATTCAGGAGGCGGGAATTCAGATTACCTGCCATAGTTTCAGAATTGTCATTTACAGGGTCATCTCCGCAATATTTATTTCTAGGCATAGAAATGTCGTTTTGATTGGTGTCATAGCCAAGTAAATGGAACGCTCTGTGTCTGTCGCCTTTTAACCTAAAGCCCCTTTTGTTTCCTGCCGATACCACATTATGAATAACAGCATCAGTACCACCGCAACTGCTATCAAGCCTCATTCCATTACGATTGGTATCTAAAAGCCAACTATATCTAGTCGTTGAATTCGTTGCATTGCCTCTGGTTCTCTGAATTCCACTCCCATCGATATTGATATATTGGTTCTGTATTCTGGCATACTCAACCAGTGAGTTTAATCCTGGTTGAAGTCCACCAGTATGATTTTGATCCATAGTTATATAGCGAAAAGTGCTTCCACCAACAACACTTGTATCGTCATGCCACTTATTGCCTCCCTTAAAATTTTGTGTTGCCCCGGGAGCCCATACTGTATTTTTAAACCAGTCATTATATTGGAATAAAACGTTCTCAGCCAAGGGATACATTGAATTCGCGAATTTAAGAGCAAAAGCATCATTTATATATTGGAAGATTGAATTTCTTACAGTGTTGTTTGTGCCCCCTTTAATTAAGTTTGTCCTACCCACGCCAAAATCAAAATAACCTGGCTTTAAATAATTCATTCCTACTTCCCAACTATGAGAAAACTTCGAGTCTTCCAAAAGTATGAAACTTCCTTTGTGAAAGCTGAATGATCCCGCAAAAAAATGCAAATTTTTAAATTCCAAATTATCAGAAAACTGGAAACTAAGAAGTTGTGTGCGAACTCTTACTCTTACATTTGTTGTATTTGGAATTTTTTGACCGGGAATCAAATATAACTTATTGTTTACCTTATCAAATGACCACTCTTCAGCCGCATCCAAGTTATTAATATCACCAACAATATACGTATCTTGAACCATGCCAGCATATTCATACGGGGCAGTAATATTTTTGTCAAAAACCGTCCCAATTTCAGGGTTATTCTGGGTACCTGTTGTAATATCTGTGGGGTTAGTGAAATTAACAGGCATTGCAGGGATCATATATCTATCATCTATCCATAAGCCGTAAATATCTTCAACTTTTGCTCCAGCAGCATTTGACAGTTGGTTCATATCAACAGAAGATTCATATTTCCCATCTACTAATTGCCAGGTTGTTGTTAATGGCACGGTTCCATCCAGAATTACGTTTTGGCTCTCACCCTTGAGAGTTAATTTCGGCCCCTCTGTTTCGTATGATTGATTCAATAACTCTTTAAAAAGCACCTCAGAATACCGGCCGTTTTTGATAAAGATGGTATCTCCACCTTGAGAGTTATCTAACGCACCGTTTATTGTTAAATACGGGCACGCAAATGTGCCATTTGGGTTAGGACAATTTGTTGATGAATACCTTTGCAATATTTCAACATTCGTAATGGCGGCATTATAGTTATTTGGCCCTTGATCTATTAACTCCCAGTCTTGATTGACATTCATTGGGTAATATGCAACCAAACCAGGTTCATTGCCGAGCAATGTAGTAGACAGGGTTGATTGAATATCTCCTTGTGTTCTAGCGATATTCCAAATTCGAACTTCATCAATTTTCCCTAAGAATTTTCTTCCAATAATTGAAATGGGAACGGGATGAGGTGTTAGTCCGGATGCAAAATCAGAACTATCGACCTCAATACCATCAACGTAGAGTTTTGTAGTTGTACCGTCAAAAGTAAAAGCTATGTGATACCACTGATTGTCAGTTACAACCGATTCAATAATTCTCCTTTTACCTTTTTGATCTGGCCCAACACCAAAACCATACCTGATTTGGTTTACGCCATTTACCTTATTAAATGTGATAGTTGGTGGCCTGTCTTTTTCCCTTCCACTGGGATTTGCATCATTACCAATAATTGTCCGGTGACCTAAAATATCGTGAGCAGCAGAATAGACTTGAACCTCGAGGGTAAAAACGTTTCCAAGTACTGGGAAATTACTTGGAAGAGAAACCGTGTCTGTAGGGTCAGGTATTGGAGTTAATTCCTGAGCATAGTTACCTTGATAGTTCCCGTGAAAATCAAATGCATCGAACTGGAGATAATTGTTCGGTGTATATTGGCCCAAAGCACCTTGGTCAACGATTTTATCTCCAGATACAGGAGAATAGTTAGTATCAGGATTAATTACAGCACTACCACTATAAATAGGTGACGTAGTCAACTCAATATTTGCAGTCTCCGATGTAGCTGCTGATAAATCTGTGGCAATTATGAATATTAGAAATAGAATTGCTGTAACTGCTAGCAACTTGATTAAATTAATCATATTTAAGCTATTTTTTTTGTATTAAATATAATTGTTTCCACTTGGTTATAATTCAATATTTTTGAATATGAGCAGATAGAACAACGTTTCATATTCTAAAACATAATTTGTCTTTAAATAAAGTATAAATGCCTATGATAGATACCAAGATTGGTATGAAAGGTAACATAAAAGAAACCGTTCTTACCCATGCA
>VFGY01000054.1 GCA_009392195.1 SAR202 cluster bacterium | reverse complement strand
TAGAAATGACTGTGTTAGATATTGCTAAAAGTATAAAAGATATAACAGATAGCAAAAGTGAAATCGTATTTAAACCTCTGCCAACTCATGATCCTAAAGTTAGAAGACCTGACATTGGTTTGGCCCAGAGTTTATTGGGATGGCATCCCAAAATTGATTATGTTACCGGAATAAAAAATACTCTTGAATATTTTAAAACTCAATTAATAGAGAAATAGAACATGATAATTTTAGGGTTAAATTGTTTTCATGGAGATGCTTCAGCAGCAATTTTTCGTGATGGTGAGTTGATAGCAGCTGTTGAAGAAGAGAGATTTAACCGGTTTAAACATTCAGGTGGGTTTCCAAGTAATTCAATTCGATGGTGTTTAAGTCAAGCTGGTATTGACTTACGAGAAATCGATTATGTTGCAATACCAAGGAAATCTAGTGCCCATATATTAAGGAAGTTGATTTGGGCAGCCAGACTTCCTGTTGCTAGTTCATCTAGAATTAAAGCTTTGCAGAATTTTGTTAGTTTGAAGCAACAATTAGCTGCATGTTTTGGATTGAATGCTAAGGAAATAAAAGCGGAGTTTAAATTTGTTGAACATCATTTGGCACATATGTCTAGTTCGTTTTATGTATCGGGACGGCAAAATGCAGCAGTTGTTTCGATAGATGGAATGGGTGACCATGCTAGTATGGTATGGGGGATTGGAGACGGCAAAAAATTGACAATTAAAGATTATGTTTATTTCCCACATTCTATTGGGTTTTTGTATACTGCTATAACCCAATACTTAGGTATGAGAGCATATGGAGATGAGTATAAAACTATGGGGTTAGCTTCATATGGCAACCCTAAATATGAAGATATATTTAATCAAATTATTCAAATTGGCAAATCTGTTGATTTTAAACTTGACCTAAGTTATTTCATTCATCATACGAAAGGGATTGATATGACTTTTGGAACCGGTGAACCATATATCGGACCTATGTTTTCAGACAAATTAGTTAAAACGCTAGGGCCACCAAGAGAATCAGGTTCACCTGTAACTTCTAATCATAAAGATATTGCATCAAGTCTTCAAAATAGGACAGAAGCAATTGTATTGGAATTGTTAAGCCGTATTAGAACTTCATCTGGTCAACGAAACCTTTGCTACGCTGGTGGAGTAGCATTTAATTGTGTAGTAAACGGACGAATATTAGCTGAAACAGGATTTGATGATTTGTATATCCAGCCGGCGGCAGGAGATGCTGGTTTGGCGATTGGAGCCTCGCTTTTTTTATATCACCACATATTGGATAAGCCTAGGAAATTTATTATGAACCATAGTTATTGGGGCCCGCAATATTCAAATGATCACATCAAAGATGAATTACGGGCATCAGGTGCAGCCTTTTCTATTAAAGATGAAAGCGACTTAGCGGATTATATAGCTTCAAAGTTAGCTGAAGGCAAAATTGTTGCATGGTATCAAGGTAAATCTGAATGGGGCCCTAGGGCTTTAGGTAATCGAAGCATATTAGCGGATCCTAGACAAAAAAACATGAAAGAAATATTAAATGAAAAAATAAAAAACAGAGAGACATTTAGACCTTTTGCGCCATCTGTTTTAAAAGAAAAATCTCAAGATTGGTTTGAAGATAACCCTAATTCACCTTTTATGCTTATTACATACAATGCAAAGCAAGAGAAAATCAAACATATCCCGGCGCCTATACATGTAGATGGTTCAGCTAGGATTCAAACGGTAGATAAGTCAACGAATCCTTTGTATTGGAACTTAATCAAACAATTTGAAAATCAAACAGGTGTACCTGTATTGATTAACACTTCTTTCAATGAAAGTGAACCTATAGTTGACACACCAAAACAAGCACTTTCAACATTTAAACGAACTAATATGGATATTTTGGTTATGGGCAACTATGTGATTGAATGAAAATTCTTCATGTGATACCTAGTTTCGCGCCTGCATGGCAATATGGGGGGCCTATTATTGCTTCTTTAGGTCTTACGAAAGCATTAGCCAAGCGAGGCCATCACGTAGAAGTTTTTACAACCAACAAGGATGGTAAGGGAGTAATACCAATTCAAACATCTACACCTGTGTCAATGCAAGGAATAGATGTCACCTATTTTAAGGTTCAATTTCCAAGATGGTATTATTTTTCATTTGCGCTAAGTGCCGCATTGAAAAATGAATTGCGGAATTTCGATATTGTACATATACACTCTGTATATTTATGGCCTACAACAATCGCTTCTTATTGGTGTAGAAAGCTCAAAGTTCCATATGTAGTTAGGCCTTTAGGGATGTTAGATTCAACAAATGTTGAAAAAAAATATGAACATACAATCGCTTCACTTTTCAGCAAAATTAAAAAAAATACTTATATGAAAATGATTGGTAAATATGATCTGGATAATGCTGCAGGAATTCATTACACCAGTCAATATGAGAGAGACTTATCTTCTAAGTGGTCAATATCAACTAAAGGTACGGTTATACCTTTAGGTGTTGGTATTCCAAAACCAAATATTATTTCAAAAAACTATGACAATATAGATGTGTCAGACAATTTAAAGACAATATTGTTTTTATCCCGTTTGGACCCAATAAAAGGAATAGAGATATTGATTGAAACAGTAAATATTCTTTACCGAACCAGGCAAGACTTTAAATTGATAATTGGTGGGGCAGGTACGCCAGAATATGAGCTTAAATTACATAAGCTTATACAAAAAAAAGGATTAGATGATGTGATATCTATGATCGGTAATGTTGGACAGCAGGACAAAAACAATATTTTCGAGAACGCTGATTTGTTCGTGTTACTTTCTCATCACGAAAATTTTGGCATTGTTGTAGCAG
>VFGY01000053.1 GCA_009392195.1 SAR202 cluster bacterium | reverse complement strand
CTATTCTTTGAGCAAGATCGTATAGCATCCCCATCCAACCTAATCCTATTACTCCGGCTCTATATTTTTTCATGTGGTACTCCTATAAAAGATATATTCAGTTTTTCCAATTTGTTTTTGAATAATTGTTGCCATTATGGCATATTTTCTTTTCCATAACGAGATTCAGTTGATCTACTAGTAGTGAATTTTTACAATGCAAATTCATAACGTGTATAATCACAGAAATATTATTGCTACGTATTTCGCAAAGGAGTGAACTACTTTTAATATACCGAATATCAAGAGGTGATTTATGAACTTGATTATCGTAGGGTGTGAATATGCAGGAAAAACTACATTGGGAGACAATATTGTCAAATGGACTGATACCAATGTTGGTAAAGGTAGAGGATTTCACGATCATTTCACGATTCCTAATCTTGAATTAGGAGAGGAAGCTGCTGATTATCTTTCAAATGGTCCAATACAATTAAAAGAAATGTTCCAAAGATTCATGATTGCCCATCATTTGTCTAGGAAGTTTTTTGAAGGTCCTGACCAATGTATGATCGGATATCACATCGAGGAGGCTGTTTACGCTCCTTTATACTACGGTTACGGTGGCGTACAAAGTGGAGCTCCAAAAAGAAGTTTGTTGGGCCAAAGATCAAAAATGGCTAGAGAAGTAGAAAAAGAACTTCTTAAAGTAGCCCAAAACCCGGTTTTGGTTTTAGTTACAGCAACTGCGGAAACTATTTATGAAAGAATGGCAAACGGCCGACATGCCAGAGAAACAATTAATAAAACAGACGTTCCCTATTTACTAAAAAGATTCGAAGAAGAATTTGAAAATTCTTTATTACCTAAAAAATTCATCTTAGATACAACCAACACCACTCCAGACCAAACATTCAATGAATTCATGACAAAATACGAACCGTTTGTCACACAAGATGATTTTGAAGATGATTTTGAAGAAAGACGAGGGGAACAGATAGAACTTGCAAATAATAGCTATCTATAAAACCAACGATTCGGATTCAACATCTGTTATAAACCAAGTTAATTTTGATACATTAGAATATATTTTTATGGAATCAATAATTAAATTTAAGTATATTGTAGAAACGTTTAAACACGATTTTACTTTTCATTAAATAACTAGGAAAAACACATGACAAACAAACAACATAAAGTTGCGATAATAGGATGCGGTAGATTGGGACAGTATTATGCTGAAGCATATAGTACGTACCCTGACACAGAAATAGTAGCAATCGCTGAACACAACCCTGAAAGGAGAGAACAAGCTGGGAAGCAATTCAATGTCAAAAACATATACTCTGGAGCTCAAGAATTATTAGATGATATTGTTCCCGACATAGCAGCAATTGTAACACCCAGTAAACATTATAAAGATGCTGTCATAGCTTGTGCAAACGCTGGTGTAAAAGCTATTTCAACCGATAAACCAATAGCAGCTAAATTATCGGATGTCGATGAGATGATTGCTACTTGCAACTCAACAGGAAGTATTTTAGCTGGCGGAATATTACAAAGGGCAATGAATGAAAATCAAGAAATTGCCGAAAGGCTTAAATCTGGTTTATATGGCGAAATCAAAGGTGCGTCAGTACATGCCTGGGGAGGAGAGATATCAGGTGGAGGATGCCAACATATTTCTGTTCTTAGACTGTTATTAAATTCAGAAATTTCTGAAATAACGACTTGGGGGACTCACGTAGATTTGCTAAAAGAAGATGTTGAAAAAGAGAAAGCGATTTCAGTCGCTAATGACGCTATGCGTAAAAAAGAAGATACTGGAGTAGCCATTAACGGGATATTCAAAATGGAAAATGGAATTTTAACAAACGTTTATGGCCAACCAACACCAGAAAGAGGTATTGATGTATGGACAGAAGACAGTTTAATTAGATGGGATTGGGGGCCACCTAAGATATTCAGAGGTTTTGACAGAAATGGCTATAGAATTGAAATAGATCCCAATTATTCCAAATATAAATGGAGCGAATTTGGATATAGAACAGGTTCAATCAGATCACTTATTAAGGCTTTGGAAACTGGTTCCGAACCTTGGGTTACCGGACACGATTTAAGACAAGCGTTAGAAGCTGCTATCGCTAGTAGGTTATCTTCACAACTTGGTAATGTACCTGTAAAATTACCACTCCAAGACCGTACTTTAGAGCTTTACCCTAGACCATATCGCTGGGAAGGAGGAGACGTTGCAGGAGGGTACAGGTCAGACTTCGGTATTGTTTAAGGAACAAAAGAGGAAATAGACTAAAACAAGAAATTTCATACGGGAGAAGCACTACATCAATCGTTTCAACAATCCAGGCTTCAAAAAGTTTTGTCTACTGATTTTGGATTGGGTACTGTGGAAATAGGAGACGGTAATTCGGTTTTAGATATTAAAAAGGTTCAATAAAAAACGAACTAATTTCCTACAATAGCAACATCAAGTCAATTGGTTTTAAATTTGCAAAATTTAATCGTACTATAGTGATTAAATAAAAAAGTTATTATTCAATTATTTATTAAGGTAACAATACGTGAATATATCTACATTCAAATATTTATTTTCAACCTTCGTTTTATTAACTCTATTTATGTCAGGATGTTCACAAGCACAATCAATTGAAACTTCTAAATCTAATCCAAACATTCCTCCGACACCAGAGATAACATGTACTATCGATTCGAACAACAACACTTTAACTTGTAAAGCATATCCAATGGAAGATGATGCTGAACGTACTTGGTCTTCCAATATAGGAGGATGGTCAAAATCAAAGCTGTATGAATTGGAGTTGCAATCGGAGTATCAATTCAAAAAAGACGGTTTAATTCAACTTGAACTGTGTAATGAGAATCAGTGTATTATCGCCAAATATAATGTTGATACTTTAATATTGAAACCGGCGGAAAAACCCATTGGAACCTCAGTAGTTCAAAATCCTGGAGGAAATCAAAAATCAAATCCAACTCAAAAACAATCTGCCAATAAATCAACAGTAGATATACCTGCCAAACAAGAAGAACCGCTTGCTATATCATGCAATTTGGACAAAACTAAAAAAACAATATTTTGCAGTAGCAACGTTGTCTTTGATACCGGTGAAATCAAATGGTCATCAAATATCGAAGGTTGGCGGAATTCGAAAAACTACGAAATACAACTAGTTAAAGATTATCAATTCATACCTGAAGTTAGGATCGAACTACAAAAATGTAAGGGTAATAAATGCGAAACAGTGTTTACTACGGTGAATACAGAGTCACTTAAACCTAAAAGTACTGAAGATAATATCTCGATTGCTGAACACTCAAACGACACTACTAACAAAAGATTCCGAGGATGTACTGGATCAGGAGAAGTTCAATTTGAATACTCTCCTATGCGATTCGAAGATTTTTCAACTATTAAACCTTATGGTGCTGTTTCTGGAGCCCACGTTACACCGATAGACCATATGTATTTTGCAATGGCAGACAGATCATTAGGAAGGGACAGTTATGAAGTTAGAGCTATCCAAGATGGTGTTATATATAATCTGTCCCCAAGAGATATAAATGTAGATACGGGGGAAGCAAAAGATAGAGAATGGAGAATGGATATAGCTCATACATGTACTTTCCATAGTTACTTTGACCTTTTGACAAGTTTGCACCCCGATATATTGGCGGAATGGGAACCAACTCAAGGCGGTGAGACTGGTCCATGGGAAGGTATCCCAATAAAATCAGGGCAGGTAGTTGGAAGAATTGGCGGCCAAACACTAGATTTTGGAGTTTATAATTATGAAACAACATTAGAGGGATTTATATACCCTGAACACTATAGCCGAGAACCTTGGAAAATACACACAGTTGATCCATTTCCATATTTTCCGGAAGAAATTAGGGAAATAATGCTAGAACGAAATATTCGAAAAGTTGAACCATTATCGGGAAAAATCGACCATGATATAGACGGGACTTTATCCGGAAATTGGTTTGAACTAAATACTAATTGGTATGGTGGGGTAAATCCATCAAAATATTGGTCGGGACATCTTTCTATTGCTCCAGATCATATTGACCCTGATGTTTGGATTTTCGCTACTGGGTATTGGCCTGGAGCACGAGATGGTTCAGGAGCCGCAGATTTTTTGATAGTGGATCCTGAAATTGAACCTGATAAGGTCGGAATAACTAATGGAATTATCAAGTATAACCTAGGAAATTTGATTTATTGCTTTAACGATCCAACAACAAGCTGTATGAATCGGCCCGATGGCAGTCAAAAATTATTTGCCAAACATAGAAAAGAAAATGTACAAAATATATTTGAAGGGGTTGTATTACTCCAAATGTTAGAAGACCGCCTATTAAAAGCGGAGGTGTTCCCGGGGAAAACACCAGATGAAATAATTGATTTCACTTCTAACGCTACAGTTTACGAAAGATAAACATTGAGAAATACCTGATTTCAGCTTAGCAATTTAGCTAATTTTTCACCTTGTTCTTGGCAGTATTTATATACGGTTACTAGGTCATTCCCAATACTAAAGTCGATAACACCCTTATCCATATATGGTTTTGCATCTTCCCAATTCTCAATTTCAATTCGGGGTCTAACACCATTTTTAATACAAGTTTCTATAACGTATGTTTCTGCTTTTTTCACATCCGGATGAGGATAATCTCCAAAAACTCCTATGTTCATGGAGTAATCTCCCCCACCAAATTGAACCATGTCAATTCCTGGTACTGACAATATTTCTTCTAAGTTATCAACAGCTGATTTCTTTTCAATCATAAGAGCAACAACTCCGTCTTGAGTCGATTTGACAAAATCTTGTAGCTCTACATCAGGAAAAACATAACCCATATCTCGCGTGCTTGACGCACCCGCTAATCCCCCGCTATCAGGTGTTTCAGCTCTCATACCTGCAACTGCTTCCTTAGCATCGTCTACGGTTCGAATATGGGAAAACAAAAGATTTTGAATACCTGAACCAAAAGCTCTTTCCGATTGAAATATTTTCTGGTCTTGATCAAGTTTCATCATTGATGTCATATGATCGAATAAATCAATCGCTCTTCCAAAATCCTCTAAGGAAAATAGATTATATGGAGCGTACGTTGCTACAAATTCTACATAATCTATTGTTCCGCTGTGGCCTATAACTTCTGCTACCCCGGGCCAAATAGAATGAACATGGGTACCTATCGTAGGTTTACCTTGTTTTATCAATTCTCTTAAAACATTTTTTTTCTTTGTTAGCCAACTTTTTCTGCGCATCAAAATCTCCGTTTAGATAATTAAATTTTTCAAACATTGAATAGACTACAACTTATCGATAGTAATTCTCCATAAAAGAAAGAATTTCATTGGAATAAGGCATTGAATCTTGAACTCCTTTTTTACTTACAGCTAATGCCCCTGCAGCGCACCCAAACTTTACAGACTCATCGATTGGAATATTTTTAGTTAAGCAAGAGACAAATGCACCATTAAAAGCATCTCCGGCTGACGTTGTATCTACGCTTTCAATTTTGAAAGGTGGAACAAATCCCATTTCATCTGCGGTTTTATAGTATACTCCCTGATCACCTATTGTAATTACAACATTATTGATTCCTCTATCAAACAAAATATCGGCAGCTTTAGCAGCAGAACTTTCGTCTTCAACTTTTAATCCTGTAAAATACTCAGCTTCGATTTGATTGGGAGTTATTACATCAAAGTACTGATACTCATTTAATTCCATGTTTGTTGCTGGAGCTGGATCTAACAGTACGGTAGTTTTATTTGCTTTTGCAATTCTTGCAGCTTGGATTGATAATTCAAAAGGAATTTCCATTTGCAGCATAAGAACGTCCGCCCATTCAATCAATTGATTCACTGATTGTAGTTGCTGATAATCACACTTTAAATTAGCTCCATATGTAGCAATAACTCGGTTTTGGGAAAAAGAGTCGACAATAATAACACCAGTTCCGGTTGATACAGTATCATCTATACCAATATGTGATGTGTCAATGTGTTCTTTAGTTAATTTATCAAGAAGACTTTTTCCAAAAATATCATTCCCAACTTTGCCTATCATTTTAACTTCGGCTAAATTTCTAGCAGCGGCAACTGCCTGAGTAGCACCTTTGCCCCCTGAAGATGCGTAAAATTCGCTACCTCTTAGTGTTTCTCCTTCTTCGGGCATCCTAGTTACTTTTGTTATCAATCCCATGTTTAAGCCACCTAACACAAGTACACGAGGTTTCCGCTCCTTATTTTCATTTGGATATTTCAAGTTGTTCATTCCAAACCGTTAAGGAAGAAGTTTATATGCTACTTCAGGAGTAGCAGAAGGAATTTCATTAACTGGTGTATCAACAAAATCTTTATGGGTAGGTTGATATACGTCATTCAATGCCCTTGGGGTCAATGGCAAACTATCGTATATTAATCCATATGGTCGAATAAAAGGTTCTGCGTACGCTGAGCCAGCGATCATACCCCACCTACCGTCTCTCGCTTCTACTATACGTCTAGCAGTTTGGCCATGATAGCCTTGGCTAACTAATTGGTCTATAGCGTGGACTTTTTTTTCAATAACTGACGACGTATCAATCCATACATCAGGGGTAATCCCTGGTAATAACATTCCGTTATTGTTCACTTCCTCCCCTCCTGCAAGTGAATGAAAAACCTGTTTTACACCTCTATATGATTCAACTCCATCAAATTCCATAACTCTATCTTGGGCATGTCTAAGTCCTTTCAACGCAATCCTTGCTGTTTCAGGATGATCATCATGTGTAGATTCTGATAAAACATTAGGCAATCTAGTTATAAAAATATCTGGCTTAACCTTTCTAATCACCTCAGACACCTGTTCTATTTTTTCTTGTTCAAAATAGATTTGTCCATCAATCCAGCCAAGCATGATTAATTCACTTATTCCCAATACTTCAGCTATTCTTTCGGTTTCTCTTTTTTTAAACTCTCTATAATTAGTCAAATTAAGTTTACTTAGATCTGAATCTTGTTTATGTGTAGGCATAAGTTTTTGGTCATGCAGCCATTGCATGTGATGTCTCTCTCCATGCGAAACAACCAAACTTGTAACCCTATCTCCTCTTTCAGCGTGTAAGGCCATGGTAGCTGCCGCATCACAAGCAAAATCAGCAGGATGAGCATGAACAATCAAAATGTTATGGTTAGTCATATTACCTCCATGGAATACTTTTTTTGTGGAGGTAGTTTACCAACATAAAACTTTAATTGAAATGCTAATAAAGTATTTATGTCCATAATGCCCTTATTTATATTTTTACTTGATTACATTTATCAAATTGATATATAAATCTTTAACAAGTAAGGTCTTGAAATGCAATCACAAATTAAAATAACAGATACCGAATGTACTTTGATGGGAATATCAATATGCCATTGATGACTGTAGCTGATGCTATCGTATCTTCATTGGTAGCAAACAAATGCCAACACGTTTTTGGGATCCCAGGTGTTCAGATATACGAATTAATGGACGCTTTTTACAAACGTTCCGATCAAATCACATTCATTTCGACCCGGCACGAACAAGGTGCAGCCTATATGGCAAATGGTTACTCACATATCACTAATGATTTCGGCGTTGCAGTTGTTGTGCCAGGCCCGGGTTTAATGAACGCTTCTGCAGGAATCGGGACTGCTTACGCATCTACAAATTCGGTATTAATAATATCAGGACAGATAGCAAAACATTTAATTGGATATTCTACTGGAGCATTGCACGAAGTTGACAACCATGAAACGCTTGTTCAACAAGTTACTAAATGGTCCCAAGTATTTGATAGCCCGGATAATTTGCAATTAGACATTAAAAACACATTCGACCATCTTAAATCCGGGATAACTCTTCCAGTGGAAATAGAAATCCCCGAAGATGTACTAGGACAGAAGGTAGATTTTGATATACCTCCAAAAACAGAAAAATCATTTCCCAAAATAGATTCCAATACATTGCATACCGTCATTGAAAAAATCTCACAATCTGAAAGACCATTGTTATGGGTTGGAGCTGGAAACAATAAAGGCAAACAATTGATTCACACATTAGCTGAATTAATTCAATCTCCAGTTATAACTACTGGAAATGGCAAAGGTATGATGGACAATGACCATGATCTCTATATTGGATACCCAGTAAACAAATGTAAGGATATAGATGACTTAATCAAAGAAAGCGATTTGATTATTTCAATAGGCACTAGACTTCCTGAATACAAATTACATTTAATGGAAGATGTAATAGACATTGTGTCTAGTAAACCTAATCACTATAGGCAATCGAATATAAACAACACCAGCATTTCAGGTAACCCTAACAATACTCTTGAGTTAATCATCAATTCAATAAATAAACCAAAAACCAATAGTTTTTCAAAGTTAGAAATACAACAAGTGAAAAAGTCGCGAGATTTAGTATTAAATTCAATGGAACCACAAATATCTTTCGTCAAAGCAATTAGTTCTGTTGCTCCAAAAGATACAATCCTTGTTGAAGGTGTTAATCAAATCGGATATGTCTGCAGATGGGCTTTCCCAGTACATACTCATAACGGATATATAACATCCTCTTATTTTGGTAATTTGGGTTATGCTTATCCAACTGCATTGGGCGCTAAAGTCGCAGCTCCTGACCGTCCCGTAATTTGTATTTCAGGAGATGGAGGATTTTTATATAATTCACAAGAAATGAATACCGCTGTGAATTACGGCATTAATGTAATCGCAGTCGTATTTAATGATCAAGCTTACGGTAATGTGCATAGAGATCAAATACAAAAATATGACAACAGAGTAATAGGGTCTAAATTAAAAAACCCAGATTTTGTCAAATTAGCAAATTCATATGGGATGCATGCAGTAAAAGTATCGACACCTGAAGAACTTAAACTTGAATTACAAAAAGCAATCAACAGTCGAGGGCCTTATCTAATTGAAGTCACCGTAGGGATGATGCCATCACCTTGGTAAATAATATATCATCCGTAACAGTCTTCAAGTTTATTATTCAGCGTCCACAACATCAAATATATATGGGGATAGTAAAGTAACAAGACCATTAGCAGCTAAATAAGCAGTTCTTTCACTTGGATCAAATGGTGGAGACACTTCACACAAATCAATTGCTTTTATGATTTTGTACTTACTCAATATCTCAGTTGCAATAAGAAAATCTTTGGATGTTATACCTTCAAAAACAGGTATACCTGTACCCGGAGCATAAGCTGTATCAACAACATCTATATCTATACTCAAATACACAGCATCTGTTCCGTCTGCTGCGGCTTCAACGGCCTCAACGATAGCTGATTCAATGCCTTTATCTACAATATCGTCAGATGTTATCATCCTGAGGCCTTCTTTTTTGTAAATGTTGTAGATATCTGAATCAAGAACATTACCATTCAAGCCTACCCAAGCAATGTTTTTATACTCTATCATTGGGTTTTCACTTAATCGTCTTACAGATGTACCATGATTAAATTTACCTAAACCAGCATAAGAATCACGAAAATCAGTATGACTATCGATGTGTATGTGACCGACTTTAGCGTTATTTTTGAGTACTGAAACACCTTTGCACAACCCTTCAAAAGCTGGGTAAGTTATATAATGATCACCACCCAACAAAACTGGTAATGTCTCATTTTCTACTAAAAACGCTACATCTTCTGTGATAGATTCAGATGTCTTTTCAATATCCTGCGGATAAATTGGTATATCTCCAACATCAACCAATTTAATTCTTTCTTTTAATCTTTGAGCTTTTTTAGTTTGAACATTTACAGATGTTTTTTCCGACGCACCTTCTTGTACTGCTCTGTAAAATAGAGAGGCTTCTCTTATTGCTCTTGGACCATACCTAGTTCCCGTACGAGTTAGAACTATTCCATGGTCCATAGGTACACCAGCAATTACTGCATCACCTTTTTGAACTTTATCAATATCTACTACAGGAGCTTTGTAAAAGGATGGTATCCCTGTATGTGGAGCAATTAGTTCAGCTTTTTTCATTTTGCAGTGTATCCTCCATCAATTACAATTGATTGGCCATGTACAAACGAAGCTTTGTTTGAACTAAGCCACAAAACTGTTTCTGCTACTTCAATTGTTTCACCAAGTCTTCCTATTGGATATTGTGCTGAATTTTGCTGTTCTTTTTCAGGTGTTTCAAATGTGTTTTTAGTCATGTCGGTTTTTATGACTGCCGGACACACTGCATTTACCCGTATTTTTTTAGAACCAAATTCAACAGCAGCTGATTTAGTTAACCCTATAACAGCATGTTTACTTGCAACATATGATGCGAACGCTGACCCTCCTATAAGACCGACTACAGACGCCATATTAACAACCGCGCTTCCTTCTGGCATAAGAGGTATTTCATATTTCATGCTGTACCAAACACCTTTTAAATTCGTATCTATCACAGCATGCATTTTTTCAGAACTTGTATCTGTTATTAAATTCCTTTCACCACCGACCCCTGCATTATTGAAAGCAATGTCTAAGTGACCATATTCGCGTTTTACAAAATCAAGCATATTGATAACATCTTCCTCTTTTGAAACATCACATTCCACGAATTTCCCACCAATATCTTTAGCGATTTGTTCCCCCAACTCTTTTCTTCTTCCGGAAATTACAACCCTTGCACCATTTTCAGAAAACAATTCAGCAGTGGTCTTCCCGATTCCTGAAGTACCGCCAGTTACCAAAACTACTTTATTATCAAACTCACTCATTTGAACTCCTTAAATTTAACTTCCTCTTATTTGCCTTTGGAAATAAAATCTGCAACCCTCTCTCCTATTGCCATAACTGTAGCATTTGTATTCGCCCGAACACAATCAGGCATAATCGACACATCTGCTACTCTAAGTCCATTAACTCCATGCACTTTTCCATATTGGTCAACAACAGCCATATCATCAGAAGAAGGACCCATTTTACATGTGCTAGAGACGTGATGACTCGTTCCGGCTGTTCTTTTAATCCAGTTATCTAACGCATCTAATGATGATAAATCTTCTGGAAGTGGATCCAATCTCTCCTGTATCAATCCTTTTACATTAGAAGTTTCAATTAGGTTTAAAGATATATCTACTGACTCTCTAAGCCGTTTCAAGTCAAATTCTTCTTTGAAAAAATTATAATCAAGTAATGGATGTTCAGTAGGATCGGAACTATTTAGGCGTAACTCACCTGAACCAATAGCTAAATTTAGATGGGAAACCAGACCAAAACAATCTCTGGGAGTTTCAGTATGCAAGTAAATCCCTTCTTTTGGTGAAGCTGAAAAAGCTATTGTGTACATATCATTTCTTAAATCTGAGCCAGTAGCAGTATATCTGACGCCGAATTGTATTTTTGGCTTTAAAGAATCTTTAACGTATTCAGGTTTTAATCTCCACATTGAAGTTACCTGTGGGTGGTCTCTTAAGTTTTGACCTACTCCAGATAAATGTTGATTCGTTTTTATTCCAACGTCCTTTAGATGATCTGTTGGACCAATTCCAGAAAGCATAAGTAACTGCGGTGAATTGATAGCACCTCCGCAGAGTATAACTTCATCTGCGTTAATTGTTGAAATTGAACCACTATGTTCAACTTCAACTCCAATAGCAGTTTTTCC
>VFGY01000052.1 GCA_009392195.1 SAR202 cluster bacterium | reverse complement strand
CAGATTGCAGATACTTTAGCTATGATTGCTGGAACAAAAGAGTATCAGTTCTGTTAAAATATTTCGACATGATATATATTATGCTTAATTATTCGGAGGCAAATTCATGACAACATCAAAAAAAGACCCCGTACTTGTAGTTGTCCAACTCAGCGGCGGTAATGATTATATGAACACGGTAATTCCTTACAATAATCCATTTTATTATGACAATAGACCTAAACTAGGAGTAGCTGAAAACGAAGGTCTTCGCTTGGATGAAAATTTGAGTTTACACCCATCAATGAAACCTTTGCAGGATATATATGCCAATGGAGACTTAGCTATAATCCATGGAGTTGGCTGGTCTAATTCAAACCGATCTCATTTTAGATGCATGGATATTTGGCATACAGCTGAACCGGATGATTTTGCAAGCGAAGGATGGTTAGGTAAAGCAGCTAAGCAACTTGATCCAGCATCCGAAAATCCAGCAACAGTTGTAAATATTGGGCAAGGCCTACCTAGAGCACTTGTTGCTGATGGCGTTTCGGTAGCCTCAGTATCCGATATAAATGCATATGGTTTACTTACATCAGTGGAACAGGATTTAGAAAGACAACGCATATTGAACCATTTTGCACAAATGTATGCGCCTGCCACCGGTAGAGCACCTATAATGGAATATATAGCTCGTACCGGCACAGATGCTTTAAAGGGTGCAGATGAAATTAAAAAAGCGGCACAGTCTTACCAATCAAACGTCGAATACGGCTCTAACACCATATCCAGTAGGCTAAAAGATGTTGCTAAAGTGCATCTAGCTGATATTGGGTCAAAAATAATTTACACAGAGTACGGTGGATTTGACACGCATGCTGCACAAGCAAGTTCCCATCCTAAACTGTGGAGTGATGTTTCAAGTGCGATAGCAGATTTTTGGGATGACCTTAAAAGCCAGAATGCAGAAGATAATGTAAGTATGCTAGTGTTTTCTGAATTTGGTAGAAGAGTTAAGGAAAATGGAGGAGGAACAGACCATGGAGCGGCAGGAGTTTCCTTCTTAATAGGTCCTAATGTTAAGGGTGGATCTTTTAGCGAATATCCAGATATAAGAGCTGAAGCATTAGTTGAGGGCGATTTGGCTCCGTCAATAGACTTCAGAAGCGTTTACTCTTCTATACTTGATAATTGGATGCAATTAGATTCTCAAGAAGTAATAGGCAAACAATTCACAAATATAGAAAATTTGTTTTAGTCACAAATTATTCTAGATATACTTCTGCGGGCCTTTATTCAGCTTTATTAAGTGCTTCAGAAATTAAAGATGGTTTTATCGGAGCGTTGGTAAATCTTACTCCTGTTGCCTGATAAATAGCATTAGCCAAAGCAGCCAAATGTGGTACTAGAGATACTTCAGCAACTCCTCTAACTCCAAATGGGTGTTTAGGATTAGGAACCTCTACTATTACCGTATCAATCATAGGCAAATCTAAAGCTGTAGGCATCCTATAATCTAAGAAACTAGAATTATCCATCGAACCATTCTCATTCATATAATATTCCTCATTAAGAGCCCATCCAATACCTTGAGCCATTCCCCCCTGCAATTGTCCTTCAACGTAATCTTTATGAATTGCAGTCCCAACATCCTGTGCTATAGTACAGCGTAAAATATCTACCTTACCTGTTTCGGGATCTACTTCAACATCTACTATCGCTGTAGCAAATGCACTACCTGCTCCAGCTGGGTCAAGATTCGCACTACCTACTACGGGTCCGCCAGTCTGCGGCAACATACTTGCTATTTCTTTAAAAGTTATATTCTGGCTAGATGAGTCTTTACTAGAGATAACTCCATCGTTAAATTCAACATTTTCAGCAGTTGTACCCCATAATAAAGCCGCTCTATGAATTAACTGCCGCTTAACATCTTGCGCGGCTTCATAACAAGCCCATCCAGTTTTAAATGCTGCTCCACTTCCTCCAGTCATTGACGTATACCCAATTGCTTCTGTATCTCCCACTTGAGGATTAACATCTTCTACAGGTATACCTAACACCTCTGCAAATTGTTGAGCTGCAGCCGGTCTGGTACCTCCAATGTCTACGGAACCTATTGTTAAATGTACAGTTCCATCATAATTAACATTAGCCAAAGCACATGCAGGGCCAGAACCATTCACCCAAAAACCAGATGCTATCCCACGTCCCTTATTAGGACCTATTAATTTAGATTTATAGTGGTCATGATTTTTCAAGGATTCCACAGTCTCTATACAACCTATAACAGGGTTTACTACCCCGTTACTTCTTCTCGTACCTTCTTTAGCTCCATTAGATATTCGGAAATCAATTGGGTCAATCGAAAGCTTTTCACAAAGTTCATCAACTAAAGTCTCTGCAGCAAATGAACCAATTGGTGCACCCGGTGCACGGTAAGCAGTTGTTTTAGGTTTATTGTCGACTATATCGTAAGCGTCAATATTCACGTTTTCTATGTCATATGGTGTGAATATACACATTGAAGCCGCTCCTACTGGAGAACCAGCCCACGCTCCCGCTTCAAATTTCAAAGTTGCATCTGCAGCCAATATTTTACCGTTTTTATCAGCTCCCATTTTAACTTTCATGTATGACCCAGAAGTAGGTCCAGATGCCTCAAGAACCTCAGCTCTAGTCATAGTAATTTTCACAGGAGCACCTGATTTTTTGGAAAGTAATGCTGCAACAGGCTCAAGATAAATGGTTGTTTTACCACCAAATCCTCCACCTATTTCCATTGGAATAACTTTAACTCTCGAAGACGGTATACCTAAAACTGTTGCTGTGTTCTCACCAATCTGAAAATGACCCTGAGAACTACACCATAAAGTAATTTTGTTCTCTTCTGCTGCCCACCAAGCAGTTGCGCTATGTGGTTCAATATACCCTTGGTGGACTGTCTGAGTACGGAATTCTCTTTCAACCACGACATCTGATTTATCAAATCCCTTTTTGACATCACCTAAAGTTAAATTATCATAAGAAGCGATATTCCCCTTATATTCTTCATGCAACAATGGAGCATCAGAGTCGATTGCTTCTTCAGCAGTTACAACAGATGGTAATACTTCATATTCAATATTGACCAAAGATAATGCTTCTTCAGCAATATGTTGACTTACCGCAACAAGACCCAATATCCCATGACCTTTATGCAACACCTTATCCACAGCTAAAATCTTATTGCTCATATGCCTGTCAGCCAAAGACATTCCATTAGTATCTGCTAAGTCATCAGCAGTAACAACAGCTTTTACTCCAGGTACCTTTAAAGCTTCACTGGTATCAACAGATAAAATGCGAGCATGAGCATGTGGGCTACGCAAAATTTTACCGTGCAGTAATCCTGGTGGATGTATATCTGCTCCATATTTAGCTTTCCCTGTTACCTTATCGTATCCATCATGTCTAATTGGACTTTTACCAATAACTTTATATTTATTGTCTGCAACCATACTCATAAATACCTCCATATGCTTACTAACATGATACCTCGTTGAAAATTTGTTTAAAACTATTAGTAATCAAAATAAATTATCAGTTAGATTTATTGTTACGATATTTTCAATTATTCAAATGATATGCTAACTTAACACCAACACTGAAATGATACGGAGCATTTAATGAATTCCAAAATTGATCTACTTAATATCAACAAGCTCAGAGAAAAATTAAAACAAGGTGAAGGTAGTCTGGGGATGTGGGTAGGAATCACTGACCCTTTGGCAATAGAAGCTATTGCAGCAGACTGTAACCTAGACTGGATATTGATAGACATGGAACACGGAGGCGCAGGCTGGGATGACTTAAAATCGATTCTTTTGGGTTGGAAATGGGCTAATATACCCGTTTTTGTAAGAGTACCCTCCCATGACCATACTTTTATTGCAAGAGTTCTGGATATAGGAGCCAGTGGAGTGGTGGTTCCTTTCGTAAATACACCCGAAGATGCGGCTAAAATTGTATCTGCATGCAGATACCCACCAGTTGGAACTAGGGGTAACGCTCCAAGAAGAGTATCTAGACACTATACTCAAACAGAAGAATATAACTCAACTGCCAATGACCACGTATTTGTAATGGTTCAAATCGAGCATGTAACTGCAGTAGAGAATGTCGAAGCTATAGCTCAAGTACCAGGACTTGACGCTTTATTCATAGGACCAGGAGACATGAGTTATTCAATGGGAATTCCTTTTCAATGGGATAATCCAAGATTAATCAATGCAATTCAAAAAGTGATTGATACTGGCAAATCCAATGGGATTCCAGTAGCAATGGCCGTAGATTCGACACCTGAGGAAGTGATGGAGCGAATCAATCAAGGTATACAACTTACTACGATAGGCTTGGATTGGATGTTTATGCGCAACGCAATCAATGAACAGGTTGAAAACATTAAAAAACTGATGGAGTAAAACTGCATGAATTTTTTTATAACCGAACAAACCGACATAGCACTTTTCCCTGATTCTAGTAAAGAAGAGCACCTAAGACGTATTTCTAGACTGCGTGAAGAAATGGAACAACATGATATAGATGGAATGTTTTTAACACAAGAAACAAATGTTCGATACGCAACAGGGATGATGGATGTTGCGTGGCCAATCCAATCTTATTTTTATACCGCTTTCATCCCTCGTTCTAAAGAAAAGCCTGTAGCACTTTTCGTACCAAACGGAGGACAAATACAAACTCAAGCGACATGGGTAAAAACAGTTGTAAGGTGGAATTTCCCAGTAGGTTTTTACATGGGGAAAGTTGGAGACTCTCTTATAGAATCATTTTCATTTTGGCTTAATAAACTAGGACTGAACAAGTCAAAAATTGCAACTGAAATGAGTGCCCACTTTAGAATCGGAGTTTCCGTAGAAATCTTAGATAAAATGAGAGTCGCTCTCCCAAATATAGAATGGAAGGATTGCGGACCGGTAATTTGGCCTGTAAGAAGTATAAAATCAGATGAAGAAATTAAAAGGCTAAGGGCATCAACCAAGATTACCTGTTCAGGAATTAAAGCCGGATTCGAATCGATAAAAGAAGGTTCATCTGAAAGAGACTTAGCCAATGCTATTTCCTCTACAATGCATTCAGAAGGAGGAAGCGACATCAAGTTTATGTCTTTATATGCCGGTCCTGAAAGAGCTTTGTGGGGTGATGGTGCACCTCGCAGAGAAATGAAAATCAAAAAAGGTAGCTTAATACAATTTGATGGTGGATGCACATATGATGGCTATTACACTGATATTAAAAGATTTGCATGCTTTGGAGAACCAACAAAAGAACAATATAAATTCTATGAAATAGCTAGAGCAAGTGAACAGGCTGCAATTAACGCAGTTGTACCTGGAGCCTCCTACGGAGAAATATATGAAGCATCACAAGAAGTTATACGAGAAGCAGGATATCCTGGATTTGTAAAAGGCGCCCAATCTATGAACTGGACAAGTATAGGCCACAATATTGGCCTAGACATTCATGAATTACCTGGAATTTCGAAAGATAACAAAGAGACTTTAAAACCCAATCAAGTTATTTGCATTGAACCATTTTTTTATCAAGATGGAGGATTCCCAATATGGACTGTATCTAACAAATATGGTCTTGAGGATCAAATCTTAGTGACTGAAACAGGACATGAAATACTTTCTCCCGATGAATTTATCAGTAGAGACATATGGATAGCCTGATATTTGTACTAGACATTAAATAATACGTGCATTATTTCCCCGTCTCCAACAATATAATCCTTACCTTCCTGCCGGAGTAAACCTCTTTCTCTAGCAATAGCAAGTGTTTGACATTCTTTCATATCTTCATATGATATTACTTCAGCTCTTATAAATCCTCTTTCTAAATCTGAGTGAATCTTACCTGATGCTTTTAACGCCGAAGTGCCTTTAGTTATAGGCCACGCTCTAACTTCATCCTCGCCAACAGTTATAAAGGAAATTAAATCTAAGGCACCATAAGATAAACGCAACATGCGATTTAAACCTGATTCAGTCTGAAGGCCTAACGAATCCCTAAATTCTTTTTCTTCATCTTCATCCATTTGAGATAAATCCATCTCTGTTTTACCTGAAATGCATGTAGTTATTATTTTAGATTTGGAAAAACTCCCTGATAGTTTATCTTCAATTATTGTTTCGTTACCGATATTTTCTTCTCCAATATTGATGACAACAATCAAAGGTTTAACAGTTAACAATTGAAATCCAGATAATAATTTCATATCCTTGTCAGTATATTCATAGTCCCATAACCCTACCCCTTCTTCCAATTTTTGTTTCAATTTCGACAAAAATTCTAGTTCATAATTTGCTTCATCAAGCTGTTGAGCCTTTAATCCTTTTTTATTGGATTCTAATTTATCAATACGGCGACCAACTATCTCTAAATCAGAAAATACTAATTCATAAAACATCGTATTTAAATCAGCTTCAGAATCAACGCTATCCCCAAAACTTGGCACAGATGGATCTTCAAAATCTCTTATCACTAAAACCAAAGCATCAGACCGTTGTAGCATATTCAAATATTCGCCCGAAATACCTTGAGTTTTACCTAAACCTTGAGGTGCAACTGGCAAGTCAGTATAAGTTACTTCAGCCTGTACAGTACGCTCAGGTTTAAACAAATCAGACAGCAATACAAGCCTTTCATCCGGAACTTTTGCAACACCTATATTCGGTTTATTGCTGTATGCCGACACTTGAGCATTTCCTCGAGTAACCGCATTAAAAACTGTGGTTTTACCAGACTGAGGCAAACCCAATATTGTAATTTCCATTTTCTATATGTCCTAAACCTACGATATCATAAATATTTGAATCATTAATAATAATCAGTCACACCACGTTCGAATTAAATAATAATTACTAACTCTATAATGTAATACCTTTTTAAATCCTCAGGCAAGTTAGAAAATTGTTCTATAGTGAAATCTAATCCTTATCAGGTAAAATAAAATCATGACTGATAACAGAGAATCAACCAACCCTACACCTTATTCATATTGGGCTATCACCGATAAATTGCTAGCAGGTGAATATCCCGGTGACCAACACCCAAAAAATTATTTCAGAACTTTAGTTAGTAAAGTGTACTCAATATTGGGATTCTTAAGTAGACCTAGTCAAGGAGTAATGAATTCGGACAAGAGAATTAAAGCAATTGTTGATGCAGGTATCCACACTTTTCTTGACCTAACAGAAATGGATGAGTTACCTGAATACGAACATAAATTAAATTCGCTAAATAATTCCGATAACACAACCATCAAATATAAAAGAATGGCCATTAAAGATAGAACTGTACCCAAAAAGGAATTTTTGAAACAAATCTTGGATTTTATAGATAAAGAAGTTAAAAACAATAGGAAAGTCTATGTGCACTGCTTAAGGGGTCTAGGTAGAACTGGAACAATCGTTGGATGCTATTTAGTTAGAAACGGGTTAAGTGGAGAAGATGCACTCCAAGAAATTTATACATTAAGACAGGGCATGCTAAATGCATGGATGCAATCGCCCCAAACCCAAGAACAGATACAGGAAGTAATTAATTGGAAAGACTAAATTCCACAAATTTCCCGTCATATTAATCTTTCAGATCTATCCCTAACGGACAATGGTCGGAACCCATGACATCCGCCATAATGAAAGCATTAGTCAATTTATCTGTTGAATTCGAATCAATAAAAAAATAATCTATCCTCCAGCCAACATTTCGATCTCTTGCCCTAGTAACTAAATCCCACCAAGTATAATTTCCAGGTTCGGTATTGAATTGCCTAAATGTATCAACAAAACCGCTATTTACAAATTCATCCATCCAATCTCTTTCAACAGGCAAAAATCCAGATACTTTGGAATTTTCTTTTGGCCGCGCTAAATCAATTTCTTTATGTGCTGTGTTGAAATCCCCACAAACAACTACAGTCTTACCATCATTTTTAAATTGTTCAGCTCTTTTCAAAAAAGCATCATAAAAATTCATTTTAAATTCCAAACGTGCAGGTGAGCCTTTACCATTGGGATAATAAATATTAAATAATACAAAAGTACCAAAATCGAGAATCAGAGTCCTGCCTTCTTTATCAAGTTCAGTGGAACCTATTTCATGCATGACTTCTAGGGGTTCTTTTTTGGAATAAACGGCTACACCACTATAGCCTTTTTTCTCCGCTGAAGAAAAATATGAATGATAATTGCCTAGAGAAATAAGGTTAGAGTTTTCTCCTGTGAGTTGATCCGGATGTGCTTTAGTTTCTTGGACACAAACTATATCTGCATCTTCTTTAAGAACCCAGTCTGCAAACGTTATTCCTTGGATTTTTTTCTTTTCTTTGTTATTTACGGCACGAATACCATTAACATTCCAGGAAAGAATTCTAACTGTCATTTATCACCTCAATTGAAATCAATTATTACTTACATCTGCCCACCAATAGGTTTATGAGGTTCCTCGTAGTTTATTTTAAACTCAACCGAATTCAAAACTCTTTGGGCTGTCATATCCTTATGGTGATAATCTAATAAAATCTTGACTGAATTATATCCTTGTATCACATGATTTACATCAATATCTAATTCAAATAAATCATAAGTTGTTATACGGGAAGGCAAACCTCCACGTTTAGCTGTATATGATACACTCCCACCGTAAATAGTTTTGCTGATGGATTCTGCTATATCAAGTAGGTTGTCATTAAAACTGAAACTTAATTTATCTTCAGGACAAACCTGAAGTATCCGTACAATCAATTTAATATTATCTACATTAATATCCGATTTAGCTTTTTGTAAATCATCACCAATGAAAAGATTGATCTCAGCAACAACACCCTCTTCTAAGTTAACGGGCAATTGTTTAATTGGAGAATCTTCAGATATTTCTGCAGAACTATGACCTAAAAAATAATGCTTAGGTTTACGAGAATACAGTTCAGGATAACCTAATTCCCTGAGGATTTGATATTCACTCGGACCATGAGGCCAATGAAGTGAGCTAAGATATATTCCGTCCACTCCAGAAGCTAAATGATTAGTCGCAGCTGCTCTATACATTTCAACAGTGGTTGAATATTCTCTGTCATCGTATAAAGATCCAGGTATGTTGCCGTAAACCAATGCTCCGGTCTCTTTAGCTTTATTTACTAGATTATTTAACATAGGATTTGAATCAAGAAGGTAACTTTGAGTGGTATCGTTAGGATGAGGTTCAGATGGAATAACCATATCGATTAATCCTTGCTCCAGCCATTTATCTATTTCCAATCCAACTTTAATATTTTGATCGATTTCTGAATGCACTTTTGCAACAAGAGAAAGATCCTTCCCATTATTTTTCCCAATACTATCTAAAAGGGATTTAACTTTAACAACAAATTCTGTAAGAGCCTCTGGATTCTTTGGTGCTAACGAAGGACTACCTACTTCGGCAGAAAAAATAGTTTCAGGAACATAGTAGTTTAATCCTATTCCATCGAAACCATATTTTTGCAACGCTTCTTCTATAGTTTCTAGTCTATTTTTCACAACTTCCAAATCAGCATGGTCTGAATATTTCCATTCACTGTTTAAGTCAATTGGAGGTTCCCAATATAGCCAAGTTAATACTTGAATACCGTTATCATGAGCCTTATCTATTACTATCTTCAACGGGTCTTGCCCCTTATTTAAGGCTTGCCTTAAATTTTCACCAGCCCTCCACCACATAACCTGCTCTCTCTCACTATCGCTCCAATCCCAATAAAGTCCTGCTTTACTTTTATATGGTGATACTTGTTTAGATATGAATCCATAAAATAAAGTATCAACTGAGGTACCTAAGATTTCATCTACCGGCTGTCCCAAAAGATAATCTGTAAGAGGTGGGCCATACCTGTACAAAAGATGATGACGAGCATCATTATCATAAATCAATCTTGGTTTTCTCATGGTTCACCTCAGATATATCTTTGCAGCTATTTGTTATATTGAACTTTAGTTAAATCCAAGCAATACGTCAACAAAATCATTACAGGTAGTAAAGTTTTGAAGACCACATCTTCAATCGTTAAAGAATCGTTAAAGCCCTCCACCCCCTATTACCGTCGCAAATTGATTATGGATGTTAGCCAACAACTTCCCTACTTTTATAGCAACTGGAAATTTCGGAAAAACGAGGTTAAGTGATTTAGAAGATGAGGATTAATCATCAGAGTCTTAGTCGTTACAAATATTTGTTAGCAAAACCCAACATTTGTTTAACCTAGGTTTTATTTATTTCCATAACATTACGATTTATAGTTACTTGGTTTATACTAAATCCCAAAACTTACTGGAGGTCTAACATGGCAATCTCTAACGCCTCGGAGAATCCGTGGGCTAGGAGACCACCCGATACTATTTCAGATGCAATTATATTGTGTGCTTGGAGAGAAGAAGCAAAAGCATATCAAAATGATGATGTGCAATCTTTTTTTAATGAGTACGATTATTCAGGATTTCTTGATAGATATGAGGGTTCGGAACCATGGAATAAAGAAGGGTATGGATTAAGAACCTTTGAGCAAATACATACATTCCATTGGTTCTTCATGCAAAAAGTATCCCCTTTCACAACTAGTAAAGCAGTAGGAAAAGTTTCATGGTTTGGTTTATATAAAAAAGGTCTCTTTAAGGTCCCTTTCGTTAATGAAATAGCCGGAGGAATATTAGAAAAAGGGCGAAAAAAAAATAAATATTACAGATTAATTGAAACAAGAATTGCTTATTTAGTGAGCAATAAAATCATAGAAAAAAACAATAAAGGAAATTACAAACTACAGTTAAATTCACTAACTACTGATGATTGGATTTTGATACATGGCCTTTCCTTACTGCCACCCTGTAAGACTTATAGATTACCTTCTATCGGTGATTTAATATCACGATAATTTATCAAAACTTTTTCATTAAAGAACAAGTACTCTTTTCTGAACTGATTTGAAAAATCTTTTTAATTATTCATTCCTTTTTGGATACCTCTAATATATGATATTTGCCCAAGATGCTGATCCAATTCGCCTATTAATTGCCTAAAGGCTCTCGCAACTGTAAATCCTTTAAAATATTCTATTGCAGGTTTGTATTCTGGGAAAGGAATCCTATCTAAAACCAAATCAAAATCCCTCTCTGACATCGTATCCAAATATTCAATTGTACTTTTCCTAACTACGCTAAAATAGTCGGTTAAGGCGCTTTGTCCTAATTTCGGAAATTGATTTAATTCATCCAAAGAATATCCCAATCCTGTACCTTCTACAGATAAATTCGTCTTTTCATACCAACCATCAGAAATCCAAATTTCTTGTTTGCCTTGAACAAAATTAGTTATTAACCTATCTTCTACCCTAGATGTATGCCAAAACAAAAAACCAATAGGGTTAGTATCAGATTTAGGTTGCCAATACATTTCGTCTAAAGTAAGATCTCTCAATGCCGAAAAAACTCGTTTGCGATGATCTTCTATAGATTCTTTGATAAATATGTTAAGTTCCATCAGCAACTCCATAAAGTTAGTCAATTACCAGGATTTAAACTAGTCCTAGCATATTTTGAGCGACTTAATATTTGTGTTGCAATGATTATAAGTTGTTGTCGCACCAATTATCATATATTTTTGTACAATTAGTAATTCAACGTAATTCGATCATAACTAAAAATATTTATGAGGAGGTTAAAATGCGGCTAGAAAACAAGATTGCATTAGTTACAGGAATTGGTACAGGTATGGGAAGAGCAACTGCTATATTATTTGCCCAAGAAGGAGCTAAAGTAGCCATCAATGCTAGACAAAAAGATCATCTTGAAGAAACCCAAGCTTTAATTGAATCAATAGGAGGTAAGTCTTTGGTAATCCAAGGAGATGTCTCTTCCAAGAATGACGCTGATACTTTAGTACAAAAAGTTGTAAAAGAATATGGACACGTAGATATTTTGTATTCAGGTGCAGGAGGTAATTTTCAACCTACTGCAAAATTAGATGATATTAATGAGGAATTTTGGAACCAGACTGTAACCAATACAGTAAACAGTATGTACAATCTGTCTAAATCGGTGAAACCATCGATGCTTCACAAAGGAGGGGGCTCTATCATCGCAATCGGTGCAAGCGATAGCGTCAGACAGGAGGGTAATTTGGCCTATGGTACTGCCAAGAGTGGCATATTGGGGTTAACTAAAAACTTAGCAAAAGAATTTTATGCCGACAATATCAGGGTTAATTGCGTTGCTGCAGGTTTGTTCAGAGGCAAATTAAAAAACGGGCAAATATCTCCAGCAGAAGTTAATTTGATGCGCACTGGATATCCACAAGACATAGCATACGCCAGTTTATTTTTCGCTTCCGACGAATCAAACTGGATAACAGGACAGATTTTAACTGTGGATGGTGGAGTTGACACGGGAACAAGAACTTTATGGGAATATGAAAAATAGAACAATATTTGTGACACATATATTCCCTCCCATGTATCGCAAAACAATCATCAAACAAAGACCAGAAAATATATGTACTAGCGACCTAATCTCACTCAATTCATTAATACATCTTTATTAGCGCTAGTATCCTATTAATAAAAATGTTTGACAGGTCTATTTATATCACTTAGTATATACTTAGTATTTTTCATATAGGATATAATTTTTTAGTGTATTTATACCCTTATTACAAATACAAACATACTTTGAATAGATGGAGAAAAAGATGTCAAATAAATACTTTAAGGGCTTATTTATGGTTTCTGCTGCTCTTTCTTTGATGGTTGCCATAGCTTGTGGTTCATCAGAAGAAGTTATAAAAGAAGTAGAAGTTATTAAAGAAGTTCCCGTAGAAGTTGTTAAAGAAGTAGAAGTTGTTAAAGAAGTGCCACAAGATCCCGGTAAACTAGTTGTTTATTCAG
>VFGY01000051.1 GCA_009392195.1 SAR202 cluster bacterium | reverse complement strand
TCGCAGGATCTTTAGCTAGTTCTATTAACAACGTTCTGTAATTACCCATGCCATGTTCTCTAAACATATTTATCTGACTATGCATAGCAAAACCGTTTTCTAACTTACCATCACCAGTAGCAAAAATGTGGTGCCAGAAAAGTGCCATCTTCTCCTGTAGATATCGCTGGCTGTTAGTCATTCTATACATCCAGTTCAATTGAGCATGTCCAAGTGAGAACATACCTATATCCGCCATAGGATGGTATCTGAAAAACATATTACCATCGTAATCTTGTTGTTTTTCAGGTTCTAATAACTTTTCTACAGTTTCTTTATAAGACTGCCTACCAAGTGTTTCAATTTCGAAATGGGACACTCCTAAACTCGCCCTACGCATTAGATGTTCTAGCTCAACTCGCTCAATAGATTTCATTTTTAAACCCTATCAATATTAATCGATATACGCCGGATATATTTATGTAACAATTATAGCCAAATATTCAACAAACGAAAATATACTTAATTGATGGAGCGGGTGACGGGATTCGAACCCGCGACTTTCTGCTTGGGAAGCAGATACTCTTCCACTGAGTTACACCCGCTTATTTAGATATAAATATATAATCAGATTTGATTATAACCCAGAAAGAACATTTATTATCACGATACCAAATATTATTCCAACACCATTTTAATTTGAAATACAATTCATCTTCACACCAATTACTAAGTCCTTCCATCCCTTAAGTACCTCCTCTCCTGAGAACTTTACCGGGCCTGCTTCCAGTATGCTTGCCATTTTGTATTACAGATTGGCCATTAACAATAACATGAGGTATTCCTTTGGGGTACTGATGAGGATTTTCAAATGTAGCACAATCTATAATTGTCTCTGGGTCAAAAATAACTACATCTGCAATATAGTTCTCTTTTATTAACCCTCTCTCTTTCATTATTAATCTCTCAGAAGGGAACCCTGTCATTTTATTAATAGCTGACTCGAGAGACAATACAGCTGGATTTTCTCTTACATAACGACCTAAAATCCTTGGGTAAGTACCATAATACCGCGGGTGAGGCATAGCATCTCCATGCAAACCTTCAGGCGATACGGCACTACCATCTGAGCCTATCATTGCAAGTGGATGACCCATAAAATATCGAACATCATCTTCTTTACGATTGTAAACTGTCACTGGTACCACTCCACCCTCTTCTTCTGTTAATTGAAGAACCGCTTCTTCTGGAGGTACTCCCCTATCTTCAGCTATTTCCTTTATAGACATACCTACTAATCTTTTATTTGAATCTGTCTTGGCTAATGACATCACCCATGTATCCCATTTAGGGGATAAATGTCCGATTCCTTCAGCCATACTTTCTAAGATACGCTGTCTGGTTCTTGAATCTCGTAACCTATCCATATATTCAGTCAATGTACCCGCTTGGGCCCAAAGAGGAATAGTCTGATCTAGACCAGCTCCTGCCGCAATATAAGGGTACATGTCATAAGTCATATCCAAACCTTCTTCACGCGCTTTTTCTATAACGCTAATCATCTCAGGACCTTCTCCATAGTGACGCCAATCTGTTATCGCCATATGGGAAAATTGAACTGGAACACCACCCTTTTGGCCAATTTCAACAGCTTCTTCAATCATTGAAATATGTTTCCCGGGTCCAACCCTTGCATGGGTTACGTAAAATACTCCTTCATAGCCAGAAATCGCTTTACATAACTCAATTATTTCATCGGTAGTAGCATAACCTGAAGGAGCTAAAGACAAACCTGTAGATAAAGAAAATGCTCCCTGCTCAACTGATTCTACCGCTAGTTTTTTCATTATTTCAAGTTGGTCTTTAGTTGCCTCTCCATCCTGTTTTGCCCCAGCAGCTACTCTCAGAGCTGCATTGCCTACTTGAGGTGCAACATTTAAACTTATCCCTTCAGCTTCTAAATCCCCGGCCCATTCATCCAGGCTATTCCACTTCCAATCTTCTTTCGAAACTAGGGTTTGACCTAAGCTTTCCTTTAAAGCAGAAGGTCCTCCTATCCCTGATGGAAAAGGAGAATAACTACAATTACCAGTAACTTCAGTGGTTACACCTTGATAGACTTTACTTTCTCCGCAGGGATCATCTATCAAAGTTACATCTGAATGGGTGTGCATATCTATAAATCCCGGGGACACCACATGATGACTTGCATCAATAGTACATTTAGATTGACTTTCACTTAAAGAACCAATTGCTGTAATTTTTCCATTGGTTATACCTATATCAGCTTTATACCTAGCGTCACCTGTACCATCGACAATAGTTCCACCTAAAATTAGAGTGTCAAACATACTTTCATTACTCCTGTTAAATATAATCGATTTTATTTGATCATTTGTTGTCTCATTTTGAGTGCAAACATAGATAAAAGTGATTTAAAACTCCATGATTTGCCCCATCTATACCCAATAAAATCGGGCTTTTTTTCCAGAGAAATCGACAATTTAGGTAAATAGGACAAAATTGTGTCTTTACCATGATGTGTTTTGGCTGTATTTTCATCGGTGTAAACAAAAGGACGTTCAGGCAAAACCAACATTTCATCTATCGCACAAATAAATGAAAAGCTACTTTGTAATTCCTTCAAAACTTTTTTCACTTCAGATAAAGGCTCAGAATACGTTTTAAAATAATCAATTGAATACGGTAGAGGGAAATCAACTAATTGACTTTCTGAATCGTTCATACCTAAAACTAAGTCAGGATAATATGTACTCATAAATCCGCCAAAATCTTTATTAAATTTAAACTGTGAAAACTCTAAATGATCTTCAAAAATCAATTTTGGAATTTGACCAACTAACCTTTCATCTGGATCTTTAACTAGCGTACCCAACAACTTTTTCATTTCGTTGTTATATTCTCCAACTCCAAAATCATTATCTTTCCCAAGATCCGGGAATCTTTGCTTGTCAACAACTATCGGTGAACTAACCGCCTTTAATCTTTTTTTCCAATTCGTTTCGAAAAAATATTCAGATTGATATGGAGTAATACTTAACACAGAAGATTTGGAGCTTAATTCCTGAGTAGGCAACCATCTAGAAGCAGTAATATATGATTTAATCTTGTGGCTCAACAGACCGATATCGCCATATTTATTGTAAAAATTTAATATAGTAGCATCATCTCCCAAATCAATATTAAATAAATCATCCAAGTCTATCGGTAACAAATTATCAATATCGTTCCTTTGATCTTCAGTCTCTAAAACAGGTGAATACTTTACTAATTTTGCATCTTTAGAAGCGTGGATAAAATCTACTGCATCTGCCCCCATTTTTTTCTGAGTGATTGTATAACTTGATGCTTTCGCCCATAGTAAACCAGAACTATTCGAAACGCTATGTATGTACATAATTCCCCCTTAACCAGTTACCCTAGGTTTTCCCACCATCTAAGCTCATTTTTACCAGAGTGAGGTGTAGCACAATTTGCTACACCTACAATGTCTTTCAATCCATTAGAATTAACATCAAGGGTTAATAATTGATGAGCTTCATTCCAATCATCTTTAATAATCTTCATATCCCATACACCCTTCGGATCACCACGATGCTTAAATACACAAATGCCTCCTGAAGGCATCGCTAAACAAGGCCCTAAAGTTGATACAACAACTTCTAACTGACCGTCATTATCCAAATCAGCTGCTATTGCCTCAAATCCGGCTATACCATCATGAATCAAATGTTTTTTCCAAGATTTTGAAAAATCTGAACTACCAGGATTTTCATACCAAACAACTTTTTCTTGTGACAAAAGATGTAGTTCAGATTCTTCACTTAAAGGAGAACCTGTTCGGGTCCTATTTCGATCTAATGGCAAACTACCTGTCATCAAAATATCCATGTTCCCATCATTATTCAAATCAGCAGCATGACCATGCCTCGGATTATTAAAAATATCTATTATATGTTTTTCCCAGCGATTTTTACTTGAATTACCAAGATTTCGGTAAACAATCACCTGTCCGTTACCGGTAGAACATCCTAATAGATCAACAAAACCGTTATTTGTAAAATCAGCTAGTTCAACGGTTCTCGTTTCAGGAATATTTTCTTCGATTAAATGCTGAACCCAACAGCCTTGTGACTTTTCAAACCAGGAAAATTTATTCCCACCATGCACATAAGCTGATGCAGCTAATTCAAGCTTTCCATCGTTATTTATGTCACCAGCAGCCACATCGTATGCGCTAGGAAAATCACGTTCGCTAACATAATGATAATTCCAAGATTTTTTATCCCTTGGATCACCATCAAATTCAAACCAAAGTAAACTTCCACCAATATTATCAACAAATATTATTTCCGGTTTACCATCATTATTAATATCTGCGATAGTATGCCTTTCAAGCCATTCACCACGTTTCTCATGGATAACATGTTTAGAAAAATTTCCATCCCCATCGTTTTCATACCAATACAGTCCGATATTTGTATCAACAGCAATTAAATCCAAAAAACCATTTCCAGTTATATCTAAAGATGAAATACCATATACGTACATAAATGTGTCATCGATTAAATGTTCTTTAAAGTTTAAATTTTTTACCAAAATAATTACCAAAAATCCCTGTTTAAATTGAATATGGGTCTTTATTGACTCAAACCATAGACCTAAATTTCGCCTGTGGTCCCGAATAAGTATAGCTACAAAACAATATAAATAGTACGTCTTCGTTATTAAATATCAAAAATTTATGACTAGAAGTTATTTATTCTTGAATAAAAAGAAAACCTTTAATGTTTCATATTCCATGAACAATCGTTACAAGTGGTTAGACCATATTGATTAAAGACACCCTCCCCGCGGAAAAATTCAGGATGCCTACCATTAGCTTTACATAGAGAAATCTTCTTTCCTTGCATATGATGATAACCTGCAAAGCTAGGACAATCTTCTCTTACTACATCCGACGATTCAGCAGGTTCCACACGTTTTGGGAATTTATTGGACACTGCTTTAGGCTCTCTGGGACCTTGTTTCCATGCATGCAGCATACGTTCAGCCTTTCTAAATGCGTCTACAGCAAGGTCATCTGAATCCCTATCAGGAGGTCGTAACACCATGCAATAAGGATCATCTGCTATTACAGTCCCCATGAATTGTTTAAAGTCACCAACGGTCATGATGCCTGAAGAACTTTTACCCACTGCACCAGTTTTTAAAATACCCGCTGCTTTACATAAATCCTGCAAAATACCAGGGAACTCGTACTGGAGTCTTAGACCAGGTACAGTATTATTCAAATGCCGTTGCTCTGGCCAATAATGACCCATATATGGAACCATTTGCTTCTCTTCGTAATAATGCCATAGTGTTACTCTGTCAACCATCACCCCCAAAGTAAGAACACAATCACTTTCGTCCATTAACTCAAAAGGATTATCTGCTCCACATTGAGTTGGAGAAAGGTAATGCCTGCCCAACAATCTACGTGCAGATTTACCCAAGCCTATCCAAGAGTGGGTAGGGTGGCAGCTACGTAAACTTCCAGGCCTTTGACGTACAGTTTCTGCTATAACACCCTGAAACCCTGGCTGTCTACTTGTACATAAACCATCAGAGGGAGTGCATTCACAGTCACTGTTGGTAAAATCAGAATAATCATCATCCCAAACACTATCTCTAAAAGCTGGCACGAGTAA
>VFGY01000050.1 GCA_009392195.1 SAR202 cluster bacterium | reverse complement strand
TGGGGAATAGATATAGAAGAAGCGGTGGTTGTTAGTGCGGGAAAATTAACTTTTGATAAATTTGCAACTTACAAGAGCAAGGGCCAGGAAATGGCGTATAAAGATCTGGAAATTGAAGATAATACAGGTAAATGTGTTTTAAGAGTAAAAACAGGTGCGGTATCGAATGAATATATCAGTTCAATAAAAGCAGAAAGCAAAATTAAACTTACTAACGTAGGTTGGTTGGTTAATCAGAAACGACTGACTACGATGAAAAGCAGGTTTGCGGCTTCGGATATTCTACTTGATGATGAAATTAATTAATAATATGATAAAAATTCAACTTAGATATTCGTGTGTAAATATCTAAAAATTATCAAATATCATAAAATATATTATTAGTAAAGGGTAGATTGTTTTATGCTTAAAGAAGGAGACAAAGCCCCAAGTTTCAACATGGCTACAAATACTGGTGAAAAAGTAAGTCTATCCAAATTAAAAGGAAAGAAAGTGGTTCTTTATTTTTATCCTCGTGATGACACTCCAGGATGTACTAAAGAAGCTTGTGGATTCAGGGATGATTTTTCAAAATACAAAAGAGCTGGAGCAGTTGTGATCGGTGTTTCAAAGGACAGTGTTGAATCGCATCAAAAATTCATTGATAAATACGATTTGAATTTTACATTAGCGTCAGATGATGGAACTGTTTGTGAGAAATACGATGCATGGAGAATGAAAAGCATGTACGGGAAGGAATATATGGGAATTGGAAGATCGACTTTTCTTATCGACACCAAGGGAAAGATTAACAAAATCTGGCCGAAAGTAAAAGTTGACGGACACGTCGAAGAAGTTTTGAAAGCTGTTAAAGAGTGTCCTTAATGGATAAAGGAATAATTTTAGTCGTTGTTTTTGTTTTAGGATTGTTGGGCGCAGGAGTATTTCTCCTGCAAATAAATAATGAAAGTGAAGAAGGTGTACAATTTATTGAATCTCCGTCACAGCAGGTTGTAGTTAATGAACGCGAAAACGTACCAGAATCAAATGAACGTGTTGGTCGACAGGTTGTAGAACTGCCTGAAGGCGAAAAGATTTTGTTATCTCCAGAAGAAGAAGCGGAAATCGCTGAAGCAGAAGCTAAAGCAGCAAGAGAAGAAGCAGAAAGGGAAGAACGGCAAAGAGCGTTAGAAGAACGAAATGCAAGAGCTAGGGAAGAAGCTTTAGCTGAAGCAATAGCGCAAGCTGCAGCAGATGAAGAGGCGCGTCGTGCAGAAATAGAAGCTGCTCGGGCTGCACAGAGAGAGGCAATTGAAGTGAGGGCTCGTGAACAGGCTGTTTGTAACAGCGAGTGCTTGGAAAGACGTGAAAGGGAAAAATTTGTCAATGCTTGTCTGGAAGAATGGGCTCCGGTTTGTGATGTGCTTGTCCCTCAAGCTAAAAACTTTGGTTTCGTAGTTAGTGATGTTTTAGAAATAACAGAATTCGCGGTTCCTGATGAAAGTTGTCGTGGGCTTTTAGAGAACAGGGGTAGAAATACCAACACACCTGTTTCCTGTGGTTTCTCAGATCCATCAGTAGTAATTATGCCTAGTGGAGAATATTTCATGTACATAAACAGATTTGATTACGTAGACAAGGAAGATGCCTTGTTGCTATATACGTCGGTAGATGGGTTGGATTGGGAATTAAAAAGCGATCCTTTGGACGAGGTTATTTTTGCAGATGTTACAATGGCAATGGCGAAAGTAACTGAAGAAGGAGGAGTTAGGATTTATTACAGCATACCTGCAGGAAATGAAAATGAAGGTTGGATTGGCAGCGCTTATTCTGCAAACGGTGTTGATGGTTGGGGTTTTGAAGGAGTTTTATTTGAATCAATAGATGGAAATGACATATCTGGACCTGAAGTTGTTGTGTTAGATGATGATTCGTTTGTAATGTATTTCGCAGAAGATATTACAATAAACGAAGATTTGTCGGCAGAGACGATATTGACAGAAATTGGAAGTGCGGTTTCGGTTGATGGAAAGGGTTGGGTTTTGAATGAAGATTCATCTTTAGCTTTTTCAGATGATTATGAAGGTATGAACAAGGTAACTGAAGAAAGTATAATATCTGGAACTGTTGTAAATCCAGGAATAGTCAAATTAGATGATGGAAGATGGTTGATGGTATATACCGCAACTTCGATTCATCCAGTTTGCGGAAATTTCAATTGTACTACATTGATCCCAGTGGTTAATGAAGAATTGTGGGCGGCGACTAGTGAAGACGGCGTTGTTTGGGAGAAGATAGGTTCTCTTGGATTGAGAGGAGCTGATGCTACTATTGTTTCTTTGGGTGAAAATAGATTCAGGGTATATGCAGGAAATGTAGATACAACTAAGGGCATACTTACGGATGAAATTGAGAGTCATTGGGTTAGTACGTTTATCATAACTGTTGAATAGATTATACAAAAGCAGTTAGTTCTGTCTGGTTTTCGTCTTTTTCTGAAGGAAATATGTATTCTGCTTCTTCTTGTATTAGTTCTACTCGGTTTTTGATGTAATCGCCAACGTCGTATTCGTTGGATAGTCGCAGGGCAAGTGGCAGGTATTTAAGTGCAGATCCCCTAGTAACGGTCGCTTGAAGTGGTTCGCGACAGCTTCGACAGCGATTATTTAGAGGCATGCGCCTGGTTTTTTTCTGGCAGTATTTGTTCTTGCATCTGAATTCCTGGCTCAGGTAGGCTCTTGTATTGCCTATTATATCAGGGATAAGATGTGTTTTGATTAAAGATTGAACTACTTTGTTTGGGTCTACTGCGTCGATTTTTTTGGCGATGTCGAGTTGTTTTTCGATTTTTATGTTGATGTTCTTATCCGTAGTGTAACTTGTTCTAGGTGGACCAGTAGAAATATCAGAAGTTGTGTGGGTGAAATGAAAGTCTATAAACTGTTTTTCGTTTCCAGAGAGCACAAATTCTTCGGTTGTTTGAATTTTTGTTTTAATGTTTGTAGGATTTGGATTCGTTGATGTTTCATAGTAGAATTCTTTAGGATATGCATGCATAACATCCATGTTCCTGGCTTGTCTTTGTACTTCTTTTGGTAAAACTATTGGTTGAATTAGTAAAGGAGCGTCCATCAATCCTCCTATAGAGTCGGGCAGGTATGTCTGTGAGAAATTAAGTAGAACGTCCATGAGTAACATAAGCGAATCTCCGTCGCCGTCACAGTCTCTTCTTTTTGCAGAGTGCCAATATGGATGTGCGAAACATACTTGAGATTCGGTAAATCCAATTACTCGACCTACTATTCCAACAGAGGTATGAGGAGCAAGTCCAACTATAAGCTCTCCAAGTAAATCGTTGATTTCATATTTTGTTTGTTGGATATTGTCACTTTCGTTGAAATTATAATATGAATTGAGTTGATAAACATGAGTTAGAAGTTCGTCGCTGAATTTTGATATTCGGATTAGTGCTTCTCCTGCTTCTTTAGGTATAATTATATCCTGTATGAATAGCTCAAAGATTTGATCAATGTTTGTTAGTGGATTGCCATGGATGTCGTGTGTGTATCCTAATTCCTGGAGTTTTTCTATAGATGTATTGATCATTCGTGAACTTGCGTGGGTCAGAGGGGCGTTTGTTACGTCATATCTAATAGTAGCATCGCGGTATGTAGAAAGGTTGTATTTGTTTCTTAGAAGCCCTTTAGAGAGTGGTTCTGGAAATTTTACTTCGTTTCCTAGTTTTTCTACTCCTTTGAATGGAGCAGATGGTCTATATTTCACTTGGTTTATTGAGTTTTCTAGTTCTGATTTTAGATTGAATTCTTGTGTGCCGTGTGTTTGAGTTTGGATTTTGCATTTTGGGCATTTCCAATCGTCTCGAAATTGTCGGCATCGAGGACAGAGTTTTCTGTATTCTGTAGGTTTGTTGCATTTTTCGCATTTACTCTTAAGTTCATATCTATCGCAGTTATTACAGTAAGAATTTACTAGGGTAATCGATATTTTGCCTGTATTTGGTTTGGTTGGATTGTCACCTGGCCTAGGTTTCACGGCTTCAAGTATGTCTGATTTTAATCCTCCGTCTTTGTTTATTGGGAATATACTTTCTACTGCGGGTTTTTGTTTTCTCATCATGGCTTTTTCAGGTCTACCTACCCTGATTCCGACCGATATAGCAGATTTTTCTCTTATAGGGATTTTACATATATTTGAGAGATATTCGCAGGTTGTTGTTGACTCTTGGTTTTTGTTTTCGGTTTGAAGGAGATTTAATGTAAAACTCACTGCTTTCATGTCTTCGCCCGTGATAATTATGGTGTTTTCTTGTATTTTATGAGGGATTCCTGCCAATTCGAGTAGTTTTTTGATGTTATTGTCTTTGGTTGTTCGAATGATTTCGTTGTTTATTGCGAGTTTGGTTTGGAGTGTTTTAGTTTCTTCGAGAGTTAGTCGGTCCCAATAATACAGATATTTCGGGTGTAGTGGAATATCGAGTTTTTGAGAGAATTCAATAGCTAGGTCGAAATCAATGTTGGTGTAATATGATTTAGGGAGTTTTTCCTTAAGTTCTGGGAAATTGAATTTATTTTCTTCCCATTGTCTATAGAGTTCCTGTATCCATATTTCTTCTACATATCCGCTTTTTAGTAGAGGGTGGTTGTTTTCGAGAAAATCTCCATAACTTATCAAAATATCTCCAAGATATACTACGTGATCTATTTCGTTTTTTAGGTTCTCTGCTTGAATTTGATCGTTTATTTGGATTAAAGAACCGTCTTTGAGGACAACTCTTGGTCCTTCTATAGTGTCAACAAATGAAATAGTTGATGCTTTTCCTGGCAGGTTGATTTTCACTTGGGTGCCTACTACAATAGGATATCCTAGAATAGCAGAGGATGCAGGGTTTATTCCAATGGTAGCGTGTCCTGTGTTGAATGATCGACCATATCTTAGTCTAAATCCTCCTGGTTTTTCTGGTATTGATAAAACCGGTCGGCCAGATATTACATCGTCAAATGTAGATTCTTTAGGTTTTTTGTTGCTCGAGTCTTTGTCAGATTGTATGTTTTCCAACCATTCCCAATCTGAAATATTAAGATCTTTGATGAGTTTGAATAGTTTTTTGTTTCTTCCAATAATTCCGTCATTTAGTACTCTTAATGCGCCTCCTCGTAGGCCGTTTGTAGTGATTCTTTCCCCTTTTTCACCCTTTATTCGGTGAGTAACTACTTCTTTTCCTTGTTCGGTATCTACTCCGTTAACCTCAACAGGTAGCCTTCTAACAGTTTCTAACAGGGATTGGTCCGAAACTTTGAATTGAAAGCTTTGGTATCTTTCATACATTCTGAGTTCTTCGAGTATTCTTTCGGGTTCGTCGTCTCCCATAGAATAGGGTTGATAGGTGGATAGATTCATGGTTTTTCTTACGTGATCGGCTAATACAACGGTAAATCCAGATTCTGTTCCCCCAGCAGATCGCATAGGCCCAGCGAAGAACAAACAGGCGTATTTAGTTCCATCCTTATTTTCACGTATTTGAACGTCACTTAATCCTTGGATTGGGGCCACTGTAACTCCTTCAGTCACGACGGCAAGGCCTACCCTTATAGCGGTTTTGAGTCCTTCTTCTGGTTCCATTTCACCGAATTTACCCCTGGCTATTTCTTCAGAAATCTTTAACGCTGCTATTTCCTGGCGGTTGGATTTTAATAGTTCTCTGAGTCTTTCGTTAATTGGCGTCTCGGTTTGGGGACTACATATTTCAGAGACTCTGTCAGCTATGTCAATTGTAATTTTTGATTCTGGAGGAATTTCTGGATCTATTCCTTTCCACCTGGCTTTTGAACTTAGTTGGTATATATCAAAAAATTTGTTTAATATTTTTTTATTGTAGGTTTGATATTTGTCTGGAAGGTTTACTATATTTTGTATTTGTTCCATTTTTTCCCTAGTGAAGTCTTCTTGAGTTAGCGTGTTTTTTCCCCGTTTTCTATAAGGTGTTACTGAATAAAATCATATCTTGTAAGGAATTTTTACAGTTTGTGAATTTACATTAATCCTAATTACTAGTGCTAAATATTTTATTCTAGAGCCAATATTATTTGGAACGTAGGGCTTTTGTAATTTTTGGAAGGGTTGTTTTGTAGTTTTTTGTTTCTAATAATGATCCAATGATTATTGCGTCGATTCCGGTTTTAGCGATTTTCTTTGCTGTGCTCTCGTTCTTGATGCCGCCTCCGACCATGAGAAATCCACTATACAATTTTCTAACTGTTTGAATTGTTTCAAGTGGGATTGGCTCTTTAGCTCCAGAACCTGATTCGAGGTATAGAAATCTCATCCCCATGTATTCTGCTGCAAGTGCATACATACCTGCTATTTCGGGTTTATCTGTAGGGATCCCTCTCGCTTGGCCAACAAACCCTGCAGCTCCACTACCCTCTCCAACGATAATGTAGGCTGTGGGTAGGGGTTCGATATTGTGTTTTTTAACTGAAATTGAGCCTAGAGCCTGTGCTCCGGTGATAAAGTATGGGTTGTCTGAGTTTAATAATGACATGAATAATATTGCATCGGCGTTCGATGCTACGCCTGATATATTGCCTGGGAAGAGAATAACAGGTAGTTTGGTGAGTTTTTTAATTTGGTCAACAAATGCTTCAATCTCCATTTGGTCGGAAATCGTAGATCCGCCTACAAAAACAGCGGCTGCTTTACTATTTTCTATGGTTTTAATTATTGATGGGAGTTTTGAAACAGGGGTACTTTGTGAGTCCAGTAATGTAAAACATAGAGGTCCATTTTTAGCAGAATTAACGAGTGTCTTTTCTATTTTTCCTATTTTCATCCAGTACCACTTTTCATAAACCAGTCAACGAAGTCGTTGTAAATGTCAATTGGTTCTTTTCTTGTTTCATAGTTCTTTGTAATATTACAATCACCGCATAATACTTCTGCGTCATATAATGTTCTACGAGCAACGCCTGGTTGGAGAGTAGACTGATCTTCTTTGATAGGTGTTCTGTTAATTCTCATTGAAACTTTTCCACAGTTTGGACAGTTGTAAACTTTAGGTAGTTTTCTTGTTACTCTAATTATCTTCTTTCGTTTTCTTCCCATTCTTTTTTTAACGATGTATCATTTAATAAACTGTTTATTTAGATATTATGTTATTTTTTATGTTTTTATGTAAATATTATATAAATTATTATGTTTTTATGAATTATTTACATATATGAAAGATTAACGTTTATTATACAAAATTGTATAACGATAATTATGATAGAAGGACTGTTAGAAGAAGATAATTTATTGTCTAGTATTTTTGTTGAAAGTAATTTAACAAAAACCCAATTAGATAGTTTATTGTTGGCGTTTCAGTATAAAATCGAAGGTTATTCTTTGGAGGAAATCGTAAAAATGCGTGATTCTGGCCCTGTTTCAAAAGGATCGTATTTGAGGACGCTTGGCCAGGCTCAATCCAATTTTAGAAAGTCTTTGTATACATTATTATTGGTTATTTACCTAGGGATATTAGATACATCAACAATAGGTGAGTTTGTTGCTCTTTCAGATCGATTAAGTTCATTAAAAGATATGGAAATACCCGAGGAGACTATTTCAGAGATAAAATCCATTATTGATGAAATAAGTGACCGTATTACGGCTGACAAAGTGCTTTAGTAAGTTTATTAAGTGTGATATCATATGTGATATTATTGATATTAAGTGATATTTACACTATATTGTTAGTAGTGGGTATAGGTTTTGCTTCGTCTTTGGTTATTGCCTTTGTATTTAGAGGATATTTATTTAATTTAAGACAACAAATGTTAGCTGCTGATATGTTGACCGAAATAGTCTCGTCTTTTAACAAATCTATTGAGCAAAAGGAGCAGCGCATAGTTGATCTTATGATGAGGGTTGAATTGTTAGAGTTGAAGTTGGGTTCTAGCCAGATTAATTCTCCTATTTCACGTTCAAGTGTTGGTAGTTCTGTGATATCAAGTGATGTTCCATTTGATGTCAGTGATGTCACTTTAACTGAGACTGAGTTAAAGGCTGTTAAGTTCCTTTCTGATGGTCCAAAAAAGATGTCTGAGGTGCGTGAAGAGATTGGAAAGACCAGGGAGCATACTAGTAGGGTTGTTTCTTCTCTTGTAAAGAAAGGTATTGTGGATAAAAGATCGAAGGATGGACAAGTTTTGTGTCAAATTCGTGATAATGTCTTGGAAAAATTGGATTTTTAGTATATTTTGATTAAATTTAATGATTATTGTTTTTTTTTTGTTTTGGTAGGGGGTATTTTATGAAAAATACCTACATGCATTTATGAATAATATTTATGATGAATTATTCTTAAGATTTGTTGTTGATCAAATTTAATTTTTATAAAAACAGGGAGGGGGAAGATTTCCTTTGGAGATTAAAGATAGTAGATGAATAATAATTTAATGTTAATAGAGATTAAAGCTCGCTCTTGTATAGATGATAATTATAATAATTTATTAAGTTAAATATAATTGACAATATTATAAAAATTCATATTATTTTATAATAAAAGGATCGTTTTTAGGCGTGAAATTATAGAATGGAAATGTAGGGTCCGTGCCTAACCATATTTTGTGAATAAAATATCACAAAATTAAAAAAACAAGCCCAAATATACCCCTTTATTTCCACTGGAACCAAATATCACCCGTTCACAATAAAGATCAATAGAAAATCAACCCCTTCGTTTCCACTGGAACACATACACGCCTATTTCATAAAGTACTATTCACTTTCGAAAGTTAATACCTGTTAACAAAACCCCACTTTCACGCTTGTCAACAGTTTTTCACTCACAAGTTCACTCTTTCACATTCAATCACACATAACACAGTTCACAGTAAAAACACCAATGACAAAGAGAATCAAGATGGAAGTTGACGATGGTAAAGGAGGTAAATTTACTTTTAGTTTCAATGGATCATTAGATAATGCACAACTTGCAAAATTCAATCAAATTGTTGATCTTGTTAAAGACGAACCTCAATCAAAAGAAATCGAATTGCCAGAAGGCAACACAATCTTTGGTAAAGTATGCAGCCTCATAGAAACAGACTTTCCACTAGGAAGCTTCACAAGTCAAGATATGTTAGAATGTTATAGAGCAGAATACAACGACTCTATTCCTCTTAGTACAATTGCAACCTATCTAACCAGGCTCTATGATCGTGGCATGCTCAACCGTGAAAGAACAAGAACAGGCTGGTCATACCGCAAACTTAAACCAATTGACGTTCTCAACGAATAATTGAGCAATTAGTCAAGGTTTGTAGGGCTATCTAACCTACTAGGCAGTAAAATAGTATACCTTTATGCAAAAACAGTCGGACCCCCTAGATTCTATCTTTAACAAAGCCTTATCAGGAGATAGTCTATTCACTAACCGTCAAGCACTAAGAACCGACTTTATTCCCGAAAATCTCCCTTACCGAGACGAACAAATAACATCAATCGGTCAAATATTATCACCAATCTTACAAGATTCCAAACCTTCTAACTTATTATTATATGGCAAAACAGGAAGCGGAAAAACCGTTGTTGCCAAATACGTGCTCAAAAAATTTGACGAAACAACCAGAAAACACTCTAAATCCATTTCTGTAGCATATTCAAACGCCAGACTCGCAGGAAGCGAATATAGAGTATTAGTAGATCTTGCCCACTCACTTTCCATGGAAATGCCCTTTACAGGCTTACCTATTAGTGAAGTACTTCAAAGAATCTACAACAACATATCCGAAAACAATCTCAAAGTCATATTCATAATCGATGAAATCGATTACCTGGCTAAACACGCAAAATCCTCAAATGATGACATGCTGTACTCTCTAACCAGAAGCTCCGAACACCTAAAAAACGGGTTTATTTCAATTATTGGAATTTCAAACGACTTACACTTCAAGAACTTTCTCGACCCTAGAGTCCTTTCAAGCATGAACGAGGAAGAAATTCTCTTTCCGCCATATACCGTTAACCAGCTTTCAGACATACTCAATAAACGTATAGAATCAGCGTTTAAAACAAAATCCGTCCCATCAGGAACAATCAACCTTTGTGCAGCCCTTGCAGGCTCGGAACACGGAGACGCAAGGCGAGCAATCGAGCTTCTAAGAGTAGCTGGAGAACTAGCAGAAAGAAGCGACGAGAAATCAGTTGTTGAAAAATACGTTAAAGACGCATCACAAAAAATCGATAAAGACAGAATATATCAAGCCATAAAGACACTCCCAATTCACGAAAAAGCCGTTTTACTAGCTGTCGACAACAACAACGATAACTCCACCACCGGAGACGTATACAACAAATATCAAACCCTGTGCAAAAAAATCAGTTTAGACCCACTCACACAAAGACGTATCAGCGGACTGTTAAGCGAATTGGACACACAGGGACTGATCAATGCCAGTATAATAAACAAAGGAAGACACGGAAGAACCAAGAAAATATCTTCCCTAGTGCCTAACGAAACAATCGTCAAAGTATTCAACGACGACCCTGCTGCTAATCTATTACTATAATATCCAAGTCCATTTCACCAAGCAAAAACTAACCCAAACACAGGCACACAAACCACTAAATCTAACAAAAAAATCACCTTTCAGAGAAAGTTTTTTAAAAGACAATAAATAATTTTCCGGGTCGGTCCCGACTCGTTACACTGATACCTTTTTCGGTGAACAAGCTCAGGATCGGCATTTTAAACTAGAATTATTGTATAAACCTAGAATCCTAATGGACCATCTCTGGCATTCCTACCACGACAGCTTTTACAGACCTTTCTTAACGGATTATAGGTGTTCTTTCTGCATGTTTCACAAAACGTACTTCCTGCTGTTCCAGAACCTCTACCTAATTTATCGTCAGATGACATGTCCAGATAATACATATAACTCTATAAAAACCAATCCAAAATATTACCAATGAATCAAAAACTAATACTGATTTCAATAGCATTTGTCGGTATTTTCATTCTATTTGCGGGATTTATCATACCTGAAGACAACGAAGAACCCGAAAACCCTGAAACCTCTAACGAAGAAAAAGACCAACTGACCTGGGAAGACACCCAAATCTCGATTGAATCTATAGAAACATCCAACGACCAAGTCACAGTAACCATATCAATCAAAGGGCCAGCAGATCATTGGCGAATCGTTCTTGACGAAGAGTTTCCGATAGGGGAAGCAAACTCCATAGAAGGCCAGGGAGTAGGAACAGCCACAACCCAATACACGTTCTATTCACTCCAACCAGGAGAACACACAGTAAGAGTGGCAGCTGTAACCCCATCGCATCAACTTGCTGGAGAAATCGTCAGCCAATCATTCTTAATCGAAGAACCAGTTAACGGCAAACACATTATAATCAACAACCAACCCTTTCCAATATTCAAGGACTTTATAGTAGAACAACTCACTGAGGAAGACTTTGTTGGATTATATGAAAACCTAGAACAAAATCACGTAATACTTTACACGTTCGGCAGATCGGTATATCATGAATATTTCAACGACCACGTACCAGAAGGCACAGATATTTTATGGCTGAATGAAAGATACGAAATAATCCACCTCGAATCTGTTGTTTACTGTGAGAACGCGGACGAGATGAACTACTTGGAAAGACTCGAAAACTGTCATATTTCCAGGGCAGAAGCTAAATTCCTAATCGAAGCCCACTCTGGATTTATTGAAACTAACAACATTAAACTAAAAGACACAGTAGAACTTCGTTTGTTTGAACCATAGCTCCAAAGATAATAGACGTGAGACGCAGCAAACAACGCGTCTCACAATCTATTGCCTAAAACCAAGTTATGACATTGGGGAGTCATAAAACTTGAAACTAGACCGAAATTCATGCAAATAAGGGGAGAAGCGAGACCAAAGAAATATCCTCGATCTCGCATCAACCAACTAATGAACCAGTTGGTTAACACCAAAAACACGACGTGCTATCGTATTTTTTGATTAATAATTTTTATACAGATATTATTAATAAATATTATTGATAATCAGAAAATTATTAACACTTTTTACATGAAATTCTTCATCATTTTGACGTTTAAACTGTTTAAATCAACAACAACCGCCACAGCCGGGTTGGGCACAATTCCCATCCTTTTCTGAAACTGCGTCTGATCCTGCCAGGTACCAGAATTCACCAAAAGAGTTCCCTTATACTTCAACGTTTGGACGGTATGAATATGCCCACAATGAAATATATTCGGAACAGTCTTGATCACCAATTTATCATTTTCCTCTAAAGCAACCCTGGTAGGGCCATGGGTAGGAGCTAAATGCCTGGCCTTTAACAACACTTTCATAGCCTCTGCAGGCTTGTCAAAAGTGATACCAGGGGAAGAACCAACTATATCGACTAAACTCTGGCCATGGTAAACCAAAGTGTTTACACCGTGTAAACGAAGCAGACAAGGGTCGCCAAGAAGCACCACATTGTCCATCTCATACAAGGACTTGGCATACTTCTTGAAAATTGGTGGTTGGGGCAAGGCCTGTCTAGTCGCATCATGGTTGCCAGGAGAGACAAATATCTTGATAGATTTTGGAATCTGAGCCATTAACTGCGCAAAATAATCATATTGCTTTACAAGATTCAACTCCGTAAGTTCATCTTCCTGGCCAGGATACACACCGATACCATCCACCACATCGCCAGCAACTACCACATACTTGATTCGTGACACAACATCCAAATCACCAGAACGACCATTTATCCAATCCAGAAAATCCTGGAACTCTTGTTCCAAAAACGTTTTACTACCTACATGTATATCCGACAAAAATACACTGTATACAGGCTCTTTTCCTTCAACAGCGGGAAACACCTCCGCTGGTATGTCCAACGAATAGCAATTTTTTACGATAAACCTACCAATATTCTTACTGAAAACCACATCTGCAATCACCATCTGATCTATCAAAAAACTCTCAGCTTTTCGAATATTATTTCCATCGATTATTAACAATCTTAAATCAGTCGATTCATCTTCCAACTCCATCTCAAAAGCCTTGTCCAGCTTATTCTTGGATTTTAACAACCCAGCAATCTTGTACTCATTTTGATCCGCATACTGGACCAACTTACTGATCTTGATGATCTTCCTCGAATCCTGCCTGTCAAACATAATCTGTTTGTATTTATTGAACCTGTTTTTCATCAACAGATGATAACCATCAACACCCTCAAGCTGTTTTTGTATGGTGTCGTTCCCATCTAAAACCTCATAATCATCAACAACAACGTCGTCCTGGACACTTTCCTGTACTGTATTGCTACGAACATCATCCAAAGAAATCATAAAATTATCGTCATTGTTCCGATTCTTGTCCCTAATAATCCTCTTCACAAGATCCTGGAACTCCAACCGATTCATGCTCTTCAAAACCTCCGCAGCTTCTGGCGTAACCTGAAAACCTTTCTTCAAAAGAAAATTAACAACATCATGGGTTTCCATACATACACATTACCTGTCCGACGATAAATAAATTACGACCTATAATACTTGGCAATCTGTCAAAATAAAACCTAAATAGAATCCAGACACAAACACAAATTATGGACTGTTTGTTCTGTAAAATTGTTTCCGGAGAGATCAAGTCAAACAAAATATACGAAGACGAACTCACATATGCATTCCTAGATATATTTCCAGTAACTAAAGGACACACTCTAGTAATTCCAAAGAAACATGCTCAACATATTGAAGAAATGGACGACGACTCCACATCGGCATTACTAATTTCAGCCAAAAAAGTATCCGAACGAATTAGAAACACCCTAAATTACCCAGCTACGACAGTCGGAATTAACAACGGACCCGAAGCAGGCCAGGAAATAGGACATGTACATATTCACATAATCCCACGCAAGGAATCTGAGGACGGAGGAGGTCCGTTCAGTATAGTACTTGCTAACGGACGTATTGATAAACCAACTGAAGAAGAACTAGACGAACTGTCAGACCAACTTAAATTCTAAAATCCTGCATGTGCTCCAACAGTTTTTTGTACAAATCGACAAAAGCAACCGTTTCATCTTTGACATATTCAACAATCTTTTCATACTCCTTATTTTCGTACCACAAAGGAACATCTTGACCTCCAGTTTGTTTAGAAGAAATATCATCTAAGGCAGCACCCTTGAAACTTCCTCCATTAATCAACACCCCTACTGTCTTGAGATCTAATGCTGGAACACTATACCCCATTATACAAACATCTTCAAATTCGATATTATTGATTTCTATTCTTTTCTCTAAAAAATTTTGTTCAAAAAATAAATTATAACCTAATTTTGCTGGCCACCAACTCAAGAACAGCATTTTTCTTTTCCCATTATCATCTACTATTGATTTTTTAATTACATCTTCAATAAACTGTTTTTCATTATCATAATCCCAAAGCTTGAAAACATATAACTCACTCAATTTAATTCCTGTATTTGCATCAATTTCCTGCCATTGAACTGTTAACAACTTATCAACTTCAGGATTTAATCCCGTTGTTTCAAAATCTAAATAAATTAATTTTTCAACCATTGTTTTATTTTAACATCTCTATGAATATATCTCTAAACTTAACAAAAATCCGACAACTTTCTGTCAGAACTATGCTCAACAAGCCTGTATATATCATTCCTGACTTCATATATCATCCCTCGATGATTCAACCCATCCAACAATTCTTGAGCCTGAGACCACTCAAACTTACCTGTATTTACCAACATCAAAATAAATTCTGAACCCTTTACACAATCTTCTCCTGATTTTCTACTCATAGTCCTGAACACATAACTGGCCAGGTGAACCTTGTCCTTATTATCAAAATTTCCACCTGTTAAATCCAATAATTTTCTATTTACATGACTATAATCCAAACTTGTAGACGTCCTTAGCTTGTTCAATTCACCGTAAATCTCTCGTCGTTCCTTATCCAAATTATCCATCATGTTCTCAATTTTTTCGATCTTCTTTCCAAACGAAGCCGCTTCCTTGTTTTCCGGATTAAATCCATTTCTGCTCAATATTAAATCCGTCTGTACATCATTTCTACAGTCTATCAATACATACGACTGTTCCTCAATTTCTCGAAGTTGTTTTAAAAGACCTAACAACTTATTATGTTTCTCTGAATATTTCTCAAACGTCAAAAATCTTCCCCAACAAACCTTACACACCGGTTTCATAAATTAATAATTAAGAAAATGAATTGACTCTTGGTCAATTACCGGCACTACTCAGAAACCACTATTGTATTGGTAAATCTATTAGAAACCCGCTCTTTTTTTCCACGGAAAAACAAAACACCGAACAAGACATCGAACGGAATCAATGACGTCTTGCAAGCATTAAGAATTATAATTGACCCTATATCCTGATCGCTTCCATCGATCTTTATCGTCTTGATTTGCATCATCCTCTTACCAATTGTTTGCCCCCTTGTTTTTTCAAAATATACCCAGTATAGAAAACGAAAAGGAACAACGCTCGCGTATCCAAATATGATATCACCAGCGCTAGAAGAAGGCTCTAATGTCAAAATTTGCCCGATTTCCTCATTTCCAAAACCCAGTTCATTCTCTGGATCTATTATATCAAACACATCAGACCTATCAATAGGCGTAAGTCCAACTATGGCTATGATTAGTACAATCCAAAACAACTCAACAATTATATTATCAATCGTATATGCAATGAACCGACGAGACCAGGAAGCACGCTTGAACTCACTCATAAAATTTCATCACCCGAATAAACTCATCTGATTTTTGCGTACCCAACATTATTTTTTCCCCATCAATAAACCTAATCCTGATTCCTTTATTCCCTTTGATAGTATATACGCGCTCGCCCTTTCCATACCTTATCCCCCATCCTCCATGATCTCTTAACGGTTTGTAAACTATCGCTTCGTAACTTAAAATATTTTTAAATTCATATCTGCGTGCAGACCAATGATAAGGAAAAAACCTGAATGAAAAACCGGTTTTATCAATACATATTATTAATTTATGAACATAAATAAAACCGACAATCAAACCATAAAGCAAAGTAAAAATCATCAACAAACCATATCCTAATTCACCCACTGCATAAATTATTCCCAATGTAAATACACCAGAACCAAGTAAAATTATCCAAATCAATGGATTTGTAAAACGCTGTATTTCAAAAAATTTTTCTTCATTTACATGATTCATTTTTAATTTACTGTTAATTTAAAACTACTAATCCAATTGCCCTCTACGGTTGTTGCCTCAATTCTCGCACCAGCTTCTTCTGGAACTTTCTTCTCTTCACCATAGATTAAATATTGATAATTGCCTAAAGAAATAATTGTAACATCAGTAATTTTTACATCTAACGAACCAATCTTGGTCCAACTTACACCATCATCAGACCTTGCAGCAAAAAGTTCGGAATTAGCAGTGTAAAACATAAGCCACTTTCCATTCCCGAACGGCACTACTTCCACTTCACGAACAGAGTCTACATATGTTGATTTTCCAACACCTTCGAAATTTTCTTGATAACTCAATGTAAATTTTTCATCCCATTCCCAATCTATTCCATTTTCTGAAGAAAGCCCCCATATTTTTGTAACTTCATCAAGGGCGAAACCTACTAAAAATGTCTCAGACAGATACATTCGATATCCGCCATTTGTGACTATCACTTTAACTCCACTCAACCCCGAGGCTTCAACTGCGGATAGATCTTCAACTGATTTCCTTGGTGAAATAATTAATCCTTCGTCCAAAAACACTTTACCATCTTCCGAAAAAGCTGACGCAATTCCAGTTCCACCGTCAGCAGAATCTATCTCTAAATCATAATAAATCCTTACACCATCTTCTGTTACAAACGCATTTGCGAATGTTGCATTCCCAAAACAAGAACACAAATCTTCGCTTTCTAAAACCCAATCTACACCATTCAAACTAGTAAACAATACAAAACCATCAGTAAAACCATCTAAACCAATTCTCTTAACATACATAAAATATTGTTTGTCCACCATTTGCACGATGCTTGGCGCTTCATATCTACATTCATCTACGCAAGAATCTCTTGGAAACATGAACTCGGTCTTTTTGGTTATTCCACTTGTTTCCAAACTTATCAAACCGGTACAATCAACACCTGCACCAACTTCTACTGCAACACCTCCTGCAAGTTCACACATCTCTATTTCAGCTGCTCTTTCTCTTTCCTGTAAGCATTCCAAGTTACAGGATTGTATTTCCCTCTTTCTAGCTTCAATTGCCTCTCTCTGTGCAGCACGAGCAGCCTCTATTTCTGCACGACGCGC
>VFGY01000049.1 GCA_009392195.1 SAR202 cluster bacterium | reverse complement strand
TTGCTATCTGTTATATCTTTTATACTTTTAGCAATATCTAACACAGTCATTTCTAGGGGATTACCTATATTCATAACTAGAGGGGCAGAAGTGTTTTCTGTATCACTGGAAATAGCACACACTGAATTGGTGTATGAAGCTAATTTATATATCCCATCCACTGTGTCATCAACATAACATAAGGACCTAGTTTGAGTACCATCTCCATAAACTGTAATTTCATCTCCCTTTAAAGCCTGTGATATAAAATTTGGCACAGCCCTTCCATCATCAATCCTCATTCTTGGACCGTATGTATTAAACAATCTGGCAATTCTAATATCCACTCCATGTGCATGGTAATATGCACTAGCCAGTGCTTCAGCAAAACGCTTAGCTTCATCATATACGCTTCTTGGTCCAGTAGTACTCACATTACCCAAATAATTTTCATTTTGAGGGTTTACTTCAGGGTCTCCATACACCTCAGAAGAGGATGCAAGGATAAAAATTGCTCCATGCCTTTTTGCTATGCCTAGAGCGTTAAGAGTTCCTATTGATCCCACCTTCAATGTATGAATTGGGTGGTTATAATAATCTTTTGGACTTGCTGGACTTGCAAAATGATATACAAAATCCACTCCATCTATTTTATTTTTCAATACCTCATCTAAATAGACTGGTTGGATTATATCGTGAGAAACGAAAAAGAAATCAGGATTGTCTATTAAATAAGAAATATTTGATTTGGCACCGGTAACTAAATTATCAACACATATGACTTTATGCCCTACTGATAGCAAATATTCACATATATACGAACCTACAAATCCAGACCCTCCGGTAACCAATGAGGTTGTTTGTCGATTATCCATTAAATCACCTTAAACCTATTCCATAATATTCAAAACCAATTTCTCTCATTTCTTTCGACTCATAAATATTCCGTCCATCAAATATTATCGGAACTGCCATATTTTCTTTGAGCTCAATCAAGTCAATTTCTTTAAATTCGTTCCATTCAGTCAGTATCACCAAAGCGTCTGCATTTGTAGCGGCTGAAATCGGAGTTGAATAAGTTTCAATCGACTCTAAACCGGTTGGCAACCCACCCTTCTCTAAAATGTCAGAAATTGATGGGTCGTAAACTTTCAAATTTGATTCTAATTTCAAAAGTTTATTTACTACTGCTATTGCAGGAGATTCCCTTATATCATCAGTATTAGGCTTAAATGACAATCCCCATACCGCGATATTTTTCCCTTTTAATACCCATAGTATTTTTTTAACTTTATCCACAAATTTATGTATCCTATCCAAATTAATCTTATCTACTTCTCGCAGCAAACTAAAATCTACTCCATATTGGCTAGCTATCCATGAAAAAGCTCTAATATCTTTCGGCAAACAATATCCTCCAAAGCCTATCCCAGCATTGAGGAAAGATGGACCAATTCGCTTGTCCATACCAATCCCTTTAGCAACGTCTGCAACGTTTGCGTCTGCAGCTTCGCACAAATCAGCTAACATATTTATGAATGATATCTTAGTTGCCAAAAATGCATTAGAGGCGTGTTTGATAATCTCAGCGGTATTAACATCAGTAACCATGAATTTTTCTTCAAACACATCTTCCGACTCAAATAATGGAAGATATATCGCTTTCAAAAGCTGCCTAGATTTTTCGTTATCTACTCCAACTACAATTCTATCTGGACACATAAAATCACTTATAGCGGTTCCTTCCTTTAAAAATTCGGGGTTAACTGCGACATCAAACTCAAAGTCATCAGAAGTTTTCCCTTGTTTTTTTATTCTAGTGTCGATATGTCTTTGTATACTGAGTCTTAAATTAGCAGCAGTGGTGACTGGCGTAGTACTTTTTTCAACAATTAATTTATATCCCGAAATATTTTCAGCGATTGTTTTTGCAACAGTTTCTAATTGTGAAAGGTCCGCAGATCCATCTGAGTTCTGAGGAGTACCCACACAAACAAAAATACATTGAGCATCTTTAATTGCTTGGGATTGGTTCTTTTCAACTTTGAAGTTTCCTTGACCCAGGTATTTTTTCAGCATTTCGCTTATTCCAGGTTCGTAAAACGGTACTACCCCTTCGGAAATCAAATCAAGTTTATCTAAATCATTATCGGTACCTATAACTTCCCAACCAATTTGAGCAAAACCAAGAGCGGTGGGCAATCCAACGTGACCAAGCCCTAATATTGTGATTCGTATTTTATTATCCAATAATCACCTCAAATTCAGCTTTTCACCATAAATTTATGATTTTTATTTTTTATTATTCTACCCTTTCCCCTAGTTCTACGTGGCAGTTTGTTTTTGAACGAATTGGATTCATTAGTGTTTATGTATTTCCAATTAACAGATGTTTTAATATCACGCCCCATAAACTTCATTAGTACTAATATGTCATCATACGGTGTAGAAGGCTCTGTTAATATTTTAGCTTTGACAGCAAAACCAGATATGAAGACTTCTACAATTTCGTCTATTTCAAATCTAGTCCAGAGTCCTCCTTCACTATTCAGTTCTTTTGAATATGACATTAAATCACTTATAACTTTATTTGAAACACTTGATACTTTACCGTCAAACTTAACCCATCCCGACAAAAAATTGATTGACCTTATATCCGGTAGTTCATCGTCATAATTGCCACTTTTTACAAAAATATACCCAGGGAAAATGCATACTTCTTTTTCCTTATGGTTGCCATTTATAACTTTAACAAGAGGCAAAAACCCTAAATGCCCTATGGATTCTATACTTTTCAAAGCTAATTTTTCGCTTAGAGGTTTCGTCTTAGCTAAATACCAATCAGAGTCATAAATCAAATCATCATATATATATGTATCTAACATATTCTATTTGACCATTTGTCCATTTTTTAAAAGCCCCACTATTTTATTCGAATCAAATGATTTTTCTTTTATTACAGTTTGTACTGATTCTAAATCCACAGACGTTACAACAATCTTAGAATATTCATTAACTTCTATATTTCTAAGGTACCGTACATCCATTCCAAGAAATACAGGTTTATCATCGTCATCGCCATACATATCTATTTCGTCCACTCCAATATCTAGCAAAGCTAAGTATGCTAATTCTGCTAATTCTCCAGTCCCAATAATCGCTACTCTAGATTCTTTATTTAAGGTTAAAGAATTTAAGTTTTCTTTAAGTATCTTCTTCACCTTTTTGTAATGACCAAGAAATGAGTCTATATAAGCTAGCGTCAGATTTACCTTCCGAGTCATACCCTTTGGAGTAACTACATATATCCAACGTTTCCAACTTAAGTGTGTGACTTTTATGTAGCCTTTTTTAGCAAGGTTTTTCAATAATAAATTGCCAACACCCAAAGCAACACCCATCTTTCTAGATAATTGCCTTTGAGTTAATTCAGGATTTTCCTCTATCTCTTCAAGAGCTCTTAACTCTTTATAAGATATATCCTCAATTTTATTCGTATGTTCATTTTCCGAACGCATAGACCAAATATATTCCGAGAGTAATAATATGTCAAGATAAACGATTAAATACAATCTTCACCAAAGCATATTTAGTATTTGTGTATTAAAATAGTGTTTTACTTCCCATGTATTTGCTGAAAAATTTAGGGTTTTTGTAAAACCGTAACATGCACCTAATAATGAAGAAAAAATTAAAATCATCCCTAGTGCTGATGTGGATACCTATATTGACAGGAATACTATTTTCAGTATTGGTGCCATTATTCATATTAACTAATGCTTATTCGATCGCCCAACATGCATCCTCTTTTGTTGACATCACATTGAAACTTGATGAAGAAAATAATTCAGCTAATTTGGAAAAATATGGCAATACTAATCAAAAACTAAATTCCAATTCCAAAGCAATCGAAAGATCAATTATCTTCACGCCTAATTTAAGCTATATACCTGTATTGGGGCAAGAAATATTTTCTTGGAAATTAGAAATTCAAAAACTCACTTCCCATCTCAATGGAGGTATCGTCTTATTTGAAAATTCATTGAGTCTATTTGAAACGATTGAAAAAGTTAATTCGAGTTATACATCTGAATCTAATTCCAAAGTAGCTTTACAAGAATCAAAATTAGAGATTGATTTTATAGAAACTAATATATCTAGATCATTGGTTAAAATGAATAAACAGAAAAAACTATCAAGGCAGCATCGCCCTCTGTTTTCACCAAGTAACTATTTAGAAACTAAGTTAGATTTAGAACAAAACGAAACCCGTATCGCTAATACAAGCTCTGTTGTTCACAGCCTAATCGGAATCTTTAATGGATATATTGATATTGCAGAAATGTCACAACCATTTAATAAAATCATATATGGTTCCTCTTCGGGTTCGTATCTATCATATAACGACTTATCAGTAACGCTGCAAAAAATGTCACAAGAATCAAACATTTTAAATGTTAAGGCCCAAGGGCTTCTATCATCAATTGATTCTATAGAACTATACAAAAAATCCTCACTTGAAGAGTTTTTATTTTTATTCACTGTAGTTCTGGAATCAATTGAACACCTTTCTCTAATTAGTGGAACAATTATATCTAGCATACAGTCCGCAAATACAAATGATGGGATGATGGTAACCCAAAGACCAATTTTCACTATTTTAAAAAACATCAACAACAATCATGATTCTTTATCCAATAACCTAGAACAATTAAAAGTGGTTAAGTCAAAAATAAACTCATCTAAATCAAACTTTTCCACCAGTAAAGTTATTGACCAGATTGAAATCTTTGAAAAAAGGACCGATAAAGTAGTAGAAGGAATAAGTTTACTTACAGACATCGCCCCACTAGCCACTGAAATCTTAAATTCATCAACTACGCAAACATATTTGATATTAGGCCACTCATCAGACGAATTAAGAGCAACCGGAGGTTTTGTTTCATCTTTGTGGACAATTGAGTTCGACGCTACAAATGGGGTTCAAACCAGATACTTTGACACAGTAAGAGTTGATGACTGGAACAAATTAGAATTATACCCTCCGCCACCTGATGGATTAAAACAAAATATGAATGCTCATGTTTGGCTACTACGTGATGTGTCATGGGAACCAGATTTTCCAACCACGGCTAATATAGCTTCTGACATGTTTCAACTTGGACAAAATGTACAGGTAGACGGTGTAGTGGGTATCAATCAATGGGTTTTAGTTAAATTGATTGAGTCTATTGGGAACATAGAATCACCTTCCGGAGGTTTTATAACACCGCTTAATTTCCTTTCAAAAATTGAAGAAGGTACAGATAATTATGGGAGAGCATATACTGACTTAGTATTAGATCGCTTTTTGGAGAAAATATTCAAATCAAACCAGCATGATTTAAACTTTTTCATATCTTCCGCAGGAAACTTAAATCAGTTATTAAATTCAAAAGAAATCAGTATATATTTAACTAATCCAGATTTTCAAAAAGTAATAAAGGATAAAGGATGGGCAGGTGAAATTAAGTCAGTACAGGATGATTATTTATTCGTCATAGACTCAAATGTTGGATGGAGTAAATCAGATAGAAACATAGAAAGAGAAACCTATTACGAGATCGATTTCTCAAAGAATCCTCCTAGAGTTAACCTAAAACTCAAATATATAAACCATAGCGGGCCTGGTTCAGTTCCATGTAATCCTCAATGGATTAATAGGGGTACTAATTATAATCAATTGAAAAATGCATGTTATTGGAATTATTGGAGAGTGTACACCGCAAATAACGTTAATATTTTATCGCACACAAATACTACCGTAAAAGACTACAGCGTTGCATCTCAAGTAGGATTTGAATATCCAAATGATGACTCATTCGGCATCGAATCTCTTTATGACTATAACATTTTTTCCGGGCTATCTGATATAGAAGCTGGAGAAAGTGAATCAATTAATCTGATTTACGACTTACCTAAAGAAGTTTTAAGAATCCAAGAAAATACGATAAAATATAGTCTTTTGATACAAAAACAATCCGGAGTAAGAAAACGATATACCAAATTAAAATTAATCTTGCCAAACAATTACCGGTTCATTTCATCGAACCAAATACATTCAATTGATGACAAAAATCATGTGGTTATTGAACTTCAATTAACAGAAGATACATATATAGATATCCTTATTGAAAAAACACCATGAATTTTCGCAAATATAATTATATGAACTACTTTTCAACAAACAATCCAATTAGCTTTATATTAGTGCTAGTACCTCTACTTTTCACAGTAACGATAGGTTGCTCAACAAGTAAAATAGATAATCAACCTATTACTAATCCTCCTATCAGTGAATACTATTACGCCACTACAACTTTGAATACCTCAGTACTAATTACAAAAAGTTCAGAAAATGACGCAATTATTGCCGATTCGATAACCATTACCCCTGAAATAATAGTGCTAAAAATAGGAGAATCAATTCAACTCGATGCAAAAACCGTTGATGAAAATTCCAAAATAGTTGACAACACCCAAGTCGTTTGGAACTTATCAGACCCTAGGAGCGGTTCAATCACCAATGATGGGATATTTACAGCGGGCAGAAATCCTGGAACATTTGACCAAGCAATATCGGTTGTTTCAGTACAAAACAATCCTAAGGGAATCCATTACACAAGTAAATCAATAGGTGTAACTATAATAGGTGAAACTAAAGTTAGAACCCTATCACATATCGACATTATTCCCCCCAATCCAACTGTAGTTAAACACCAAATACGTAAACTGCAAGCAATAGCATATGATGAAAATGGCGTAATAATACCAGGTGTTAGATTTATTTGGAAACTTGAAAACCCAGAAATTGGCAAATTAAATCAATTAGGATACCTAACTGTAGAAGGAACCCCTAGTGAATATATAGATGGAATATCAGTTACAGGAATATGGAAAAATACAGAAATTAAAACATCCAATAATCTTAATATTATTGAATACTCACGCACATTTGACACATATAATGTTCAAGCTCTACCTCAAAAATTTTATACATACCCTGAAGATAAAATTCATTTGCGAGCTATAGCTTTAAATGGTTTAGGAGAAATTGCGTCAGGGACCCAATTAAAATGGGAAATGGTCAATCGTGTTGCTGGCAGCATAGATGGTAATGGCAACTTCATAGCGGGTAACGTACCAGGAATTTACCCTGAATCAATCAAAGTCGAAGCAATGATTCCGAGTGAAAATGGATTTGTAAAAACTCATGATTATTCATCCGTCGTAGTTAGAGATATACCAAGTTTAGGACCACTAGAATATATTGAAATCATACCCGATACAATTGTAGTTGAACCAAATTCAAAAGTCATAATTAGAGCTTATGGGAAGGACGAAAATGGCAAAACTGTAGAGACGTCAAAAGTAAACTGGCGTATATCAAATCATGATATTGGGGAGATTGATGATCTAGGGATTTTTAAATCAAGCCAAAGTTCGGGAATATATCCTAAAGCCTTAGAAATATCTTTAACACAAAATATAGATTCAGGCATTGTTGAAAAAAAATCAACTATTGATGTCACGATAACTGGTAAATTAAATACAGGCAAAGTCTACCCAGAATTAGGACTATTGGAAACGGGTAAAACCATTAATTTCTCTGCAATCGGGTTTGATGAAAACAACGTTCGACTACATAATACTATAGTAAAATGGGTAGTTACTGATGAATCAGTTGGAGAAATCGATCAATATGGCAATTTTACTGCTTATGGAAAAACCGGGCTTTATAAAGACTTGATCCAAGCAGAAATATTACAAAGACGTATCTTACCCAAATTAGCTGAATAAAACTCCTTCAATCAACATCCAATATGTAAGTATTAATAACTTGAAAATAATATCCCCTACAATCTTAGTATTATTTACAATTATATGTCTTAATGCTTGTTCACAAGATAATGGCAAAAGTGCAAGCACAAATTTCGATTCATTAATTACAAATAATAGTGAAAACACAATCCAAACTGCAATAGTAGATACTATAATCGATCCTATAACTATTCAGGTGAAGCTAGATAATCAACAAACTATTATCAAATTAATTGGGCTTACAACCCCCGGCTTTGACGTAAATCCAGAAATTTACGATTCTGCTTTAAAATTCACTAAATTTCACCTCCACAAAAATAAAGAAGTACGCTTACTAAGAGATCGGTATAACATGAGTGAAGCAATTCAATTAAGTTATTTGTTCGTGGATGGTGAAATGTACAACAAATTAATGCTAACGAGCGGATACGCTATTGTTTCAAATACCCCAGACCAATTTGAATATAAAGAAGAATTTCAATCTATAGAACAAGAAGCCCAAGATTCAAGCTTAGGCTATTGGCAAAATTCAATGAGCATAACGAATAGGCAACAAATCGAGGACAAGAAATTCAATCAAAAAGAGCCAGCTGGAACATTACCAAAAATAAATATAACAAACTCATCGAACCAAAAATGTGACTATGCTCAAAATAATACCCCAGTTATAAAAGCAAACAATGACAAAAAAACTGGAGATAAAAATTACTACCTGCCAAATAGCATTTTTTATAAAACAATAGAAATACGGGAAGAGGATGGAGATAAATTATTCTGCAGTGAAATTGAGGCGCAAAACAGTGGATGGGTTAAATCAAAGCATTAATGATTTTGTCTATTGTAATCATCTTGGATCCTAGTTATATCTTGTTCGTCAATAGTAGACCCAGTCTGCACTTCAATGATTTCAACGATATCATCTGACACATTTAACAATCGATGAACCTCTCCCTTTTTTACGTACGTAGATTGATTTTCTTTCAATACAAACTTTGATTCACCTTTTATAACTTCTACTTTCCCGCTAACAACAACCCAGTGCTCAGATCTGTGATCATGAAATTGTAAAGATATCGAAGAACTAGGATTAATTAATAATTTCTTCACTTGATAAGTTTTATTCTGGTCGAGTATTTCAAAGCTACCCCAAGGACGTTGAATTTTCAAATGATTCTTGTGTTCATTACGATGTTCAACTTTTAATGCGTTCACTATATTTTTGACCGATTGAACTGATTTTTTATCAACAACCAAAATTGCGTCTGCAGTTTCTACTATAACAAGATTTTCTACCCCAGCGGTTACAACCATTCGGTTGTTTGCAATTAATATACTGTTACAAGTTGAATCTGTGTATACATCACCTCTAACAACATTAGAACTGTTATTTTCTCTCAATATATCTGCTAAAGAAACCCAAGACCCTACGTCTGACCAACCAACATCCAAGTCATAAACACAACTTTTAATTGACCTATCCAGCAAAGAAGATTGTTCTAGTTCGGACCCAAGTTTCTCCATAACAGCATAATCTATAGCTATATTTTCGCACTTTTTAAATGCATCTGCATTTGGCCTATAAAAAACACCATCTTTACTCCCTTGCAAAACAGATTTAGAGCAATCATCTAACAAGGATTTATTAAATACATTGATTGTCCGTTTCCAAACTGAAGGTTTCATCATAAATATTCCACTATTCCAATAATAATTCCCGGATACTAAATATGATTCAGCTTTTTCGAGCAAAGGTTTTTCAACAAATTCTGCTATTTCAAAGCATATACCATTATCGGAATCAGATAATTTCCCTGGATCTGATTTTGATTCCACACTAATTTCATCTGGCATTTTTATTTGATTACCACTCCGTATATACCCATAACCAGTTTCTGGCTCATCAGGTTTTACGCCAAACGTAACGATATAATCTGAAAGAGCTAATTTAGCCGCTGATTCTATAATGCTCTCAAATTTACTATCATCCTCTATGTAGTGATCTGATGGTAAAACCAAAATCAGGTCATCGGTCTCGGAAAAATCTTCTCGTAACTCCAAAATTCGCATCGCAGCTAGGGTCAACGCCGGAGCAGTATTCCTACCTATTGGCTCTAATATTATTTCACTAACTTCTAAATTTAAATCTTTCAATTGATTCTGAATCAAGAATCTATGATTTTCATTACCTACTATAAACGGATCACGGTACAATTTAGTGTTTCTAAATCTATACATAGTTTCCTGAAAAAGGCTACTGGAATTCATTAATGGTAGAAATTGCTTAGGTTGATCTTCCCTTGACATTGGCCAAAGCCTTGTTCCAGAGCCACCTGCAAGTATTACGGGCGTAATTTTCATAATTCAATTCTCCAATTAAAGCACACTAACTTCACACTCTTTACACATCGCATCTCAAAATTACAGTATGCATTATTCTGCTGCCAACGTATCCAATGCATCGGAAATCGATTTAAATTGAAGTTCAGCAGACGGGTTGGTATCAAGATAATTATCCATAGCCTCTCTGGCTTTATCAAATTCGCCTAGGTAAAGATATGAACGAGCCAAATGACGAACAACTTCAACTCTATTTGGTGCCAATTCAGCTGCTTTTAGGGCCAAATTGTTACCCCTTGCATTATATGTAGGATCAACTGATACGCCTAAATGAAAAATAGTAGACACTGGAACATACATTCTCCAATCCTCTGGCTCTGAATTTGTACCATATAAACCTTGTTTATTGACGAATTCTAAAGCTTTGACTTTTTCCTCATTATCCAAGTCAGGCCAATCTCTTATTATCTGATTGTAGGCTATAATTCTAGGGTAATTCGCCAGCGGACCAAATTGTTCGATTGAATCTTTAAATATAACCTGCTTTGTACTCCAGTCTTTCTTACCAATCAATGTACCCAATAGTGTATTTGAAGCTTGATAGGTTTTATAATTTAATTGATATGCAATCACACCAACTAGTATTAAAACACCTACTAAACATGATGCAGTAATAAATTCATTGTATTCTGATACCTTTTGCTTGTTATCACCCTTCATATTAGATACTAAGTTATTGATTTGAATATCATTGCCTTTACCAATCTCAATCCAAATCACAAATGCCATCAATATTATAAATTGGCCCATCGTACCAGGCGTATCAAACAAAAATAGGTTCTGAACAAAATATCCAATCATTGCAGAAGCTACCAACAAGGTAAATATACGGTAACGATTATTTTGATTTTTCAGATTACTAAATAGTATATATAATGCTGCAATCCAGACACTTACATAAAAAAACAATCCAACGATGCCTTTGGTAGTTAATTCTTCAACTATTTTATTATGTGCTTGGTCAAAAGAACTCGTCGATTGAGCGGCGATTTCAGGAGTAAGATAACGGTCATACGCAACTGTAAAGTTTTCTGGCCCCCAACCCATCAATGGTTTTTCTGAAAACCCTTTCAAACCAAGGGTCAAAGAACTAATTCTTCCTTGAAAGCTTGCGTCATTTATCCCCGTACTAACAACTCTTGAGATAACGTTATCTCCTCCGCGTACACCACCTACGACACCATTTCTATTTATGATCAACGCTACTAGACCAAGGACGAGAATAACTGCAAATGAAATTCTGACCAATTTTAAAACAAGATCTTTGTTACCCCATTTTATATAGCCTAAAGAAAACGCAATTAAACCAACCATTAAACCTAAAAACGCTCCTCTAGTACCACTTAAAAACAAAGTGTAAAAAGCAACAAAAATTGATGCCACCCAAAACATTCTAGAGTACATCAGATTATTGGAAGCCGTAGATTTATCAATCTTACTTGGTCTATTCCTCCTCCTAGCGCTTCTAGTGCTATTAGAGTCTAATTCCAAATCACTACTAGGGTAATAAGATTGAATCAACAATCCTATTCCTATCAGTATATTCACCATCATGTACGCGCCAACATATGTTGGATTACCAAGGGTTATTTCAATTCTCCCACCTTCCTGCAAATATGGTAAAAATCCAATTCCATAATATTGCGTCAACCCCAATATACCCATAATCAAACTGATAAAAAGATTAAAGTTAAATAATTTCTTCCAATCTTCAAATGTCCTATAAGCGCATATTAGAACCGAAGCGTAAAGATACCAGTGAGTTATATCAACCCATCCTGACATACGTTCATAAGTTGACCAAATACTTCTCTGCGGGCTAACTCCTGTTGATGATGCTAACAATACTATTGCAACATACATTACCATTATTGTTAAAAGCCAAGACCATTTGGGCCTATATGCTGGATAACGCACCAACAAAACAATTGATAATCCTGCTATTATCTCAATCAGAGTCCGCGAATATAATGATTTCCCTACAATGAAAGGGAAAAAGGTTTGAGGTAGAGGGTCAGTCATTACAATTAAAGGTGTCAATAACACCATAAGAGATAATATTCTGATACTAGTTAAAAGAATTTTTTCCATGGATATTGTTTTTTCAATCACACATAATTGGTATTAACTATTATTCTACTAGATACTGCTCAACTAACAATGCTTTAACTGACTCAATATCAATTTGCGGAATGCCAATCCAAAGTCCTCTTGATGCCTTGACCCAAATCAACTCTTGGAACCCATCCAAGCAATTCGGTTGCTAATTTATTAGACAGAACAGAGTGCAGGAGATCCCCATACCTAACATCTTCATAATTGGCCGATATGACATTCCCACTAATTTGACTCATCAAATCGTATAATTCATTAATCGACACCGCTTCCCCTGAACTAATATTAACACTGAATGATTCGTCTTTTTTAAGTGCTTGTTTAAATGCATCTACAACATCCGAAACATATACAAAATCTCTGGTTTGTTTACCATCTCCAAATATCGTCACTGGCTCATTAGACAGAATTTTATTTGAAAATATTGATACTACACCAGCTTCGCCAAAGGCATCTTGCCCAGGTCCATAAACATTAGCTAATCTTAATATTTTGACATAATCACAAGCGTTTTTTTGCATTAAAAAATAACGTTCAGCAGTCCATTTACTTAATCCATAAGGACTGATTGGATTGATCGGATGTTTTTCGTCCACAGGTAAATATTTAGGTTCTCCATAAAGTGCACCTCCTGTATTTATATAAATGAAATTCCGGCATTCTGTTTGGTGCATCGCATCAAACACTTTCATACTGCCAATAATATTCGAATTCGCATCCAATATCGGATTATTAGTAGATATGCTTACAGAAGTTTGAGCAGCAAAATGTGATATCACACTTGGTTCAAAAGATTTTATCACATCTGAAATTCTTGATTCAGTAATATCTATATTTTCAAAATCTGCCTTAGGATTTAGATTAGATAATTTACCAGTTGATAAGTCATCAATAACTAATACCCTATGGCCATCATCAATCAAATGATTTACAGCATGGGCACCTATAAAACCAGCTCCACCAGTTACTATAATCTTCATGAATTAAATGATATCAAAAAAATTGGAATTAGTATCAAAACTGCTATATGTAAAATAA
>VFGY01000048.1 GCA_009392195.1 SAR202 cluster bacterium | reverse complement strand
AACAATATTCCAACATAAGTATAAATTGGTATGAAGGAAGAAAAGATATTTGGAGAAAAATTGTTATAGCACTTAGAGAAACTGTCAGCTTAGGTAAATACAAAAACCAACCAGACCAACACCACTTCTATATGGACAGACAATACAGGTATCTAATCCAATGCTGTCCTAAACCAGTAAAATTCCTATTGACTCGCATATCAATTTTTAAACCTATACTCGCAAGTTACATAATCCAAATTTTAATTTCATTGACATTAAAAATAATCCCTGAACACAAAAACAGCAGAAACTTGATTAAAGAACAAGAACCTGACGTGGTTGTTGCAACACCGGCAAATCTAAGATATTCCGATGAAACAGATTATTTGATATCTGCAAAAAAATGTAATATACCTACAGTTATACCTGTACATAGCTGGGATAATTTAACTACAAAAGGCACGTTCAACTTCACGCCTGACTTTATGTTGGTGTGGAATAAATATCAATCGAAAGAAGCAAATCAAATTCATAAAATCCCTCTTAACAATATCGTAATTACAGGTTCACCATTTATGGACAAATGGTTTGACCAACCAACTAAAGACATCAAAAATAATAGAATCTCACCACCAATTAAATCTAAATATATTTTATACTTAGGTTCGTCGTCAAATATAGCACCAAACGAAGTTCCTGAACTATGCAAACTAGCCGATACCATACAGCAAACCAACAACAAAGATTTGTCTAATATATCGATCTTAGCAAGGCCTCATCCTGCTAACGAGAAACGATTCGCAAAAATCAATCATCCTTTAATCAAAACATGGATTAGAGGCAGGGATGAATTGCCGGATTCACCAGAAGCATTTCATGAATTTAACACCGCCATAAATGAATCTGTATGTGTCATAGGCATAAATACAACGGGCATGATAGATGCGGTATTAGCCGGCAAAGAAGTTATAGCACTTATTCCTAAGAACTATAAAAATTCCAACGCTTACAACGCGGCTCATTTCAAGCAAATTCTTAACTCTGATATATTCCACGAAGCCAATTCAATAGAACAATGCATAGACATTCTGTCTAAAATAATCGTGAAACCACTTAAAACCGAAGAACACACAAAAGAATTCATAGGTGATTTTATAAGGCCTAGAGGTATAAATTACTCTTCAGGAGAAATTGCAGGTCTATGTATAGAATCTACCAATAAAAACACTGACGGCAACACGTTTGAAGAATATCTAACAAAAACCATTTTGGAAACGGGGAAAATAGCGTGAAAGTAGGAATTTTAGCAGGGGGTTTAGGAACAAGGCTCGCGGGTCATAATGATAAAATACCCAAACCTATGGTACCAATAGGAGGAAAACCTATCCTGTGGCATATTATGAAGGGATACGCCAAATATGGGTTCAACGAGTTCGTAGTTGCTTTAGGATATAAAAGTGAAGTCATAAAAAATTACTTCACCAATTACCACAAAATCTCTAATGATTTAACAATATCCATTGATGACAGGATAACAAAACCAAACAGGAAAACAGCCGAAAATTGGAAAGTCGAGTTACTAGATACAGGTTTAGATAACAATACTGGTAAAAGAGTCGAATTATTAGCAAAACATATTAATGCGTCATTTATGCTAACTTATGGCGATGGAGTATGTAATGTAAATATCGATGAATTACTTGAATTCCATAAGGCACATGGCAAATTAGCAACATTAACTGCAGTGAGGCCTCCAGCGAGATTTGGGGAAGTTAAAATCCAAAATGGAGAAGTAATTACCTTTGCAGAAAAACCTCAAACAAGTACTGCGTGGATTAATGGCGGTTTTTTCGTATTGGATCCGGGAATAATCGATTATATTGAAGGTAATCACCAATGGGAAAAAGAACCTCTTTCTAAAATAACTAAAGCAAAACAATTAATGGCATTCCAACATGAAGGATTTTGGCATTGCATGGACACACCGAACGACGTCAGATCATTAGAATCATTATGGTCTTCAGGCTCGCCTCAATGGAAAACTTGGTAAATATAATATGAATATTTTATTAACCGGCCATAACGGTTATATTGGCTCTATCCTCCTAATTAAGCTATTAGGCGAAGGACATAGTGTTATAGGTTTCGATAATGACTATTTTTCTGATTGTAAACTTTTTGATCCGAAGGCAAAAATTAAATATATAAATAAAGATATACGTAATATTAACCCTAAAGACTTATATGGAATAGATGCAGTAATTCATCTTGCTGCTTTATCAAACGACCCATTAGGAGAACTAAACGCCAATTTAACTAATGAAATCAATTACAAATCATCAATTAAACTTGCAAAAGCAGCAAAAGAAGCAGGGGTAACCAGATTTTTATTTTCGTCATCCTGTAGCATATACGGCCAAGCAGACAATAATTCTATGGTAAATGAAAACTCCCCCCTTAACCCATTAACAGAATATGCAAAATCAAAAGTAAAAACAGAAGAGGGATTATCGCTATTAGCTGATAACAACTTTTCACCTGTCTATTTACGTAACGCCACTGCTTACGGTTTATCTCCTAGACTTAGAACAGATGTTGTTGTAAATAATCTGACATGTTGGGCGTATACTACTGGGAAGATAAAATTAATGAGCGACGGAACTTCTTGGAGACCTCTTGTTCACGTTGATGATATATCAAACACATTTTGTGAACTTCTTAAATCTCCAATAAATGACATCCACAATCACGCTTTTAATGTTGGCAAAAACAACCAAAACTACACCGTTAAACAGATCGCTAACATAGTAACGAATTGCGTATCAAATTCTAAAATTGAATACTCCTCATCCGCAACCACTGACGCACGGACTTATCGAGTAGATTTTAGTAAAATCCGCTCTACACTTCCCAACTTAAAACATAATTGGACTGTAGAAAAAGGTGTTAATCAATTGATAAAGGCATTCATTAAATTTGGAATGACCGAAAAAGAATTCTATTCCTCAAAATTTGTTAGACTATCTAAGCTACAAGAATTGATATACAACAAATCAATTGATTCAAATCTGTACTGGTTAAAACACAATCAATGAAAATAACTGGTTTAAAAATTGATGGAACCTATCTAATAGAATTAAATCCAATTATAGATAAACGCGGATATTTCGTACGCACCTATGATAAAACATTGTTCGATGAAAACAATCTATCTACAAATTGGTTACAAGAGAATCAATCCCTGTCCAAACAAATACACACAATCAGGGGAATGCACTTTCAAAAACCCCCACATGCTGAAACAAAGTTAATCCGGGTAATTGAAGGCAAAATATTGGATGTATTTATTGATTTAAGGAAAAGTTCTAAAACTTATGGCCAATGGGACTCTGTCGAATTAAGTGAAGATAATAATCTTTGCCTCTATATACCAAAAGGGTTTGCTCATGGATTTTGTACCCTAACTGAAATAACAAAAGTTTGTTATAAGGTTGATTCCATCTACCATCCCGAGTCTGAAGGGATTATATCCTGGAATGACCCTTCTATTGGAATAAATTGGCCTACATCAAACCCATTCATATCTGATAAAGATGGGAATGGGTCTAACTTCAAAAATTTCACATCTCCATTTTGAACAAAATGAATATAGCATTAATCGGAAGCACAGGACTTATAGGCTCAGAAATCTATTCACATCTACGTAATAGCCATTCAATAACCACCTTTGGTCGGAATCCTCAAAATGATAAACATTTAGATGTTTCCAGTGTTAAAAGCATCGAGTCATTAGAACTAAAAAATTACGACGTTATTATTCATGCCGCAGGTGTTACAGACGAGCAATTCAAAGAAAATCCAGAAAAAGCATTTCACCAAGGAACCTACTGCACTTCAACTTTAATGAACCAAGCAATAAAATCCAATGTTGAAAAAATTATATATTTTTCTACCGCTCATGTTTACGGCACTTTCAAATCTCAAATACTAGAAAGTACTCCTCCTAATCCATTATCAGCATATTCAACAAGTCATTATTCTACCGAACAATTAATGAAAGGTATAACAATGGGGACTGAAACAAGTTGCTTGGTAGTAAGACCAAATGCAGTATTCGGTATACCTCCTAATTTAAAATCTTTTAACCGCTGGGGGTTAATTCCATATTCATTTCCTTTAGAAGGAATAACTAAAAATAAAATAACCCTTAAATCCGCTGGGGTCCAAAAAAGAAATTTTATCTCTACCTCCGATTTAGCCAAATATGTAAAATTCTATCTAGATGAATCAAAAACATTTGGAAACTTCCATATTATAAATCCAATTGGTCCAGAATCTATATCGATTAGAGAATTTGCTCAGAAATGTTGTGATTTTATAAGTAAAATTACTGGTACAAAATGTGAAGTTAACATCGAAGCAAAACATAACAAAGATATTTATGATGATAATTTCGAATATCAAACGATTTACAAAAAATTCAAATGTAAAGATACAACTGACAATTACCTAACGAAAATCATTCCAATGATCAAGGCATTAAATAATGAATAAACAAGAAGATAAAAAAAGTCAAATAGCAATACTTGGAGCAGGGCTTGCAGGCCTTGCAGCAGGGCATAAACTCAATGAAATGAAGTATGAATTTAATATATATGAAAAATCAAATTTCATAGGAGGACACGCTGCGACTCATAAATTAGGAGACTTTATTTTTGACGATGGGCCACACGTATCATTTACAAAAAGACCGGAAATCAAAAAATTCCTGTCTGAAGCAGTTGAGGAGGAGTTCATTGAACATAAATCCAAGGTTTTGAATTATTGGAAGGGGCACTGGGTGAAACATCCAGCACAATGTTTTTTATATGGACTACCAACAGAAACGATAAAAAATTGTTTGGTCGATTATGTAAATGCCTATAAACAAGCTTCCAATAGTGCACAAAATTACGCAGAGTGGTGCTTTGAAAATCTTGGAAAAACATTTTCTGAAGAATTCGTATTCAAATATACTAAAAAATATTGGACCCTTCATGCAAAAGAACTATCCACCGATTGGATTGGGCCAAGAATATATCCTCCATCACCAGAAGAAGTAATCAAAGGTGCACTAGAACCTCCAACAACTGAATACCATTACCTTTCTGAGTTCAGGTACCCAACCAATGGTGGCTTTGCAGCCTATTTGAAAGGCCTTAATACTGGTAACTCCGTAAATTTAAACCATGAAGTTGTATCAATAGACATAAAAAGTAAACTCCTCACATTTGCAAACGGTAAAAAATCAAATTTCACCAACTTAATCTCTTCATTACCTCTTCCAGAACTTATTAAATTATTAAAAAATGTCCCTGAAAAAGTTAAAATAGCCGCGAATCAACTTAAATGCTCATCGGTTGCTTTAATCAGCCTAGGGATAAATAGAGACGTAGATTGGCCTGAAGCACATTGGATTTATTTTTACGACTATGAAATTTCATTTTCTAGAATTCATTTCCCTCATCTTTTATCTCCCCATAACAGTCCTCCTGGAACAGGAAGCATCCAAGTTGAAACATATTATTCTGATGAAATGCCACTTCCTGAAAATGAAATGATTGATAGAACGATAAAAGACTTGACCCAAACTGGCATTATAAAAAAAGAGGACGAAATCTTAGTATCCCACCAACATAACGTTAAATATGCTAACGTTATATTTGACCTTAATCGCGCAGAAAATCTTGCGATAGTAAACGACTACCTAAACGAAACAGGTATAGAAAGATGTGGAAGATATGGAGATTGGGAATATCATTGGACGGACGATAGCATAGTTAGTGGTTGGGATGCTGTTGACCGGCTTAGCATAAAATTAAAATAAATTACTTGAACTCTCAAAACACCATAGTATGCTTCGGGATGACTTTATTCAACAAATCGAGGTATCTGCCTGAATCAATAGATTCTATTTTGGGACAAAGTCATTCTGATTTCGGTCTTGTAGCAATAGATAACGCATCAAGCGATAACACAGAAGCTATCATGGAAACGTATGTGGACAAAGATTCCCGAATACATTACATAAAAAACCCTACAAATATTGGGTTAATACAAAATTGGAAAAAAGCATTTACCACAGCGTTAAATCTATATCCCAAAATGCAATATTTCGCATGGGCGAGCGATCATGATATATGGGACAAAAATTGGCTTTCAAAACATCTTGATGCATTGGACACAAACTCAAACGCTTCATTAGCTTATCCTATAACTATTCCAATAGATGAAAACGGCGAAAAAATATCTGTTTCATTGCCCAAGTATGAAAACATACACATGACTAAATATAATCGGATGGTATCAGTATCTACACAAATGAAAGGCGTTGGAAATATGATTTACGGTTTATTTAGAACGCAGTCAATATTAAAAGCAGGAATTCACCCGTATTGCATAATGCCTGACAGAAGCATGCTTTTAGAGATTGCATTAAATGGAAGTTTCTTGCAAATAAAAGAGCCCTTATGGCGGAGAAGATATTTTAATACAAATGACAGCCAAGAAAATCTTAGCATCAACTATCAAGATTTTCTCGTAAGGCAACGATCAACATACTTTAACGGAAAAGCTCCTATTCATACTTACTTCCCTACAGCTTGGCATGCATTAAGGATAATTTTGCGGACACTTTTCAATCCAAAATACGGATTACACGATTCCTTATTAGGGACCATCGGCGGTCTATTGCTACTTAAAAGAAGAAGGCGCGAACTTCAAAAAGAAATATCATACACCTTGGGAATGATTATAGACAAATTAAAGCCCTAAATTCCGTTTCCAATAATAGATTATTTTAAAATGGCACCAAACCAAACATTTAAAAACAAATATTCTTCCAAAGTAAGTATTGGGTTACCAGTTTACAACGGCGAAAAAACGCTTAAAAGAGCACTAGATCACATACTAACTCAAAATTACAAGAACTACGAATTACTGATTTCAGATAATGCCTCTACAGACAAAACTGAAACAATTTGCATGGAGTATCAAAAAAATCATCCTTCAATCAAATACTTCAAAAGAGAACGTAACTATGGCATCAGCAACAACTTTAATTTCGTGGCAATGCAAGCTAAAGGGAAATATTTTATTTGGATGCACGATGACGATTATTGGAAACCGGAATTTCTTGAAACTTTGGTGACAGATTTAGATTCACGCCCCGAAGTAGGATTATCAATGTGTGCAATCCAAAGGATAAGCACTCGCGGTGAAATACGAGACTCAATAAGATTTGGCCAAGAATATGACCCTTATTTAATGTCACCATTTAAATTAATGAATCAAATAGCAGCTGGATGGGCAAACAAAAAACACTATCATCTATTTATGTTTAGTATGTTTAGAACACACTTGTTTCATTCCGCAGGTAAATATGACGATAATGACGTACCACATCCTGACAGAATTTTCATGTGTCAATTTGCTTTAGCAACCAAATTCAGCTACATAGATAAAATTTTGTATTTCAGAACTGTTCACGAACAACCAATGAACATAAGACATCCAAATGAAATACAAAATTCCATAATCAATAATGACCCTTGGGGCTATTCTAAAACCGTACTTGCATTAGGCCCATTCCTGTTTAAATCAAAAATAATACCGTGGCACAGAAAATTTTATATACCAATAGGTATATTTCAAATGGCTTGGTCATATAAATGGGTTTTGTATAGAGGCGATCTAAATTGGTATTTTAAAATACCATTAAAACTTGCAAAATCTATAATAAAAAGCATGCGAAATATATTATATAAAAACCGTATAACATCTTAAAGACACAACAAAATGAAAAATAATCTATCATCATCAACAACACAAATTCTTAATACATATGCTAATAATCAATTATATAAGTCTAATGGGTTTCTAAGTGACTATGATTCAACGTCTTTAGAAAATTGTTTCGTCAAAGGAGATTTAAAGTACGTCCCTGATTTTTCTGAAGAGGATGTTATAAAAACCTTTAAATTGTCAATGATAACTGAATCCCTAACAGAGCAATATGCGGAAACATTTATTTTAGGAGCTGACTTGTATAAAGCCGATTGGTTAAAAACTTATATAAAAGGCTTTTGGATGCCTGACGAATTGGGCCATACTGACCCACACAAAAAAATCCTACAGAATTTCGGATATAGCGAATCAGAGTTGGATAATATGCTTTTAGAAGCAAAAACGCAAACAAACTATAAAGAACACCATGAAGCTGGATTAATGCCAGTGCAACTTACAACATTTGGATTATTTCAAGAATGTATAACAGATTACTGGTACGATCTTCAAGCATCGTTGTTCCCAGCTAGTTCGAATCCTAAAAAAGTCTTACTTAAAATTAAAGGAAGAGAAGCATTACATACAGTCCAATATAGAGATATGACTGCCTTGCAATTGGAAGACGACCCTGGACTTTTAGAACCTTGCTTGTACACAACAGCACATTTTGAGATGCCAGGAAATAAAATATCTTTGGTATCTGAATATGAAAGTAAAGCACAAAAATGGATACCTTTAATGGGTGGAAGCGTGTCTGAATTATTAAAAAAAATAATAATTCACGTACAAAAATTAACTGATGACCCATCAGTTATTGCAAGAATAATATTTGGGATAAGCACCGACAAAGAACTTGTATATCTACAGAAATTTCCGAGGTCACAAATATATACTATGGTTAAATCTTTTAGAGGCTGCCATGGTTTGATCGGTGAAATAATATTGGAATCATTGGGTATCGGATCTAGAGTGAAACCGCTTCCTGGAATCAAATCTTTCATCAAAGAAAAGCTTAAAATTTGGATAAAGTCCAAAATTGAAATCCAGCAAGCACTGTCTTAAGGATATAATGTGCAAATGGATAACCTAGTCTGAAGCACAAATATATTTTTCCAATACAAAACCACACATAAAAAAGGAATAATCATACAAATCACCGTAATGGAGCAACAGTAAATCATGAAACCTAACCTAATAATCGACCAATCCCATATTAATCAAGATTCTGAATGCTACGTAATAGCAGAAATAGGTTGCAACCATCAAGGTGAAATTGAAAAAGCTAAATCAATAATTACTAAAGCTAAACAAGCTGGAGCTAATGCTGTAAAACTTCAAAAACGTAATAACAAAAAACTATTTACCAAAAGCATGTTTGACATGCCTTACATAAATGAAAACAGCTTTGGAAAAACGTATGGCGAACATCGAGAATTCTTAGAATTGGACAAATCAGAATATATTGAGTTGCAAAAACATGCTAAGGACTTAGACATCACATTATTTGCTACACCGTTTGATTTTGAAAGTGTCGATTTTCTAGCTGATTTAAATATGCCAGCTTATAAAATAGCATCTGGTGATATAACCAACATACCTCTAATCGAACATGTAGCCAATTTGGGGAAACCTCTGCTTGTGAGCACTGGAGGAGCTACATTGGATGATGTTAAAAGAGCATACGATACAATAATGCCGATTAATTCCAACTTATGCATTCTTCAATGTACTTCTAGTTATCCTGCAGAACCAGAAGACATGAACCTAAATGTAATCAATACTTATAGAGAAAATTTTAAAGACATAATAATAGGCTTATCTGACCATCAAAATGGAATAGCAATGGCATTAGTAGGATATGTGCTAGGAGCACGAGTAATAGAAAAACACTTCACTATTAACAGAGGCTGGAAAGGAACAGATCAAGCATTTTCTCTAGAGTTTGCTGGTTTAGAAAAACTAGTTAGAGACCTACAGCGAGCAAGAGATGCAATGGGTGATGGCTTGAAATCTTTAACTGAAAAAGAAAAAAATCCAATATTCAAACTGGGTAAAAAGCTTGTTGCGTCAAAAACAATTGAAAAGGGTACCATCATCACAAGAAATGATGTAACAATAAAATCACCTGGTGATGGGCTAGCGCCTTATAATTTAAATATAATACTTAACAAAAGAGCAACCAAAAGATTTGTAGAAGACGAGGATATTAACCTAAAGCATCTTAAATAAATAATTATGGGATCAAACTTATTTTCAATAAAAGATAAAACTGTCGTAGTTACTGGCGGACTCGGTCAAATTGGATCCAGCTATTGCCAAATCCTAGGAGAACGTGGTGCAAATATTGTTATATTAGATTCATCTGAATACAATCTTCCACTTGAACATAATACGACAAATTTAATTGATAATGGCCAAGCAATCTATATACAAACTGATATCACAGACAAAAAATCCTTATACAATGCGCTAAACAAAATAGAATCTAAATTTGGAACCCCATTTGGATTAATTAACAACGCAGGTCTTGATTCACCTCCAAATTCTTCCTCTCAGTCTAATGGACCATTCGAAGAATATGATGAGAAAATCTGGGATAAAGTAATAGATGTTAATTTAAAAGGAGTGTTTTTGTCCTGCCAGATACTAGGGTCTGCCATGGCTAAAAATGGTGCTGGATCAATAATAAACATTGGATCAATATACGGCATTTTATCTCCAGACCAGAGGCTTTACGAATACAGGAAATTTTCAGGAGAAGCTTTTTTCAAACCAATTGCTTACTCAGCTTCAAAATCAGGTATATATGGCCTTAGTAGATATTTGGCAACTTATTGGGCTAAAAATAACGTTAGAGTAAATACCCTAACTCTAGGTGGAGTATTTAATAACCAAGACAAAGAATTTTTGAATGAATACCATAAAAAAGTACCATTGGGTCGCATGGCTAAAAGCGAAGAATATGGAGGAGCAATAATATTTCTGATTTCTGAAGCATCTTCCTACATGACTGGCTCTAATCTGGTAATGGATGGAGGATTATCAGCATGGTAGGTATTTAGCCAAATATCTAATTATAACTAATGAAAATCCGAAATGAGTAATGAAATTAAAACACCTAATATTATTGCATTGATACCCGCAAGATCCGGGTCTAAGAGGATACCCAACAAAAATATCAAATATTTAAACGGTCATCCTCTTATCGCATATTCCATAACTTCAGCTTTAGATAGTGGCATATTTGATAAGGTAATAGTTTCCACAGATTCAAAAGATATTGCTAAAATATCCGAACACTATGGAGCCGAAGTTCCTTTCATAAGACCGAAACATCTTTCGACTGATATTTCACCCGATATAGACTTCGTCGAACATGCACTTGAATATCTAGATATTGGATCTAAAACCTACGACTGCTTTAGTATACTAAGGCCAACAAGTCCATTCAGGAAATCAGCAACCATCAAAAGGGCATGGGAACAATTTAAAAACGAAAAAGGTATTGATTCACTTAGAGCTGTAGAAAGATGTCAGCAGCACCCGTGTAAAATGTGGGTGATTCGGGAAAACAGGATGTTACCACTCATTCCTTTCGGACCGGAACATCAACCATGGCATAGTAGCCAATACCCTACCCTACCCGAGGTATATGTTCAAAATGCTAGCCTTGAAATTGCATGGTCTAAAGTTGTTTACTCTGGAAGAACCATATCAGGACATACCATTATGCCGTTTCTAACACAAAAAGATGAAGGTATTGATGTGAACACTCCATCAGACTGGGAATTAGCTAAACAAATGATAGACAATGTACAGGCGGTTTTACCTGAAATAAAAATAAGGCCATATATACAATGACCAACTTATTCTATGTTCCAAAGCAACAATTTGAATCGGTTCTTGAATCATCTTGCAATGCTGAAATTAAAACTGAAATATTTTCCAATTTGTGCCGAATAAATTGTCTCTATATGATACAAAAAGCTGGTTCTGGGCATATTGGTACATCTTTCAGCAGTATAGACCTTTTTTCTTGGATTATGCTCAATGAAATAAACATAGAAAAACTAAAGTCCAATGACACATGCAGAGATATATTCTTCTCTTCAAAAGGGCATGATGCACCGGCCATATATTCCATGTTAACTGCCTTAAACCTCATAGAATTTGACAATATTCATAAATTGAGGCGAATCGATGGTCTACCAGGACATCCTGACGTTGGGACCCCACATATAGAAACAAATACCGGATCACTAGGTATGGGAATATCAAAGGCGAAAGGATTTGTATTTAATAATCGTATTTCAGGGTCTAATCAAAAAGTTTTCGTGATTACAGGAGACGGAGAACTACAAGAAGGTCAAATATGGGAATCTCTACAATCTGCATCAACAGATAAAATGGGAGAGATAACAGTAATTATTGACCATAACAAAATCCAATCTGACACATGGGTTAGTGAAACAAGCTATCTTGGCGATATAAAAGCTAAATTCGAATCGTTTGGTTGGAGCGCTTGGAGATGTAACGGAAACAACTTTCTTGAAATATCCAATATATTTCAAGAAATGAACCATGTTACAGATAAGCCGAAAGTCCTTATCGCAGATACTGTAAAAGGATCTGGTGTTTCGTTTATGGATTATTCTGTAAATCAAACAAACACATATGATTTTCATAGCGGTGCAATTGAAAGTCCAAAATATGATTTAGCTTTTAACGAAATTAAATCAAATTTAAATAAGTTGCTAGAATCTGTTAACCTACCGACGTTAATCACAAAAATAGTGCCTACTAGTAAAAAGATAGCTGTTACTAAAACGGAAAACTTGATATCAGCTTATAGCTCCTCACTAATTTCTCAAATAAACAATAATCCAAAAATTGTTGTTTTAGATGCTGATTTGGTTAAAGATACTGGGACGATGGAGTTCAAGAAGATTAATCCCAAGATGTTTATAGAGTGTGGCATTGCAGAACAAGACATGGTCTCACAAGCTGGTGCAATCGCACTTTCAGGTTCGATTCCAATCGTACATTCATTCGCATGTTTCCTATCAACTCGACCTAATGAACAAATATACAATAACGCAACAGAAAAAACGAAAATAATATATGTCGGATCACTAGCTGGACTATTACCTGCTGGACCAGGACACTCTCACCAATCAGTCAGAGATATATCCACCTTAAGTTCAATCCCTGACCTTTTAATGTTACAACCCGCCACTGAACATGAAGTTGAACTAGCTTTAAATTATTGTTTAAACAATAATGAATTTAGTAGTTATATCAGGCTGGTTTCAATACCAACCCCAGTGCCATTTGCACATATGAACGGATATAAGTTAGAAAAAGGAAAAGGAACGACAATATTAGAAGGAAAAGACTGTTTAATATTCAGCTATGGGCCAACAATGCTAACGGAAGCCTACAAAGCAGCTAAGACACTAAAAGACAAGGGCATCGGGATAAAACTCATAAATCTTCCATGGCTAAACAATCTCGACTTAAATTGGCTAAAATCTCAAATAAATGAATTCAATAAAATCATAACCATAGATGACCACTATATTATTGGTGGACAAGGCGATATGATTCTAAGTGCAATCTCCTCTCTCGATAACAATCACCTAGTGCAATGTTTAAAAATTGGAGTTGAATCTGTGCCAAAATGCGGAACGAATGATGAAGTTCTTGCAGCGCATGGACTTGATGATAGTTCACTACACAAAAGAATAGAGTCTTTCATAAATTCAAAATAAATCATGAAACAGATTGTAGCTTCTTCAAAAGGTATAGAACTCATCGAATCTCCTGCTCCGAAATGTGGCAGTAGAGAAATATGCGTAGAAGTCCATTACTCATTCATCAGTACTGGTACTGAATTAGCAGCTCTAGAGCAGGTACAAGAATCTTCTGCTAATATATCAAAACACATAATAAGTAATCCTGATTTGATAAAAAAAATTGGAACCAAAATAACAGGTAAAGGGATTCAGGAAACTTTAAAAGATATAAATCAATATATATCAAAGCGTAAACACCAAACTCATAAATTAACTCCTCTGGGTTATTCAGTAAGCGGCAAAGTTATATCAGTTGGTAAACATGTTCGAAATTTTAGCGAAGGAGATTTAGTTGCATGTGCTGGAGCTACACTAGCAACACACTCGGAAATAGTTTGCGTACCAGAAAATTTATCTGTTCATATTCCTCCGAATTGTGATTTACAGTCAGCTTCATCAGTAGCAGTTGGTGCTATCGCCATGCATGCTATTCATCAAAGTGACCTTAAACTCGGTGAACACATCCTAATAGTTGGATTAGGCACAGTTGGGTTTATAACAGCCCAATTAGCTAATGCAGCGGGATATAGAGTAATTGGCTATGACCCTGATGAAAATAAAATCAACATAGCGAAATCACTTGGGATCGTTGACGTATCAAATGATATTTCTCAGATAAAACATCAAATCCAAGTCCAAACAGACCATATGGGAGTTGATTCTTGTTTAGTAACAGCTAAATCAAAAAATTCAGAACCACTAAGTTTAGCAATTGATTCCACCAAGCAAAAAGGAAGAGTGATAATAGTAGGTGAGGTCTCAACTCAATTCGACAGGTCTGATATTTTGCAAAAAGAAATAGAGATAATACCGTCGTATTCCTACGGGCCAGGCAGACAAGATCCTATATATGAAAACTTCGGCTTAGACTATCCATATTCACATGTTAGATGGACCGAAAAACGCAACATGGAAGAGTACTTGCGTTTATTATCTAATTCAAAAATCAATGTTAAATCTACTATTGAATCTTACGACTTATCCTCATTTAAAGATGCGTATGAACAGTTAAAGTCTCCTACAGGAAACAAACCTATGATAGCTGTATCTCTAAAATACGACGTAACAACTAAAACAGCATCAAAACTTAATAGAAAAGTCGATGCAATAAAACATAATGATGTTTCAAATAAATCTATAGGTATAGCTATAGCAGGAGCAGGCAAATTTGCCCAAAACACCCATCTACCAAACCTAAGGGAATTAAATTCGATATCTCATATTACTGGAATATTAAATACAAAAGGGACTTCAGCAATTGAAATTGCAAATCTATATGGTGCTAAATATGGAACTACCGATTATGGGGAAATTCTCAATGACCCGCATACCCATGCAATTTTGATATCAACACGCCATAACATTCATAACAAAATGATGCTTGAAGGAGTAAATGCAGGAAAAAATATATTTATAGAGAAACCTCTTGCAGTAAATAAAGAAGAATTGGATAAATTCGAGTCTTTGGTTAATTCTAATACTCATAACTACATAATCCAAGTTGGTTTCAACAGAAGATTTTCACCTCTAATCACCGAACTTAGTGAAATCCTTTCAAATTCAACAGATCCAATAACAATTTCTTACACTATGAATGTTGGCTATTTAGACCCTAGTCATTGGTTGAGAGATTCAGAAGGCCTAGGAAGAAACATAGGTGAAGCATGCCATATATATGATTTGTTCACTTTTTTAACTAATAGCAAACTCACACATATGTCTGCAGCATCTATAAACCCTAAAAGTAAAGCCCATTCAAAAAATGAAAATTTTACTGCTAATTTCAAATTTGAAGATGGATCGATAGCAAACCTAACTTTTACTTCAATGGGTTCAACTGCTTATCCAAAAGAACAAATGAAAATATTCCAATCAGAATCAGTGTACTATTTAGACGATTATAAGACTCTTGAAATATATCGCAAAAACAAAAAAATTATAAGAAATCATTCTGGATCTAAGGGACATTCAGAGGAGCTTAGCAGCTTCATCTATGCAATAAAAAACGAAACTGGTCCACCAATACCTTACTGGCAGCAAATACAAGC
>VFGY01000047.1 GCA_009392195.1 SAR202 cluster bacterium | reverse complement strand
TATATAAAAAACCATTTGAATGTATCTAACGCTACTATCAAATATCAAGAACTTTTTGCTACCTTAGTAAAATAGCAATCTGCAAGGGATTATTATGAACTATCCAGAATACAAAAATAAGAGAATTTTAGTAACCGGAGGAGCTGGCGCAATAGGCTCCAATTTAACAAAAGCACTACTTGATCAAGGTGCAGAAGTTATTGTGCTCGACAACCTATCTTCAGGACAAAGCTGGAATTTACCATCCACTTCTAATCTACTTTTCGTAAATGGGGACATATTAGACGAAGTTCTTCTAAAACGAGTATTTAGTGAAAAACCGGATATTATATTTCATCTAGCGGCCCTCTTCGCTAATCAAAATTCGGTCGATCATCCAGAATGGGATTTGGACATAAATGGCAAAGGAACTTTGAAATTACTAGAATACTCAACGCTAACAGGTATTGAACGATTCATCTATGCATCATCGGGCTGCTCAATCTATGGTAGCGATTCACCCTTGCCGTTAACAGAATCATTTATGTCAATGCACTTGAGTTCACCATACCAAATTACCAAAATGCTTGGTGAACTATATTGTAATTATTATTTTAATCATCATCACTTGAAGATCGTTAAACCAAGATTTTTCAACTCCTATGGACCAGGAGAAGTACCTGGCCAATACCACAACGTCATTCCAAATTTCATCTACTGGGCTCTTAAAGGATTACCTCTACCTATTACAGGTACGGGAGAAGAAACCCGAGACTTTACATACGTGACGGACATTGCAAACGGGCTAATGGGAGCAGGAATCCATGAAGCTGCTATCGGAGAAGAGTTTAACTTAGCATCAGGCAAAGAAACTCAAATAATAGATTTAGCCAATTTGATTAATGAATTAACTGGCAACAATGCAGGAATAACATTTGCTAAAAGAAGGAATTGGGATACAAAATCACGGCTCCTAGCTTCCATCGACAAAGCCCATGAATTAATCGGGTATAAGCCTCAAACAGAATTCCAAGAAGGCATCTCTAATACCGTCGATTGGTTTAAACACAACTGGGACTTGATCGAACAAGTAGCTCAGTTTGGCCCTGGAGCATCTTCAGCGGTTCGAGAAATTAGTCAATAGCTTATTGATATGTTAAATGTATTAGTAGTAATCGGAACTAGACCCGAAGCGATTAAACTCGCCCCAACTATTCTGGAGTTCCAAAAAGACCCTAACAAAGTAAACGTAGAAGTTTGTGTCACTGCACAACATAGAGCACTATTAGACGATGTATTAATGAATTTCGCCATCACACCAGATTATGATCTCAATCTTATGTCTGATAACCAAACCCTTGATGAAATTTTCAGTAAATGTTTATCTGGAATAAGCAATATATTAAGACAAAAATCTTATGACTGGGTATTAGTTCAAGGAGATACCTCGACTGCCCTCTCTGCCGCTTTATCAGGGTTTTACAACCATGTAAAAGTAGCCCACATAGAAGCTGGACTACGAACTTACGATAAACTGGAACCGTATCCCGAAGAAATAAACAGACAACTGATTAGCAAAATAGCGGACCTCCATTTTGCTCCAACCATGTCCGCAAAATCTAATTTGACATCAGAACAAATTTCTCCTCAAAGTATCATAATAACTGGTAATACAGTAATTGATTCTTTAAAACTTGCGGCTGATTCCAAGCAATCAAACCTTGTAAAAAAAATACTTAGCAACACACAGCCGGACAAAAAAATCATAATGCTTACAGCCCATCGGAGAGAAAATTTTGGAAAGCCTTTAAAAATGATTTGCAAAGCAATCCAGCATTTAGCCCAAAAATATGAAAAGGAAATCCATTTCATCTACCCAGTCCACCCAAACCCGAACGTCCAGTCGATTGTAGGCAAACTTTTAAAGAATACAGAAAACGTATCATTATTAGATCCCCTGAACTATTTCGATTTCATACAAGTCTTGAAACACGCCTACTTGATCATTACTGATTCAGGGGGGATACAAGAAGAAGCTCCTACATTACAAATACCGGTATTTATATTAAGAAACCGCACTGAAAGATCTGAAGGAATCACTAAAGGAATAGGATTAATATTAGGTACCAACAAAAACACCATCATCGAAGAAGTATCTAAAGTCATAGACTTTAGATCTGAACACGATCAGTACATTCAATCATCTAACCCTTATGGTGATGGCCTTGCATCTCACAGAATTGTAAGCAACATAATCGGACTACCTTTCAACGAATTTGTAGAGAATTAGATTGGTCAGATATCCACGATATAAGAGGCCACTTGATTTAATAATTATCCTATTGGCTCATGTGATTCCTCCTTTCCCAATCATTTGGACACTAATTTGGGTGATTGTACCTATCTCTATATGGCTGGAAGACAAAGGACCTATATTTTATACGCAAACCAGAATCGGCAAAAATGGGAAATTATTCAAGATATATAAATTCCGCACCATGATCGTAAATGCCGAACAATTTGGCCCTGTATGGGCAGGTAAATCCGATACACGTATTACTAAAGTTGGAAAAATACTGAGATTTACCGCATTAGACGAACTACCTCAAATTTTAAACATCCTCAAAAATGATATGTCTTTTGTAGGGCCTAGAGCAGAACGACCAGAATTACATGAACAATTCACAAACTCCATTACAGATTTTGACCAGCGACTATTAATAAAACCCGGGTTAACAGGTACAGCACAATTAAATGGCCCTTACGATTTGGAACCTAGGCAAAAGTTGAAATATGACCTTGAATATATTAATAATATTAACTTCAAACAAGATATGTACATAATCTTCAAATCAATATTAAACACTCTATTAGCAAAATGGGATAAACCTACCAAGGAACGTGCCAAATGAGTACTAATCATTTATTAGATAATCTGGATAATATCAACAAAATTGATGTTAGCAATATGTCAGCTAGAATTTCGAACATCACCGGCATGTTGACCTCCGCATTAACAACATCTCTCGAGTTCCAAGATACAAACACGCCCTCTGATGTAATCTTAGCTGGTATGGGTGGTTCAGCTATCGCTTGTGATTTGCTGAATGATTACCTATCGGGCAATCCAACAATTCCAATTACTGTGATCCGTGAACCTCAACTACCATATACTCCCTCTTCTGAGACGTTATTAGTGGTTAATAGTTTTTCTGGAAACACAGAGGAGACCATTGCTATATTTAACAAAGGATACACATATGGATGCCGGATGATAGTTGTATCCAGTGGTGGGACACTAGAGGAATTGGCGAAATCCCACAATGTACCTCTAATCAAAATGAACATCCAAGGAGAACCTAGAAGTATAGTTCCTTACCACTTCTTACTACTCATCAGATTATTCGATCTACTAAAATTAACAACACTCAGTAAATCAGAAATAGAAGACACCCTAAAATCTGTGAGTAAATGCGTAACAGAATACGGACTAGATGTACCCATTCAGGATAATTTAGCTAAACAGATTGCAATCCAACTTCAAGACAAATTTCCTTGTATATACGGGGGAGGATTATTTAAAGGACTGACACTACGCTGGAAAACTCAAATAAATGAAAATTCAAAATCCATCTGCCTCAATGATTATATTCCTGAATTTTTCCATAACGCCATTGAATCAGTTCAGAAATATGAATTATTTAACCCGAACTTATTCATAGTAGTGATAGAACCATACGAAAATCCAGAATGGTTACAAAAACGTTACTCAACCCTCCACAAAATACTCACTGATTATGGCTTAAGCCATAATTTGATTAAGTCCCAATTTAAGAGCAAAATGGAACAAATCATGTGCATGATGAACTTATCTGACTATACAAGTTATTATCTTGGAATACTGAAAAATGTTGATCCATCTTCAACTGAAGTCATTGACTCTACCAAGAAAATTATGAGTTGATACTACATTATGTTAATATCTCGAATAATTAACAATTTATAGGAGTATGACTATGGAACCTCTAATAAAAAATAAAAGTAATGAAAGCCCAGCTCGATTGGTATTTCTTGATGAAAACCCTCCTACATGTACGCTGACATATTCACAATTTGAACATGGAGAGACCAGTCCTCATCACATACATGAATGGGAACATGAAGTATACATAATTTCGGGAAAAGGAACTTTACATTGTGATGGAGTTGAATATCCAGTACAAGCAGGAGATGGACTGTTTATTCCACCTAACGTTGATCACTACACCATCAACGATAGCGGCGAAGGAACGTTAAGCAGAGTAGAGGTCAATCCACTAATCGCAGCTCAATCAGGTGGTTCCACCAAACAAGGTGGTGGAACGGGAGAAAAACCAACAATCCGAAATTTCAAAGATCTTAATAATGGTAATGTACTCATCGGTAGCCCAGAGGGTGCTCTAAACTATGTCATGCTTTATAACGGCGCTATGAAGCCCGGTTCTGTAAGTCATGCAGATACCGGAGGACATATCCACCCTTGGGAGCACGTAGTATACATACTGTCTGGTGAAGGAATCATAAATTGTGGAGGTGAAGATTACAAAGTCGTTGAAGGAGATGGCATATTAGTTCCCGGTAACGTTCACCATCAATGGAGAAATGAATCTAACACAGACATGTTAAGAGTTACATTCAATCCAATTGAATCAGAATTCAAAGATTAAACTTAACTAATCTGATATTCCGGCCTCTTTAAGAGTTGCCTCGCTATAACGATTTTTAGAATCTCATTGGTACCCTCACCAATAATCATTAGTGGGGCATCTCTATAATATCTCTCTACTGGTAGATCTTTAATAAAACCATACCCTCCGTGTATCCGCATAGCATCCAT
>VFGY01000046.1 GCA_009392195.1 SAR202 cluster bacterium | reverse complement strand
CTAGAAATCACTCCATTATGGCTATGAAGATACCTAGTAGGAACTGCAATATTTATAGTAGGTACACCTTTGTGGGATTTTTGTATCGCTGCTCCATCTTCTCCATAACCCTTAAGTACATTAAACTGTATATTCATGTGAAGCTCTTTGGCTATCGAAACAACCAAATCTCTAAGTTTCAAATTTGGAAGCATCATACTATCATGAAGAAAAATAGTTGGACCAGATCCTATTTGTTCTTGAGATTCATTTTTAGAAATACCAGGATAATCACCAGCAACTCCAGACTCAACATTTATCCCTATATCTGGTTCAATAGCAAAACTACTGGTAATCGCACCTCTTAATCCTACCTCTTCTTGTACTGTTGACACCAAAAGCACTTTATTTTGCATGTCAGTAGCTTTAAGAGATCTTGCAACTTCTAACATCACAGCCAACCCAACCCTATCATCCCATGCTTTACCTACATACAGTCTACTCTGGCCCAAAAAGTCAAATTGGCTTACGGGTGCAATTGGATCCCCAGGAAATATTCCTAGCCTTGTTTCAGCATCTTTTTTGTTATCAGCTCCTACATCTACGAAAACATCATCTGATTTGACAATCTTTTTCTTTTCCTCCGCGCTCATAACATGCGGAGTTTTTATACCAGAAACGCCAAGAACCTCTCCTTTTTTCGTCAATATCTTCCATCTTTGACCAATTAACGCTTGATCTAACCATCCTCCAAGCTGTTGGAATTTCACATATCCTCTGTCATCCACATATTTCACTAATAAACCCACTTCATCCATATGAGCAGTTACCATTATTTTCGGACCTTTTGATTGTTCACTTAACTCAGCAATTAGAGAACCTAAACCATCGGTATATATATTAGATGCGTATTTAGAAAGTTCCTCTTTCATAATTTTTCGAACATCCGCCTCAAATCCGCTTGGTCCGAAAGCCTCACTAAGTTTTTTCAACAAAAGTTCTATATTATCCATTAATCACCTTATACTTTGAATGTCATTATAATATTTGGTCTAAAACTATTTTCTTGAAAGCAATTCTTCCATTTTCGATATTTTGTTTCCAATCATTGCCTGCAGTTTCATCAGCATTATCTGATACAAATTTAAAGCAACGAAAATCTTTGTTTTTTGCAAGACAAACTTTTGCTATAGCATAAGCCTCCATGTCAACTAGGTCCGTTTTAACCTTAGGTTTTTCGGTAACGAAACTATCTCCCGTACCGCATGACAACCCTTCTCTACCAAATGTTATTGAGGAAACATTTTCAAAAGGCGTTTCTCCAATTGAAAATCCTAACTCTGTAGCGTCCATATCCCTTTGTTTAAAAACCGAAACCTCATGCAAACCAGTTAATTTTCCTAAACTACCTGCAGTTCCAAAATTCACAATAATATCTGGATTGAATTCTTGTATGACTTCAAGCGTTTTTATCGTCGCATTAATTTTCCCAACTCCAGTGTATTCTATATGCTCATCAGGCAATATATTTTGTGGCAATTCATTTTCTAATGCTACTAATATTACTGTTTTTCTCGAATCGATTGGCATTACTTATATTCCCATCCAAATATACACACCTATTTTCGCCAACAATTTCAATTAATCAAATATCGCGGTCGCTTCAATTTCTACAACTAGAGAGGGTTTTGCGAGTCGACTAACTTCCATTATTGCATTAGTGGGTTTTTGATCACCAAAGAATTCAGTAAAAACATCAACAATCTCACCTTCAAGAGGAAACCAGTCATCAATTTTAGTAACGAACGTTGTCAACCTAACAATATCAGACGGATGACCCCCTTCAGACAAAACCATTTTCGTGATTCTGTCTAAAATAACTCGTAGTTGCTGCATTGGCCCACTATATTCTTCACTCGAGTCATTAGCAGTTGTTCCTGATATAAACAACATATTCCCAGACTTTATACCTCTACTAGAAATAGGACTTGAAGGATGAATATTTTTGTAATCACGCCTTATTTTTCTCACCATACCCTCCCCCTGTTATTCACTACTATTATAAGATTCATTTCTTACCCTCACCCAAAACCCCTTTCTCTTTTTCATCCTCTACCACCTTATATTTACCATAAATCACATCCTCTTCTTCATATTGATTTCGGTATTGATCCATGCTCGCATAAACGGATGAAACCAACCTTCTCAGAATAAATAATCCTAGCTTTCTAAATAAGAATTTCGCTACAAAAGGTAAAACAAAAACCAATATTACGCTAACCGAAATTAACACCAAACTAGCCAAAATAAATTTACTCATTAACGTCAACCTTACTTTGATTAATAGCCCAGCGTTTCTTTGCTTCAATCATTTCTTCATTCATCTCAGCACCATATACTTTTGATTTTCCAATCCAATAACCTTCGTCATCTTTCATAACTGGCAACCGCTCCTGTACAGTTGGAGGTTTCGATACTGTGTTAGGTGTTTCGGAATACCAATAGGCGACTGAAGACATCTCATTAGCAAGATGGTTTGCATGACCATGTTCAATTGTAACCTTTATCTCGTTTTTATATCTTACTGGATTTTCCAGATGAAACACATAACTGGTTTGATAACCTCCTGTATCGTATTCATAAATAGAACTTCCATTTCTCAAAAATGCATTTGGTTGCATGCCCCATGCTTGATTAAAGTAGTCCTCGCTACCCGTCCCATGTAAATCAGGTGGCCACTTGTAACCATCTACCCAAATCATGTCATCACCTTCTCCCCACCAAGTTCCATGTATGTTTGTAACGGAAATATTGCATCCTATATAGTGACCTTTGCCTTTTGTATTTAAAATAACATAGTTGTTATCCCATGCAAGTTCTTCTTTATTACTTATATTTGATTCAGGAGAATTGACTGTTATTTCATGCCCCCATCCATCAAAAGGATTGGCTCTATTAAATTCAGCATGAAAATACCCGGATTCTGCAGGCAGTTCATTTATTTTTTCATAATCAATATAAAAATACTGATCATGAGATTCATTACTCTCATTAACCAATTCCACCACTGCCCGTTGCCTAAAAGGCATCTGAACATAACAATTTAATGCACATCCACTATTAAAAACATTATTATCTTTTGCTGATGAACTGAAAAGGTATGATTGAAAACTGTTAACAATTCCGTGCCCAAGACAGAAAAAATCACCTAAAGGAACCAATACACTAGGCGTACTGGCATTATCCCAAGTAATTTTAAGTAGTGCTTCACGGTAGTGTTCACGCTGAGTCATCCAAATATGAGTTATTACACCTGGGCCTTGTATATCAGCTAAAACTCTCGACTCTCCAGGATTAATAGTCCAATAATCATTATTCCTACCAGTTAAATCCCACGAAGAAACCCTGCCTGTGGACGAATTTGCAATCCGGGTAATATCATTAAGAATCAACTCAATACTCCTTAAAATTCGTTAAATCTCATTTAAAATCATTACAAAACAACATTCCATCTTGGTTCACTAAGAAGTTAAGATTTCCCAAAAGCCCATAACTATAGTCCAAATGATAAACGCCGCAAACAATCCTATCAAAATAAAATACACATGCCCCGACTCAAAGGATTTCATCTAATTACCCCCGGACTACTTTTGAGAAAACAATTGTTACTAAAATAGGTATCGCTACTAATGTTATTCGGATTCATTTTATTATCCTAGATACATTCAATCTTTTACCAAAACTCCAGACTCCAACAATATTTTCCTGTTATTGATCGCATTTTGATAGCTAGGATTTATTGCTATTGCTGCGTTGTAATCAATAAGAGCTTTTTCATATTCTCCTATTTTGATATGTGAATTACCACGATAATAATAAGCTTCAACAAAATCTGGGTTTAATTCTATCGCTTTACCGTAATCATTTATCCCTTTATCATATTGTTCCAACAGGTTATAAACATTACCTCTGTTATAAAAAGCCATGATTAAGAATTCAGGTCTATCTGGTTGTAATATAATCACCTTAGTAAAGTCATCTATAGCTTTAGAATATTCATTTAACTTGATATAAATGAAACCTCTATTATAAAAAACCTCAGCATAATCCGGCTTTAACTCAATTGCTTTGTCAAAATTTTTGAGCGCATTTTCGTAATCACCGGCAGATGCAGAATCAACTCCTTGGTCGTAGTATACCGCCTCAACCATAAATACCGTTTGATTTTCCTCGGAATCATCGGATGATTCCGAGGCATCAGTGCAAGCTAAATGAACGACCAAAACCATCAAAATACTTACCAAAACAACATTTCTAATCGTCATATGCTCATCCCTGTATATCTCAAACCCATATTATTCCATATTTACAACTATATTATCTGGACCGCGGGTCAAGAACTGTTCACAGGGAACATCATAAGGATTTTCTTCAATATGCCAAGTATTTGCAGGTACGAAAAGATAATCTCCGGGACCCGCCTCAACATGATCTTTAAAATCTTCTCCATAATAAACTCGCACATGTCCAGAAACTACATATGCCGCTGTTTCGGCCTCTCCATGATGATGCGGTGGTCCTTTGTAATTAGGAGCACAGGTGACAGTGCCAAACCAAATTTTACTTGCCCCGGTAGATTCTTTATGAATAGCTGGTTTTCTTATCATACCCGGTGTCTGAGCTGTTTCACTTGGTGATAGTGTTCCGTTGATTACTTTCGGCACTTTACCATTTAAATGTTTTTCCATTATCCCTCCTTTATCTAATGTGGAGTTTATAATCAAATAATATTAAACAAAAGCATTAATATTTTGATTTCCTAATTGAGGCCAAGCTACCGGAGCACAAGCCTTTTCGAGTCGCTTTTCGATTGGAAGATTTTCATCCCAATTATAGGCGATTAAACGCTGTCCATTAACTAATTTCGAATCTTCAGAGGCTAGCCAAACTACTGGAGATTGCATTACTTCAGGATTAATAAGAGTGTGGATGGTGTCTTTCATCCTAACAGGGAGTAAATTCGTATCGGTTGTTCCTCCAGGTATCAGGGCATTAGCAGTAACACCAGTGCCTTCTAATTCTCTAGCCATTAACCCAATAAAAGCTTCGTGTGCTGCTTTAGAAGGACCATAAGGAGCCATACCCTTACTATACATGGTGTCTAAACTAGTAGTAATGCCTATAATTCGACCCCACTTCTGTGCAATCATATGGTTCACAGTTGCTCTAACCATATTAAATGTTCCATTTACATTAACATCGATCACCTTGCTCCAAGTACTATAAGGTATATCCCAAAAGTTAGAAATATAAGGTTTATTATTAATACTCTTAGAATTCCTACTTATCTCAGACGGGATCATTATGCCGGCATTATTGACCAGAATGTGAACAGACCCAAAAGTGTTTACTATATTTTCTATCGATTTATCGACACTTTGTGGGTCTGATATATCACAAATTTCAGCCATCAAACAGCCCTCACCTTCCACATTTTCAATTTCTGCTGCAGTTCTTTCCAAGCTAGTTCTATCAATATCTAACATGGCAACTTTAGCCCCAGCTTTTATCAAGGCCATTGTCATGGATCTACCTAATCCAATCTGACTACCAGCTCCCGTAACCAGCGCTATTTTCCCAGCTAAAGGCAAATATTTCATCCCAATCATCCCAAATTTATGATATTTTGCTTCATTGATACAAACTAAAGACGTGTTAGTTATTAATTAATATTGTGCAAGTCGTTTTGCTAAATCTTCAGTTGATATAGCTTCTAAAGATTCATACATGTCCTTAGGAGTTAACATAGGTCTCACCTTATTAAGAAATGTATCCAAAATTGTTTCTGCTGTTAAACTAGACGTATCAAACTCGATTTTGTTTACGATATTCGATTGCTGAAACTCATATGAAAATTCATCTTGTATCTCGTCAACTTCATGAGGTTGAACAAGTTGATACTTATGAGGAGTTAACTTCATCCTTTCTTTGATTACACCAGAGTCAGCTTTGAGGTTTACTAATATAGTATCTGATGGAAGCAGCGTTTCTACATAGCGATGGTAATTAACTCCAATGTCAGGATGATAATATCTGGGGCCGTATATTTTTTCTTCAATATGAAATCCTCCCAAAATACAATCATTACTCCGAATTAGAACGTCAATATGATAAAAAATCACCATCCTCTGAAAACGTTCCTTTAAAACCGGAGACAGATTAGACATAGTCTTCTGATCCTCAGGCGACATTGTAACGTCCGGTATAGTAAAGTCTCCATCGTCCATATGAAAATGCTTGCCTAAAGGGATACCCCAATTCCTAAGGTTGTTTGCAAGAGTAGTCTTACCTGCGTATTCACAACCAATCAATATTAATCTCATATCAATTTTGTTCTCCTAATAAATAGATCAAACGGAACTTAAATTCACGAATCAAACTTGAGCGTAAAGCTACCATATTGTATCTGTTACGCAATTTAAATACAAAGGCTCCTGGGGACTATTGACTTAATATTAAGCTGGATATACCCTCGTCAGAATAACCGTTTTAATCGCAATAATGACAACCTATAGCTAGGAGATTAAAAATGTCCTTAATACTAACAGATTTCCAATTAGCGCATTACACTACATTTGGATTCATACAACTTAAGGAAGTTTTGAATGATAATGAGATGAAAACAATAACCCGTGAATTTGAGTTGGGGTTACAATCAGCTCGCAAAAACAGTCCGGAAGTCGAAGACAGCTCACAATTGCAATGGTCTAGTCTTAAGACGGAGTTCCCTGTTACCGCTGGTCTGATAGAAGATCCTAGAATATGCGGAGTTGCTGAGCAATTAATCGGAAAAGATGCAATACCTGTTTTTTCTAACGGAAATCGTTGGGTAGCTAACACATCTTGGCATCCCGACAGCCCCAATGTTGAATTGAGATGCGTCAAAATAGCTTGCTATCTTCAAACCGTAAATTCAGATAGCGGTGCTTTAAGAGTTATTCCTGGATCGCATAAACCTGAACTAAATCAAGAAATAACTAACCTCCTAAAAGAATCAAATCCAAACCTTAATGAAATACCTTCTCACGTATGCGATTCTGAACCGGGTGACATAATAGCATTTGATAATCGTCTATTTCATGCTGCAATCGGTACCTCTAAAGACAAAAGACAGCTGACGATGAATTTTATGCAAACGCCTAAAACCAATAACGCTCATTTAGAAAGCAAGAATTTAGCGAATCAGATAATCGAAGTTTATGATTTGACTAAAGCACCTACTCCTTACTATTCTCCTGAATGGGCTTCTAATCCATCTCAAAACCAAAGACGTCAAAGGAGTATCGACTGGTTAAAATCCATGAATATGCTCTGATTTCCAGGATGATTTTCACAGTGAATACTAACCTTGAACAATATATCATAACTGACTCAGTTCAACAGGCAATAAATTTTCCCCACAGATGAAATAATGCATGAAATGCTGGTGCCGTCTAAAACACTACAATAACTATTCTAACTACCAACATAGCTGTTCCAATAATCAATCCAACAACCAATAAGCCGACAATTATTCTAACAACTTCCCTTACCACCTTACCTCGTAATACATCCACCTTTTTGAACCCTGAACCAATTAACAGGCGCAACAATGAAAATCCAAATTTCGACAACAACCAAAACAATATCTTTCTTAAAAAAAAACCTATTAAAAAATTCATACACCTGCTACGAATGGTAAAACCCGTTTAGGATTTTCAATCGTCATCATATTTATTTGATATTCTTGAACACCTATCTCCCGCAGATATGGCAAAAATTTTTCTGTGATAAAAGAATATCCAAATCCACCATATTTTCGTAAATGCGTTTTCCAACAAACATCGTGAGACAAAAGTATTCGGTCTTCAAAACCATAGTCGATTAATTTCTGTATTGTAATTGCATCTTTCTCGGTTACACTCAAATCAGATTTATTTTGTGGATCAAGCGAATCAATTGAATCAACCGTAAATTCGCGACCGATTAAATCAAATTGTATGTATACTCCTCTATCAAGTAGCTCTTTCATCAGTTCTAAATCATCTGCTATTTCATCAGAGTGACCCAAGATTACACGACCTAAATCACCTCCTTCGGATACTACCAAATCAAGAGTAGTATGCCGTTCTGCTCCGGTGCCTCCACGGTGAAACGTCATTGCTGCTCCAGTTAACAAACTGGCTCTTGTACTTGCCCTTACACTTTTCTCTTCATTAAAAGTTATAGGATTTCCATTAACGCCTATCTCTCCTATTACTCCGGCACGTATACCAGTTCCTCCTACCCCTATAGTGACATCGCGTACAATTTCTTGGGTTAGATTTTCTACAGTACGTTCATCCATATCTTCTGGATGAAAAACTTTCTGATAATACCCAGTCCCCATTACAAAATGAATCCCCGTTGCCTGAGATACTCTTCGAAGTGCTTCTGGATCACGTTTCAATCCAATACTAGTAACATCTACAATTGTTCCTCCTCCACTCTTTTGGAAATCATTAACTTCATCTATTGCCACATTTTCATCAGTAAGCAGATAGTTGTCAGATATTGGAGCTACTGCGTTAGCTAGATTGAGATTCTTTGAATCAATCTTTGACTCCCAAATTTGCAATTCTGTTGCCGGAAAGTCATCTGAGGTAATTAATGGTTCCGACCTACCTGGAATATTGACAACCACAGGGTGTGGAAGATGATTTTTTCGCAAATCCAGAAACAAATGTTCATGCATTAATGTAACACCAATAGATTCAGGTTGAACCCGTCCTCTAACCGTTATAACCTTACCTATGTCTTTATTTGAATCCATCTCAAATCCCATTTGTAATTCTCTGTATTTCAAATAATTACTTAATGTTAGCAATTATTCATATTAACAAAATAATAGCATTTATTCTAAATAGGTAGATAAGATAAATTGATGAATACTCAAACTAACCAAACAAAGGTCTCATAGTGTTTCAAATATCCATCTTTTCCGCCCTATAATTATTTGCTTATCCCATCAAATCACGATTTGTGATACCATATCCGCAACATTATTATTGAGTCCGGATAATCAAATCTAAATATATTCGGATCCAACGTTAACAAAAAACTGATGGAGGCTAGATATGAAAAGATTGAATATCAAATTGGTTCTTACCAAATTAGCACTCGTGTTTGTTTTGGTTGGGATTATTGGTTGTAGTAGTGAACCTACTACTGTAAAAATTGGACTTTTAAGTCCTCAGACAGGTCCGATTGCCCAATATGCTCCCGGGTTTGAAGATGCAGCTAATATTGCTATAACTGAGCTGAACGAAACCCACGATGGAGACTTTGTATTTGAATTAATTGTTGGTGACTCAGGCTGTGACGGCACACAAGCCGGAACAAGTGCCCAAACACTTATCGATAGCGGTGTATCAGCAATAGTCGGAGCTGCATGTTCAGGTGCAACTCTTGGTGCTATAGCTGTTGCAGCTCCTGCAGGAGTACCAATGGTATCCTATGCAAGCACTTCTCCTGGACTCTCTACAGCAGATGATAATGGGCACCTTTTCCGAGTAGTTCCTAGCGATGCTCAGCAAGCTGTAGCTCTAGCAGCAGTGGCTGCTACAGCAGGTGCCAGCAACCCTGCTGTCCTTTATATGACAAACGACTATGGAGCCGGACTAGGAGACAACTTCGCCTCAGCATGGTCAGGTAGTTTATGTACTCAAGTAGGATACGATCCTAATGAGGGAGAATACGATGCATCCTCTTTGGCCCAATCCGTCATTGACGGTGGTTGTGATTCAGTACTCCTAATGTCTTACGCGACAGATGGAGCAGCAATTATGGAAGCTCTTTCATCTCAAGGTTTTACAGGTAGTATGATTGGAGCTGATGGTCTTGCTGATGCTGCCTTTACAGAATCTTTCACAGACGTTAGTGCTGTAAATGGACTGATAGCAACTAGACCTCGTCCAGGAAAAGATTCTACAGCGAAAACAAGCTTCGAGGCCGCGTATGCAGCCGCAGGTGGTGCTGATGGCGCAATATATACAGGCGAAACTTACGATGCTATTAAAATCGTAGCTGCATCAATTGTTTCCGACCCTGAAGGAAGTATTGTATCTGCTTTGAAGAAAACTGGCGTAAATTACGTTGGAGCCAGTGGTACTCACACATTTGATGCAAATGGTGATGTGTCAGGTACAGGATATGAGGTATGTCAGTTTGACGGTACAGCATTCTCTTGCCCACGTACATGGACTTCCGATGGCGGAGTAAAATAACTCCTGACAGAATCAGAAATCTTTTTGAAATTGGTCAGCACCGGTTTAATAATCTGGTGCTGACCAATTAACGTAACTATCAATAAATTACGTAGTCCAAAAGACGGAGGAGTCAAGTTGAACAGGCTGGATTACCTTTGAGCACGTTATGGCATAATTGGACCCTAATACCTTCGTGGCTACGCCAATCAGCGTTATGTATCCTTTTGGTTTTGGACTCTTACTTTGGGTTGATTCATAGCACAGGCATAATTGCCTCATTAGGCTTATTCACTGGACAAATAAAGTGGCTGGCTTTAATGGTAGAAATGATGGCAGGCGGTTTGCTGCTACTTAAAATCATCCTAAATCAAGCTCAACAAAAATGGAAAATCACGTTAATCATATCCACACCTATTTTGGTTGCGTTGATTGGATTTGTTGTTCTTAATTTCGTCCTGACCGGATTGGGTAGGTCAGCAACATTCAATTTCAACCTTTCTTCTGTTGGAGTGAGTGGTCTCTATTGGTCTGCTGTTTATCTTAGTATAGCAATAGGATTAACACTCACTTACAAGGTTCAACGTTATGCCAATTTCGCACAAGCTGAAATGATGCTTTTTGGATCCTACGTAGCCCTGACATTAATGTGGTCAGATCGATTCTTCCCGATTTCAAATGCTGCTAAAGATGGAATTCTCAACTGGGAATTAATAATTTGGTCCGGAATCAGTGCCTTTTTAATAACTGGCTTTTTAGGTTTAGTTATCGACAAAATAGTATACAAGCGATTCAGGAATAAAATGGTAACGCCACAAGTAATGATGATCGCTTCTCTGGGAGTCTCAATGATTCTAAGAGCTCTGTTGTATATAAGATTTAGTGCAAGCACTCATCGTTTCATACCCGATCGCGATTGGCGATTAACTACAGCAACATTTGATATACCCACTGAACAATTGCAAATCCATCTTGGCAATCGAATCAACGTTCCTTTGATGGATTTCGTTACAACAGTTAACCCATATGGGTTTTCCTATTCTAAAGTAGCTCTTGTGGCAGGAATATTCGGTGCAGTAATACTATTACTGTTTCTATTACATCGAACTAGTCTGGGCAGGCAAATGCGTGCTGTGGCTGACAACTCAGATCTTGCTGCATCTAGTGGAATCCACGTCGAACGCATCCACAGTAGCACAGCATTTCTTTCATCAGGAATCACCGGCTTTGGCGGAGCATTACTAGCAGCGATACTACCAATAAACCCCGAACTAGGACTAGCGTTACTCTTACCAGCTTTTGCTGTTATTGTTTTAGGTTCAATCGGCTCGATACCAGGAGTGATTATTGGAGCACTAATCGTAGGTCTATTAAGAGCTGCCTCAGAACCAGCGTTAATTGGTGCTGGAAACGCACTTGACCGGCCCGCTGCCAGTGGATTTGCTGAAGTGATGCCTTTCATATTCCTAATAGGACTATTACTCCTGGCTCCTAAAGGCATCGGCTCAGCAATTGAGAATTGGAACATTGAAAGAATTAGGAAAAAACGGCTTTCAACGCAAAAAAGAAATGTTTTCCCCATTAAAACAATCGAAAAGATGCTTATCCATATATCAAACATTAGTATATTAAGCATGGTTTATTTTGAACGCATTAGCGAAATAATAGAACAAGGAATGGAGTTGTTAAAAACTACCATTATCGCCATATGGAAGGCACCTGCAAAATATGTAACTTTAATATTAACAAAATGGGAATTAATACGGATTAGAGCACTAGCAATTGTCCCAAACCTTCGCGTCAACCTAGGAAATACTCCACAGATTAACCGGGAAACTGAGCGGGGATCATGGATAGCGTTTTCGATTATTTTTCTAGTCCTAGTCTCCATAGTCTGGATTCTTCCAAGCGTCACCACCCTTACAAAAGTCCTACAGGTTGCTCGCATTGTTACACTAGTGGGTATTTTTGGTTTAGCTTGTTTTTCACTCAATCTGCATACGGGCATAACAGGAATGACAAATTTTGGGGTAATCTTCTTTGTTGGTATAGGTGCGGTAGTCGTTGGATTACTTAGTGCCCCTGTAGCAACTAACGGGTATGGTTTGAATCCATGGATAGCCACAATCGTTGCAGTTAGTATTTCAGCAGGAATAGGCTGGTCGCTCGCATATCCAACTGCTAGGCTCAGGATGGATTACTTTGCAATTGTTACCATCGCACTTGGTGAAATGTTGCGTATTTCTCTTCAAGCTGAACCTTTGTTTCGGGCTGGTACAACTACATCAGCAATGGGAATTTCACAATTTTCTCTTCCACTTAGAGGTTGGTGGGAAAGCGGTCCATCTGAAGCGGTCGGCAACTTGCTCGGGCTCCCTGTACCAGCGCCATATGTAGTATTACTTGCTCTGTTAACATCAGTTGCTTTGATTTTAGTTTGGTTTATACTCGACACCATCCTTGCATCTCCTTGGGGTCGCATCCTCCGTTCAATCAGAGATGACGAAATAGTCAGTCAGCACCATGGCCACAATATTCTAACTCATAAAGCAGCCAGTCTTGCTTTAGGAGCTGCTGTAGCCGCTATTGCCGGTGCCCTTTGGGCGTGGCTAAATACAAACATATGGCCAGATTTTATGAACCCTGTACGTACTACATTTTTGATATGGGCTGCCTTCATAGTTGGAGGGCGTGGTAACAATCGAGGTATGATTATTGGGGCATTTGTGATTGTTATAGTTGAATTCTTGTTCAATGTAATGGTGGTATCAAGAGGCGCAGCAAGTCTACCATTACATAGCGTAACTTCTTATTTAGATGCTGTATTTTCTTGGTTACTAGTCAATGTTGGAGGCATCATATGGTCAACCAGGTCCATTACAGAAATTTTCCCTAAGGATGACATTGTCCTATCACTACCTCATCTAAAGTTGGCGCTAATAGGAGTCGTGATTCTTGGAGCTTTGATCACATCTTCAAAAGGTTTGTTGCCAGAAATACCTACTAGACCTAAACGTCCAATAAACACCCCCCGAACTTCTGGCACAGAAGGAGGGTCCAAACAATCATGACAATACCTGCACTTCAAATATCAGATTTAACAAAAGATTTTGGTGGACTAAGAGCTGTAGATGGAATTTCATTTCAGGTTGAGCAAGGCGAATTTGTTGGACTAATTGGACCTAATGGATGTGGCAAAACGACCACATTTAATTGTATTTCAGGACTGTTGCAAATAACGTCGGGGAAAATTAATATACTTGGTAAAGATGCCACTGGTATGCGACCAGACCAGATTCAGAGTCTTGGGCTAACAAGAACGTTTCAGCATACATGGCTGTGGCGGGAAATGACAGTAATTGAAAACTTACTTGTGCCTCCACGCCATCAATTCTCCCCAAATCCTTTCCTTGCCCTTCTACGACCTAAATCAAGGAAGGCAGAAACTCAGCGATTAATCGATGCTTACTCCGTATTAGATGTCCTTGAGATATCACATATAGCACACCATCTTACAAGTGAACTCTCAGGCGGGCAAAGTAAACTTGTCGACATTGGGCGAGCTCTAATGAGCTCACCAAGTTTCCTTTTACTCGACGAACCAGTTGCAGGAGTAGCTGGCCCCCTAGCAGAAAGAATTTTCCAAAACCTACGGACACTGACATCAGACCGAAACATAGGCATGTTAGTTATTGAGCACAACATGGATTTTATTCTCCGCCGTGATGTTGACAGGATTATCGTAATGGATGGGGGGCAGATTCTGATGGAAGGCACACCTAACGAAATCAAGCAAAGCCGAGATGTAGTTGAAGCTTATCTAGGTAATCCAGGAGGCATGCAAGAATGAATAAACTCCTAGAAGTTAAAAATCTTGAAGGTGGTTACTCCAATGTTAAGATCTTAAACGGAATTGACCTACATGTTAACGAAGGTGAGTTCGTCACAATCATCGGGCCAAATGGGTGCGGTAAGTCCACATTTTTGAAAGTACTCTTTGGTCTAGCCACTCACCACAATGGCACAGTTTTACATGGTAACGAAGATGTGTCTGGATGGCGTACTGATAAGTTAGTAAACAGAGGGATTGCGTATGTGCCTCAAATTGACAACGTTTTTCCTTCTTTGTCAGTCAAAGAAAACCTGCAGATGGGTGGCGTTAATTTAAAAACCAAAGAGCTCACAGCCTGCATAGAGCGTGCCTGCAACATGTTTCCCGATTTGAAGGAAAGGATGAACGATCTTTCAGCATCACTATCTGGTGGTGAGAGACAGATGCTAGCAATATCACGTGCTCTTATTTCAAACCCTAAATTCTTGTTATTAGATGAACCTACAGCAGCACTATCACCGAAATACCAACAAGAAATCCTTGCAAATATCGATGCCCTCAGGACAGAAGGAATAACAGTACTGCTTGTGGAACAGAATGCTCGATTATCACTTGCTAGATCGGATAGAGGATACATATTTTCTGGTGGTAAAGTTGTTTATACAGGCAGTGCAAAAAGCATTCTAGATGACCCTAATATTGGGGACTATTTCCTAGGTCTTCAATAATTACTTGGCAGCGTGTATTGTTACTCTATTGATAAGGTATTTTTAATGGTACTCGAGGTTTCTTATGAATCCAATTACACAAAACCGATATTGTAACTTTAGCAAAACATAATCTGTACATCGGCATAACCTGAAACTTATACTTTCAGTCCTCTAAATCAAGTTCTGAATCACTTTAATTAGAAGATAACCCGCTATTATAATAAGAAGGCCACCGCTGATTCTGTTAATAGTATTTTCTCTGTTTCGCAAGAATTGAATTAAGTTAGTTCCTGTTAACATCAACGCAACAAACGCATACCAGCAAGCATCAATCAATCCCGCTAAAATTCCCATGAAGCTTGTTTCCGCCCACCCCGATTCTGGTTGTACGAAGTGAGTAAAAATTGCTAGAAAAAATAATGCTATTTTGGGATTGAGTATAGAGATCAAAAACCCTTCACTCGCACCTTTAAGTAGAGCTGCCGAAACAATTGGATTTGTATGATCATTCACCGTTAACACTCTTTTGCTAGCTATGATAGTGCGAAACCCAATATAGATAAGAAGGCACGCACCAGCAAACTGTAAAGCCAACAATATATTTGATTTATCAACAATGAGTCCAGAAATCCCAAAAGCAGTCAAAAACGCCCAAATGGCTATACCTATACCATGTCCTATACTAGTAGAAACACCATAAGCTCTACCTCCAGCGAGGGTGTTAGTAACTATTAAAGCAAGACTAGGTCCCGGCGAGATTGCACCCAGAAAACAAATTACAACAATCTGTAACCAAGACTCAACATTCATCAAGCATAATCCTGTTCAAATTTCCAATTTAAGAGTAAATATGACTACCCAAATACTTTAAACCATTATCACAGTTTAAAGTTACAATTTTTTTTCCTGGACCAATTTCCTTAGCTATTTCAATGGCAGCACAAATATTCAAACCAGTAGAACCACCTCCAAAAATGCCTTCCTCTTTAGCCAAAATCCTACACATATCAAAAGCTTTTTCTTGATCTATAGCTCTAACATCATCTAGTTTCTCTTTGTCTAAAAAAGGTGGTTCAAATCCTAAACCAATACCTTCTACTTTGTGCGAACCACCTTTTCCTTTTGTTAATATAGGAGACTGTAATGGTTCTAAAGCAATTAACTGAGGTTGCATACCTGACTTGACAAAACCCGAATAAGTACCCATCAAGGCTCCACCAGTTCCGACAGCAGAACATAAAACATCTACTTCACCTTCTACTTGATTAACTATTTCCATACCCAATGATTCATATCCTTTTTTTATATCAGGAGAACCAAATTGATCAGCATAAAATGTGCCAGGCTTCTCAGCTAATTCATAAGCTTTATTTTTCATAATTTGAATTAGATTCGGTGAAATATTTCCATCACCACTTTCTATAACGATCACTTCTGCTCCAAAAGCTTCCATTGATTGTTGTTTTGTTTTTGAAAACGCATCTGAAAATACTGCTGTAAATTTTAAATCAAGTACCGCTGAAACAAATGCTAATGACGTGCCAGTACTACCACCAGTATATTCAACTACATTCTCTCCAGGTTTAACATCACCTCGCATCAATGCATTCGATAATATTGACACAGCCATACGGTCTTTATAGGATCCTGTAGGATTTAATCCTTCTAATTTAACCCAAACTTCTGCGGCATTATATGGAACTACTTTATTTAATTTGACGATTGGTGTTTCACCTATTGCATTCAATAAATTTGACCGGTCATTTAAATTAAAATCAGTTGCCATCGCTATTTATTCCTCATAAAAAACATTATATTTTTTTTACTACATCTCCAGTTTTCACAATTCCTGATTCTACAATACGGGTATTTATTCCTCTAAGGCATAATTCTTTACCAAGTGGAGTACTCACAAACTTCAATGCATCTACACCAAACCGATTTGAAAACTTTTTGCAACCAGTGTGTGGCTTCTTGCTCACTTCAACCACAGCAGATCCTATTTTGATTTGAGTACCAGGAGCCAAGTTGTTTCTACTAATATCCATATCAATGTATAGTTGGTCACCAGCAAGTTCCCATTGCTCATCCGAACCAGTCATCAATGAAATGACACGAGAATTCATGATGGTAAGTTGGGCTTCAATATCTGAAGAATTATCTGGAGTACTTGAGCTTCCTCTATCACTCCAATTATCACCCACCATCCCAATCTCTTTATCTAGTTCTACAACATCAAGTATTTTACGTGTTTCAATTTTAGGCCGACATACTATCAAGCGAACTACGCCATCATCTTTGGGTGCATTTCGAATATCATCAAGTCCTGATTCTAGCAGGGACATACTAACGTGATCCAAGGTCATTATGTTAACTCCAAATAGGAAATACTGTCATTGTA
>VFGY01000045.1 GCA_009392195.1 SAR202 cluster bacterium | reverse complement strand
GAACTTCCATTAAAAGACAGGACTCTGGGACTTCATTATGATTGGTTCCGATAAAATACTTATTCACAATTCATCGATTGTAGTATAAAGGAGAAATCAAATGCCCAAATATATATTTCAGGAATCAGACTATAAAAAATTTGATCAGGATTATGTCGATCATCTTCACGAAGAATATATTGGTTCTACTGTTAAGACAGGAAAAATATACAACCAGACTAAAGTAAGAGGGTTTACAATGCCCGGCGACAGTGAATCAATGGACCGCTATGGATATGCTACTAATATGTGGATGGGAGCAAATTCATTCGCTCCAGGTGGAATATACGACTCACATCAACATGAATCATTTCAATACATGTTCGTAATTGAGGGAAAAGGTAAAGTCATCGTAGATGGAGAAGAAAGTATAGCCACACAAGGAACTTATATATTTGTGCCGCCTTTTAAAGAGCACTATATGGAAAACATAGGTGATAGCCCTTTCACTTATCTATTGGTAGGCGGTAATCCTCCTGAAACAGAATAGTTGCTACCAATTATTTGTAAAAATTTAAGGCATTGCCTTTAAAAATTTTTGAACTTATATTAGATCCTTTTTTATCAAAATATGATTTAACAATATTCAGTCCTGTAGCATAATCGCTTACCCTTTCCAATTGGGGCCAATTACTTGCATATATGATTCTATTCTCACCAAATTGATTAAATACCAAATCAATAACTGGCTTGTAATATTCTGGGTTTGATGGAGCTTTATATAGCTTATGGTCAACAGTGTTATACTTCTGTTTTTCCCATTCAACTGTCATTTGCACTAAAGCAGAAAGTTTTATATGGACGTTAGGATACTTCGCTATTTGAATTAAATTACTTGCCCATTTTTCATGTATTTGCATTGCATCCATGACTGGGGGACCAGCTATATGATTTATTATTATGGGTAAATTTCCAAGGTATTTTATTATCCTTTCTAATTTATACAAAGTGTGGTGAGTAGTATGTAAGTCCAAAGCCAAACCTGAATTAGCTAAAGAGACCATATTTTCTATAAAAAGCTCTTTATTGTCGGTTTCAAGATAATCCAAAGTATGAATTCGGATGCCTTTAAATCTGCTGTGTTTTTTGAACAGAGCTAATTTCGAATTGAAATTATTCGTGATTGGATCTATAAAACCTACGCATCCAGAAATAAATTTATCTCGTTCTGCTAAATCAAGTACCCAATAGTTTTCTTCTAAAGTCTGTCTAGTTTCTACGTGTATTACACTTTCTACCCCATATTGTTTTGTCAAACTTTTAAACACTTCAGGCATTTCTATCCTGAATAAAGCAGTATTGGGTATCTTATCATCAGCAAAATGGACGTGGGTATCAATAATCATTTTTCCAGCTTTTTTATCTCTCTTTAAGCTAACGTTGCAAATACTTACCTATACATCCTTCATGAAAATCATTTAATAGTGTAAATATCTACGAATATTATATTACAAGCAAATCTAGATTTTTTTATATACATATCGGATAATCCAACCAAGACAATAACTAACCGTCGTATCCTAATATATATTTGTTAAGTAAGGAGGCTCAATTGGGTGAAGTCGATATAGCATTTAAATCGTCAGTTCCTGTTTTTGATTGTAACGTATCTATAGGCAGAGTCCATACAAGAAGGCTATCAGTAGATGATTCCGAAGGGACGTTAAAAGCAATGGACGATGCAGGAGTAGAAAAAGCACTGGTTCACAATCCATATGGAGTAAATTACGATCCAGTTGATGGAAACAGACGTCTATTAGAAAGTATAAAAGGGATAGGTAGATTTATTCCTCAGTTTACTTGTAACCCAGCTACTTTTGATTTTGAAACATTTGCCAAAAGTGTTTCGGACAATAACATTAAATCATTAAGGATGGAACCAATCTCTCAAAATTATCCATTTGTCGACTGGATAGTCGGTGATTGTATGGAATGGATAACTGAATCTCAACTTACGCTTTTTGTTCCAGCAACAGAGATAACTCCAAACGAATTCCACTCTATATTGAAATTATTCCCAAAGAGTAAAGTGGTATTATCCGACGTGCATTATGGACATGTATCATGGGCAATACCGCTTTTGCAATCGCTTGACAACCTATTTGTTGAGGTATCCAAATTTTCCATTGCAGATAGCATTGTGAGATTAAGGCAAACAGTAGGGGACAGCAGGATACTATACGGTTCAAAATTCCCTTATCAGCCTATGGGACCACAACTATATAGTTTACACAGATGGGGTTTAAATGAAACCACCCTGGCAAACATATGCTCCAATAATCTTAGTAACATTTTAGGACAGTAAACATGAAAACAACCGTAATTGATTTTCACTCTCACGTAGGACGAATGGGTAATTATAATATATACGATGATCAAGAGTGGTATGTGAAAACTCTTGATGACGCTGGTGTAGATAAATGCTTTGTAAGTTATATATTTGATGGTAAAGCAAAAAATTGTAACGACATAGTATATGAATTCGTTCAAAATAACCCAAAACGTTTCGGTGGATTCGCTCACGTTAATCCACATTACATCGATGAAGCTATTCCTGAATTGGATAGAGCGTTCAATAAACTAGGTATGAAAGCTTTAAAAATATATCCTCCTTTTGTAGACTACCCAGTAAACCACGAATCGTGGTATCCGATTTTTGAATGGTGCAACGAAAACAAAATCCCAGTTAAAAGTCACACCCAATACGGTCCTGGTGAATTTCGACACGACTATGGAGGCAGACCAATATTGTTTATAGATCTTGCTCAAAAATTCCCAGACGTTGATTGGATTCTAGCCCACTCCGGTAACTTTGAATTAGGAAGAATCGAATCAGTAAAAGCCGCACAAGAATGCCCTAACATATATCTAGAAACATGTACTTCTTATGGAGATCATGGGACTATAGAATATTTTGTAGACAGCTTAGGTGACGAACGGATACTCTACGGTTCAGATGTACCTTTGATAGATCCAAGGTTCGGCGTAGGTAGAATTGCTACGGCTAACATAAGTACTGAATCCAAGAAAAAAATATTAGGATTAAATGCTCTGAAAGTTTTAAATCTAACAGAATCAGAAGTAATAGGGTGAAACATAATTCATATTTCATTCTGTCAGTAATTAGTTCGTACGCTAAGAATACAATTTTCAATTGAAACAATCGGGGACAAATACTAATAACGCCCAAAACGGTGACAAAATATATACTAAAAGCCTGATATATTCTGTTTACGTATCCGGATTCATCATACAGCTAGGTCTTGGTATGTTAGTTCCGATTTTACCGACTTTTATATCAGATTTAGAAGTAGGCATAGCATTAGTTGGACTTGGTGTTTCAGGTATTCTTATAGGCAACACTATTTTTGACATTCCCTCCGGTTTACTAGTTGGAAGATATGGTCATAAAAAGGTAATGCTAAGCGCTACTATTGTTCTTGCTACAACTTCCATACTCACCGGTTTCGTCAACGATTTTGCACTATTTTTCCTATTAAGAATCTTAAGTGGTTGCGCTGTTAGTATGTGGCATATATCAAGAATGTCATATTTATCGAATTTGATTCCAAACCAACAAAGAGGTAAAGCACTTGCCACATTCGGAGGAGTTCATCGAATTGGATTATTCGTTGGCCCAATTTTAGGGGGATTAATAGGAGCCCATATATCTTTGGGTAGCGTATTTATTATCCAAGGTATATTAACAACACTTCTACTAATTCTTCTTATCCCAGAAAAGTGGAATCAAACTTCCAACGTTGATTTCAGCCAAATAAACGAAAAATCTATCTCAATGAAAACGATTCTTTATGAAAACAGATCCACGATTGCGAAAGGTTCAGTAGCAATAATTTCCCTTGGATTGGTTAGACAAGGAAGACAATTAATACTACCTTTATGGGGAGCCCACCTAGGCATGAGTGTTGATGAAATCGGATACGTGATTGGAGCAGCATCAGGAGTCGATATGATCATGTTTCTTCCGGTAGGATATGTATTAGATAAATGGGGACGAAAATGGATGGCAGTTCCAAGTTGTATGCTTGTAGCTATTGGTCTATTTTTGATTCCGATAAGTGATAATCTATGGACTTTTAGTGCAATTGCAATCTTTACGGGATTTGCTAATGGACTAGGTAGTGGAGCAATGATGACTCTTGGAGCAGACTTGGCTCCTCCTAAATATTCAGGAGAATTTTTAGGTATTTGGAAGCTCCTTGGTGATACTAGTTCATCAGCAGCCCCAATCTTAATTGGTCAAATAGCTGGTATATTTACTTTAGGATTATCTTCAGCATTTATTGGTTTTATCGGCGTTTTAGGCAGTTTGGGGATATATATTTTTGTTCCAGAAACTCTGATTAAAAATAAAGACTCTTCGGTACAATCCAAATAGACCTTGCTCAAGCCAAAGCTAAAGTCTCAGACAAAGCAAAACACCCTGAACTCTTGGGTTCTCCCAAAAGATCTTTCCAATTATCCCTAATAAAAAGTTCTCCTTCAACGATATTGTCGTTGATTAGTACATATCCTTTCTGAGAAAAGGTTAATACAGAATGAACTACGGTTAAATTACCTACTCCTATAGGCTGGTTAACTAAAACAGATGGCTCTAGGTCAGACCAATTTGCAATCACTTTTTGGTCTTCAAAAAAAATATGCCATTCGGGATTATTTCTAATGTCACCAGTTAATTCAAATGTGGCATCTTGAGTGCCGACCATAGCATCAAATGGACTCACTTTCCAAGTAACGATATATTTTCGTACAAAATCGGCAACTTCTCTGTTATCTGTTAATAACTTAGGAGAGATACCATATTTCGGTTCACTTTCCAAAAGACACACTATACCAGTACCTGCTGCACTATAAGTGGTTTTATATAAGCTTACTGAAACACTATTATTAGGTTGTCCAGGTTTCCTCAAATAAAGTATCCAATGCTCCCCAGACCACAAAAATTTTGGATTGGTTACTGTCATGTTTAAATTTCCTTCCTGATTTACATGAATAGTTTTTGAAGATTGTTCTTTACTTCTTGTGAAAGTTTATCAAATTGAGATCCGACTACTTTTTCTATAATAAACCCATTCAAATGCGGTAATTCCAAAGTGGAAATCCTAACTACTAGAATAGTCCCTGGTGATGTCTCTTTGAACTCATAATCTTCAATTATTATTGCTTCAACATCATCACCATCCATTACACCTTTGAATTTATATCTGGTATAAGGAATTTGTATTATTGTTTCGCAATAGCCTGTTACTTTACCAACCATTGGTAAATCAATATCCAATTCCCATTTATACTCTTCAAGACTTTTATCAATTTGTTTAACATCAATTTTATACGGACTCCACCTATAATGATTTTCGGGATTTCCTATAAATTCATAGGTGTTTTTTAAGCCACCTTTTATTTCTAGCGACCATTCAGAGGTTTTCTTCATTTACTATCCTATATTTAACAATAAATAAATTGATAACTTTAATATAGCTCATGCGATTTGAACATGCTAGGATTGAGCCAATGAACAGCCTTAGACATCCTAAATGACTACAGAAAAGAAATATATACGAAGTCGCAATCTATTTAATCCGAACAGCGATAAGCCCTACAAATTAAGCCGGTCAAAAATAGAACTCTATCTTGATTGTCGTCTATGCTTTTATTTGGATAGAAGATTAGGTGTTAATAGACCCCCTAGCTTACCTTTCACTATAAATAGTGCTATCGACTCACTCTTGAAACGTGAATTTGACATCTACAGAAACGCTAAATTACAACATCCCATAATGAAAGATTTTGGTATTGATGCGATACCCGTCATCCACGAAGAACTTGATAAATGGAGAAACAACTTCAGTGGAATAGGCTACATCCATCCTAAAACGAATTTGCATATTCACGGGGCTATAGACGATCTATGGGAAAACAAAAACGGTTACATCATAGTAGATTATAAATCGACTGCAACTAAAGATGAAATCACAGATTTAAATAAACCATGGCACATCATTTACAAAAGACAAATGGAAATTTATCAGTGGTTATTTATAATGAACAACTATGACGTAAACGATACCGGGTACTTCTTGTACTACAACGGGGACGTCCACAAACCGGAATTTAAAAATATACTTGAATTTAAATGTACTGCTATCCCTTATCAAGGAAACGTCAACTGGATAGATGAAACTATAACCGCGATTTCAAAATGCTTAAACAGCCCCACCACACCTGAACCTTCCAAATACTGCGACTTTTGTAAATACAGAGGTGCATCTGTCGAAGTGTTAACTAGACAGGCCAAACTAATTTAAATTTGGTATATAGATAAATACCTAAATATCCCATCCAAAACCAAGCATGATTTCTTTCAATTCAGCTATTTCATCTGTGTTCAATGGGTTTGATGGCGGTCTTGGTGCTCCCATTGGATGTCCAACCACTGCCATCATGGCTTTTTTCAAAGTAGCTTGACCTCCAGAATCTTTGCCAGCTCTAGCAGAAAATTCACCTAAAGGCTTCTCCACAGATTCCCATAATTGTTCAGCTTCAATAAAGCGTTCAGAAGATAAAAGGTCCCACAATTTAAAATCATGTTCAGGAAATATATCCACAGTATGGCTCATATAACCATGTCCACCTTGCTGTATACATCTCGCAGGTCCAAAACAATTATCAATTATATTAACGTCATCTATAAATTCAAATATCTCTTCGTATTTGCCTGGGATAGGTCTATCTGCAACAGGAGGACTCCATTTAATAGCAATTATATTATCTAATTCAACCAATTTGCTGAAACCATCTATACTTATAGCTCCTCCTGCCATCGAATGAGTATTATAAATCATTATTCCAATGTCTATTGAGTTGGATACATCGGTAAAAAATCTTATATTATCATCTTCTGTAGGACCATTATGAATAGGTGCAGACAATTGAACAGCTACCGCTCCCATATCAGATGCGATTTTAATATCTTCTATAGCTCTAATGGTATCTTTGTTATGGATTCCACACATCACAGGCACCCTACCTTGTGCGGCCTGTACGGTAGTTCTTAGTAGATGAGGCCATTCAGAATCTCTCAATTGTGGCCCCTCTCCCATAGCAGCAGCTACTTTCAAAACACTTTTACCAGTAACCAAACCTCTTGAAACTAACCATTGGGTGACTTCATACATCACGCCATAATCAACCATATGTTCGTCGTCAAATGGAGTAGCGACTGTTGCCATAGGACCAGAAACTATTTTTCTCAATTCGCTTTTCGCCATAAATACACCTTTTAATTATTGTTTTATATTCCTGTGATAATCTGTAAATTGATAATTTAACAAATCTTACATTTTATTCGTAGATGATTAAACAATTTAACCAACCAATCTAACCAAATCATGAACAAACACAAAATCACTATAATCGCCAATCCGAATTCAGGGAAGGGCGAGTCTTTACATGCTGCTAAACAGATTCACAAAATATTAGAAACTCATGGATTTGAAGTACATATAAAATATACACTCGGACGGGGAGATGCAAAAAAACTAGCTTCTTTAGCAATGTCTGATGGGACAAAATCCATTATAAGTTGCGGAGGAGATGGAACTGTCCATGAAATCATAAACGGCCTATCGCCAATTGGACTCGAATATTCAACTCCTAGCTTAGCAATTATGCCAACCGGCAGATGCAATAATCTGGCTAAAGAACTTAATCTAAACAAAAACTCAAATGATTTATGTAAACTGATAATCGAGTCCAAATACAACTTAATCGACTTGGGTAAAGTAAACGAAACTTTATTCGCTACAGTCGCTGCTTTAGGATTTGACAGCAAAGTTGCAGAATACGTAGACGAGGGAAATCATCCGAAGTTTTTATCAGGAACATTATCCTATCTATATGGAATATTTGCAGTTTTATTTAAGTTCAATTGCCCAAAAGTATCCATCAAGGGAGATTTTGGGAGTTATACCGGAAATATTTTTCTAGTTGCTTCAGGCAACACTTCTGATTACGGTGGAGACTTCAAAATAACTCCAAGCGCAAAAATTGATGATCAAATGCTTAATATTTGCATCGTCAAAAGCATATCTAAAATTAAAGCTCTTTTTTTATTGCCAAAAGTATTTTTCGGTACACATATCAACCATCCTAGATCAATATACGAACCTTCTAGAAACTTATCAATCACTTCTGAAGAACCCATTTCAATATGGGCAGATGGAGAATACGTAGGAACTACCCCATCTACTATTTCAATATTACCAAAAGTGTTGAAAATTTATTCACCGAGGTATTCGTAACCTTAGTAGGTCCTTATCAATTATTTCTTTTGATTTTTTTACAAGACTATCTAAATCTTCCCTCACATCTAAATGTCGTCCAGACAAAACATCGGCTTTACCTGATAGCAAATATGCAACACCTTCGGCAGAAAACAAAGGGTTAACATTTTTACCTGAATCAAAAGCATCAATCATCCCTTGTCTCGCAATTATTGGTAAGTCATTAGTTTTTTCCATATAATCTGTCATCTTTGTTCTCACTAAACCAGGACAATAAGAAAATATTGAAACTCCAAATTCTCTTGCTGCTTCAGCAGATGAGGTTGTCAAGTGAGTTAAAGCAGCCTTTGAAACCCCATATGAAGACATAAATGGTATGATTAATTCAGCAGAACTACTCGATACATTTACAATCCTACCTTGACGTCTTCCAATCATTCCCTTTAATACAATATGACTACAATTAAATGCACCCTTAAGGTTGACCTCCATTGTCCTCCACCATCGCACAGGATCTACTTCCCAATCCCTACCGGTTGCACCAGTAACTCCCGCATTATTAACCAAATATTTTATTGGTCCCAACTTATTTTCAATTTCTTTAATATTATGTTTAACACTTTCTAAATCAGAAACATCGCAAACAAAACTTTCGGCTTTACCACCCTTCGCTTTAATTGTTTTAGAAGCAACATGTAGTTCTTCGGGCGATCTGGCCATTAAAGCTACTGTAGAGCCAAGATTAGATAATTCATTCGATATTGCTAACCCTATACCACGACCAGCCCCAGTAACCAAAGAAACTTCGTTTGAAAAATCGAATTCGTAACGCATAGCCTTACTAAACCTTTTCAAACATATTTGCCAAAATTAAATTGCCTATCATCTATAACTACTCCTCGTAGGCTTCATCATCTCTTAATCCGTTGCGATGTGGTAAATAATCTATTGCTACTCTAACTTCTGCTACTTTTATAGCATCTACTATTTGCTCATCCTTTTTGTTGATAAGCACATTTACTTTATTCTCACCGATTTTCGGTAGATATTTATCAATCAAATCCACATGAATCCTGTAACCGTTTACAGCATACTCAGGCCTTGGCCTCAGTTGATACACCCAATCGGCATATCTTTGTGCTGATTTTGGGATTTTTTCTCCATTCCAAAAAATATCTATTTCATCAGATTCTGTAGTATTCGGTAGCATTATTTGTAATTCACATTTCCAAAGCTTACCTAAAGCATAAGCAGATTTAACATCGTCAGAAACGTATATAGAAATATCGCCACTTTTAACTGTAGGACTTAATTCAATTGGAAGTTGTACTGGTAATCCATTTAATCGAGTTACTTCTGCTCTATCATGCATACCTAGACGGTATCTTTTATCTTTAGATGATATTACATCAGGATGCCCCATAAACCTTAATCGTCCTGTCGCTTCATAGTTATATGGATACCTTTTTGGCATCGGGTAATACGTATGGAAAAATACTCCATCTGCTCCTGCACTATATGCATTAGATGCTGCTGAATAATTAACTGAAGGAGTAAAATCAGTGTTGTTACTTGCTTCTATTGCAGCTAATACTGTAACGCTAGTTTCTTTTGATGCATCAATTAACTCTGATAACCCTCCTATATATCCTTCATAACCATCTCCACTCCCGCTAGTAGCGATTACTGAGTCAAACATTTCATCCTTTATCCACTTTCCAACATCCATACCCATTGCCTTATTACCGGAAATCGTTGAATTCAATCTCAATACTAATCGCTTTTTTATACCCTGAGCTTCAGAAGCACTATCACAAATATCTTTGATTTGCTTTAACCAATCAGTCAAGGTAGAAGTATGTTCTTCAACTTCTTTCCTTGCAACAAAAGGTGCATAATCGGCCATGTTTATTTCAATCCCGTCACTAGGGTAATCGCATATTAATTCCCTAATAACATTCAGTCTGTTCTCTCTTACTTCCGAAACAGCATACGATAATCTATTTGCCTGATCGAATTGTGCTTCCGGATATTCAGGTTCTTCACCTACAACCCACTCAGGGTGTTCAGTAGTAAAATCAGCTACTCTACAATTAGTTACTCGCCCATGAGCAGTATGTCCCATATTAAGTAACAAACTAGGTAAAAATTGAAATCCTTTTGATTTAGCGTGTTCACACACAAGCATGAGTGGGTCAATACCCCTATCTATCATAGATTTTACGTTACGTGCGGCTTTCCACCAGATAGCATGACTTGTTAAATCTACATTATGCCCCCAAAGCTCGCCAACTTTGGTGTCATATAAAAGTACACTACAATCTCCAACTGCATACGTAATCGTATCAATACCAAGGTCTAAAAGTTCATCAATTGGTTCCACGTATTGCTGTTTATACATAGGAGGTTCATGCATATATACGCTCGAATGCCGTCCATCGGTATAAAACATAACTTCTTTTTTGTCTGCCATTTTGAACCTCCATTATTTGGTGTTATCGATAAGGATTATTACTTATGTTGATAAAGATTAACAAGTTAACCAATTCAATTTACATTAAGAATTCACTAAAACTTATCCAATCAAATCCTAAAGTGTATAATTGTTCAGTTCGTATAAAGACTAATGGTACGTAATTTCTAGTTATGACAAAAACAATACAACAAATTGCTAACTTGAAAAGCCCTATTATACATACATGCTTAAAATTTCTTAAGTTATCTTTATTATTGTCCATATTACTATTTGTGCAAATAAACTTTGCATGCAACAATTCTGAATCCGAACAAACATCAAACAAATCTAACCCAGAAATAAAAGAAAACACACCTGTTTTAAATTCGTCTCAAAAACCAGTTCCAACTCCAATAGAAACACCGACACCCAATCCAACCAAAACACCTATCCCAACTCCTACCACACCTAAACTTGGTATTGGTGTAAAAGAAATATTGGCTGAAGCTAATCAATCTATGGAAAACTTGAAATCGTTTGCTTTTCTAGTAGAACTTAGTATGGAATTAATTGATGGTGAAAGCAACATAATAGTTCCATTTAACATAGAAGGTAAATTTGTTGCGCCTGACAGAAGTTCATCAACAATTTCTAATCCGTTTTTGGGGCCATCAAATTCTATTGAAACAATAGCAATTGGGAACAAATTTTATGAAAAACTTCCGGGAAACGATGGTTGGAATATCACCAACCAAGCTAGTTTTGGAGATCCACGAAATATGGCACTTGGAGATTCAGGAATCTTGAGGCTAGAAACAACTGCAGGAATTAAATTTATAGATAAAGAACAATTATTAGGCTATGACTCATATAAATTTGACTTAGATATTAGTGACAGCGATATAAACATGCAGTTATTTGGTCTAACAGCTAACAATAAAGATACTTCTGTGACCTATTGGATATCGGAAGAAGATTATTATTTACTTAAATTAGATGTTCAAACCTCTTCAAAAATACAAGAAGGACAATCAATTCTTGGGCTACCACCCGGAGATGTGAAAATTAACATCAAAATATCTTTTACAAACATAAACGATGAATCCATAATAATTAATGAGCCTCTTGTAAAACAAAACAACAATCAAGGAGATTTTAAAATCACACATAAAACTTATCTTAAAGCACCTGAAATGATAATCGATAATGAAAAATCCTATACAGCAATATTAGAAATGGATAACGGATCATCAGTAGAGATAGAACTTTTTGCTAATGATGTCCCGGTTACTGTTAATAATTTTGTTTTCCTTGCAAGTGACGGGTACTACGATGGCGTGACATTCCATAGAGTAATCCCTGGATTCATGGCACAAACAGGAGATCCGACTGGAACTGGAAGCGGAGGGCCAGGGTATCGATTTGAAAATGAATTTAGTCCAAATAGGTTACACGATGAACCTGGTATCTTATCAATGGCAAACGCAGGTATTCAAAATGGGGCTGGAACCAATGGCAGTCAGTTTTTCATAACATATACAGAAACTCATTACCTAGATGGATATGAAAATGGTGCTCCCAAAAATTGCTCCGCTCCAATGACTTCATGCCACAGTGTTTTTGGTAAAGTAACTAAAGGAATGGAAAAAATTATTGCCATCGCTCCTAGGGACCCTCAAACAGCTAATTTTAAAGGTGACTCTATAAAAACCATAAGAATATTTGAGAATAATGAACCATTCAAATTAAATCAATGACAATTAGTGAGCATGCCTTATAAAGCATTTAATTTTCGTTCGTAAAATCACCCTAAACCACTGAAATTGATTGAGTTTCCGGTAAGATCTTATTAATTAATTTAAATATATTGATTTATAAGGGAATTGAAAAGAAATTTGAAATATACTGTATGTATTAGTTACAAAAATACACAAATTATTAAGATTTGGGAGAATAATTGAATAATAGACATATTGAACTAGATGACGCCTCAAATGTCAGAGATTTAGGAGACTATCCCACTAAAGAAGGTAAAAGCACCGTCAGTGGCTTATTATTTAGAGCAGCTGGTTTACATGAGCTATCAGAATCATCTGTAGCCATACTTTTGCACAGAGGGATTATTACAGATGTCGACCTTCGGAGAACAGAAGAAGTTAATGAAAGACCGGACTTATTAGGTAAATCAGATAGCATTAACTACATACGACACAATATAGTTGGAGACTTACCAACATTTCCAGACGAAAAATTAGAAGGTTCTCTGGAAACTAATCTTGAGATAATCGTCGAATGGTATCACAAGACATATGCTGGATGGCTAGAAAATAGTAAACCTGCAATAAAAGATACTCTAACAACATTGTTCAATCCAGATAATTTGCCGGCGCTTTACCACTGTGAAGCTGGTAAAGACCGAACAGGAATAATCTCTGCATTGATTTTAAGTGTATGTGGAGTAGAGGATGAATTAGTAGCAGAAGATTATGGATTGAGCGCAAAATATTTAATAGACCGTTATTTTGCTGAACAAGCTCCTTCTAGCCGAAACAGAGAAAACTATACATGGCTTGATTACCAAAACGAAAATTGTTCCCCCAAAGTAATGATTAAAATAATGGATTATATTAAAACAGTTTATGGTGGAACTGAAAATTACATAGTTTCCTTAGGCATAACACAAGATACTATAGAAAAGTTCAAAGACATATTTCTATCTGAAACAGAAAATTAAACAGCCACCAAATCGACTAACCTAATCCTCCTGATCCATCTCCGTCTTCCGGCCTGATAGGCGCTGAGTGGTTGCCATTTCTTGGCGTACCAAAATTGTCTGAATGCCAATACCATACGTATCCAGTATCCGCACCCGCTATCAATTCATATTTACCATCACCATCCCAATCAACTGGTGCCATATGAACACCATGCCTCCAAAACTCTAATGGCTCTCCGTCATTATTCCAAAGTAAAACGTCAGGTCTTTTGAACAAAGGAGCTTGATTAGTACCAACATTTTTAGCAAACAGAACATAGCTACTATAAGGACTTCCACCTTGAGGACCTACCCCTATCAACAAATCAAGTAATCCATCTCCATCCCAATCTACTACATTTATTTTGGTTCTCCCTCTACCATCTCCTCCACCAGGAGTATAAACACCATGAGTCTTTATTGTAGACCCGTCTTCATAACGCAACTTCTCTCCAGGTAAAACAATCGATAGGTCTTCTCCTCCAACTCTTCTATACAAAGCAAGGTCTAAATCTAAATCTTGTATAACTACATCGGGAAGTCCGTTCCCAGTAAAGTCCCCAATTCCAGGCTGCTGTCTCCAAGGACCAAATAAGGGTTCTCCAGTTGCCAAGTAGATTCTTTGAGGAGGTCCCAATTCAGGATCAGTTTTAGTCCCCCAGTTAGGATACCAGTCATATAGTCCAATCATATCGCTAACAATCAAATCCAATAATCCATTACCATTCCAATCCGATAAAACAGGATTACTATATCCACCCGTGTCTCCATCATAAGGAGTTTGAGAGCCACCCCAATGGTGGCCTGCTGATGGGTTGGCTCTAGCTAGCCTTCTTATTTCCTCGGTACCTTGCTTAACGCGAATCGGCTTGGCAAATCTCAAAGGTTTAGTAGATATCGTCTTATACCAAAATATATAACCTTCTACACTTCCAACCAATAGATCGGCATTACCCGTACCCCGCCAGTCACCTACCGTTGGTACACTGAAATTCCCTCCATTGACATAAGGATTATATTGTTTGATTTTGATAGGGTCAGCATAAACAGGTCTTTTATTTTTATCAAACCCATAGGATTTGAACCAATTAATATTAGCTGATTGATCAAAGGTAAGTATATCGAATCTGCCTTTTTCAAATAAATCTGTAACTGTAATCGACGCTTGGATATTTACACTTCTATTGAATGGAGCTCCATTTGTAGTTAACAACTCAACAGGATTATCCCAAGCCGGTTCAGTTCCAAGTTCAGATATAGAGATATTCCACATTTCTCCATAATACGTTGAAACTAGTAAGCCTAATTCAGGTTTCTTAGGGTGAACACAGGAAACAAAAAAAGAATGTCTTGGCAAATCCACATCAGCTTTACCTCTATACGTAAATTCTATTTTACCTGTAGAGCTTGTATTTTCATAAAGATGCAATTCTTGTCTACCTAAAGGATTTAACCAACTTCCATCTTTTTTATATCGGTCTCTTTGATCTTCAGGAGCCACACCAGTCTTTTTATCTATATAACTACCTTCTTTAATCTCTTTACAAACAACTAAGTCCGGCTTACCATCACCATTCCAGTCGCATACTGCGGCTGATCTAGCATTGACAGAACCTGCCATATTTTCTGGTTCTACAAAATTAGGTTGTTGCTGATCTGCTCTAGTAGTTGGAGCCGCAGAATTTAGTTTAAAAACAACTATAGGTTTTTTTGAATAACCTCTTGGAGCAAGGATAACTTCAATCACACCATCACCGTCAAAATCTGCAGCCGCAATAACGCTACCTGTAAGACCTTTGTCGTTGTCATCCCTGTGGTTAGATCTAGACAATTCTCCCCACATTGTCCCTCGGTCAAATATAGGTGTGCCATCAATAGTATCTTCCAGATATTTAAAAACAGTTATATCTCCTGTTCCTCCAGAAGAAACTAATTCAGCTTTCCCATCTCCATCCCAATCCAAAATTTCTAAGGCACTTCCAGGAGTAAAAAGATCACCTATGGCATCTTGATCACCTAATATTAAAGGGTCTCCATTACCAGAGTTTCCACCAACGGCTGGGGAAGGAAAATTTACCATGATTATTACTCCAATTATACGTTTTTGTTAATTAGCAGATTCTACAACATTTGTAGAGATAATATCAAAGTTCACATATCGGTTTTATCATTATGTAGTTTAATTTCATTTAATTACTATAAAAGGATTCAGCGGTACGTAAATTTGATTGAGTATATTAGCTATGCTACAGTTATTCAAAGTTACAAGCTTGATTTACTAGAATGGAGTATCAAAATGGAAAAACCAAAGCTTTTTTACTATAACGATGCGAGACATTATTTAATGTATAGATTCGATCCTCCTCTATCCAAATCTACTCTTGAAAGACCAGTGGACGAACTGCTTGGTACAGGAGTAGATACTTTAGCTTATGGATTAGCTTCTGGACAAACCTTTTTGCATGACACAAAAGTAGGAACTAGATGGGGAGAACTAGTTAAAGAACATAATCATGGAATAATGTGGTGGCGAGCTGCTAAAAGTTTAGAAACTGCGATTTCAGAAGGATTAGACCCACTATCGATTATCATAGAAAGAGCCCATAGCAAAGGTATCCGAGTCATACCAAGTTTAAGAATAAACGATCCTGCTACTAGTGAAGGACCTAATGCAAACACGTATTTTTTCAGTAAATTCAAAAGAGACAACCCACATGTATTAATTGGAGGTGAAGGCTACCCTGATAAACCTTCAGCATCAACATGTTTAAATTTTGCACTAAAAGAAGTAAGAGAAGAACGGTTATCCATAATTAAAGAAGTATGTGAAGATTACCGAGCTGATGGAATAGAAATCGACGACTACGTACGAGTATTTTTTGAACACTCAGAAATCGAAAAAAACACACCTATACTAACTGAATTCATAAGAGAGGTAAGAAATTTACTGGATAAAATAGGGCAAAAACAGGGTAGAGAATTGATACTATCATGCAGGGCAAATAACTCAGAAAATGACAATTTGAGTGTCGGAATGGATGTCAAAACATGGGTCAATGAGAAACTCATAAATGCAATTATACTGACCGACGACAGCTGGCAATTAAATTCTCACCCTAATTTTGAATGGATATCAAATGCATGTAAAGATAATGATGTCTGGATTTATCCACATTTAGGTAGAGTTCCAGTTGATGATAGGTATCACCATGCAACTATTGAAATGTACAGAGCAACAGCTTCAAATTCCATAAATGAAGGAGCTGATGGAATGTATCTTTCTGATTTATCATGGCCGTTTGGACATAACCAATATCAAGTTTTAAGAGAGCTAGGCGATTCAGATATTTATAAAAATAAATCTAAACATTATCTTTTACCGATAAAGTTAGATACCGGTGATATTTCAACAAAAGAACAACTACCCATTATATTGAAGGAAAATACACCTGAAACATTTCAAATTAAAGTCAGTGATGATATTGAGTTCGGCATAGAAACAAATTCTATAAGTGATATACAACTGAGGATACGTGTTGTTCAAACAGGACTCGAAGATCGTATTGAATATAAGTTTAATAAAAAATCCATTAGCCCAGAAATTAATCGAACTGAAACATTTTACGGAGGATTACGCTCATCTGAAGCAGTTAGGTCGGGAATGGCTCAAAGAATAAACACTCATTATTGGTTTGAATTTGAAATCCCTATAAACCTTGTAAATACCGGAGAAAACACAATAGAAGTGTGTTTAAGCCATAAATTGTCAAACAGGGTAGAAGATAGGGTTTTAGAATCTGCAGAGTTAATAATCAATTATTATGATGCACCGACAAAATTTGGTGGCCAGATGTAGTTACAGGTTTAATTTACTTACTTAACGTCAACCGATATCACTATCAATTCTAACCAGTCATCTGTTTCATTTATAATCTGGTGTTTGCATAATACAGGGGCATGTACAACATCTCCCTCTTTTATATCATGGATGGTACCATCTAGTTTCATCTTACCCGTGCCGCTAATTACGTAAAACACCTGTTCTTTATCCGTATGATCGTGATAATCTCCGTTTTTGCGAGGATGAACATAGTGGCGCGTTAAACTCCAGGGTGATTGTAAAACAGGACCTATGGAACGTTCATCAACACCTTTCTGACCCAATATGTAGCTTATTACAACATTTTCGTGATTAACAACAGGTCGAGCGTCTCTCCAATTGAATATGTTAGCCATATTCCCTCCAAATCGTTTTATTTGTACAAATGATTACTTGCAAGTTCGAAAATACATTCACATGATTTCATTCACCGAAGTAAAATGCAAGTTAGACTATTATTACAGAGCAATTGCAATCTTTGATATTTCAAAGGTATAAATGCAGTAAATAAGGATTATCAATGAAAAAATTAAAGGTACTAGTAACTGGAATGTGTGGCAAAATCGGTACAGTTATTGGAGAAACATTGAGTAAAGAGTTTGAATTTACATCTCTAGATCTAACTACTAAACAAGGTTTTAAATCATTTACAGGAGACATTTCAAAAATCGAAGAAATTCAATCAGCTTTTGAATCTCAAGACGCGGTTATACATCTGGGTGCTGATCCAAGAGGGGAAGCTCCTTGGGAATCAATACTACAAAACAACATAGTTGGCACTAGAAATGTTTTTGAAGCATCAAGAATAGCTGGAATAAAAAAGGTGATATTCGCAACAACAAATCATGTAGTTGGATATCTTTACCAAAAGAATGATTTGTATAAATCAATATTGGAGGGAAAGGTGAAGGAATCCAATACCAAAATCCCGTTAATCAACAATGATATTTCTCGACCTGATTGCCTATACGCAGTTAGTAAATTATTCGGGGAATCATTAGCTAGTCTTTACCAAGATAAATACGACATGTCGTTTATATGCATAAGATTTGGTGGAATACAAATTCCAGATAGGGAGGTTAATGATCACCCAGCAAAACGAGCTATGTGGCTTAGCCATAATGACCTTGGACAAATCATCAAGTCTTCTCTGAATGCACCATCATCATTAGATTACAAAATTATTTATGGAATCTCAAATAATCGTCTAAAAATACATGACCTAGAGTCAGCAAAGGAATCTATTGGATACGTACCCGTCGATGATGCAGGAATAGAAATTGAATCAAATCAAAAATACGAAAAATCATATTTTAAATTAGCGCATCCTTAAGCGCCTATCGCATACACATATATATATAATCTTTATATAGAATTATATATAGAATCTTTATATCGAATCTTGTAATATTTATTTATTGCACTAATTTCAATGGAGCATCTCAATGTACAAATTTTTCCGTTATGGCTTTTTTATTTTTGCACTAATTTTCTTGATTTTGATAATTGCTCAGTTTTATTCTGCTGGTTACAAGGTAATGAGTGGTGGTTCATCAGATTGGCACAAGACCATAGCTGACATATTAGGGTGGCTTCCCATTCCTTTTGTAATTTTAGCTTTTTTCCTTAAAGCGAGGAAAAAGGGATTTGTTTTAGCTGGTATCACACTTCTAACCTTATTCCTGTCGCATTTCCAATGGGGACTCATCAATATGTGGAGAGAAGAGGGAATTAAAATAGCTGGTTCATACCACGTTTTGAATGCGGTGATAATATTGCTGTTATCAACAGTAATACTGGCAATATCTTATACGTTGGCTTTTAGACAAAAAGAAATCGTATAGATTCTTTTTGTTCATTATTATAGATCTGTTGTTCTGATAGAATATATGTATGGACAGGCTAGAAATCTCATTACCGCAGGTGACTCAAGGTTACTATGGACAAGAGGTAGCTTATGACATACCTGTGTCTATCTATACAATAAAATTTTAGAGACAAATCTAGCGCAATGGAAGTATTATCCAGA
>VFGY01000044.1 GCA_009392195.1 SAR202 cluster bacterium | reverse complement strand
ACAATAAAAATTGAATGACTATCTTGTCCTCAGAAATTGGCTTTAATTTAGGTTCGCATTTCCAAATGCAACTAACTGATATAATGGGCGTTAATTCTGTGTAGCGGTTATTAACGAAATTCTTATTTTGTTCTTGTTTGGGAATATTATTGTATAGAATTAAAAACTGTTAGTACCGATTTAATAAATAAAGGTGAATTCATGTTGAGTTTAGTGCCAGAACAAATCGAAAACTATGTTTTGAAACATACTAGCGATGTTCCAGATATCCTAAAGCAATTGGAAGATGAAACTTACGAAAATGTGCCTATGCCTCAAATGTTATCAGGACCGGTTGTAGGACATTTTTTAGCATCTTTAATTGCAATGTCACATGCGTCAAGGATCTTAGAAGTAGGGACTTTCACTGGTTATGCAACGCTTATGATGGCGAATGCATTAACTGATGAAGATGGAATGGTAATAACTATTGATCGTGACGAATCCTGCACATCTATAGCTCAAAAATATTGGTCTAAATCATCTGTAGATAAGAATATCTCTCAGTTAATTGGAGATGCGGATAAGATTTTGGATGAAATTGATGGAGGATTTGATTTTATCTTCATCGATGCTGACAAAGAAAATTACCCGCTATATTATGAGAAATGTTTGGATCTATTAAGTCCGAGTGGCATTATAGTTCTTGATAATATGTTATGGAGCGGGACTGTTGCTGATAAATCTAACAACGACTTGGAAGTAGTTACTTTGCGTGAGTTAGCGGATACGATAAATAAAGATGATAGAGTGTTAAATGTTCTGTTGACAGTTAGAGACGGATTGATGGTAGTTAGAAAAAAAACTAAATGATTACTTGCCGTGGCATTTTTTATATTTTTTTTCGCTTCCGCATGGGCATGGTTGGTTTCGCCCTATTTTTCCATCGGCTTCTTGGGTGATTAAACGTTTTTCATGACATTGGTTGCATGTGCATGCCAAAGGATGTTGTGTATACCAGTTTGATCTTGCCATTAGTGTTATCTTACCAAATCCAATTATTCACTACTATATATAGGTCAAATTTATAATATATTTAACATCCTTACAGTGCTACACTTTTTTTAATTATGACAATTACTCAAATATTTTTAACTATCATAAACGGACTTGCCATGGGCGTTGTTGATTTGATACCAGGAATTTCTGGAGGTACTCTTGCCCTAATTACTGGTATTTATGGACGATTGATCAATGCGCTTAAAAGTTTTGATCTTAAAGCTGTTAAATTGGTTTTTACTGGCAAGATTCTAGATTCAATCAAGTATGTAGATGCCGGTTTTCTCTTATGTTTAGGATTAGGCATAATAGTAAGCATTTTTTCGTTTGCTAGGACAGTCGATTATATGCTGGATAATCAACCTGTCCTACTATTTTCGTTTTTTACAGGCGTGATCGCCGCATCTTCAGTAGTAATTATAAGAAAAATTGATGGATGGCCCATAAGAAATTATTTTTCAATTGTGTTTGGAGTTATTGTCGCTTTATTGTTGACTGGCTTAAACGAATATACTACGCCAAATACTTGGATTTATGTTTTTTTTGCAGGGATTATCGGTGGAAGCTCGATGTTGTTACCAGGTATCTCGGGCAGTTTTATTCTTTTATTGCTGGGTAAATATTCTTATATGATAAATGCAGTTAAAGAATTCGATTTGGCAGTGTTATTTGTATTTGGATTTGGATACTTTGTTGGTGTTTTATCTTTTTCCAAATTATTGAGTTGGGTATTGAAACGTCATTTCGAAGTTTCTCTTTTATTTTTGACAGGTTTGATGTTGGGCTCGTTCAACAAAATATGGCCTTGGAGAGTTGTTGGAAAAGATGATGGTGGCGCAGATGATGATTTATATAGCAGAAGTGTTTTACCTTGGGAGTATGAAAACCTATCGAATTCTGACCCGCAAATTATAATATCGGTGCTGGTCATTATGTCGGGCTTCGCATTGGTTATATTAATGCATTGGATAGCTTCTAAATATAGCAGTAGTAAATCATTGGCTTATCCTATAAATAGATCTTAAATTAGCAGTGTGGCAGGAGAATATGATGATTATAGATGGACACAGTTATTGTCTTCCTCAAATGGATTCTAAAGTGGGATATCCTACATTAGAACATAAAATGAAGTTACTTCAATCTGAATTAGGTGGACATATCCAACCGGTTTGGAATGTAGCTGACAGAAAAAAAGCTGATAATTCGACGTTGATAGACCAGCATACAGGAGATTTGAGAGATGTGGAATGGACAAGGGTTAACGGAGGATTAGCTTGGAAAATTGATGGCCAAACCTATACTAAACAATACGTTCCTCCAATGTTGCATAATCTTGAATGTCCGCCAGAAGTTTTGATTAGGGAGATGGATTATGCTGAGGTTGATGTGGGTTTATTGCACACATATCCAATGATAGGGACTCCAAAATTTCTAAATGATTATTTAAACAAAGCGGTGCAAAAATTCCCCAAAAGATTATATAGGTTGATTTCTATCAGGGAAGGAGATTTGATTAGAGATGTAGATAAAGTAATTGAGATGATTGATGAACAAAGAAGATTAGGAGGGGTTGCTGGGTTGCAGTTCATCCCTGGTTTTTATTACCAAACACTTGATGATTCTAGTCCAGACACTTGGGACAGTGCGTCATTAAGGCCGTTTTGGGATGCCATTTACAAGATGAATTTGCCAGTTTATTTTACCTTAATTGGTGGAAGGGGCAGTAAAATTTACGAAAGATCTTGGATGGATAGTTATTTGGCAGAGCAAAAAGTTTTACTTGGATGGTTGAATCGATATCCTGGATTAAACGTAGTGGTAACACATGGATTGCCATGGACTGGTTACCTAGAAAATGGACAAATTAATTTCCCTGAAGAAATATGGGATATTTTTAAGTCTCCCAATTGTCATTTGCAAATTTTAATTCCGATACAAATGGGAGCAAGATGGGAATATCCATGGAAAGAATCTGAACCCATTATAAAAAAAGCTATTGAGCGTATAGGAGCCAACAGAATAATTTGGGGGACAGATATGCCGATGGTTGCGAGGTTCTGTACTTATAAACAAGCTTTGGACCAATTTAGAGTCCACTGTGATTTTTTGAGTGATGCAGAGCGCAAAGATATTATTGGAGGAACTGCTGCACGGGTAATGGGTATTACTAATTAGAATCGTCTAAATTTTCTGTATAAATATTTTTGAATAAAAAGGTGTAAGCATTAACCTGCACTTTATTTTGATTTAACGATAGCGTTTGTTTGCTGAATTTATTCCACAAATCACTCTGAAATGGTTGTTTTTCTGTATTTATTCTACAAATTGCAATAAAAATGTCGGATATACTTTACAAACATCCATTATGTATGTAATATTATACATGTTATGTCGATTATATACTTCAAATATGATTTTTTATAGAAAATATAACACATAAATATTACAGGAGAGGTGAGATATGTTTTTGTTTAAAAAGTGTATCCGGTGCAACGGAGATATGTATACCGATGACGATTATTTTGGGAAATTCATTAAATGTTTAGCATGCGGCTACACGATAAATTTACCCGAAGAAAAAGCTAAAAAAGTTAAAACTAAAAATAAATCAGCCAGAAAAATAGCTGTATAACAAAAAAATACAAGGAGTTAGCAATGAAGTGGCAAATTTTACAAAATGATTTTATTAAAGAGGATATGTACGGCATCGATGGGTTCGTGACTCGGATGGAAAAAGAGTTGAGAAATAAAGGTTTACCTTTGGAAGGATTCAAATTTCTTAAGTCACCGAGTGAGATGCTTGATTTTACTAGAGAAATAGAGAAAGAAGTACTCCAGTCTCCCGAAGGGGCTGACCTATATGTCGGATTTCAAACTGCAGAAAAATATGACATCGAATCAAAACGCTATGTGAAAATAAAAGATTCTGGCGTAGATGTGTATGGGTATGGTACTGGGCAGCCAGAAAATGATGTTTCCGCAGGATTAACACAGTGGGTCAATTTGCCTGAAAATAAGTTCGCTGTTGAAAACCAATGGGTGTTAGTCACGTCAAGCCCTACCCCAATTGCTCTTTTGGCCTGGGAGACTTCTCTTGATATGTTTGGCGAAGGAGGATTAAGTACTCCTGGTAAACATTTCAGAGGTTTTGTTTCTGATGATGATCGTGTTGTTTCAGGGGTCATAAAATACTTGCAAGGGTTGTTGACTAACAAGTCTGTTAGCACCTCTTTAGATAAGGTGATACAAGATTTAAAATTTCCAATCAAAAAAATATTAACTTTAAGCAATAATGAAGAAATAGACAGATTTAATATGCAGGAAGCTGCTGCTAAAGTCGCGCTCGAGAAAGCATCTGAAATTGTTTTATATGATCTTTCAGCTGCTTCTTATCTTGTTTCTGCGTATCCTCAGATGAATAGTAAAAACTACCTGAAGATTTTAAATAAAGATGAGCTCAGGCAATTCGGAAGATCTTATCTTGAAACAAAATTGAAGGCTTTAGAGTCCCAAGGATTAAAAGCAGGAGTTATATTGCCTATTGATCCGGGATTTGCTCATCTTTCAGAGTGGGTAGGTAATGAACAGATTGATGCTGTAATGATTCCTAGTTCAATGGTAAATCCTGGTTTAATGGATAGATTAAAAGGGTTTTCTCTCAAAACATTGATAGAGAATACTGAAGTACCAATTATAGTTTATGAAAACGATGATTCAGTTTACATAGAGAACAGTCTGTCTAAAGTAGTAACTGGATAAATCAGGAGAAATTGTGTTATTAGATAAGACCATTAACGATAATAGCCTGGTGGTCCTTGTTTGGTTTAGAAATAATTTACGCATCGGTGATAACCCATCGCTTGATATAGCTAGTAAATCGAATTCCAAAATAGTTCCATTTTTTGTTTGGCCTGGCGATTCAAAATATGATACGCCAGTGCCAAATCGGACTCTATGGTGGTTAAAAGAAAGTTTGCATGTTCTTAATTCTCAACTAGAAAAAATTGATTCTAGACTAATAATTAGAACAGGAAGTTCAATAGAATCTATAACAAATCTAATTAAAGATACTGGAGCTAAATCAGTTTATTGTGATTATGGATATGAAACACATCAGCGTGAAATAGATTATGAATTAAGTTTATATCTCAGAAAAAATCTTGGTGTGGAGATGCATTTCACCAGGTCGAATTTACTTTTTGATCCTTCACTTGTGCTAAATGGAAACGGTAGGCCCTATAGTGTTTTTTCAGCTTTTCGGAAAAAATGCATGTCCATGGCTGATATTGATAACCCAGTACCAGCACCTAATAGGTTACGGTCTCCTAAAATATGGCCAGACTCCGAACAAATATCGGATGTAAGAATTTTGAGTAACTCACCTGTACCAAATATGTTGTCAAAGTACTGGAAGCCAGGTGAAGTAACCGCTAAATCATATTTAAAAAGGTTCATAGATTCTGATATAGGTGATTATCAAAGCAAAAGAGATTTATTTAGTGACAACCGAACATCCAAACTATCTCCATTTATAAGACATGGGGAGATTAGTTTAAGGCAAATATGGCATGCGGTAGGTAATAGTGCAGATGTGAGTAGAAATGATGTAGGAGGCTATTCATTTTTAAGGCAGTTACTATGGAGAGAATTTGCGTATCATACAATGATTCATTTCCCAAAAAGTACAACCAGTTCGGTTAAAAGGGAATTTGATTTATTTCCATGGAACATTGATGAGGAATCTTTAATTAGTTGGAAATTTGGGAAAACTGGATTTCCTATTGTGGATGCCGGGATGCGTGAATTGATTGAAACAGGATGGATTAATAACAGAATACGTATGATAGTCAGTTCATTTTTGGTCAAAAATCTGTTGATTTCATGGCAACAGGGGGCTGCATGGTTTAAGGAATTGTTAGTTGATGGAGATGATGCAAACAATTCCTTGGGATGGCAGTGGGTCAGCGGTTGTGGTGTTGATCAAAATCCATATTTTAGAATATTTAATCCTATAACTCAGAGCAAAAGATTTGATGCAGAAGGAACGTATATAAAGAAATGGGTACCTGAATTGCAATCATTAAGCAAGTTATGGATACATGAACCTTCAAAAGCACCGAGAAACGAATTATCTAAATGTGGCGTGAAGTTAGGTGAATCTTACCCGCTTCCAATAATCGATCACAAATATGCTAGAGACCGTGCTTTAACTGCCTATACTGATTTTAGAAAATCTTTAGGGGAAAATTAACTTCTACCAAGTAGCCTTTTCTCCCCCTCTTAAGGCCCCGCTGTAAAGTGGGGCCTTATGTTAAACAACGGCAATCATTTTTTAGATTTTATTAAAATAAAAGCTGTTATATTAATCCTGAGTTTCTCTTAGTCTTAAAACTCCAGCTATAACTGTGTTTAGACTCATTATTCCGAAGATTAAGAATCCAACGTTTTGTGCAAGCTCTATTGGCGTAACACTTAAGATAACGAATAGGGTACCAAACACAACAAATATCCAAGCTACAATCGAGTTCAACCTCTTTTGAATAACAAGAGCTCCGCCTATCAATACAAAAGCTATACCCCAGAAAAAGAATAATCCTGTCCATATTGTCCTGCTAACGATCTGTGCTACTACAGCATCAGCTTTGTTTTGGGCAGCATCTCCCAATTCATTATTAAGAAGATTTAACGATGCTAAGCTATCCATTGATGCTACCATTGCGAGAGCGGCCAGACCAATCATAATAATGCCGCCCATACGAGCTAATACACTGCCTGGCTTGTTAGCTCCTTGCATCGAATCACATAGCAGTACGGTACCTATAAAGGCTGATACCCAACCGATACTCGATATAACGGTAAATATTGTTGTCAGAGCTTCTTTATCTTCAATATCGGATATCCACGCTCTCATACCTCCGTCGGTGCCAGTCTCAATTAAAAAGGACGGTAAAAGACCACTAAATATAAAAGCTGTAAGAGGTCCTAGTACTAAAAACCAACCACTTAGATTTTTGCTGTTCATAATACCTCCATCAAGTTTTGTTT
>VFGY01000043.1 GCA_009392195.1 SAR202 cluster bacterium | reverse complement strand
GTCTCCGCTACCTTTGCTTCCATTTGTGCATAAAACGTAAGTGACGTCCCAATTTTGCGCGCACAATTTTGCTATTGTTCCTGAACATCCGTATTCAGCATCATCAGCATGGGCTACAACAACCATCGCTTTCTTTGATGAGAGATTAGCAATTTCATTTTGAGGTACTTCTTTACTTTGTGGCATGATATAAATTCCTGATTATATTAGGTGATTTAAGTGTATCAAAACTGCATATGTATAGTCGATTAACTGTATGTCTTAATTAAACATGTCAAAACATCTGGCTAATTCGTCTCGATTAAATCGTGGGAACTCTATAGTCTCTTTTGGGGAGTTTAGTAATATTCCAGATTCTTTTTCGGTAACATAGCCGATTTTTTTACAGAGTATGTTTTCTTTTGATAGGGCTGCTATAACATTGTTAACATTAGAAGGGTTTAATGTAGCGATTAATGCTCCTGAACTAAGTAGGCCTAATGGGTTTATTGAGGTAGCTCGACAGCAGTCTAAAGTGATTGGAGAAATGATTAAATCGGCACTATTGATAACTACTCCTACTTTAGATGCTGTGGCCATTTCAATAATCCCAGTCGAGAGCCCTCCTTCGGTTAGATCGTGCATCGAATTTACTTTAGCTGTATTGAGTATTGTATATACATCTTTAATGATACTAATACCGGGTTCAAATAAATAATCCTTTCCTGCTTTGATGGTTGTATCTGGAACTCCATTGTCAATTAATATTGTCTTTAAATCGCGACATAAGATTGAGGTTCCTTCTATACCAATGCCTTTGGTCAATATAATCGTATCGCCAGGTTTTGCTCCTGAGGTCAAAACTGTTTCTTCTTTCTTGACCTCACCCAGCATTGTTCCAATTGCTATGGGTTTTGAAATTGAATCGGTTATTTCAGTATGTCCTCCTATAACAGTCACGTCGATTTTTTTACAAGCTGCCAAAATATCATCGAATATTTTTGATATCTCTTTTGGTTTTGTATGGGTTGGAAACAGTAAAGTTGTTGTAAGCCACTTTGGTTTAGCTCCAGTTACAGCGATATCATTGGCATTTATGTTGACTAAGTACCATCCAAGTAAATCTGTTGCGAAAGTTATTGGGTCAGTTGTTATAGTCAAATATTTATCTCCAAGGTCTAATAGGGCAGCGTCCTCTCCTATCTCCGCACCAACTACAACTCGAGGGTCATTAATGTTTATTTTATTAAGTAAATTGTTAAGTAATTCTCCAGGTATTTTCCCTGGTAGCAGATTGTCTTGTTTATTGTTCATGTTTTTAGATTAAGCCGAAGCATATGATTTTGTTTTTATAGGTATTTTGAACTATTGATTTTTGTATAGTACGATTATTGCTATAAATGTTAATTCAGATTGATAGAAATTGATAGAAGCTATATTTTTTGATTTATATGGCACACTGGCTGGGTTTAAGCCTTCGCGATATGAAGTGCAATCACATGCTTGTTCTTATTTTGGGATACATCTAACAGTTGAGGGCGTAATAAAAGGTTATGGAATGGCTGATGCTTATATGAGCCATGAAAATACAATCGCCCCAATAAGATTGAAAAACTCTAAGGAGAAAGATGATTTTTTTGCCGAGTATGAGCGACTCGTATTAATGGGGGATGATGTTATGGTTGATTCTAACAAGGCATTAGAAATTTGGCGTAAAATCCAAAACATCCCTCATGAAATTGTTTTATTCGATGAGGTAAAGCATTGTTTGAAACTGTTAAAAAATAAAAATTATACTTTGGGTTTGATATCTAACTATAACAAACGTGGAGCATTACTTTTAGAACAATTTGGATTAACTGGGATATTAGACTTCGCCATTACTTCGCTAGATGTAGGTTTTGAAAAACCAAATAAGATTATTTTTGAGCATGCTATAACCATGGCTGATACATCAGCAAGCAATATCATCTATGTTGGAGATCAAATAGAATCTGATATTATGGGTGCACTTAACGTAGGGATGAATCCAATATTGATTGATAGAGATAAAATAAATACCAAATGGTCGAAATGCCCTGTAATAAGTGATATTGGCCAACTAGATGGCGTAATCGATAAAACCTTTACAATTTCTGGGTAGTCATAGAACTTCTTAAATTCGCAGCAAAACTAGAAGAATCAAGTTCAACTTCGTCCATTCTAATGAAATCGTCATCATTAACTGATTTGATTAATTTAGCTTTATCGCATAATCCTATGGGTAACAAATTGTTATCGGCAGCATATTTTTGTTCTACTATTACACCATAAGTGTTATTGCCACCTTCGCCTTCAAGTACTTCTTTGACGAACAAGTTGTTTTTAGCCTTTGCTACAACCTCACAAGTTTGGTTTTGTGGAGAACCAGTCGCTTCTTTATATAGATGAGCTTTTGCTATAGATATTGGAGTTTCCATCCCTACAAAATGGTAGGGTCGCCACATAACCGCATATTTCCCGGTTGAATCGGTAGGGACCCCGTATTCTTTTATGCAACTTCTCAAATATTTGCTGTCAGTTGTTATTACTATAAAAACTCCCCATCTCAGGGAGTTGCTAATTTCAGACCCATCTCTGTTCAAACATGAAATTACTTCTACTACATTGCTTTTTGATAATATACCGCCATCTGTTTTTGGTATAAGGATTGACGGAATATCATCAATAGATGCAGGAGGAAAGTGCATTCCAGGAATGTCTGGTATCATGCCTGTCATATTAGCTACAGAACACATTTCAACTGCGGATTTTGTACCGTCTAGAAATGAATTGTACATCTTGGGATTAAGTTTGTTGTTCTTAAATTCATTTTGAGAATATCCGTATCTTCTGTAAGCATCATTAGGCTTTGCTTTTCTGTATTCAGGTAAATATTTAGTTCCTTTTCCTGCTGTTACAACTTCAAATCCGGTGCTTAAAGCCCAATCGTATAATTCTTCAATTAATGCCGGCTGGTCCCCAAATGCCAAAGAGTAAACTACATTTTTGGAATGTGCTAATTTGTTTAGGATTGGACCAACGAGGACGTCAGCTTCCACATTTACCATTATTAAGTGTTTTTCTGATTCTATAGCCTTGAAAGCATTATATGCACCAACTTCTGGATTGCCAGTAGATTCGACTATAACGTCCAGGTTGGCTTGTAATAGGTTTGAAAAGTCGTCAGTAATATCTATATAGGGTGTATTTGAATTTTGGGGGCTTGGAGATTTTAAAGTAATGTCATTTAATAGATCGTTGGGAATTCCGGCATTGGCTAAATTCTTGACTGCTGATTGAGTATTTATGTCACAAACTAATGAAAGCCTCATGCCGTTAGTTCTGAAGATTTGAGATGCTGCCATTGACCCAAACCTTCCACATCCAACAAGCCCTACATTGATTGGAGTTTGGGAATTTTCTAAATGTTCTAATAATTTTCGCATTTTGCACCTGTTAATTTTGTATTATTCAATCGGTAGTCGTTTTTGTTCGAATGTTATTTATGAGATCTAATAGTTTATTGAGGGTTTCTTCAATCAAAATAAAAGGATTTACATTTTTGGTAACTGGAAATTTTATCTGTTTATTTCCAATATAAAAATCATTGCCCAATAGATTTTTTATTCGGATTACCGCTGGTTTTAAATTGTAGTTAAAAAATAAAGTTATGCTGGTTCCATTTTGAATTATTGCATTTATTGACAGTTGTTCGCAGTATATTTTAAGTTTTTTGACTGACAACAAATTTTCTAGCTGAATTGGTATGGGGCCAAATCTATCACGTATTTCACGTTTAATTTCCTCGATTTGTTGAATAGATTCGCAATTTCCAATACGTTTATATATTGTCATTCGGGTTTGAAGATCCTCTATGTATTTGACAGGTATATTTGATGGAAGCGGTAATTGTATGTTTGCTGAGAACCGCTGTGTTGATTTAGGATTTGGAATATGCGGGTTCCCAGATTGAATATTTTTTGACCTTAGTGTTTCCACTGCATCTGAAAGCAATTTATTGTAAAGGTCATACCCAACTGATTTCATATGCCCACTTTGTTCAGCTCCAAGGATACTTCCTGCACCTCTAATTTCTAAATCTTTCATGGCCAATTTAAACCCAATTCCAAGTTCATTGGCGCTTATTATGGTTTTGAGACGAATTTCAGAAACAGGAGAGATCATTCTTGGAGGGGTTAATAGATATGCGTAAGCTCGTTTAGTACTTCTTCCAACCCTTCCTCGGAGTTGATAAAGCTGAGATAATCCAAAAGAATCTGCACGGTTGATAATAATTGAATTTGCGTTTGGGATGTCTATTCCTGATTCGATTATAGTTGTGCAAACAAGGACATCGATTTCTCCTCCAGAAAATTTAAGCATTGCTTTTTCTAGTTCATTAGGAGGCATTTGTCCATGGGCAACTAAGACACTAGATTCAGGAACGAATTGTCTTATATCGTTTGCAATTTGGTCTATGCTTTGTACTCGATTGTGAACAAAGAAAACTTGGCCTTTTCGGTCAATTTCTCTGAGGATTGCCTCTCTAATTAATTGCTCGCTATATTCAGCAACGAAAGTTTTAATAGGAGTTCTGTATTCAGGAGCACTTTCAATCACGCTCATGTCTCGAATACCTGATAAAGCCAAATTCAATGTTCTTGGTATTGGAGTGGCGGTTAAAGTCAAAACTTCTACCTGAGAGCGAAATTTCTTCAATTTTTCTTTGTGGGCTACTCCGAACCTTTGTTCTTCGTCTATAATTACTAAACCTAGATTTTTGAAATCCACATCTTCTTGTATGATTCTATGTGTACCTATGCAAATATCTATTTGACCTGTTTTTAGTTTTGTTAAAATAGATTTTTGTTCTGAAGATGACCGTAATCTACTGATTATATCTATTGATATCGGATATGGGCTTAATCTATCAGAGAAGGTTTTATAGTGTTGCTGGGCGAGTACAGTTGTAGGCACTAGAACGACAACCTGCTTATTTTCCATAACCGTTTTAAATGCAGCTCGAACTGCAATTTCAGTTTTGCCATATCCTACATCCCCACAGATTAATCTATCCATAGGGCGTTTACTTTCCATATCTAACTTCACATCTTCAATGGCTTTGATTTGGTCATCAGTTTCTTTAAAAGGGAAACTGTCTTCCAATTCCATTTGCCATTTACTATCAAGTTGATATTGATGTCCCTTAGCTATTTCTCTAGAAGCATAAGTTTCCAGCAGTTCTACAGCTAGGATATTGGTAGCTTTGGCAACTTTAGCCTTTGCGTTCACCCATTGTTGGGAACCTAAACGTGTTAAGTGAGGAGGTGTTGAGAAAGGAGCAAGATATTGGGTAATTCTTTCAATGTGTTCCGTTGGTACGTATAGCTTGTCACCTTCTGCGTATTCAATGATGAGGTATTCTGTTTCGGAATTATCTGACTCAGATGCTCCAACGCCCAAAAATTTACCGACTCCATGGTCAACATGTACCACATAACTGTTAGGGATAAGCTCGTCTAAAAACCCTTTATTTTTAGCCGAGCGTTTTGGAGCAGTTCTAATTTGCTTAGTGTTACCAAAAATTTCGTAATCGCTAAATACCACGATGTCGGGAGGCAAAACAAACCCTTCATTCAAAGTAACGTTTTGAGTTGGCACGATTGATACTTCAGTTGTTTTGTTTAATGAATGCTCCGACGAATATATTTTTGAATCAATTTTATGTTCTTCTAGAATTTCAGCAAATCTAGCAGGGGACGAAGTTAGTGCTAATACTTGTTTGTTTTGTTGGATATATTTTTTTAAAAGTATCGGCAAGTCTTTTTTGGAATTCATGAATTCTATAGAGAAAGTATTCGTTTTAAGGTTGTTTTTGATGGATTCAGCTTTTTCCCAAGGAGATATAGAATTTAATGAAAATGTTTTCTCTATTAATTTATTGATATCTTGCCATTGGTGGTGTAGTTCAGGAAAATTTAAAGGGATTTCACCTCTTTCAATTTTTATTTGACGCAATTCACTATAGTGAGATTCTAAATTTTTCACCTGTTCTTCAATCTCAGAAGGCCGATACAAAATCACTTTGCTGTTTGGATTGATGTAGTCTAGTAGATATCCGTCGCATAAAATTGTGCTGTAAAAATTTATTTCATCAAATTCTAACTTGTTTTTGATATAAGTAATTTCATTTATAAATCTTGTCCTTATGGATTCTTTGCAGTTAGAGAAATCCAAATTATCTAGTAATTTAATTTTAGATTCTTCATTAGCAGAAAAAAGAAGAGCTTCGCTAGCCGGACAAATGGTTATTTTATCCATTGGATTTATTGATATCTGTGTTTCTGAGTCAAAAGAACGTATGCTATCAATGTTATTACCAAAAAATTCAATGCGATGAGGATTTTCATTTTGAGGAGAAAATATATCTAGTATTCCTCCTCTTTTATTGAAAAACCCAGGAGAATTAACAATTGGAGTTGAAACATATCCAGAGTCCAATAATCTTTCAATTTGACTAGCCATGGATAACTTAGAATCTATTGTAAGTGTATGAGTTAATTTGACAAATAACTCTTTATCTAGAGTTTTTTGTTGCAATGATGATACCGAGGCTATTATTAATTTATTAGAATTAGGATGTTTTGTAAGACTAGATAAAAGTTGTAATCGATTTTGAGTTATATTAGGTTCTGGCTTAGTTCTTTCGTAAGTTAATGAATCAGATTCTGGGAATATTAATATTGGGTCTGAATTATCTGCCCATATTTTGATTTGGGAAAACAACTTCGATGCTTGTGATTCATCTGGAGTAACTATTACAATATCTTTCCCCAAATCTTTCCAAACGGCATAAATGAAAAAAGGAACTAATTGATCAGGTACTACATTGTCAGTATTAATGCTACCGCGAATCGAGTTAAGTGTTTTCTCATATTGTCCGTTAGATCTAAGAGTTTGCTCTAAGATTGGGAAGTGCATTTTTGAATTTATTGTCTAGGTATTTGTATTGGCTATTTGATAAAAAGACATTCCTATCATAATTTAAATCTTTAGCTAATTCCATTAAATAATAAACAGTATCCTAATTACAAAAAAGCAGGACTTTCAAGATTTGAATTTACTCTGTTAATGCTTTAAGGTGTGGCCAGTAATTGTTTACTATTCTGAATCGGATTGTTCTTCTTGGCCTTCTCCGGTAGCTTCTTGTCCTTCTTCAAGCAATCCTTCTTCGCCTTCTTCACCCTCTTCACCCTCTTCAGATTCAACGGTAGGTTCTTCTTCAACTCTAGGAGGTAGAACTCTAGCTAACATTTGATCTTCGGGGTTCATCAATGTTATTGATTCGGCAACCTCTATGTCAGATATCAATATTGATTTTTCAAAACCATCTAAAATACTAATATCGATTACAAATTCTGTTGGAATATCTAAAGGTAATCCTTGTACTGTAACTGAGGATAATGGTTGAATTAACGTACCACCCATATTAACTATAGCATTTGATGTACCTGATAATGTAATTGGGACTTCAATTGTAACTGTTCTTGTGCTGTCAACTCGATACAAATCTACATGAAGTAATTTGTCAGATATCGGATCCCACTGCAAATCTCTTACGAAACAAATATTTTCGCTTTTGGTTTCGCCATCAATATTGATAGTTATAGGTATGTTTGTACCTGCTACGGGCAAAACCTTGTTGAGCTGCGATAGTTCGCATTGAAGTTCTTTAGAATCAATGCCATAGCCAAACATATTCATAGGAATTATCCCTTGATTCCTAAGTGTTTTCACTTTTTTACCGGTAATTGTTCTATTTGTTACGTCCAGATTTAATTTTTCCATAATTAAAGTACCTTTTAATTGTTTGGTGAAATGACCAGTTTAATTTTTATAATATAAACTGATTCTTGAGTTATTAATACTTATCTTCGTACGGCGACTACGTCTAACCAGTTTCGCAAAACATATTGTAAGTTTAGCTCTTCAAATGCTTGATGTACTCCTGCCTGTAATGAGTTACTAGCTTTATCTAATGGGACTCCTGGAAGGGTGCCTTGTATAAAATCGTCGAATTTACTTATGTCAAGGAAGCCTTCTTTAGTAAATTGTACTGTTTTGATTTCTTGTATGGATATTTGAAACCCATTTTTGTTTAGTAAGTCTGTGTAATCATCAGGAGTCAGTTGCTTTCTTGATTCAACTTTTCCAGATCTATTTACAGATAATCCATATTCGGATTTTAAATGCCGCATGGCTTTTAGCATCCATACTCGATAGAATTTTAGAGTTTCAGGTAAGTGAGCACCTTCAAAAAATGTCGTATTGAAAGCAAATTTACCACCGGGATGGAGTGATTTATTGATGTCGGTAAGCAATGTATCTTTGTCTGGTATATAATGAATGGCGTTGCAAAGTACTATTGTATCTACCTTGTCTTTAACAGCAGTAGAGAGATGTTCGATTCCGCCTTGTACAAATTGTACGGCGGAAGATTTGACATCCTTAAAATCTTCAATAGCTTGTTTTATAGCGATTGAAGAATGATCGACACCAATTACTACAGCATCTCTAGCATTTTTCAATCTTTCAAATAGTAGTCGAGTTACACCGCCTGTGCCACAAGCTAAATCAACAATTCTTTGTTTATCTCCAATGTCCAATAAATCAATAAGTTGAGCATTTTGATTCCTGTAGAAGCTATTGCTAGCAAATTTCGAAAATGTATATTGTTCTTTGCTTGTGTTCATGTATAAAAGTTTAGATTATTATTCAAAAATTCTTAAGGCTTTGGGTTTAATGGTACCAAAGCAAATGACAGTAGTCCATTGCCCACATTCATATAAATACCGAGGTCATAGTAGCCCTGATGATTTTAGTATGTTTTTGATTGGTTGTTTTTCTTCTTCAGTTAAAGATTTTAATGGGGAAGACATGATGTCACATTCAATGATGCCTATCTCTTTCAATCCTGATTTTATGCCTGCAAGTTTTGACGATATATCTGCTCCTGATTTAGAAAGGTTTTGTATTTTACGAGCTTCATCAATTTTTTTCATGTAGGTGTTTGATTCTATATTTGAATTTATCAATCCATACTCCCATGCTTTAACTACATATGAGGGGAGTAAGTTTGCATCACCTGGGATTATTCCGTGAGCATCTAATTTTTGTGCATACGGTATTCTGTATACTGAACCTAGAAAGATTTTTAGGTCAATCTCGTCGCGCTTACACATAAAGGTTAGTTCAGCAAGCTTTTCACCGGTTCCAGAGCTATCTTTAATCCCAACCACAATAGAATCTTTAGCCAGTGTTGCTATCGTGGATGGTTCGACAGTTGTTTTTACTGTAGAAGGGATATTATAGACCCATAAAGGCAGGCTTGTTTGGTTCTTTATTTGTACAAAATGATCTATAAGTTCACTTTGGCTAGAATCATAATAATAAGGAGGTGTTACTGCTAGCCCGTCTATACCTATGTTGCTAGAGTCCTTTGCCAATTTAATGGCCAATTTGGTACTTGTAGCACTGATGTTACCAATAATTGGTATTCTACCATTAACCTCTTCAGCGACGGTTTCCATAACCTTTAATCTCTCAAGGTCTGACAAAGCTGAAAATTCTCCACTAGTTCCAGCTGCCCAAATACCGTGGACGCCGGCATCTACCAAATAATTTACTAGATTTTTGAGAGATTTTACGTCAATCTTTTCATCTAAAGTGAACGGCGTTATTATTGGAACAATAACTCCCTTGTATTCATGATTTTTCATAATAAATATTCTCCCTAATTGTTACTACATCCGCCTCCTACGGCTGGAATAAAATGTACTTCGCTATTTTCAGATACTTTTTCTAATAGGCCGAGGGGACTAACCTCGCCATCAACCGCAACGGATATGTTAGATTTCATTTTATATTTATCGACTAACCTAACTTTTATGCCAGGATAGGTTTGCTCGAGGTTTTCAATTATTTCCCTTACTGTTTTACCATCAATTTCGATAACGTCCTGTCCATCAGTCAGTTTTTGCATAAGAGACGGTATAAAAACTTTAGCCAAAGTGGTTACTCCTAATTAATAAAAATGCTTGTTTGAAAATATGCTTTAGAATATGTGATTGGATTTAGAAACAAAGGGGATCATTGAGAGAAAATCTAGTCCAACCGGTTAAACCGTTATCATATTCTGTTTGTTTGATAGCCGACCAATAGTTACTCCATTCTTCAAATGTCTTGAAAACAGAGTCTGGATTTGATTTACTTCTTGCCAGCCAAGGTTGTCTTATTCCTTGACCAGCAGGTTGGTGCGCTGATTGGTATCTTAAATCATAGCTCCAACGTAGTTGGTCGCTTTTATTTTCAAGAGAACAATGTTGTATTAATTTATCTAAGATTATAATGTCACCGGGGTTTGCGGGTAGCGTAACCCTGTCAGATGAAACTATTTGATCTGGAATACCTTTAAACCCAAGGTTAGTTTCAGAAGGCGCGCAATGTGTTGAAAGTTCTCCTAGTTTATGACTCTCAGGAACTACTACAAGGCATCCGTTTTTTTCGTTTGCTTCTGTTATTGGGACCCAAACTGTAATAACGTTAGTGTCATTTGCCGAATCTTCAAACGCCCACAAATCTTGGTGCCAATTAGTTTTAGAGATGCTTCCATCCGGGTGTAATTTTACATCTGTGGGTAAATTTTTTTGTGGTGGTTTTATTCTTGTTATGTGGAGTGGATTTACTGCTATATCTGGCCCCAAAAATTGTTCTAAAGAGTCTAGCAACCGGTCATTTCTTAACAAGTTAAACATTGATGGGTGTATATACATCGCGTCGTTTTCAGTAGGGTCACGATGGAAATTTAAGAAGATATTGAAATAATCAAAAAATTCATTTCCTGTATCTGATATGAATTTATTTAAAAGATCTATTCCATCTAAGCCATCATAATAATTGGAAATTTTCCCTTCGGAATTTAATTGAGCAATAAGTTTTTTGAGTACAGATATATTTTCATTAATGACTGGCTGAATATCTAATTCGGGGTTAAGAATGTTCTTGAGTACAGTATATCCTTTTTCACGAAGCTCTATCGCGTTTTTCGTTTGTGTTAGTACCAAGGTATTTTCCTGTTATTTAGTGTTGATTAATTATGCAACATTATGGCAAATACTTTATGACTAAGCAGCATATTTGCAAATATGCTGCTTAGCCAGATTAAACTAGTTTTTTAGCTACCTTTATTGTTTTTTATTGTTTCTACGATCGCTCCTGGGTGCATAGGCAATTGTTGCATTCTTACACCTACGGATCTGTATATCGCATTAGCTATAGCAGCTGGTGGAGGTACTATGTTAACTTCTCCTACTCCTCTTACGCCTAATGGATGACCTGGGTTTGGTACTTCCACTATTTGTGTGTCAATCATAGGTAGGTCTAATGCCGTTGGAACTCTGTAGTCTAGGAAAGTACTGTTTGTCATGACTCCACTAGTGTTCATGAAGTATTCTTCATTTAGAGCCCACCCGATACCTTGAGCTGTTCCACCTTGCATTTGTCCTTCGACATAACTTGGGTGTATAGCTGTACCAACATCTTGAATGGATGTAACTCTCTCTACTGTAACTTTTCCTGTTTCTGGATCAACATGAGTATCAACAATCAAAGATCCAAATGCAGCTCCAACCCCTTTAGGGTCCACAGCTCCTCTACCTGTTATTGGTCCACCGGTATCATTTAGCTCAGCAGCGAGTTCCTTGAAAGTAAATTGCAAGTCTTTGTTGCTGCTTGATTTTATGATGCCATCCTCCATAGTAATTGAACTTGAGTCTTCTCCCCAGATCAAAGCTGCTCTTTCAATCATTTGAGTTTTTACATCTTTAGCTGCCTCAATCGCAGCCCAGCCAGTTGCAAATGTGGTTCTGCTTCCGCCGGTACCAAATGTGAATCCAATAGAATCTGTATCAACTACAGATGGGTAAACATCCTCAGCAGATATTCCAAGGATTTCCGCTGCCTGCATTGCGATTCCTGTTCTACTTCCACCTATATCCGGGGATCCTTCAGTAAGGTTGATGGTACCATCTCCATTTACAGCTATATTGACTGCTGATTGCAACCCGGCGTTCATCCAATAACCTATTGAGACACCTCTACCCTTATTTGCACCATCTAACGGTGCTGAATAATGTGGATGGTTTTTGGTTGCTTCAAGAACTTCTTTGCATCCAATCGAAGAATATTTTGTTCCATCAACTTTTCTTAGTCCTTCGGCAGTTGCATTTTTCATTCTAAATTCGATTGGGTCAATGCCTAATCGTTCTGCCATTTCATCAACAATGGTTTCGGAGGCGAATTCTGCATTTGTAGCTCCAGGAGCACGGTATGCAGCTGTTTTTGGTTTGTTTACAACTACGTCATATCCATCTACTATGAAATTAGGAATGTCATAAGGTGCAAAAACACATTCAGCAGCAGCAGAAACTGGGGATCCAGGGAAACCTCCTGCTTCATATGCCAGATACGCTGTTCCAGCAATTAGTTTGCCTTCTTTGGTACATCCCATTTTAACCTTGATGTATGAACCAGGAGTTGGACCGGTGCATTCAAATTCCTCAGCTCTAGTCATCGAAATTTTAACTGGTTTATTACCTGCCTTTTTGGACAATAAAGCAGCGATTGGTTCTCCATATGGTTCAAATTTGCCACCAAACCCGCCACCTATTTCTAAGGGTGTAAGTTTCACGTCAGTTGCTTTTACATCAAGTATCTCAGCCGTAGCATCTCTGATTTGAAAGGGCCCCTGACAACTGTTCCAAATGTGGATACGGCCATCGTCTCGCCATTGAACGGTACAGTTATGAGGTTCGATGTAACCTTGGTGTACTGTGGCCGTGTCGAATTCCCTTTCAATAATAATATCTGATTCTGCAAACCCTTTTTCTACATCTCCAGCTTTATGTTGGAAATGCTCAGCTATGTTAGTACCCTTCTTACCTGTAGGCTCGTCGAATTCTACCATTTCCAAATCTTCGTGTAGTATAGGTGCATTTTCTGCCATTGCAGCTTTTACGTCCGTAACAGCATCTAGCACTTCGTACTCTACTTTTATATGCTTTGCTGCTTCTTCAGCTTGATGGGCTGTTGTTGCAACTATTCCTGCAATTGCTTGACCTTTAAAGGTAATTTTCTCTGACGCTAGGATTCCATCTCGGAGACGTTTTAAGTCTGTAGCTAAATCTCCAGAAGTTTTAGGTCTTTCTCCATTAGGGCCGAATATAGTCTCGGGTAAATCTTTGGCAGTTACCGCAGCCTTTACTCCGTCTAATTTTTCAGCAGCACTTGTATCGATTGATTTTATAACTGCATGTGCATGTGGGCTTCTTAATATTTTTCCGAACAAGATATTAGTTGATGGTAAATCTCCAGCATATTTTGCCCGACCAGTAACTTTGTCAGCACCGTCATGACGAATTGGTCGTGTTCCTACGACCTTATATTTATTAGGTTTATTGTTTGTTGCAACCATTAGAGTCAACCTCCCATTTGTTTTGCAGCAGCAACGACAGCTTTAACTATTTTATCGTATCCAGTACATCTACAAAGGTTACCTGCTAACCATGTTCTTATTCTGGTTTCTGAGGGATTAGGTTCATTTTCAAGTAATGATTTAGTTGCTACTATGAATCCAGGAGTACAAATCCCACACTGTAAAGCGGCATTTTCGAGGAAAGCTTGCTGTATAGGATGCAAGCCTTGAGGAGTAGCTACTCCTTCTATTGTATTGATTTGTTTGCCTTGGGCTTCTACTCCGAATACCAGACATGAATCAACTATTCTTCCGTCAAGTTCAACGGTACAAGCACCACAATTTCCATCATTACAGCCTTCTTTTGCGCCAGTTAAATTCAATATGTCCCTAAGGCATTCAAGGAGGCTCTGTCTTGGTTCGCAAAGAAACTCGACTGATTCTCCATTGATAGTTGTTGTTACATGTGTTTTCGTATTAGTGGTCATTTATGCTACCTCCTTTTGCTCGTGTGATTGCATCATTTAAAGCTCTTCTTGTAAGTACGTCGGACAGCTGTTGCCTAAATTCCACAGTTCCTCTCATGTCTGTTATTGGTTTTATGGAATTTCTTGCAATCTGACCTGCATTATTAATCACAGATTCAGTTGGCTCCTGTCCAATTAAAGCGTCTACAGCATCATTAATTACTATGGGTGTCGGTGCAACTGATGCGAGTGCTATCTTAGCATTAGATATTTTTCCGGATGAATCTATTATTACTGATACTCCAGCACCAACTACCGCTATGTCCATTTCGTTTCTAGGTATGAATCTCATGTACCTTGCGCCAAAGCCTTTAGGAGGGGTTGGAAAATGCAGCGAAACAAGAATTTCATCTCCGTCTAGGATAGTTTTACCTGGAGCAGTACAAAAATCTTCTGCCGATACAGTTCTTTCTCCTTTAGGTCCGACTATTGTGCAAGTAACATTATGTGCGATTAGAGTAGGAATTGCGTCACCGCTTGGTGCTGCGTTACATAGATTACCGCCTAAAGAGGCACGACCTTGAATCTGAGTTCCCCCTATGAGAGATGCTGAATCTATTAATCCAGGGTATGCGTCGGCTATTTTAGCGTTTTGGTAAATTTTATAACAAGGGACTGCGGCACCAATGGTTAGCCCATTACTGCCAAATTCCACTTGGTTCAATTCAGGTATGGATTTGATATCGACTATGATATCGGGATTGTTTAACCTCTGAGGTGCAGCTCTCATTTGAACAATAAGATCTGTTCCTCCAGCTAATGACCTTGCCTTTCCCTTCTTTCCAGACAGGATTGATATCGCTTCATCGATTGTGTTAGGACTACTGTAATCTATCCACTTCACTATAATCTCCTTTTTAGCATAAATCCAAAATAAGATACTTAACTTATTGGGCAAATGCTTAATAAAATGATTTGCAAATCGTTTGATATAAATCTAAATAATATATATAGCGCGCCTCAAACAAATTTGTGTAAGTATACCAGAATAAACCCCAATCGAACAACTTCGTTTGTAAGACAAATAGACTTCAACTAATCTATATACCTGTCAATCAAAAGAATCTTTGTGTTGAATCTATCAAGTTTGTAGATTTACTTGATAGAAATCTGTATTTACTATTTTGGTATTATAGCTCTTTTGTGAATAGCGAAGCCAATATTTTTACCTTCTTCTGTTGCCTCAATCGAATAGGTGAGCTTATTGTTGTCCACATTTGTAAGTGTTGCGGAAATTTTGACTGTTCCTCCAGGTAGTGTAGGTGCCAAATGCCTCATCTTATCAACTGCATATCCGACTGTAGTGTATTCATCGTTCAAATACTGGTCGGAAGCTTCTATCGTGCACATTTCCATTAAATTGAGAAGTGATGGAGTAGACAAAACCTCTGCGTTTTGTCTACCTGACCTATTAATTGTCATGTCATTTGTTACTGTAAACGTTGTTGAATATAATTCTCCGATTTTAAATTCTTTTGCCAACATCAAGATCCCTCCGGATATAGTTCATAGATTAATCTGCTGATATAAGAAACGTTAATTTTAATCAATAATACCACGATAACATTAAGCTATAATTATTTTTGATGTTTACGATATCAGCACCATTGCTTATCTTATATGAAAAATATAGATTATTTACATAATTAGGAAATGAGACTAGATTATTGAGGGAAACCTTAATTTGGAATATAAAGAATACATAAGAGATATACAAGATTTTCCAACGAAGGGAGTGAACTTTAAAGACATTACTCCATTATTGAAATCTGAAAAAAGTTATCATAACGTTATAAAGGAATTTACTGAACTTGCTTGTTGCTTAGAGGCTGACGTTGTAACTGCAATCGAAGCCAGAGGGTTTTTTTTCGGAGCTCCGTTGGCACTGCAATTAAATAAACCTTTTATTCCCCTTAGAAAAGCCGGTAAACTTCCTTTTAAAACCGTCAGCTGTTCATATGACCTTGAATATGGTCAATCAGTACTTGAAATTCATGAAGATGCCATTGTTAATGGCCAGAGAGTTATTGTTGTTGATGATGTTTTGGCATCTGGAGGTACAATGTCCGCTGCTGTTAATCTCTTGAAAAAATGTGGAGCTCAAATTGTTGGTTGTTTTGTCGTGATTGAATTATCTGAATTTAATGCAAGAGATAAATTTGATTTCACTAATTTATTATCTCTTGTCAAATATTAAATTAATAATCAGATCCCATATTAGTCTTAAATATATTAAAATCATTAATGCAAATTCTAAAATAATTCAAACGTATTATATTTATGATTAAAATTAGTAAATCTAAGTTCAATGAAATGATCGAACATGCAAGGGAAGAAAACCCTAATGAATGTTGTGGTATTTTGGTTGGAACTTCAAATAGCGTTTCAAAAATATATAAAATAACCAACGATGCTAAAAGTCCTTATAGATATGTAATGAATCCGCAACAGTTTTTCGATGTTCAGGCGGATTGTGATAGAAACAATTTGGATATGATAGCTTTCTATCACTCCCATACTCATACTAAGGCTTATCCTTCAGATACTGATGTGCGCATGGCTTTACAAAGTGGGTGGGTGGAAAATCTCATTATTTATATACTGGTTTCTTTGGAGGATAAGTCGAATCCAGTAGTGAAATCATATTCCATAAGTGAAAATGGTGAAATATCAGAACAACCTATGGAAATTGATTAATCTATGTGTCGGTATGGGCAAAAAGTATTAGTTTAACTACGTTTTAAAATGCTAAAATGAAGATAACGATTATTTAGATTAAAAGAGGGTTAACATGGCTGATTTGTTACCAAATATGGAACTATTTCCTATGAGTTCAAGGGTAAATGACAAGGAGCATTTGGAGGTTGGTGGTTGTGATGTTGTAGATTTAGTAGAGAGTTACGGTACGCCACTCTATATTTATGATGAATTTACTTTAAGGAACATGTGTAGTCAGTTCAAAAATTCCTTCACCTCAAGATATAAAAACACAGAAGTTTTATATGCTTCTAAAGCTTTTATAAACAAAGCTATTGCACAGATTGTTAGTGATGAAGGATTGGGTTTAGATGTTGTTTCTGGAGGGGAACTATTTGTAGCTATTGATGCTGGTGTAGATGTTGAAAAAATTTATTTTCATGGAAATAACAAAAGTCCAGATGAGTTAGAGTTTGCCGTAAGAAACAAAATAGGGACAATAGTTGTAGACAATTTTTATGAACTAACTAAACTTGATGAGATTGCTCACGGTCAAGGAGTGATGCAAGATATTCTTATTAGGTTATCTCCCGGTATTGACCCACACACACATGAAAAGACGACCACAGGTATATTGGATAGTAAATTTGGATTTTCAATAGAAACAGGCGATGCGTTGAGAGCGATTAAACTATCAGACTCATTGTCAAATTTGTCATTGGAAGGAGTTCATTTCCATTTAGGTTCACCAATATTTGAACTAGAGCCTTATGAACTTGGAATAAAGACAGTACTGTCTTTCACTAGTGCTAATAATATTGAGTTAAATGTATTTAGTCCAGGCGGGGGTTTTGCAATTGGATATGTTCAAGATGGATTGCCTCCTTCTGTTGATTCTTATGCTGAAATTATTACAGAAACTCTAATTTCAACCTGTTCTAATTTAGGGATTAAACCTCCTAAATTGGTAATCGAGCCAGGTCGCTCGATTATTGGAAGATCAGGTGTTGCTGTATATACAGTGGGAGCAATAAAAGATATACCTTCAATTAGAAAGTATGTATCTGTTGATGGGGGTATGGGAGATAATGTAAGACCAGCCATGTATGACGCTAGATACTCAGCAGTTGTAGCTAATAGAATGGCGGATGATCCGGAAGAAATCGTTAGTTTAGCGGGTAAATATTGCGAATCAGGTGATATTTTGATTAAAGATATAAATCTGCCAATTCTTGAAACGGGAGATATTATAGCGATTCCTGCTTCAGGGGCATATTCACCATCGATGGCTAGTAGTTATAATTTGAACCCTCGTCCACCCATGGTGATTGTATCAGAAGGTAATGATAGATTAATTAGAAGAAGAGAAGAATATCAAGATTATTTGATATTTGATTCAATCAAATAATGAAACAAATTGTTGGAAACGACAGTTCAATTTCAATTATAAATTCTTCAGCGAGATCAAATAGTATTCCTCATGCATATTTGTTTGAAGGACCAACACATGTTGGGAAAATGACTGCTGCTAAAGAATTAGCAATGTTTCTAAATTGTAATTCAACCGTTGAAGCTTGTTCAAATTGTGTCCAATGTAAACGGATTATGAATGGTACCCACGCTGATGTTGAATTTATCGGGTTAAGTGATAATAATATTTCATCCTCTAATCAAGGCGTAGTCACGATTGAGCAAATAAGAAATATTCAGAAAAAAATAGCGCTTAGTCCCTTTGAAGGCAAATATAGAGTGATAATTATAGCCGAAGCTGAAAATCTTACATTGGAAGCATCTAATTGTTTGTTGAAAACCTTGGAGGATCCACCTGAAGGAGTTGTTATCGTTCTGTTGACAGTAAATTCGAGTAACTTATTATCAACCGTTGTATCTAGATGCTTATTGGTGCAATTTAAACCTGTAAACACGAATTTAATAAAAAGTTATTTGGTTGATAATTATTCTGTAAGTGAAAAAGAAGCGTTTGAATTAAGTAGATTGTCCAAAGGATCTCCTGGCTGGGCCATAAATGCAGTTTGCAATACTGAAGTAAGAGATAGATTCAATAAAATTGTTGAAAAAATTGACGTTACAATAAAAGGGGATTTGGAGCTACGGTTTGAATATGCTGATGACATAGCTCAAATGTTTAGAAAAGAAAAGAAATTAGTGAAAGACGAGTTGCACTTTTGGTTAAATTATTGGAGAGATATTCTTTTAATTAAAGTTGGTGCATCTGAATTGGTAATACATAATTCGAGATTAGAAACCTTCAATTTTCTAAGTAGCCAAATGACTGTTGACATTATATTTTCGGTAATAAAAAAACTGCTAGAAACACTAGATTTATTAGATAGGAATATAAATCCTAACTTGGCGATAGAACAATTCGTGATTTCGTTGCCTGAGATTAATATAAAACCTAGTTAATCATCAAGACTGTAATCCAATAACTTGAGGGCGACATCAAAGTCGTCTGGTATAAAATTACTTATATTTACTGGAGAATCGTTGTCCAAATATAGAAAGAATTTTACCGATCTAGATTCTTGTAGTGTGAATTCGATAGATTGATGGATGCCTGAAATTCCATTTAAGTAATTTGCTATGTCTTTAGAGGCATTTTTGGCCCCGATTTTTTGCGGTACGTTTTTCTGTATTTGTTCAGAAACAGAAGCGAAATCGAAAGTGTATGCTAATCTAGTGGCGCTCATAACTACAATCATTGAAGCGATTATTCCAAATGTTAGTCCTAATAACATTCCGCCCAATTTATCTATTAGCGAAGATACCCCAAGAGTAACAAATCCTACCAATGGTTTTATTTTACCTATGGCATAATAAGTTGATGTTATACATATCATTAAGGTAGCGATGTAAATAATGACACTGATTGACCTAACAACTGATAGAGATAAATCAAATTCATAGAAACGTGTTGATATATTATCAGCATATTGTCCAGCTATGAATGTACCTAAATAAATGCTGATTCCCACTCCCACAGCTCTTAGCAATCCAATTTTCATTCCTAAGAGAATCGACGCACCAAATATTGCAATTATTATTAAATCAAACCAGTTCATATATCAATCATATAAGAAATAATAGAATCTGGGAATTCTTGGACGTCGATTGAAATTAATGTAATTGTATTTATGTTCATGTGTTTTGGTGTAATTTAAATATATCAAGTTAATTAAATCTTGATTATTATTTGTCGAAACTGAAACACTTGCAAGAATAGGATAGGTTTTATTGAAATGGAGATGTATTCATCTTTTAGAAATAGAGCGAAAATAGTTTGGACGATACTTGTTTTTAACTGTATTGCTTTTGTGATGTTAATCCTTGCTGGTGGCTCAACTGATGTTGAGGTGCTTGTTTCATTCGGAGCTTTATCCAGTAATTTGATCTCAGAAGGTGAATACTGGAGATTCATTACTTGTATTTTTCTGCATGCCAATCTGATGCATCTTGGCGTTAATGCTTTTAGTTTATTCATATTTGGCCCAACCGCCGAAGTGTTTTTTGGCAGAATTAAATTCTTGATAATTTATTTGATTTCTGGTGTTGGAGGAAGTGCGACTAGTTATGTATTTATTGATCCAAGAAGTATTGGAGTTGGTGCTAGTGGAGCAGTTTTCGGTGTTTTGGGTTCAATAGCAGTTTATTACTATTTGAATCAGCATATATATGGTAAATATGGCAGAGGTATGATGGGAGGTATAGCAATGATTGTTTTGTTAAACCTAGGATTTGGTTTTACAGTTCAAGGTGTAGATAACTGGGCGCATATAGGAGGTTTATTATCCGGCATATTAGCAGCGTTTGCATTGCAGAAACATCGTTCAGAATTAGGTTTTGGTGTTTTTGGGCTTTATTTTTTTAGGATAATAATTTTAGCTTTAATTTTGATTGGACTATTGCTGTTTGCAGCTAGAGATAATCCGGTAAATAGTCTTAATAAAGCACAAGGTCTATATGAAGAGAAACAATATGATGCTTCACTAAAGCAACTTGAAAAGATTCTTGATGATAATCCTAATTGGGGTAAAGCTTATTTGTTGAAGGGGAAAATATTGAGTGAATATATAGACGGATATGCGGGAAGAGGTGATTTAATACAAGCGGTGCGTTTAGGTGACAAAGATACGAGAAAAGAAGCCGTGAAATTACTTTCAGATGTCGATAATTGATTTTGGTTTTATAT
>VFGY01000042.1 GCA_009392195.1 SAR202 cluster bacterium | reverse complement strand
AACCAGAACCTACTTCTACTCCAACACCTGAACCAACTCCGCAATCAACTTCTACACCGATTCCGACGCCTATAGGCTTTGAATATTACAAAAATGCAAAGGCAAATATGAGTGCCGATGACTTTTCTGCAGCAGTGGATAATATCAATAAATATATAGATTCTAACAATAATGACCCAGAGGGTTATTTAATCAGAGCTAAAGCATTGTACCGTTTAGGTTCTATACAACAATCAAACTTCGATTATGATAGAGCAATAGAGTTACAACCCAACAATAGCAAAGCATACCGATATAGAGCTAATAATTTTCGTGAATTAAAACAATACGAAAGAGCAATTGATGATTACATAAAATCAATACAGCTGAATCCTACCGATGAAAATGAATGGAGTTATTACTTTTTAGCTGAAAGCTATCGAGACAACCAGCAATATGAAAAAGCAATAACAAATTGGGAGCGATATGCAGAAATACAACTTTATTTATTAAACAATAAACAAGCACCATATGCAAAGGAACGGTTAACAGACACCCACGTTTCTATAGGAGAGGCATACAGAGAGTTGGGCAGATATGAACTGGCTATGCAAAATTTCCAAAGGGCGTTGGATATCACTCCTTTTTATCAGGATGCGGTTAAAGGTGCTGAAAAAGTCAGCTTATTGGTTCAGGCACAAAATAGAAGTTCCCAATTTAACTCAAACAATACACGTACGTATAAATTCGACCAAGAGTTAAAGTTAACGGGAAGATATGAGCATAAGACAGCTGGTTTTTCAATTTCTTTCCCTGATAAATGGGACTTGATTGAGCATTCCGACCAAACTCCTCCACCAGGAGTACTTCAGGATGTAGATTTTGTAAATCGAAATAATTTAATAAGGCTAGAAGTACAAGAAAACAACGGATTCAATTTAGACGAATGGCAAAATACATTCACACAGGATAGATGGGATTTCAATGGTAATAAAACAGAAAAAATAGATTCACTCCCTGCATATCTTAACCATGGTAGCGGAATGGGTCCAGAAACAGATGCAGCTATTTTAATTTATGCTAACGACAAATGGCTTATATCTATTGTGTTTATATTAGAAGGCATGGATACAGATACATATGAAACGATTGTTTATGGGATGGTAGATTCAATAATATTACTTGATAGATAACAACTTGCTTTATTTCATCTGTAATGCTTTTCAAAGTTGTATAATTGAAAATCAATGAGGTGAGTACAAATGCAAATATGTGATTATGGAATAAGCAGCGTGACGTGGACAGCACAACACGATCCTACTGATACACGTAACCCGGGTCATATGCCATGGGATAATAAAGCAGTCAGAATTTTGATTGATTCAAGATGTGAAATCATTAATAACGAAACAGAGTCGTCTGAGTGGTTTTATTTGATCACCCCATGTCGTACCGAATGGATGTATAGAGATGACATCTTATGGCAGGACAACCCAAATCTAGAATTTGTTGGGATTTTTTCAGAAACTCACCATAAATCAGGTCACGTTCAGGTTCCAAATAAATCAAGACCTAAACAAGACATGAATACTGTAGGTAAAACATCTGAGGATTTGAAAGATTTTCATACAAATCTTTCTTTTTATAATTCCTCAGTTGAATTGACTAATGACAGTGATGTTATAAAAGCAACTTTAGACCTTACGCCAATAGTTGCTACAACCGAAATAGAATCTCCAGACGGCAAATATAAAGTTGTAATAGAGTATCCAATCAAAACTATGAATTACGTTGAAGACCGAAGCCGTTTCCAAGTTGATACAGGACCGATTATATTCCCGGATTTCGATGTAAATTCAAACAAAGATATTGAACAATTACAACTGGCATTCGTTTGTTACAACAATAGATCTATAGCTGAATTCGTTTCCAGAGTTCCTACGACTGTTGGAAATTCAGATACTAATATAATCGAAACAATGGAATATTCAAAAATCAAACGAACTAACGTGACCACACGGTTATTCGCTTGTTCAAATTAATCAGAATAAAAATTAAGGAGCACTTAAAATGTACGGAACAATTTTCAACTTAAAAGTTAAATCAGGTCATGAAAGTTCTTTGATTGATCTTTTCAAAAAATATGAAAAACCTGAAGGAGGAGTTGCTTGGTATGTAATGAAACCAGATAATCAACAAGATTGGATTGGAGTTGCTGTGTTTTCAGACAAAGAATCTTATAAAGCAAATGCCGAAAATCCTGAGCAACATCAACGTTTTTTGGAAATGATGGAACATTTAGAAGCTGAGCCTACATGGACGGACGGTAATTACGTAGTAAGTCAGTTAAATTAACTTGTACATATTTTTGACATTTGAATGTTTGAGGATTAATCAAGCCCAATAGCAACCCCATCTCTTCTAGGGTCTGCTACTCCGTGAAAATCACGAACAGATTCGATAACTATAGCATGAGTTATTCTATTTGATAGGTACCGCTAAAAAAACAGGAATTATTCTTTTCGTTTTATCCTGATAATCCTGATAAGGATGATAGGTTTGGACAGCTATTTCCCAGAGCCTCTGCCTTTCATCGGAATTGAATATTTCAGTCACTTCCATATTATGTATGTTGGAACCATCTTGGATTTTTACCATAGGGTTTGCTTTAAGGTTATAATACCAATTCGGATGTTTAGGAGAACCTCCTTGAGAAGCTATTAGGATGTATTTACGACCATCTTTAACTGATATTAAAGGAGTCTTGCGAATTGCCCCAGTCTTGCGTCCAATGTTCGTTACGATTATCACTGGATATTCGCCAACAGTGTTGCCTTCTTCACCATTCGTTTTTTCATAAAGATCTACCTGATCTCTTACCCATTTAGAAGTTGAAGGTATGTATTTAACCATACGATAACCTCATTCAGTTAAATATTTGATAATGAGCTTCAGTTGGCTGTCGTTCGGGACCGTTTATCTTCAATATGTCTTGAGGGCAAGCGGAAAATGCAATCACAGCATCCATTTCAGCTTTAAATACTACATAGTCACCAGGTTGGGAAACTGGTTCTTCAAATATAAGGTTACCTTTTACATCCCATGGTATATTCATAAACAGATTGAAAGGTGTGCCCCTTTGGTTAAATGTAAGTTCCAATTCATCCATAGCTTCAATCAAATTATCTGAACAATTTTTGTGGTAACCTTTATACCCCAATAATTGATACCTTTCATTATCACAGGCAGATATCACAGCATCGTGGATTCCTGGCGATGTGTCTTCGATAAATGTCAAAATCGGATTTCTTCTATTAGTATGTAAGACATCACCTACAGCAGGAATTAATTTCAATATAGTTGTTCGGCTATGTTCCATCGACATATATTCACTTAGTTCATTTGCATTAAATGCCCATGTATCTATTACTTGTTTTCCATGCGTGTTGATGATCTTAATAGATTGTCCATTTTTTATATGGACCGCTTTTCCGCTTTTTGCAGGTATCGTATTTACCATAAGATTGTCCTTTGTTTTAATAATGGATTTCTTGTAGGATTCTATCACTGAATATATTTCATAAAACCAACAAAAATTACATTATACAGCGTTGGTAGATAATTCAATTTGATTAATAATTACTGTATTAAATTTAATAATTAACATTTGAACCAATCAAACAATAATCGAAAAACGGATGATTCAATCCATCCTTATGCCAAATTAGCAACTTGGTTACAGTTATGCATCTCAAAAAAAGAATATCAAACGACAATAAACATTAAATGCAATAAATGTAAATTAAATCACGACTTGCCTTTAGATCTTTACTCGCGCCCATACCAAGTTTTAACAGACTATACCGCTTTAACTTCTCCTTTTGCTCATATAGGTGATGAGATTAAAGGTAATGTGGTTATAATTAACAAATTAAATGAACCCAATACAATCGTATTTTGGTTCGATTTGTTAAGCGGTGAAACTGATAGAGAAATAAAACGCAAAAAATTGAATTCTGCGAATATTCAATGGATTGAATGCGATTTGGACGATTTAGATTTAATGCGCGAAAAAAATATTGGAGTTATTTGGACGGAGCCATTTTTGAGGTTGATAGCAATTAAACAATCATCTGTATTTGAAGAAATAATGAAAGAAATATGTAACGATAATTGAATTTATTAGTTTCCCATTTCAGCAAATCCGATCCAAATTGCTCAAAAATATATTTGAAGGTGAAACATGTTTGATATTTTGATAAAGAACGGGCTTGTTTTAGACGGAGCTGGAAATCCCGGAGTTTATTTATCAATAGGTATAAAAGATGACGTTATTCATATATTAAGAGGCGATTTAACTGGCATTAAATCGAAAAACATTATCGATGCACTTGGGAAAGTTGTAAGCCCAGGTTTTATCGATGTCCATGCCCATTCTGGGTTAATGATTCTATCTGAACCCGAACACATGCCTAAGGTTCATCAGGGAGTTACTACCGAATTAATAGGTATCGATGGCAATTCTTACGCTCCTTTTCATGATAAACGTGATTTAAAAAAAATGGTTCATATAAACTCGGGATTAGATGGAGATCCAAGTATTGATTACGATTGGAATACAGTTAGTGATTACTTGGATAAATTTAACGAAAAAGTTTCAGTAAACATCGCATATGTCGTAGGTAATTCACCACTTAGGGTTGGAGCTATGGGATGGGGTGCAAATAAGCCCACTAACAAACAAATGGACCATCAGAAAGGTTTGTTGAGAGAGGCTATGCAAGAAGGTGCTTTCGGGATTTCCACTGGGCTTGACTATCCTCCTGGAAATTATGCAGATACAGATGAATTGATTGAAATTGCTAAAGAATCAGAAAAACTAGGCGGGTTTTATCATACCCATGTTCGTTATAGATTAGGTGACCGTTATTTGGATCCCTTCAAAGAAGCTATCAAAATTGGTGAAAAAAGCGGGATTCCTATCCATTTAACCCATATGTTTAGAAGAACAACCAATCCAGGCGGGATTTCAAACATTTTTGATCTTGTCGAAACAGCAAGAGACAATGGAATGGACATAACTTTTGATTGTTTCCCTTATAAATATGGCGGTACTAGAATCCTTATAATTTTTCCTGATTGGGCACATGATGGTGGGCCGGAAAAGTTGATTGAAGTGTTATCTTCAAAAACAGGAAGAGAAAGACTGAAAACAGAAGTTGTGCCAAGAAGTTTAGGTTGGGATGAAATGTGGCTGACGTACTTTAAAAAACCACATAACAAAAAATATGAAGGTAAATCAATTGCATTTGTATCTGAAATGAGAAAACAGCATCCTGTAGATGCTTTATGTGATCTATTATTGGACGAGGACCTTAGAGTGTCATATTTTGCTGATGCGATAGACGCTAGAACATTGCCTGATCTAATAACACATCCTTTATATATGGTAGGAAGCGATGCGCTTTTAATTGGAGACTTCCCACCTCCTATGGGTTACGGATGTTTCCCTGTTATTTTGTCTGAAATAGTTAGAGAGGAGAAAAAACTCTCTTTAGAAGAAGCAATTAGGAAAATGACTTCATATCCAGCACAAAGAATAGGGCTGAAAAATCGAGGATTAATAAAAGACGATTTCAAAGCTGACATCGTCATATTTGACCCCAAAAAAATAAAGGCTAATGCTAGTAGGCAAAATCCCCGCCAATTATCCACCGGTATTGATTATGTGATTGTTAATGGAAAAATTGTAATTAATAAAGGGAAACATACTGGTTTATTACCGGGACGAGCTCTTAAACGCAGGAACCAAATGATTTAGCGGATTGGCTTGAATTAATAGCAGTTTTATAATTATTTCAAAAGGAGATTTAAATGGAAACTTTAAAACGAATCTATTGGTCTGACACTACCAAACCAGGATTATATTATTATGATGTTAATGATAAATCAGTACATGATTTTGTAATAGATGGTTTAGTCTCCCCTTTAGGAATTGCAATTGATTCATATGACGAAAAGGTATATTGGACCGATTACGGTACGCATACTGTTCAAAGGGCTGATATAAATGGTGAAAACATAGAAACCTTAGTAACAGACCTTTTGATGCCAAGACACATAGCGTTAGATTTACACGATAGTAAGATGTATTGGACCGACTCTAAAGACAACTTGGTACAAGTTGCAAATACCGATGGAACAGATTATCAAATACTAGTAAAAGATATCCCAGGAGCAGGAATTGCTTTAGATATAGTTGCAGGTAAGATGTATTGGGCTGATTGCTTTAATGCTAAAGGTAATTACTCTGCAAATTTAGATGGTTCAGACATCCAATTAATCAACAAGAACTTGGATTTGCAAGTGGGAGTTACATTGTTTAACAACAAGATATTCTGGGCAGATTCAAGTGCGAATAAAATTCAATGTTCTAATTTCGATGGAACTAACTTAGAGGATGTCATAATCAACGGTAATGGACCAAGGTGCCTAGCAATAGATGCGGATAAATCCCACTTATATTGGACTGGGTTAAACACGGATATTATTTACCGTTCTAATTTAGATGGTTCACAAATAGTTGAGGTAGTTAAAGGGTTTGGAGAGCCACGAGGGATTGGGTTGTTTTTTCAATAAAGTGCTTAACAAAGTTTTCTAAAATTATAGAAAATCCTTACACATTTATCGTAAGCTAAACACAAAATTATATTTTTCTTAGAAAAGGTCATAAAAGAGATGATAAAAGATACAAGTATTTTTGCTCATCCTAGTGAATTAGAGTTTGCACAAATATTGAATTTCTACGGATTGAAATGGGAATATGAGCCTAGGTCATTCGCTCTCCGATATGATGGGGATAAAATTGCTGAAATGATGACGCCTGATTTTTATCTGACAGATCTCGACCTTTATTTAGAACTAACGACATTAAAACAAAGTTTGGTTACACAGAAAAACAGGAAAGTTCGAAAAATCAAAGAACTTTATCCAGATGTAAATATCAAATTACTTTACAGAAAAGATTTTCACCGTATTTTAGCAAAATACGGTTTTGGTCCATTAGCGGAAGCTGATACGAAGGGGATCGACAAAATACTTTTGTCAACCAGACAGATTCAACACAAAGTCAATCGACTTGGATCAGAAATATCGAGTGACTATAAGGGTCTAAAGCCAGTCTTAGTTGGAGTCCAGCGCGGAATGATTTGCTTTATGGCTGATTTAATGAGGAAGATTTCTTTACCGGTAGAAATCGATTTCATGACGATTTCTCCTTACAGTGGTGATGATTCACAATCAGTTGGTATTTCAAAAGATTTAGAAATGGACCTTTCCGGGAAAGATGTGATTTTAGTTGAGGACATTATAGATACCGGTATGACTTTAAGTTTTTTAAAGGATCATTTAATTTCTAAAAACACAAATTCATTACAAATATGTACTTTACTAGACAAAAAAATACGTAGGTTAGTTGAAACTGACATCAAATATGTAGGATTCGATGTTCCAGATGAATTTTTGGTAGGTTATGGATTAGATTATAATGAAAAATACAGAAACCTACCTTTCATCGGAATATTACAGACATAAAATACCTACAGGATGAACATTTTGGGTAAAATAAGGTTCTAAAACTAAAAGCCCCAAGGAACCTTGCCTATCTATTCTCCGCCCTCGGTTCCTCAATCAATTTCCGCTTACCTTGCCTAGCTTTCGCCAGACCTGATCTGCTTCCACCAATCCCGGTTCCTTCGGCCTCAAATATTCGGCTCAACCCCTTGGGACTCGTGTAAATTAACACAAGGGGAATAACATGTCAACCCCTCTTTTTGAATATCCTAAAATAACAAAAAAGAACTGGCGACACTTTTTACAGCATCACCAGTTCTTAGCAATCTTTATAGATGATTAGCTAAAAGGTAGTTATTCTTTTTTATTTATAAGGCTTACACCTAAAGCAACGAAAGAAATCACGACACCTATATAGCCAATGGCTAATATAGGGCTTTCATAATCAACTAGGCACATTATCACGGTGAATATTCCGGTTACGACCATCAAACCAGCAATTATCGGGCTGAAATTCTTTGCCTGCAATATTGCAACTCCAATTAATGCGAATCCTATCATGGAAAAAGCAGTCGATACGGCTCCTATCGCTTGTCCGGCTGCAAACATGCTAGAAGCTATACCTGAATAGGCAGCTGCGGTAGCGGCAGCAACAGGATCTCCTCCAGCTGCAGCGGCTGCATTAGTTGCAGCGGTATTAGAAGCGTCAGCGACAGCAAGTGTAAAAGCGGATTCACCCAAATTAGCAGCTGAACCTATTATAATCAAAAACCAAGCAAAACCTGCGATATAACTGCCAGGTCCTCCTTCCATTGTTTTTTTTATGTACCCTATACCGGCTACGCCGATCAAAAATAAGAGAGTCACTAACGGTATTAAATACGTTATGACCGTACTATTGGCACCCATTTCATTAATATATTCCCGAGGAGTGTCTGGTCCAACACCACCCAATATTCCAAAGCCGATTACAAACCAAACAACGATTGCAATCGCAGGTGTAATTAGAGCTAATCCGGTAATCCGATTGGTATTCATCTCAACCTCCATATGTTTTATAGGTGCGAGTCTAGCTTAATTAATTTAAAGTTTATAGTAGTAATTCGGTCAACTTAAGATGAATCTGTTATTACAAACTGATGGATTTCCATACAATAATTTTCATCAGGATAAGTGTGAAGAACACCTAACATTTTTGATTTACTGAGATGTATAAGGTCAGGATAACCACATTTGTAGTAAGGAAGGTGTTTCGCATCTCTAGGAGCAGAATACAATTGTCCAAAATAGTTCCAAGATTCACCTCCATCTTTAGAAACGCTTAAGCTAACACCGCGTTTATTTGGAAGTTCATCTCTGTATAAACAAACTATATTTCCCGAGTTGAGTTTTTGCAATTTGATATTGGACCCAGAGAATTGCGTGTATGAAATTGGAGACCATGTTAAACCTTCATCTTCTGAATGAGAATATACAGCTTTAAGCAAAGTATGTTCTCTTATGACTGCTAATAGTCTTCCATCATCAAGTCTTACTACATCAATATCGCTGTAATGTCTTTGCGGATCGCTGGCAATAATTACAGGTGGACTAAAAGTGAATTTATCTTTGGGATCACAAAATGAGATTCCGGCATGCCACTGAACATCCCGACCTAAAGTACCCATAGTCGCCATAAGATATCTTCCATCCTTAAGTTTGTGAGGATTACTTTGACCATACATTTCGGTCCATTCAGGGAAAAGTTTGATTTCCTTAAATTCCTCATTCCAAGATTCGCCACCATCAAAAGAGTCTATATAACCTGTTATGCATTCTGAAAACGGTTCGTCTCCACCTAAGGAAAAGTCTATTTTAATTTTACCTATTATCAATCTAATAAAATTGTCATTGAATCGAACTATCCCTCCCATGTTAAGGCAACTCCAGCCTGGTTCATGATATACAACTTTGGGGATAGACCATGTATTTCCATCATCTTGAGATGTACTCAATACGACCGCACTTTCCAAGCTATTTTTATCGTTATTTACAACAAACGATAAAAGTAATTTACCATCCTCTAATTTTGCTAGACTTGGAATTTTATTTTGATGGAATTTATCATTTTGATCAAAAAGTCTTTTTGCTGATTCAACATTTAAGCCACTAGAGCTATCAATATTTGGATTTGGTTCAATCATTCTTCTCCTCGTAAAACTGGCTCTAATTTTAGTGACGTCCTAATTGGAGGTTGATCAGGATACGGAAAACATTCTGATTTCAAATCTGCTATTGCAATATACTTTTGGTCATGACTCGCTTTTTTAGCGCTAAGACACATGGCCGAACTAAGTATTCCAGAATTTAAGTCGGTTTTAGAATTATCTTTACCTAAACATACATCAGCAAAGTTTTTTAGTAGATTAGAATCACCACCGTGATGTCCATCGGAATTGGTAATTTTGATTTCTTCAGTATTTTTTTTCATATGGTCAAAAACATAAATCATTTTTGTATACCAATCGAATGAAATAGTAGCTTTATGTCCGGTTATTGTTGCACCTCGCCGACCTGCATTCAATCGTGAAACAAAATTTTGAGAATAATTTGCATGAGCACCTGACTCATACATTATTAAAGCTGAACCTGCATCTTGATAAACAATATCTTCGCTCCAAACACACTTATGGTCCCCCAATTCAGCAAGAGTATTACCTGTTTTTGCAAAAGCTTCAGGGCTTTCGCTGCAGCTTGAAATTAGTTCACACTTTGAGCACCATAGGTTCTCTGGATTATTGCCACCATAAACACTACGGTTCATCATGGCAGTAATCGATATTGGTGAACCCAGTATCTTGTTAATATAATCAAAATCATGAGTCGCTTTCTGAAGCCACAACCCACCTGACACGGAGTAATTTCTGTACGATGGATAACCATAATACAATGATCCATATGGTACGTTGTTATGAGCCTGTACCTGATTAATCGTTCCTAATTTGCCTTCTAATATTTGATTTTTTACAGATTCGAATAAGGGGGTTTGGCTAAGTGGGAAGGATACTACTACCTGGTCTTCTTTACCTTTGAATCCCTCTTTTAATTCTTGAATTTGTTTGAAAGATGTAGCTACCGGTTTTTCTAGGTAAACAGGTAATCTTGTCTTTGCGATATCCAAAGCATTTGGAGTGTGTTGATTACAAGGTGATCCAATAAGTATTCCGTTTACATTACCAGCATATTTCAAAAAGGAATCAATATCAGAGAAGTATTCGGGATTTTGTTTCGTTATTCCCCATTTTGACAAATTGGATTTAGCGTAATGCTCATTAGGATCAACAACATATCTTAGTCTAAAATTTAGGTAAAGTTTTTCAAACAGTGAAATCAAATAAGAAGATCGATGACCGAGCCCAATAACTGCTATATCAAGAGTAGTTTTCAATATGATTTGTTCGTTTCCAATTAACTTGGACCCTATATTATGCGAACAGGTGCATTTATTAAAGACCCGATACTGTGAAATTGAAAATTTTAACTTATAGGTTGAAAAATTGTTCAGGTAACATAATCGACATTTGTATTTTAGATGTAAAGGTTATGATTGATAAAATTAAATTAGTTCAATTGGGAAACATTAAAACGCCAACAATTGTTTGAAACGTTAACGAGAAGAAAATGTAAGTTATATTACATTTATGTTATAGAAAGTAACTAAATGTTTAAATATTCATCGAACCAAACATTTGGCCAACAAATGGAGAGACTCCCTTAGATGTCTGTTTGGGATCTTGGAAAAGTTCGGAGTTAACTATTTGTTTCTCGTTTTTGGATATAGGCTTGGTTTCTATGTCACATGCCTTACATGACAAGTCTTGCTGAATTGCAGAATCACACGAATAGTCATTTCTGCCGCTTATGATTAATTCCATCAATTCCAAAAACATCGTTATCTCCTTTAATTGAATCCATACTAATAGAGGTCAACAATATTGCATAGACGGTAAATTATTCATGTTTGCCCATACAAGAAGAGGAACATTAGAATCCAAATTATTGAATCAAACTACAACATTTGGTCCATTAAAGTTTAAACCAGATACACTTGGTATTATTTATTTGTAATTAACCAACACGGTTATTATTTTTTGTTATTGTTTTAAAACGTTTTAAACGAATAAATGATCTAGATCTTTTTCCTAGCGCTTTATCGGAACCAATCATAATGAAGTCCCAGAGTCCTGTCTTTTAATGGAAGTTC
>VFGY01000041.1 GCA_009392195.1 SAR202 cluster bacterium | reverse complement strand
CTCCAAATATCTTTTCTTCCTTCATACCAATTTATACTTATGTTGGAATATTGTTTAGAGCACAATTTAACCGCTCGATCGGTAAATCCTTTACTCCATTCCGGGTTAAAGTATAAATGGACTTGGTGACCGTTTTTTGCTAGGTATCGTATTGTACTTTCATGGAAAGTGAAATGATTTACGGATCTTATTAGGAACATTATTTTCATGAGTTTATTTGTAACGATATTTCCGATCTTTATATAAAGGGTTGGAAAGTTCATTATTAGGATTGTATTTGCGTGTTATATGTTTTATTGTCTGTGTCCTAGAGTAGATATAATCTTCCAGTTGATCTAGTAGCGATTTGCCGTGCTTATCAAATAACAAGTATCGAGCTGGCTCTACGGAGCATATTTCTCTGGCTAAATCATAGTGTTCATTTGCAACTGCAATAACGAATAATTGTTCAAGCTTATTCAGCATCGTATCTTTATTTGGGTCATCTATGAGATTAATTGGTTTTAAATAAAGGCAATGACAATGACTTATTTGTTTACGAGAATAATGTTTGGAAGAATAATTTTGCCGTCTCATCAATACTCTGTCGATATCAAAAAGAATGAATCCTAGTTTTCTTAAATAAGCATCTACGTCAGAGAACAAAGATTGCCCTTTATATAACTCTTGAAATTCTGTTTCTATGTATATGCCGGAAACAGAGGTTTCTAATAACGAATGACCTGACATTAATATTTCTAATTCACTTCCTTGTGTGTCAAGTGACAAAAAACCTGCGTCTTTAAATTTGTATTTCTCTGCAGCCTCTTTTAGTTGGATTGTTTTGATTGTTTCCGTACTTTTTATTTTGTAATCAGCGTGGTTGTTAAACGTGTTTACGACCGATTGATTTGGTTCTAGCAAGGAACTGAGGCCCGGTTGTCTTGTTATATTCAACAATTTTGTTCCTGACTCAATCCAAATAGCTTCTTGGATATGAGTTATGGACTTCCATGCATTACTATTGCTGTTGCTGTTAATGGTGGGATCACATGGAAAGTAATTTATGTAATTTGACAATTGCGAGAAATTTCCAATTCCTGGTCCTATTCCATTACCAGAACCTATATCAATAATTTTCAAATTCGATGAGTTGAAAATGCTGATTAGGGAATCGCCATAACTCTCTAGTTTATCCTTTGGTTTAAAAAATAGAAGGTTTTTAAGTTTATGTTTCATAAAATGATTTTGATGCGGTTGAAATTTTTATTTTATCAATGGCCTTTATACACTGAAGACCAGTTTAATAATGGATGCACAATTCCAATAACGTTTTGTGTGTAATCACCACGCGAAGATGTGCCGTCGATTTTGTCTTTGATATGAAACCCTAAAGCATCTTTGTAATCCACATATCTTAATTTATGTCCTTTTGATCCAAATATTGAAACATTTATGGAATGTTCTCCTTCAATCAATAAATTTGAAGGTATTTCAACTCGTGCCTGATAAATTCCTTGCTGTGAGTGATCGCGTTCCGTAGGCTCGAAAGTTGAAAAGGCGCAAATACCTTGGGTAAATACCATAGCAGAGCAACGCATCTTTAACGAAGGTTTTGAAACATGGTAATTGATTTTGACTGTGATAGGGGAAGTTGAATTAAGCCAAACATGTTCAGGATTTTCATCAGATTCTAATTCGACTGAAAGCAATTTTACCCCTTCTTGACCAGGAGCATTATTCATCTCCCAAGTTCGGGAATTTTTACCTGAGCCGGGTTTGTGAAGATACTGGCTAATCACTTCTGAACTTAACCCGTCCTTAATCAACTCTCCATTATTTAGAAGGATAGCTCTTTCACATAACCTGCTGATAGATGTCATGTTATGGCTTACAAAGATAACTGTTTTACCAGCGCTGGCCGTGTCTTTCATTTTGCCGATACAGCGTTTTTGAAATTCAGCGTCTCCAACCGCCAATACCTCATCTACCAAGAGGATTTCCGGCTCAAGATGGGCTGCTACTGCGAAAGCGAGCCTTACTTGCATTCCACTTGAATATCGTTTTACTGGTGTGTCGATAAAAGTTTCAACACCTGAAAAATCTATTATTTCATCAAATTTATTTGAAACTTCTTTTCTGGTCATGCCAAGTACAGTGCCGTTAAGATATACGTTTTCTCGTCCAGTTAGCTCTGGATGAAACCCAGTGCCTACTTCCAATAGACTAGAAACTCGGCCTTTGATTTTTACATCACCTTCTGTTGGATATGTGATTCTTGATAGGATTTTAAGAAGAGTGGATTTACCTGCACCGTTCGGGCCGATTATTCCTACTACTTCTCCTTGATTTATATCAAAATTGATGTCTTTAAGCGCCCAAATGTAAGAGTTGCTGCGTATATTGGAATTTTGTGATAATTGCCGAATGTTCCTTAAGTTTCTTAGGGGTTTGGTTATTTGTTTAGTCAAAGTTTCAACAAACGTTGAATTCAATTCTTGCTTAGCACCTATACGGTATATTTTGCCTAGCTTATTTGAAGATATTGCGATGCTCATGATTTAAAGTTATGCTACGTCTGCGAATGTTGTTTCGCATCTATTGAAATAAATAATTCCTATAATACTTGTTGCAATTGAAACTGCTAGTCCTATCAAAATTAAATCTAAAGGAAGTGCTATAGTTTGCAATAAACAAGAACGTGTTCCTTCAATTACTCCAACCATAGGGTTAAGTGCATAAACCCATTGGAGGTGTTTGGGGATAAGTGAAGTAGGATATGCGATCGGAGTTGCAAACATAAGTATTTGGGTTAGGAAAGTTATACCATATTTAATGTCACGGTATTGGATTGCAAGAGCAGAAAAAAAGGCTCCAAGTCCGAAAGAAAATAGTATCATTATTAAAATCAATAATGGAATCAAAACTATATGAATAGATGGACTTATAGAAAACCAAACCATTAGTATAGCTACTATAGTTGAAGCGATTATTAGGTCCGGTAATTTTGACAATATAGAAACTAATGGCAAGATTATTCTAGGGAAATAAACCTTTGTCATCATTCCAGAATTTTGGATAAGACTTCCTGTTGAATCTATTAATCCACTTGAAAAATAAGTCCATGGAACTAAGGCACTGTAATAAAATACTTGAGCAGGTTGTCCTTCGGTACTTATTTTTGCTAGTTTGCTGAATATCAAAGTGAATACTACCATGAAAAATAAAGGTTGGATTACTGCCCATCCTATTCCTAGAACAGATTGGGCATATCTGACTTTAATGTCCTTTATTAACAGGCTGTAAATTAAATCTTTGTATAGCCAGATTTCTGAGATGTTGAGTATCCCGAATTTAGAAGGTCTTTTTATAACTGTATACTGAGAGTTTTTCATTCAATGAAACACCTAGGCTTATTAAAACAAAACTATATTTTTAGCCCAACCTCTATTATCAAGGTACCAATCAATACATTCATTGATTCCTTTTTCTATATTAGTTGAAGGTTCCCAATCCAAAATTGTTTTTGCTTTATTTATGTCAGCCCATGTGGCCTTTATGTCTAAAGGATTTTCGGGAAGATATTTTATTATCGCTTTGTTGCCGGTGATTTTTTCTATTATTGAAATTATTTTTAGTAAAGAAACAGGATGGTCTGAGCCTAAATTAATTGTTTCGTATCCCACTTTTTTCGTTCCTGCTATAGTTCCTTTTGCTATATCACCCACGTATGTGAAATCTCTTGATTGTGTACCATCACCAAATAAATGTATTTCTTCTTTTTCTATTATCCATTTAATAAACCTCATAACGCTCATGTCAGGTCTTCCAGCTGGTCCGTAAACAGTAAAATAGCGAAGTATTGTTACATCTAAGTCATATAGATTGTGATAGGTGTGGGTTAAATTCTCTGCAGCTTTTTTTGAGGCAGCGTATTGTGATAACGGGAAATCTGTTAAATCATTTTCCGAGTATGGAATTGAGTTAACAGAGCCGTAAACGCTGGAAGTAGAAGCTAAAACAAACTTTGGAATTTCATGTTTTTTACTAATTTCGAGTAAGTTTAAAGTTCCGATGACATTTGTATCATAGTAAATGAAAGGATTGTCTGCTGACGCTCTAACTCCAGCGCGAGCACCTAGGTTAATTATTCCATCGTACTTGGAATTAATTACTTTTATTAAATTATTTAAATCAGTTATATCAACATTTGAATAAATGAAATTTGGATATTGTTTCAATTTTTTTAGTCGATATTCTTTCATTCGGACGTCATAGGCATCATTCATATTGTCAATGCCTGTTATTGTGTGTCCACTTAAAAGTAATGATTCACAAGTGTGAGAAGCTATAAATCCACTTGATCCAGTAACTATATAATGAGCCAAATAATTTCTCCTGAATTATATTTTAGTTAATATAAATAACTATATTGGTTAGTTTTTGGATGGGGTTGAAATTAGTGTTGTTTAGGAATAATGGTCAAGCTTCGCTTCCTTGGCAAAAACGGCCAAGATTTCGAGGATAGTTTTGGAGCAGTTGCTTCAACAAAATCACCCACATATTTTATGCGAAATTATCCCTGTACAACGTACGTTCATGACATGAACGCAGTACCAATATATGAGTAATGGTACAGTCTGTCAAGTTAAAGATAGGTAAACAAATATTGGGATTTACAATATTATATATGCACTCGAATGACATAGTGGCTTTGAAGTATGTAGTGTGTGAATTAATGATTAAATAATGGATTTTTCAGGCGTTTAATATTTTAAAATCACCCAACTTATAATCCAGAATGAAATTCTATTCAATAGAGGATCATCTCTATCTTTTTAGCGAGTTGGATACTGTAATTTGTGCCTCTGTCTTCAGGGTATATTTGACTTGTGTTAGCTAAATAGAGTCCTTTTATTGGTGTAGAGTGGCTAGGCATTAATTTTGAGTATCCACTGGTAATTATAGGCTGTGCGGCTTCAATTTTTTGATTGTATGCTTCTTCTATCCATGTTTGGTCAAAAGAAGAATTTATTTTTTTTAAATGAGGAAGGTATGAATTCAACAAATTATTTCCATCCATTTGATACATTGGGTTATCTTTGC
>VFGY01000040.1 GCA_009392195.1 SAR202 cluster bacterium | reverse complement strand
GAATTTCTTGAACCACCTCATTTATCATTTCATGATCACTTCACCCTTCCCCATGTTGTCCATACAATGGGTCATGAAGATCATAAAGAACAAACTGAATTAGAATTACTAAAAGCAAATCCTGGTCTTCAACAACTTTTGCAGATATACAACATTCAAAATAAGTTTACTCGAGGTTATCTAGAAATGCGTGATCTTTTTCTGATTGATTGGTACTACTCTGATGCGGTATATGCTCCTATTTATTACGGGTATGGAGGACCTGGCCAATATGCAGACCGACAGATGATAGCTAGAAAATTCGACGCTGAAGTTAACGAACTAATGCCCGACATGATATTAGTATTGATGAAGGCATCTTCTGAAGTGATAAAGAAGCGGGTGGAAGAAGGTATAAGTCCCTTCCCTACTAGACATGCTAAAACTTATTTCGATGTTAAAGATACTGAACTGGTGTTAGAACGTTTTGAAGAACAATTTGAAAAATCTTTAATTACTGATAAATTCGTATTAGATACTACAACTGACACAGTAGATCAAACCCTTCAATTATTCAAACAACAAATAAAGCCATTTATTTCTAGCAAAGACCGTATTAGGCTTTTGAATAAGGATATGTTCGAAAAATGGTGATTGTAAATTTAAAATCATTGCTTAATTTTATTTGGTTATGAACGTTAATAGAATAATTATAATTGTATTTATAATCGTGGCATTGGTGTTGGTTGTGATTAGAAGGATAATTTAATTAAACTACAGACTATAAAAATTATTTTAATACTTTTTGGATTACCTGTTTTATTGGTTTTTGTGAGGGAATTGATTTCTTGGTTATACCGTTGATGATAAAGGCCAACATTAATAATGTGACCCTATACATTATTTTTGAATGTTAGAATTTTCGTTGCAATAATTTAGCCATTTTTGAAAAAAAGAATGTCTATGATTTTTCCAAACGTTTACCGGATTCCCAAAATCAAAATTTTTGACCGGAGGGACATTAGCATTATCTTTGTCCCTTTCGGCTTCGTAAGCCAATCTACTTGAATTATATTCAGGATGGCCAAGATGTACTATTTGTTTATGATCAGGTGTTTCATAAATGGGATATCCTACTTCATCACTGTACGCTAAAGCTGTCAAATCACCATTTTGCTCAGCTTTTTCGATGCCATAATTATCCATACCAGCGTTTCTACTTTGAGGGCAGAAAAATTTATTTTCTGTAGTTCCCATAATTGGATGATTTAAAGTTTGGTTTTGGAGTTTGAAAACTCCAAACATTTTACGCTCATATACTACCTTTTTAACGCCTAGTAAATATGCCATTGCCATTCCAGCCCAACATAGTCCTAAAGTGCTTGGGAAACGTTCGCGAGTATCGTTGATAATTTCAATGATTTCTTTCCAATAAGTTACATCTTCAAAATCTAGGTGTTCAATAGGAGTACCTGTAATAATAAATCCATCTAGTGCTTCAACATCATCAATTTTCTCGTAATTAGTATAATATTTGTCTACATAACCTTCCGGCCATGTAGTGTAATTATGGGTCTTCAATTTAAACCATACTGGATGAACATCAAAATTTGTAAATCCGATGGAATTCAAGATGTTCAATTCATATTGATGACCTAGTGGCATTAGATTCAATATGCCGATTCTCATTGGTTTTGTTAATTGATAATCACCGACTTCGTATTCAGGGATCCAACGAATATCTTCATTACGTTTGATTATGTCTATCGAGTGATAATCTGAAGGAAGTATTAAGGACATTTCAACTCCTCATACCCTGTCTCCCACGGCTTATGATGGCCGCAGAAGACAGGTATATGAGATTAATTTATCGCTTCGAACGCTTGTTCGAAATCAGCTGTAATATCGTCTATGTGTTCGAGTCCTACGGAAATCCTTATTGTTGCTGCTTCAACACCAGCAGAAATCTGTTCTTCAGGAGACAACTGTTCGTGTGTAGTTGATGCAGGATGAATTACTAATGTCTTTGAATCTCCAACATTAGCTAAATTACTTGCTAATTTTAAATTATCAATACATTTTACTGCAGCGTCATAGCCGTCTTTAAGAGTGAAAGTCAAAACCGAACCATAGCCTCTTTGGAGGTATTTATCTGCCAACGATTTGTACGGATTTCCTGGAAGTCCTAGATAATTTACAGATTCAACTTTTGGATGATTCGATAACCAATTTGCTAAAGCACTGGTATTTTCAGAGTGTCTTTCTACACGTAATGACAAAGTTTCAAGGCCTTGTAAAAACAAAAATGAATTGAAAGGACTAAGGGCAGCCCCATAATCTCTTAATACTTCAAACCTGGCTCTGATACCAAAAGCGATATTTCTATTTGAAGGAACACCAAGTGCTTTACATAAATCGCTTTCGAAACCTGAAGTATCCCAATGAACCAAACCATGATATGCTTCGCTTGGCTCAGTGAATAACGGGAATTTTCCATTTCCCCAGTTAAAAGTTCCTGCATCGACTATTATTCCTCCAATGCTGGTTCCATGTCCACCAATCCATTTGGTAGCACTATGAACAACAACATCTGCCCCAAAATCTATTGGCTTCACTATTGCTCCAGCAGCTCCAAGGGTATTGTCAACTATTAATGGAATCCCATTGGAGTGGGCTAGGTCAGCAAGTGCTTCGAAATCCGGTACATTCATTTCTGGATTACCTATTGATTCTATATAAATCGCTTTGGTTTTATCGTCAATTTTGGATTCGAAACTAGAAACGCTATCTCCATCCGCAAACTTAACATTAATCCCGATTCTTGGAAATTGTGCTTTAAACTGGTTGTATGTTCCACCATACAGGAATGAAGTAGACACCAGATTGTCGCCTGCGGTCATAAAATTGGTTATGGCGGTGAATTGTGCAGCTTGTCCTGAAGCAGTCGCTAAACCTAAAATCCCTCCTTCCAATGCTGCGACTCGTTTTTCAAATACGTCAGTAGTAGGATTCATTATCCTTGTGTATATATTACCTAATTCTTTAAGTGTAAACAGATTATGTCCATGTTCATGGCTGTTAAAAACATATGAAGTTGTTTGGTAAATCGGTACAGCTCTAGAATTTGTTGTTGGATCCGGTTCCTGACCAGCATGTAATTGTAAAGTTTCAAATTTGTATTCACTCATTATATTTTTCTCCTGTTTGTTTAAATTTAAATCTTTGGCCAATTCAAATAAATTTCATCCCAAAAAAAAACCTCACTATTTGTGAGGTTTACATTTGGTGGTTTATAAGTAAGTTAGTTTATCAGCTTAATGTAGCCTCACATTTTTATGTAAGGTTTTACAACAGCAGTCCATCATAATGTAATTTACTTTTATATAGTCACATTTCATTTTTTGAATTGGTCCTACTAGATTGAAAGTACGCACCTCACACTAGCATAAATTAACAACCAAGTAAAGTTTAATGTTTTTCGCGCTGAGTCAAATAATTTTCACGTCATTGGTTTTTATAATTATTCCATTGCTCCCAATGAGTGACATCTTCAACAGAAGTTCTTTTGGGTTGCGACCAATTTCCTTTAGCAGGGTAACCAAGGGGAATTAACGCCATAGTCATTGCATCGGTTGGAATCCCTAGGAGGTGTTTTACTTGTTTTTCGTGACCCGAATATAAAGTGGTTAAAGTTGAACCAATCCCATAGTAACGTGCAGCTAACATAAGATTTTGTACAGCACCGTAAATAGATGATCCTGTTCTTGGGTTATTTGATATATTTGTGTTTCGAAGTACCGCTAAAATCCAAACGGGTGCATCTTGAATATTATTTGCTAAATGCTCTGCACTCAGGAAATTTTTTCGCCCGAGATTATTCTTGGCATCTATATCGCTAACAAATTGCTCGCGTTTGGTACCATATGACTTATTCCAACCCTCCAGATACCATTTTGCTATTTTGTTTTTGGTATCTTGGTTACGTATTACTATCCATGACCACATTTGGGTGTTACCACCAGATGGACCGCGAATGGCTGCATCTAGTATCGACCATATTATTTTCTCAGGAATTTTTTTATCGGATAGATATCTCCTTGCAGGTGTTGAATGAATGCCAGCCATCAAATCTAAAGGAGAATTGTCTATATTTTTCATTTCAAAAACTCTATATCAATTATTTAAACCAAAAGGGTCTACTTGAATAACATCAATTATAGATGCTTGTTTACCTGTTGTCGTTATTTCCATATAGATTGAAATATGTTTAAATCTATACAGTTCAAGTGAATGATGATAGGAGACATTTATGGCAGTTACATTTGTTGTCAATTATGAAGTTAAAGATTTCAATATTTGGAAAGAAAGATTTGAATCGAATTCTGAAAACAGAGATAAAGCCGGTATCAAAGCCACGCCTTATAGAGAAATCCAAGACTCTAATAAAGTATATGTTATCGGGCAAGCACCATCAGTGGAGATATTACAGGGAATGTTCGGGAATCCAAAATTTGTTGAATTAATGAAACAAGCTGGAGTTATTTCTGAGCCCAATGTTGTTTTACTACAAAACTCATAATAATTCCAATTCAGTGATATTTATTTAACTTTGGCTTTCCTGTTGCTAAATCTGTGATTGGTTGTCCGTTTTGTTTTAAATCGGTTTCTATTGCTGAAATTAGGTTTTCTATTTTGAGAAAGTCTTGGTTTAACCTGTTTTGATTTGGATTTAAGTGGCTCAAACCCTTCATAATCAAAACCATCTAATTGTTTCTTAACAATGGAATTCCCGAGAGTTTTTTCAATTCTACTCAATACATATTCATCGTCTTCCAAAAATAAAGATATAGCTTCACCAACATTTTCAGCTCGCCCTGTCCGACCAATCCGATGGATATAATCATCTGCATTATTTGGCATATCAAAGTTAATAACGTGTGAAATCCCTGTTATGTCAATCCCGCGGGATGCTACATCAGTAGCAACTAGAAAATCGTACTTTCCTTTTCTAAACCCATCTATAGATTGCTGCCGTCTATTTTGAGTCATGTTGCCATGTAAGCTTACGACCTTGTATTTATTTTTGGAAAGATGTTTAGCTAACCATGCAGCTTTATGTTTGGTACGAACGAATATTATTACTTGACCTGTTGGCGTTGTTTCCAATAATTCAATAATAATTCGTTTTTTTAATTTTTCTATGACAGGGTATATTGAATGGGAAACTGTTTTAACAGGTTTGATTTTACCTATTTGTACAGTTACATGTTCGTTTAAAATAGAGTCGGCAAGATAACGTATTTCTTTTTGAAATGTAGCAGCAAAAAACATGTTTTGTCGTTTCTTAGGAAGATATTTCAATATTTTTTCAATATCGTCGATGAACCCCATATCACACATTCGATCCGCTTCATCTACTATCAAGGTTTCAACACCTGACAAATTAACTTTGCGATCTGAAATATGATCAAGAAGTCGACCAGGGCATGCTATCAGAATTTGAGGGTTTTGCTTGATTTGCTGAACTTGACTTTTTTTGTTCACACCCCCATATACAACTGTGCTTTTAATTTTTGTATTTGATGCAAGTTGAAGAGCACTTTGGTGAATCTGTAGAGCCAATTCTCGCGTTGGGCATAAGATGAGTGTCTTAATTCCTTTACCCGGGAATGCTGACAATTTTTCATATGCTGGTAGTAAAAATGCTAGGGTTTTACCAGTACCTGTAGGAGCAATTCCTAAAATATCCTTTCCATCCAAAAGAACTGGGATTGCATTTTCCTGAATTTCAGTGGGTGTACTATAACCTAACTTGTCGATATTGAAAAATAACTGTTTATTGAGTTGGAAATCTTGAAATTGCAGGTATGGTTCCTTGTTCGTAGGGTTTAATTTTTGAATCTACAAATTCAATATAACAATGAGTCAAGCTAAACTACAATGATAAAAGATGTGTGTATTTTGAAATATATTTTTGTATTTTTATGATTGATGGTCAATATTAATTGAATGAACCATCACTGTTTTTATCATCTCTACGACATGCATTAACAGGATCTTTAAAAAATAAAATAAGGTTTGAATGTTCAAAATCTAAGATGGTTTCTGAAAAAGGTTTTAATTTTTCTTTGAGTGTCCATGGTTTCGGCATTTCATAAATGCTGTAAAAGTAAACACCTATCAATTCGTCTCTTATGTCATACATGAGTAGATACGGCACCGGCTCTAAAGTTGACTGTTTATAAAAGTAACGTCCTTTGCCAGATGCACACAGTACAGAATCAATCCATCCTTCGTTTATTGCTTTTGAAGCTGTAGTGGGTAAATCTTTATATATTCCTGCACCAACAGTAACACCGGTCATTGGTACAAACCCGCCAGTAATTTCGTTAGACAATACCACTCGTTGTTCAACTATGTTTGATTTAGAAGGTTTCAACACATATGTTGTAGCGCCAGCGATTACCGCCGTTATAACAATAACTAGTGCAAATTTGTTAATTGTTTTTAGCATTTATATATGTTAACGCAGATTTTGATATTCAAATATATTAATCAGGTGAATTAATACTATAATTCGGGAAATGTTTGGTATCATAAACCGATATTTTGTATAACTAATAAATATATTAAGGAACTAGGTGAACAAATATGGAAATATGTGACTATGGAATCAGCAGTATCAGCTGGACTGCTAAACATGATCCAACAGATAACAGGAAACCAGGCCATATGCCATGGGATAACACAATCAGAATTTTAATTGATTCTAGATGTCAAATCGTGGATACTCAATCAGGTGAATCAGAATGGTATTATTTGATAACCCCATGCCGTACAGAATGGATGTACCGTGACGATATTTTGTGGAAAAACGATCCTAACCTTGAATTTGTAGGTATATATTCGAACAATCATTACAGACATGGCCATGTACAGGTTAAAGATAAATTACGGCCTCAACAAGACATGGATATTGTGAAAGACGTTAAAGTTGGATTATCTGATTTTGAACCAAATTTGATTTTTTACGATCAAGCACAAGAGTTGTTAAACGACGCTGAAGTAATCCAAGCTACTTTAGACCTAGTCCCAATAATTGCTACCACAGAGTTTGAATCTGAAGACAAAAATAAAAAGGTGATCATAGAATATCCGATAAAAACAATGAACTATGTGAAAGAAAAAGAACGGTTTCAAGTCGATACCGGTCCCCTGCTCTTTCCTGATTTTGAAATCAATGCAGTCAATGACATCCAAAAATTGGAATTAGCTTTTGTATGCTATAACAACAGAGACGTTGCTGAATTTGTTTCTAGGGTCCCAACAGTTATAAATAATGATTCTGACAAGCAAATAGAATCTATGGAATATTCCAAAATTAATAGAATCAATGTTAGAACAAAACTTTTTGCTTGTACCAATAAATAAATTTCGATAATTACAAAGCCTAATAAATCAACAATTTAACATTATCAACTTAACATTGTATTTAACCATTGGTGGGTTTGATACTATTTATTGCCAAAACAAATATATATAATTACCTTGAATAAAAACGACTGAACTTTATATTTGGAAGGACAATCAAGGTTAATGCAAATTTTATCAAACAAAAAATTCATCTCTGCTGGTGGGGCAATCCTTTTGGTTTTAATCGTAGGTGTGATAACTTTCTTGTTTTTATCAAAACCTAAATATCCATTTGATACCATTTTGGTAACAACAGGAGGATCTTTAAGGATTTCCGGCTTTGACGGATTTATAATACCGGTAGCTGAAGAAGATAAAGGGAAAGAGTATAATCTGCCAACAAACACTAAGGTAGCTTCACAAAACGGTTGGTATAAAATCTCAGACTGCATCGATGGAGAGGGGATATATTATGGAAACATTGAAGAAACTTCCATTAAGTTGATTTTTGATGCTTCTGAAAATTTGATAGGAATTTATCAACATTCACTTCAGGAAATGGCCGAACCTTGGGTTATAACAAAAGGACCTCAAACAAACGATAAATCTTTTATTATTGAAAATGAACATTATGGGTCATATATATTTCTTTTAAACCCGGCTAAAGCTTGTTCTTCTGATAATGATTACGAATCGAAATTAGTATCAAACACAACTCTTCCTTCGTATTCAATACCAATTGATTCCAATATAGCGATTTCCAATGGATGGATTGACCCATTCTTTTGTTCTCCAGGAAGAGGCAAATATTTTCAAAAAGACGGTTCGAATCATGTATTAATGTACAATGCTAACGGGAAAATAATAGGAATTTACCAATATACATTAAACTTGATGCCCTCTCCTTGGTTTAAAACTGAAAAACTTATCGGTGGTGGAAGCGTACCCATTATTGACTTTGAGCACCATGGATTCTTTATATATTTCGAAGACCCAATGAATGCATGCCAAAGTTCAGATTCGAAGTCAGTAGGGACTGGAGGAACCCATTATGCTGGACCAAAAGCGGAGCGTTCTGAATACGGTCCTACTCCAACTCCCACGGTGATCTTAAGCATTGCAGATACAATAGATCAATTATCAAACAATATGTCTACTGATTCTAGAGTATTTAAGATAAACGGTCAGGATGGTGTATCATCCGCTAAAATCAGTACATTCATTTCAAGTATTACTAATATTCAGGAAGGAACCTCAAAATGGATAGATAATGTATCTAACAGAGGACTAACAGGAGAAATCAACCAGCAAGGGATGAAACATATTATTGATGAAGAACAGTCTGGTGTTTTGACAGTCAATATTTGGGTTGATAAAGAAAACAATATTAATTTAATTGAAATAACTGGAACGATTACTTATAAAGACACCGAACCGACAAAGTTGACTATATTAGCGGAATAAACTAAATGAACAAATTTACTTCATTATTGATTAAACCATTAGGTGTTGAGAAAAAGATATGCTTTCGGATGATTCGGTTAACTATGAAAAGCAGCCTAGGTAAGGAGATTACATCATAAGTGTAAATACTGTTATTTTTATTGGGGCGGGACGTGGAAACAGGCTTATGCCTCTGACAACTTCTCAACCAAAAGGATTCACCGAAATTTCGGGGAAATCTATACTAGATTGGACCCTAAAAGCCTTTAATACACATGGTCCATTTAAACATGTATATATAGCTGGTTACCTTAGTGAAGTTGTCATGGAAAAATATCCCGATTTTCAATTTGTTAAGAACGACCAATGGAGCACTACTAACATACTTTTTTCATTGAACTGTGCTCGAGATTATATGAAAAATGGATTTTATTCATCTTATACTGATACTCTTTTTAAAGATGACGCAGTTGCACTTTTAAAACAATCGCAACATGATATTACTGTTGTGATGGATACCGATTGGAGGAATCGATATAAACACCGTAGCCAACATCCTGAATCAGATGCAGAGAAGATGATAGTTGATGGTAACAAAGTTGTAGAAATTTCCCGAACTATTGATCCAGTAAAAGCTTCAGGAGAATTTACCGGGGTTCTTAAAATGAATTCTAAAGGTGCTAAATGTTTTCTAGAGTTTTACGATTCAGTAAATGATTCGTTAGGATTAGATGGAATATTTACTGAAGACAAGCCTTTTAGGTTAGCTTATTTAATCCATTTATTTAATCATATGATAAAAAACGGCGTCGATATTCATTATGTACCGGTCCATGGCAACTACCATGAAATTGATACTTTACAAGATTATGAATTAGCAAAAAAAGAATGGGAAATAAATCCTAATGATTAATCACCTTTTTCCAACTACAACAGTGGGGTCAATGCCCAGACCACAATACATAAAAGATATGATTGAATACCAAACTATTAATAATCAAACAACTCAATTTCAAAACACAATTGATAGAATAGTTCCTTTCATTATCGAGATGCAAGACCAAGCTGGTATAGACATAATTTCAGATGGTGAATGGAGGAGAAAATCATACATTGGAGTTATAGCTGATATATGCTCTGGATTTGAATTAACAATAAGGAATGTCAATGGCGAAAACCAAACATGGCATACTGTCACATCTAAAATGATCCCCAAAAACCCTGGGCTTTTTGCACGTGAAGCGTCAACTATAAAAAAATATTCCAAAAGTGCAATCAAGGTGGCACTTCCATCTCCTTATCTTATCGCTGAAAGAATGTGGGACAAAAACCTATCTTCCAATATTTATCCAACAAGAAAAGATTTTACTGAAAATTTAATTCCTATTCTTAGACAGGAATTAATAAAGTTAAGAGATGAAGGTGTTTCTATAGCGCAATTCGACGATCCCCACTTATGTCTTTTTGTAGATCCCAAAATTAGGTCAAAATATAAAAACCCTGAATTAGAAATACAATATAGCATCGATGTACTTAATCGAATAGTTGAAGGGATCGATGGAATTAAATTAGCTTTACATTTATGCCGACGTAATAAAGGAAGATCTGGTTGGATAGCTGAAGGCGGTTATTTACCTATTATTCCTTTTTTGAATAACCTCAAATTCGACATGATCATGTTTGAATTCACAATTCCCGTTGCAGGAGACGAAAGTGTGTTTTTGGAATTAGATGAACGTTTTGATATTGGATTAGGATGTGTTGATTGCAGAGGAGAACATATAGACACTCCAGAAGAAATTGTTTCTAGAGTGGAAAAAGCATTACAATATGTTACTCCTGAAAGGATTACGTTACACCCAGACTGTGGGTTCGCTCCAGGAAGCGCTGCAGATATACCTATAGACGAAGCGTTCAGCAAAATATCTAACGAAGTTAAAGCATCTATGATATTACGTTCCAAATACCAGCGGTGATACAAATATATTCAATTGGAATATGATAGATACTTTGTATTAGAGTGAATAAAATGCCAACTCCAGAACAATATGAACAATCTCGAAACCAAATAAGACAACAAATTAGAGAAAAACTTGGAATGAAAACTCCAAGTTTGGAAACAAGATTGGATGATACCGTAACCGAACCTAATAATGACCCAAATCCATTAGAAGCACAAATTTTGGAAGAATTACGGCAAATTAAACTACTTCTTCAAAAATTGGTTGCGAAATAGATATTGAAAGTATATGTGGAAATAATAAATGTTAATCCTAACACCACCAAGCGAAGGAAAATCTTCCCTAAATTCCAGCACTATAAAATTCAGTGATACTGAATTTATGTTTAATTCACAGGTAACTGAAATATTAAGTTTATTGAGGGATTTTAAAAAAAATGAATTAACAAGTATTTACGGAACTTCGCTGGAAAAAGCAACATTATTACATCAACAAAACCTTAATGTTTTTAACAGCGAATGTTCTTTAGCAATCGAAAGATACACTGGTATTGTATTTAAACATCTGGATTGGAAATCTTTAGATGATAAAAGCCAATCATATATTAACAACAATTTAAGAATCTTAAGCGGATTATTTGGCATTATAAAACCAAATACATTAATACCCAACTACAAGTTGAAAATGGAAGTTTTGTCTCTAGCAAATTTCTGGAAACCTATACTATCGCAATATATACAAAATGAAGAATTGATTTTAGATCTATTACCTGTGTCCCACAGGAAAGCATTAAATCCTCACAATAACCTAATAAAAATTAATTTCATGATAGAAAAAAACGGGAAATTGACTCAATCCGCACATGCCGGAAAAGTAGTAAAAGGCAAATTCATTAGATTTTTAGCAGAAAACACTATAGAAAAAATTGATGGAATTCAATATTTTAAAGAAGATGGTTATAACTGGGACGGGACATTTTTCATCAAAAGATAAATCAAGTAACTAAGATTTCATATAACTTTTTCATAAAGGTTCGAATTTAGAGGAAAAAATGGATACACAAGCCAATGATGATGAATCCCTGAAGAATAAAATCAAACAAAAACAAGATTACCTTAAAAAAATCCATCGCAGCAAATCCAAGTTGAAATTAAAAAAAATATCCAAAGATAAATCACATTGTTAATTTTCAAAAGGATATGGATGAAATATTCATATCTATTTTGAATACTCACAAATCAAATAACCAGATAATTATATGTCAATACTGAGTTGAAATAGGGCTGTACAATTTGTCAAAATTAATAAAAATTATCGTAGTGATTGAATTGTTTACAGCTTTGATTATATTAATCTGGTTTTTATTGTTTCGGTAAAAATATAAAGTAAATGTATCAGTCTATCAATGAATCAATTTAATATTGCCTCTTCTAATATATACGACAAGCTTGGTGGTGAAGCTTTTTTTTACAAATTGGTAGATAAATTTTATGACTTTATTGAATCAGATGAATTATTGCGACCAATGTACCCAGAGGATCTCGAACCAGGAAAATCACATTTAGCTAAATTTTTGATACAGTTTTGGGGAGGACCAAAACAATATTCAGAGGAACGTGGACATCCCAGGTTAAGAAGCAGGCACATGCAATTCCCTATTGGGGATAAGGAACGTAACATTTGGGTCTCACATATGATTTCAGCATTAAAATCTATGGACATAAACCAAGGCGAATTAAAAACCTTACAGAATTATTTTGAAAAAACAGCTACTATGATGATAAATAAATAGGTTATAAATTGTGAGAGTGTGGTTCCTATTTTTTATCGTTTTCACTGTTTGGCGCGGCACCTTCTATTGAAATATTCGGTAGCCAATTCAAAAATTTTGGTAAATACCATGCTTTAGACCCCAGCATTTTCATTATGCTTGGGACCAATATTGAACGGACTACAGTTGCATCAATCAAAACTGCTGCTCCTAATCCAAATCCCATAGATTGGAAAAAAGCGATATCACCTAAAGCAAATCCGCCAAATACAGCAACCATAATCAATGCTGCTCCGGTTATAATGCTGGCCGTTTTTCTCAATCCAAAAGCCACTGAATCATCTGCAGAACCTGTTTCATCATAATTTTCTTTGATTCTGCTTAGCATAAACACGTGATAATCCATTGATAGTCCGAACAAAATGCTAAACATAAACAACGGCAACCAGAATTCTAGTTGGTCAACTTGCTCAAACCCAAATATTCCAATCATAAACCCTTTTTGGAACACAAGTACTAACAATCCATATGAAGCTCCGACCGATAATAAATTCATTATTATTGATGCTATAGATATAGTTATAGATCTAAACGCAAATAGTAACAAGATTAAACTTAAAACCAAAACAAGACCTAGAACAATTGGGAAATAATCGTCTGTCAATTGAACTGAATCAACAACTTCAGCCGATGTTCCTCCTACATATATATCATAGGTTGTAGAATCGACACCTTCAAAAGATTCCGGAATGATTTGCTCACGTAGGCGTTTTATGGAATTTAATGCATTTTGATTTTGCGGGTCACCCGGGATCTTGGAATTTAATTGTGCAAAATTTACTGATGGCAATATATTTATATCAGGATCCAAAAAACCTTTGTCTTCTGATAATTTCAACTTTAAATTATTTATGGCTGTCCTTACCGGGACAGATTGGGTGTCTGCATCGATTACAATTATCGCAGGAGCGTCTGAACCAAAACCGAATTTATCATTCAATAACGTGAATCCGATTTTCACTGGTTCTTCTTCGGGCAATACAGAAATACCACTAGTTCCTTTTTCTAAATCCAAGTAAAAATAGGCAAGTATAATCAAAAATCCTGCTGCAATAAACATACTGATATATGGCTTATTCATTACTTTCTTTGTGACCCAATCCCAGAACCCTTCTCTTTTTTCTTCGGACTTAGATTTTGAAGTTAAAAACCCTAAAGGAATTCCTTTATTTCTTAGTAATGACAAAATTATCAGGATTACCATAACGCCACCGGATGCAAACAAAAGTTTTGGTCCCAATTCTTGGGTAATTGCAACAACCATAAATCCAATCGCATATAAAACAATTGTTAACATTTTGGGAACGTGGACAGCATTAACTTTGTCTCCTAAAATCCCAATAAGAGCGGGCAACAAAGTGGTTGCAGCTAATACGGCTACGAAAACAACCAATATCGCTCCTACACCAAATGCTTGGAAAGTTTTTTCAGGTATTACAAACATTCCTACAAGTGCCAAAACGACAGTCATGCCACTATATATGACAGCTCGACCCGCTGATGTACCTGAATTTACAATAGCTTCTCTTTTTTCGTATCCTTTTTGTCGTTCTTCTCTATACCTGGAAAGAACGAATAAACAGTAATCTATACCAACAGCAAGACCCATCATGGTCATAATATTTGGCACGAATTCATTAAGGTCTACAAACTGCCCCAAAATAGCTGCGACGCCAATCGAAACAAATATCGCTACTATCGCTAGAACAACAGGAATCAGAGCTGATATTACAGATCCAAAAACAAGTGCTAAAATTATAATAGCTACGGAAATCCCAATTGTTTCACCAGTAACTAAATCTTTTTCAGCAAGTTCTTGAAAAGTATGTTCAATAGATGCAGTGCCGATAAAATAATATTGAAAATCTTGATTGCTTGATTGCTCAGTTAAATGAACAAGAGGTGCAACTAAATTTCCAGCGACGTAAGGTGCTGAAACCAATATAGTGGATTTATCTTCAGAAACGTTTATTTGGTAATCGGATGGTGTGCCTATATCAATATCTACATTAGATTTATCTATTTCGGTTTGAATATGACTGAAAAATGCGTTCAAAGATTGTTCAAATTCTATTGAAGGGAACTGATGTTTATTTGAGGTAACTAACAACAAATTATCTGAATTTGGTCCTTGGGAGTCTTTATTTCCATCCTCTGATTTTTGACTAGTTTCGTTTGTAGATTGGCTGGCATTAGAAGTTTGCTGTTTTTGGTTAAATTCAGTCATCTTTCTATCTTTCAATTTTTGGGCTAAATTAGATTCAAGGTCCTTGGTCGTACCCTGTCCTCCTTTAAGTGCATCGTCCAGGTACGTTTGTGAAAGATAACCAGAAGCAATCATGAGTAGTATCCATAACCCTACAACGATTAGTGGTCGTGTTGCGCAAAAACTAACAATAGATTTGATGGACATTTCGTTTCCTTGTTCGATAAATATTCGTATAATGGTTATTCATATCAAGCCGCCAAAGTGTTTTAATACACTGTACGACTAAATAGACCAAATGATGGAATAAATAAATAATATTTTAACAGGCTTAGAAATAAAACAATATCAATGTTTATAAAATCCCAAAAATTAAATTATTCCTATAAATAGGGTTACTGAATATACTTTATGACAAATATTAACAATTCTGTTGCTAACAAATATTTGTTCATTGATGACACGATAATCGATGAAACTTATAACACATATAAAACATTAAACCAACCAAAAAAATATGCCGCGAACCCAATTCTACGGCCGAGCCAACCTTGGGAGTTTAACGTAGGATTCCTAGGAACTGTATTGAAAGATGAGGCTACTGGAATCCTTAAAGCTTGGTACCAAAATTGGATTGATGGCAACTACCGTGTAGGATACGCAACTTCGTTGAACGGCATACATTGGGATAAACCTGAATATGATATTTATACCGTTGGAAAAACACGGACTAACCAGATATTAGCTAGCGGATGTACTCCTAACGTAATTTACGAACCAAATGAGCCTGATTCAAATAAAAGATACAAAATGCTTTTTTGGGATTATGATATGTGGCAAACACAAAATACTGCATCAGGTTCAGTTGCATTTTCCAAAGATGGAATACATTGGAATCAATACCAAAAGAATCCTGTACTATACAATACAGGCGACACACATTCCGTTTACGGTTGGGACTCGGCACATAATTGTTATGTAGCGTACATAAGACCAGGAGGTCCAAAAGATAGAAGCAAGTATATTAGGGTTATAGGTCGGTCAGTTAGCAAAAATTTCATTGATTGGTCAGAACCAGTAACAGTTTTAGAACCAACTGAATCAGAACCATACATTGAATATTACGCTATGCCGGTTTTTAAATACCACGATTTATATCTTGGGCTTTTATGGGTTTTTCATGTTAACAAAGAAGAACCGAAACCAAGAAGAACTGGAACAATGGATATCCATTTGACAGTCAGCCACGATGGCATTAATTGGAATAAAGTTGATCATGAACAAGCATTTATACCTTTAGGAGAGCCCGGTACTTACGACCAAGGAATGTTAGCATCAACAAATGGCCCGATACAAATGGGTGACGAATTATGGTTTTACTACACATCAACTGACGGTGACCACGGAAGTAAATACAGGAATTCTAGAGGTAGCCTAGCTAAGTTACGAATTGACGGATTTGTATCCTTAAGTGCTGGCAATCAAACTGGATACATTACTACCAAACCCATAGATTGCCATGGAGGTTATCTTACTATAAATGCCAAAACAAATAATGGTACGATCGCTGTAGTAATTTTAGATGAATCTGGAAATGAAATAGATGGAACTAGGGTATATGACAGCGCTATATTCGACAGTGATTCCGTTAATCATAAAGTTACTTGGCGCAACCACGTTAATCTTAATCACTTGAATGGCAAAAAAATAAGATTAAAATTTTATTTGAAATCTTCAAGCATATATTCATTTACAATAAATCCTGCTTAAATTTCAATTATTCATCAACCTGATCCTAGGATCGAGCAAAACTAACAAAATATCAGATATAAAAGTTCCAATTACTGTCATAGCTCCTAGGACTAGAACAATTGATGCAGAAATAAACAAATCTTCCGTAAGAAGAGCCCTTAACAACAAAGGTCCTTCGGTTGGGAGGTTCAATACCACAGATACTATAATGCTTCCCGAAATCAAAAATGGAAGTAAATAACCCAAAGTGCTAACCAAAGGACTCATTGCTAATCGTACTGGATATTTCAGTATGACTCTCCATTCTGATAAACCTTTTGCTCTAGCTGTGATCACGTATGGCTTGTTCAATTCATCGAGTAGATTAGCTCTCATAACTCGAATGAGAGCTGCTGTACCTGCGGTACCAACTACCACAGCAGCTATCCATAAATGTTTCAAAAGATCTTTTACTCGGTCGATAGACCATGGCTCATTCAAATATTCAGGAGAAAATAATCCACCTATACTTGTATTGAAGTATGAAAAAGATACCCACATTAACCAAAGAGCCAAAAGGAAGTCAGGAACAGCCAGTCCCAAAAATCCTAAAAACGTAAAAACATAATCTTCAGTTTTGTGTTGTCGAACAGCCGTATAAATACCTATCGGTATTGACAAACCCCAGGCAAATACCGCAGTCGTACCAGCTAGTATAACTGTTAAAAGTAGTCTTTCACCAATCACTTCTGTAACTGGTTCACCAAATTCAAGCGATAAACCTAAATCTCCTTTCATCATTCTCCATAACCATCTAGCATATCGCACATGAGTTGGAGCATCTAAGCCATATTCTCTGCGGAGATTTTTTTCCATAACATCCCCAATATAACCTCCTCCTAATGAATAATCTCCACCTCCACCCAATAGTTCTTCAACATACATATCGACATAATCGCCAGGTGGAAGTTCAATTATGATCCAGGAAATAGCTGATAGGACTAATAGAGTTATGATTCCAAGAAATAATCTTTGTGTTATATAACGCAACATGTAAATTCTTGATTATCAGACTGTGATTTTAAATTGATCGATACTTATACGACCGGTTACTTCTTTTTTGAACCCAACGAACGAAAACCCATAACTTTCGCAATTTGTAATCACTGCTAATAACGATTCAGGTTTATCAGGTATAATCGACCAACTATTATTCCATTTTGATTCATCAGTACTTAACGAAAATATTTGAGGTTCATTAGCCCATTCGTTTTCACTTATAACCAAAGGAACATCGGTATAATGCCATCTTGTATTGTTATATAAGACCCAAAAAAAACACTTAGCTCCATCTAATTGTAGATTGTCACCTCTCAAATAAAGTGAGATTTTTGAATCGATAAGATTAATTGGCCCAAGGTTCATCCATTTCCTATAATAAATTAATGGCAATATTGAAATAGGATTTTCAGGTGTATCTGCACTCCATCTAGTTTGATCAGTCCAGATATATCCAGAATCGTTAATTCCTCCAGTTATTTCATGAGTAGCAAGTACAAAATTATTGGTTCCAGTTATTACACTTGCATGGTAATCATACGAACACCACGATTCAGGCCCGATTTCAAAATCATTATTAACGTTTTGGTTTTTGATCAATTTATCTATTTTAGTACTCAAAATGTTTGTATTTAGTATATAGGTGTCATGTTCAAGTGCAACCTACATTAGATGAGATACTAGCATTCATAACAAAAAAACAATATCCACGATTAGAAGAATATTTCTAGTTCAAATCAAATGTGTTATATAATCCCCGAATAACTAGATTGAAAAACGATCACGGCAGGAGATATGTGATGCTATTTGACAACAAATTGGTTATGAAAATAATCCCTTTGACAAAACCACCATATTTTGTTGATTTGGATGTTAAAAAAATTGGATGCTCACGAAACTCTTCAAGAAACATAGGGGTGACGAAAAAATACATTGATAACATACAAAATTCCGGTACCAAAATGCACGAACCTGCCGGTATTGCTTTTAAAAGCCGTTATCTTTTAACCAATGAATCTAAAATTGAAGTTCAAGGGTCTCAAACTTCAGGAGAAGCTGAATTCGTTATTTTTTCAGAAAACGAAAAACTATATTTATCTGTGGGTAGTGATCATAATGATAGAAGCGTTGGACTCATGTGGACTGAAATGTTAGGCAAAATTGAAGATACTGCTAAAAGTAAACAAATGGTTCCGTCTGTCATAGCACAAGATGCATGGGAATTTGAAGAAATTAAAAATCACTGGGATAGGATAATAGTTAGTAGCAAAATAACTGGACCTGAGGGTCTAGTTGATTATCAAAATTATTCGTTGTCTGAACTGTTAGATATAACTTATTACATAGATCAAGAAGATTGGATTCTACAAGAAGGTAGTGTCTTATTAGGAGGTTCGGGACCGTTAGTTGATAACCTTCCAAATGATATATACAAAGGCCAAACCGATTTAGGAGAATTTGATTTCCCAATAGATTTCCATTTTGGTATCCATGACCCTGTACTGAATCGAACAATAACGCATTATTATGATGTTATTTCTATAGAGCCTACTAATTCATTTAGTTTGTAATTTTTGTATGAAGTATAAGTTTCAAACGAAGAATAACAATTCAAATCATCATTCATGATTTATTTCGAAAGAAAATATTTTTGAAATGTAAATTAACTTTGTATGACTCCTAAATTTGAGAAACTTCCTACTTCACCTGCTATTTCCATGGCAAGTTGTCTTTCTTCCATTGAAAGTGATTCAACATTTACAGATCCAGCGTTTTCTTGCAGTTGAGTTATGTTTTTGGCTCCTGGGATAACCGAACACACTCCTTCGGTATCCAAAACGAATTTCAATGCAGCCTGAATCATTGTTCTTTTCTTATTTTTAGTTAGGAATAATAGATCAGACAATCTTTTTAAACCAGCCACTGATTTTTCTGATGTAAATCTAGTTTCACGTACATCTCCCGGAGTGAAATTCAAATCAACATTAAAATATTTTCCTGTTAAGGCTCCAGAAGCTAAAGGCATACGAATTAACGTACCAATATTGTTGGTTTTAGCAAACTTCAATGTTGATTCCCCTCCCCTGTTAATAAGGTTATATCCAATTTGAGCTACACTTATATCCCCATATTTCAATAATTTTTGTAATATCTGAATATTATTGGTTGAACTACCGATAAATCGGATTTTTCCTTGTTGCTGCAATAAATTCATTGCGTCCATTACAAATGGCATCTGTAAATCTGACGGATCTTTATGAAGTTGATATATATCAATGTAGTCAGTTTTCAGTCGATTTAGACTACCTTCGCAAATTTCTATGATCTGTTTTCTTGCTCCCTCACCATCATTTTCTTCGACATCAGGTTTAACTTTGCTCGCTACTACGAAATTTGAACGCCTTCCATTTAATGCTTGACCAATAACTTGTTCGCTATGTCCATTACCGTAGCTAGCTGAAGTATCAAGTAGATTAACTCCGAGATCTTGGGCTTTATGTATAGTTTCTATGGATTGTTGGTCATTGGTGTCTTTACCCCAACTGCCATCTGAAGCCATTTGCCAACAGCCAATTCCTACAGTAGAAACCTCCACTCCAGTGCTACCAAGTATTCTATATTCCAATTTAAGCCTTTTATTGGGTTTACGTTAAATTAAACGGTTTGTTTATATGCTTCTTCAGCTGTAAGTTGAACTGGCCAATCAAAGGTCTCTAGAATTGCTCTAAGATCACTAAGTTCATTTACATTCATTGGTTCTGATGGAGGCCTAGAGGCACCACATGGTAGTCCCATAAGTGCCATCATACCTTTAACAATTCTTCCTTGGCCTCCAGAACGTTCATTAAATTTTTCGTTAATTTTTCTTAGAGGCTCATCGACTTTCTTGTACAGAGCTCTAGCTTCATCATATTGTTTGTTTTCCATCAAATCCCATATCTTCAAATCATGTTTAGGATAAGAATGAGCTGTCAAATTTATATAACCTCTTCCTCCTAATTCATGAGCTGTGACAGGATCACCTCCGTTATTTATCACATTGAACCTTTTGGAAAATTTTGACATTTCATCAAATGCTACGTCCGCAGGGTTACTCCATTTGATAGAAACAATATTTTCTATTTCAGACATCTTTAATATAGTATCTACTTCTATTCTTCCTCCTCTCAACCAGTGAGTGTGATAAACCATGATTCCAATATCAATTGCATCAGATAGGTCACTGAAATAGTTCAAAATATCTTTTTGAGAAGGAGCATTGAATATAGGAGGACATACTTGTAACCCATTCGCTCCCATATCTTGTGCAATCTTGGCGTCTTCTATAGTACGTTTTGTATCTTTATAATGTAATCCGCATACCACGCTAGCTTTTCCTTTACTTGCTTGCACTGTAGACCTCAACAAAGCAGGCCATTCATTGTCAGTAAGCATAGGACCTTCTCCCATTGCTGCGGCAACTTTAATTACAGCTTTACCTTTAACAAGTCCATTTTCAACCCACCATTGGGATAATTGATGCATCCTACCGTAATCAACTTCGAAATTTTTATCAAATGGCGTAGGTACGGTTGCTATTGGTCCCTGAATATATGACTTAAGTTGTTCTTGATTCATTAAATTTACTCCTTATGTATTGACCTTCATATGTTTCGTTATTTACCGAAGCGATTATGCGTTGCAGGTAAATTATTCTTCCCATAGTTCTCAGATTGTGTAAAGGGATATGTTTCACACACTCAAAAGTATACATCAATTAAATCCTTTTGTTTCAACTGCTTTTAATAATTTTAACTAGACCTGAATCGATTAATATGTAAATATTTTATAATAATTTATATCGTGTAATTATAGATGTTAAATATCAGTTGAGAATTTTTGACAAATAATCCTATGACTAAACTTTGTAAACATTGTAAAACCAATAACGCTGATGATGCTGAATTTTGTGCTTCATGCGGTGAAAAATTATTTGAAATAGAATCCTCGAAAACACCACCGACCCTTATTTGCATAGAATGCAAAAACGTAAGCACTAATCTATGGCCGGACGAGTTTTGCCAAAATTGTGGATCCTCTTTAGATTCAAAAGCAAATAAAACCTTTCCTAAACGACAAAAAGCTGATCTAAATAACGAGCTTCCACAAACCAATCGAACCCTTCTTAAAAAAAAGCAAACCCAACCAAATGATATTCCTTCAAAACAGAAATCTAATAATTTATTGTTTATTATTCCAGCAGTTATTTTGATATTTATAGCGATAGTGTTTTTCATTAGACTAACTGCAGAGACAGGAATCGAAACGCCAGAAAATAAAGTTGCTAATAAAGAAACTATTTCTTTAAATGATCCTATATCCACTATTATTCCAACGAAACCAGAACCTACTTCTACTCCAACACCTGAACCAACTCCGCAATCAACTTCTAC
>VFGY01000039.1 GCA_009392195.1 SAR202 cluster bacterium | reverse complement strand
TTAAATGATATCAAAAAAATTGGAATTAGTATCAAAACTGCTATATGTAAAATAACTTTGCCCTTTCCAACGTTGCCAATTTGGAATAACCCAATTAATTTGAATTTACTTTTCTCCATAAATCGTATTTATGCGCCCTCTAAATACTATTATGCTAAAAATGATTCTTGGTATATTTATTTTCGTACGTTAGTTGGATGTATAGCTTTATATTAATTTTTAACTTAGTTGATTCAATACATTAATTGGGTTCCAAAAAACAAAACATTAATCGCAGTAGCAATTGGCTAGATACGCCTGAACTATATAGCTGGCTAAGGAAAGCTGCTTTCAATTCCCAAGGTTTTAATCCTCGATCCTATGAAAACAAACCAATTATTGGCATATGCAATTCTTGGAGTGAACTAACTCACTGCAACCAAAACTTGAGACAATTAGCTGAATCAGTAAAACGTGGAATCTGGCAAGCGGGTGGGTTTCCATTAGAATTTCCTGTCATATCACTTGGTGAATACCACATGAAACCTACTTCTATGTTATATAGAAACTTAATGAGTATCGATGTTGAAGAATCAATACGGGCTAATCCTATAGATGGCGTTGTATTATTATCCGGATGTGATAAAACCACTCCAGCAATGCTAATGGGTGCTGCCAGTGCGAACATACCATCTATATTAGTCACCAGTGGACCACAACTAAGCGGTAGATGGAGAACCGAACCACTAGGAGCATGCACCGACTGCCGAAGATATGAAACAGAATTTAAAGCAGGAAAAATAAATGAACAAGAGTGGAAAGAAATTCAAAACTCAATATTGAGGAGCCCAGGGCATTGCATGGTTATGGGTACAGCGTCAACGATGGCTTGTCTATCGGAAATTTTAGGTATGGCATTACCTGGAAACGGAACAATACCAGCAGTAGATTCCAGAAGACATCAACTAGCCGAACAATCCGGATTTCAAATTGTTAAAATGGTCTCAGAAAACATAACACCTTCACAAATCATGACAAATAAAGCGTTCGAGAATTCAATAATTGGTCTGCACGCACTTGGTGGATCCACAAATGCAATAATTCATCTAACTGCTATAGCAGGTAGATTATCAATAGATTTACCCTTAGATTTATTCGATCAATTTTCTAGAAACACACCAGTTATTACCAATTTAAAACCATCAGGACAATTTTTAATGGAAGACTTTCATTACGCTGGCGGAATGCAAGCAGTGATAAAAGAAATCAGTCCTTTATTAAGTCCTGAAGAAAAAAGTGTGTCTGGATTAAAAATATCTGAACTCGCAACATTTGCCCGCAACGACAATAAAGCTGTGATTAAGTCGTTAGATGACCCCATTTACCCTGAAGGAGGATTAGCGGTATTAAGGGGTTCATTAGCACCAAAAGGTGCCGTAATCAAGCATTCTGCCGCTTCTGCTAAATTACTTAATCATACAGGACGAGTTATTGTCTTCGACAGCCATGACCAAATAACAGATAACATTAACTCGGAGAATCTGGATATAAAAGATGAAGACATATTGGTCCTAAAAAATTCAGGACCTAAAGGTGCACCAGGCATGCCAGAATGGGGATTTCTTCCAATTCCTAATAAACTACTCAAAAAAGGAACTCGTGACATGGTTAGAATAAGCGACGCAAGGATGAGTGGAACTGCATTCGGGACAGTTGTTGTACATGTTTCACCGGAATCTGCATTGGAAAATAGTGCTATGGCAGCGGTAAAAACAGGGGATACTGTTAAACTGGACGTGAATAAACGAAAACTTGAATTATTAGTAGAGCCATCAGAAATTAAAAACAGATTAAAGAACCATACTAACGATAATCCAAAAAAAGAATCTGGATATACTCAACTTTATAAAAAACACGTCCTTCAGGCAGATGAAGGATGTGATTTCGACTTCTTAAGAAATCCTACCAAGTGAAATTCCAAATATGATTGTCGGATACCTTCCTAGCGGTTTAAGTTTGGCAAATACTGTATTAATATTAAAAACCAGTAATGCAGTATATCATCTACGAAATTAATTACAGTAATCGGCAAATAACCACAAAATATGGAACTGGAGTAAACAATGTTTAGAAGATTAAAGAATTGCCATAATTCAAAAGACTTCAGATCCCTTGCAAAGCAAAGATTGCCTTCTCCGATTTTCAATTACATTGACGGAGGAGCTGATGACGAGATTACTTTACTTCAAAATACTAAATCTTTTGAAAATTGCGACCTCGTTCCTAACATTTTAAAAAGTGTGGAAGAAATTGATACTAGTGTTTCGGTAATGGGGAAAAAAATCAATTTACCTCTTTTCTTCTCACCTACTGCACTACAAAGATTATTTCACCATCAAGGGGAAAGAGCAGTTGCTAAAGCAGCGGAGAAATATGGAACGTTTTTTGGAATCTCATCTTTAGCGACGGTGAGTATTGAAGAAATAGCAAAAAATTATAATTCGCCGAAAATGTTTCAATTATATGTTCATAAAGACAAAGGTCTTAATAATAGTATGATTGAAAAATGTATAGAGAATAATTTTGACGCAATTGCTGTAACAGTAGATACAATAGTTGGAGGTAATCGGGAAAGAGACTTTTACACTGGATTTACTTCTCCACCTAAATTAACTTTGGGTAGTATGATAAGTTTTGCTACGCACCCTAGTTGGGGTCTAAATTACCTATTGAGAGAAAAATTCCAACTGCCACAGCTACAAAGCCATATTAAAGAAGGAACTAATGTAACAGTTTCTGTAGGAGATTACTTCACTTCAATGCTGGATCAAAACATGAACTGGAAGACCATTGAAGATATAAATAAAAAATGGGGAAAACATTTATGCTTAAAAGGGATAATGTCAGTTGAAGATGCAAAAAAAGCAATAGATGTTGGCGCGTCAACAATAATGGTATCCAACCATGGAGGAAGGCAACTTGACGGTTCGCGTGCTCCATTTGACCAGTTGGCCGAAATAGTGGATGCTGTAGGCGATAAAATAGATGTAATATGTGATGGAGGAATTAGAAGAGGGACACATGTTCTAAAAGCTCTCTCAGTTGGTGCTAAAGCATGCTCCGGCGGTAGAATGTACCTTTATGCTTTGGCAGCCGCAGGAGAAGCAGGAGTAGAAAGAGCTATGGGATTAATGCAGGAAGAAATAGAACGGGGAATGAAATTGATGGGATGTACTTCTATCAATGAATTAGGACGTCATAATCTTAGATTCAGATAATTAATAGCACTAAAACAAGGAAATCAGGCTTTAGAATTATTATTTTTCATGACCGAACCGACTTGACCACGTTGTCTCAAGATATGATCAAGTATAACCAATGCCGTCATTGATTCTACTATTGGCACAGCTCGGGGCAAAACACATGGATCATGTCTACCTCTTGCACTAAAAGCAACTTCATTACCATAAATATCCACGGTTTGCTGTTCTTTAACTATAGTGCCCGTTGGTTTAAAAGCTGCTCTCAAAATAATATTCTCTCCATTAGATATCCCACCTTGTACACCACCTGAAAAATTAGTCTTAGTTCGCACTACCGAATTTTTTATGTGAAATTCATCATTATGCGAAGAACCAGTCATGGTGACTGAAGAAAATCCAGAGCCAATTTCAAATCCTCTGCAAGCAGGAATTGACAAAATACCTTTAGCCAAATCAGCGTCTAATTTATCAAAAACAGGCTCTCCTATACCCACAGGCATTCCTTTAACGATAGTCTCAACGACCCCACCTAACGAATCACCATTCTTTCTAGCTTCTTCGATTTTACTTATCATTTCGTCGGCTAGTTTTTGGTCTGGACAACGTACTATATTGCTTTCAATGTTAGACCTTTCAACTTCCTCAGGTTCTAATTCAGAAACCATATCAGCTATCTGCTTAACATAACCTATGATTTCAACTGAATATTGCTGTCTCAATATCAATTTGGCGATTGCTCCGGAAGCTACTCTCCCAACAGTCTCTCTTGCGCTAGACCTCCCACCTCCTTTCCAATTCCTAACACCATATTTCATCTGATAAGTATAATCCGCATGCGAAGGCCTAAATATATCTTTCATGTGATTGTAGTCTTTTGACCTCGCATCTTGGTTCCAAACAACAATCATTATAGGAGTACCTAATGTTCTTCCTTCAAATACTCCTGAAATTATCTGAACCTTATCTTGTTCTTTTCGCTGAGTGGTTATTTTACTTTGTGCAGGTCTTCTTCTATCAAGTTCCGACTGTATATCAGATTCGTCTAATTTTATTTTTGGGGGACATCCATCAATAACAACGCCTACCGCATCGCCATGAGATTCACCCCATGTTGTAACTGCAAACATTTTTCCAAAAGTATTACCCATTTGGCATATATGCTACCATGTAGTAAACAAAGTTGAAATCAACCCTATGGACGATAATTTGCAGAAATACCGGGTCCAGATTGAACACCTGTTAATGCCTTCTTGCAAAAGATGAGTGCAATTAACAGTCTGGGCCCCTTAATAATCTCTTAAATTCAACACCGTTGTCAAAATCGATTTTCAATAAGGCCATACTCTAATTAAAGATAATTTCCCAACGAAAAAATATAAAATTAATTTTGCTGATATATTTGCATCATTTTTGAATCCGAATTTCCTTAAGTTATGGATTGGTTTAATCTTAATAATGAGCGCCATGCAAATACAAACTGTTGCTAGAGGTTTCCTAGTATGGGAACTAACTTCTTCGGCTTTCAAAGTAGGTTTGGTAGGTGGTGCTGGTACTTTTTCTATGCTGAGTCTCAGCTTAATTGGAGGTACTTTCGCGGACAGGATTTCTAAGCAGAAAGTCATGACGTTTGGACAGATTATCGCTACCCTAGTACCCGCAACCGTAACTTCATTGCTTTATTTGGACCAACTTTTATGGCAACATCTATTTGTTGCATCAATAATACAGGGAGCGGCTTGGGCATTTATCGTTCCCGCTCGACAATCAATGCTACCTGAATTAGTAGGTAAAAGGCTTTTAAGTAACGCAATATCTCTGAATGGCGCCGGATTCAGTATCACTATTTTAGTTGGGCCAATTATTGGAGGAATATTATATGAGTATATAGGTCCTCTAGGGTCTTATTGCGCAGTAGTCGGATTATGTTTGATTTCGCTTATTTGTACTCGGCTGATTAACATTGACAAAATCACCCTACAAGCCACCAGGCCAGTTAAAAAATTCTGGCCTGATCTAGCGGAAGGAGTAAGATACGCATATTCGAACAAACTAGTTCTTTTGTTGATATTAATTGGAGGATCTTTTGTAGCATTTTCCTTCCCATTCCGTATGCTCTTACCTGCTTATATAGATTTGGTATATGAAAAAGGGCCTGTAGAGCTAGGAATAATGTCCGGAATGATTGGAGTCGGTTCATTTATCGGCTCAGTTAGCTTTGCGGCATTAGGTCGAACCAAAAGAGGATTGATGTTGATATCAACATGTTTCCTTTGTGGAACAGCTTTATTATTAATATCAAACGTGCCAATTTATTTATTAGGAATACTATTTTGTTTAATACTTGGATTTGGAGAAACCGGCAGAAGAGTTTTGGACCAAGCATTACTTGTTGATAATATTGACCCCATATACCATGGGAGAGTAACAAGCTTATTTACGATGACTATAGGCATAACCCCATTTGCAGTAATACCTCTAGGCTTGTTGATGGACCAATATGGAGGTCAAATAACTACAAATATAATGGGAATATGTATGTTAACATTTGCTTTCATTATATTCGCAACCCAAAAGCGATTGCGGAATATAAATTAGGTTAATTAAACTTATGTTTAACTCGACAAATAAAAAAGATATTTATTAATTACCAAAGGTGAAATCCAAGTGAAAGAAATAACTAAAATCGCATCTGAATTAAACATAGCCCCTAAACATGTAATGCCTTATGGAAAATACAAAGCAAAAATTCACACTGACGCGATCGGAGAAGGTGGAAAATCTGGTAAGCTGATTTTAGTAACAGGAATGACTCCTACACCTGCAGGAGAAGGAAAAACAACCACTTCAATTGGTTTAACGCAAGCTTTATCCAAAATAGGATTCAATGCAGTTGCAAATTTAAGAGAACCATCGTTAGGACCGATTTTTGGAATTAAAGGAGGAGGCAGTGGCGGTGGTAAAGCAACACTCAAACCTGAAGACGAAATAAATATTCATTTTACTGGCGATGCTCATGCGATTGCATCCGCCCATAATTTACTAGCAGCAATTACTGATAATTATGTATATCAAAAATCCTCCACAGGATTTGAACCTTATAACATAACGTGGCGAAGAGTTACCGACATGCAAGATAGAGCACTTCGAAATATAGTAACAGGTACAGGATCATCTTCAAATGGACCTTTAAGAGAGACTGGTTTTGACATAATAGCTGCATCTGAGATTATGGCAATAATGGCATTAAGCAAAGATTTAGATGACCTGAGATTGAGATTGTCTAGAACCGTAGTTGGCTATTCTGATAGCGGCACCCCAATAACAGCTGAAGATATAAAAGCTACAGGCCCACTCATGTCTATATTGAGACAAGCAATTCACCCAAATTTGGTCCAGACATTTGAAGGACAACCATCATTCGTGCATACAGGACCCTTTGGAAACATAGCCCACGGATGCAGTTCAATAATAGCTGACAAACTAGCTTTGGGATATTCTGACTATGTCATTACCGAAGCCGGATTTGGAGCCGATTTAGGTTTCGAAAAATTCATGCACATTAAAACTCGATCAAGTAGTATAACACCATCTTCTGTAGTACTTGTTGTGACACTTAGAGCAATAAAATATCACGGTGGGATTAAGTTGGATGATTTAGAAAAACCAAATCATGAAGCTATAGATAAAGGAATTTCTAATGTAACCCATCTAGCTTCAGTGATAAATTCATTTAATTTACCGGTTGTTATAGCAATTAATAAACATCCTTCAGACACTATTGAAGAAGTTTCGCAAGTAAAATCAATTCTCAAAAATGCACCCATAGTTACAGCAGTTGAAAGCTCGGTTTATGCTGATGGCGGTTCTGGTGGAATTGAACTTGCAAACAGTGTGGTAGAAGCCTCAAAAGAAATATCACCAAAATGTAATTATATGTACTCATTGGAAGATTCGATAGAAGATAAAGTATCCTCAATAGCAAAATCAGTTTATGGGGCTTCATCGGTAAACTGGACGCGTACAGCAAGTCGCAAAAGAGAACAATTTACCAAATTAGGTTGGGATAAAATGCCCATATGTATGGCCAAAACTCATTTATCAATTTCAGATAAGGCTATGAGAAAAGGAGCTCCGAAAGACTACGCTTTTCAAATCTCTGACCTTCGAGCTTCTCTTGGTGCAGGTTTCATTTATCCTACTGCTGGAAGTATAATGACGATGCCTGGATTACCAAAAGAACCTAGGCAACTTGACGTAGATTCTGAGGGGAATTTACTAGGTTTCGTTTAAACTAAGTTTGAATTTCAAAAGATATTAATTTTGGAAACAATGAGTGATTTTCTGAAAGTAACACCAATTGAAAAAGCATTAAAAATCATTGACGAGCATCCCTCGGCTTTACCTCCGACGGTAAATGTAAATACTGTTGACTCTATTTCAAGAACTATATCCAAGCCCATAAAATCATCATCCAATCTACCAAATTTTGAAAGGTCCACTATGGATGGATATGCAGTCAGAGCGTCTGACACCTACGGTGCATCTCAAAGTCAACCTTCATATTTACATGTGGTTTCAGAAATAAAGATGGGTTCTACACCCAATACCCGCCTAAATACTGGTGAAGCATCGAGGATTTTCACTGGCGGGATGATACCTGAATCAGCAGATGCAGTAGTAATGGTAGAATACACGGAGTTGATAGACCAGTCTTTAATAGAAATCATCAAGCCTGTTGCACCCGGCGAAAATATCATCAAAATTGGGGAAGACATAAAAGAAAACGATATTATATTTGAGGTTGGACATAAGATTAGACCTCAAGATATTGGAGGATTACTAGCTCTCGGCATAACACAAATACCAGTATTTCAACCTCCAAAAATTGGAGTTATTTCTACCGGTGATGAATTAATAGACCCAAAAACAGAACCCATAAAAGGGCAGGTCAGAGATATTAACTCATATACAATTTCATCTCTAATACAAAAACATGGAGGCGAACCAATAATCTTTGGGATAAACAAAGATGAATTTGAAATTCAATTTGAAACAGCAAAAAAAGCATTATCAAAATGTTCTATAGTAGTAATATCTGCCGGAAGTTCAACTAGTAGCCGAGATTTAACCTCTAAAGTCATATCGAATCTTGGAAAGCCAGGAATCCTAATGCATGGACTTGCACACAAACCAGGTAAACCTTCAATTATAGGGTCGGCGAGAGACAAACTTATTTTTGGGCTACCCGGAAATCCAGTTTCGGCAATGATAATTTTCCAATTGTTGGTAAAAAAAGCAATCAATAATATCCTACGTCGTACTCAAGAAATAATTAATCCAAGTAAAGCGATTCTTACTACAGATATCCCATCAATCAATGGACGGGAAGAACATGTACCGGTAAAACTATTCAATTCACAGTCAGGTACATTGATGGCACAGCCAGTATTTGGAAAATCAAACTTAATTTACACTTTAATAAGGTCGGATGGAATAGTCGTAGTACCCATCAACAAATCCGGGGTTTACTCAGGAGATTTAGTTGATGTATTTATTAATTAAAAAACATGAAACCAAGAAAAAGAAATCAAGATTATTACCTTAACGATATTCCTTTAGAAGATGCTATTGAGTCTTATTTCAAGACTTTATCTAAAAAAAAATCGCTTTCGCAAAAAAAGAAACTCATTAGAATAAATGAATCTCTGGCGAAGATCACGGCTGAAGCTGTGTGGGCCGTTAATTCTTCTCCAAACTATGACTCATCTGCTATGGATGGATTTGCGGTCAAAGCAAAAGAAACTGTTTCAGCTACTGAAACGAATCCCATATATTTAAACATTGGAACTCAGGCTATCCAAGTTGACACTGGAGATCCTGTACCTATCGGATTCGATGCGGTAATTATGATTGAACATACTAGTAAAACCATTAATGATGAAATTGAAATAAGACAACCAGTACCACCTTATAACCACATCAGGAAAATAGGTGAGGATATAGTAGCAACTGAACTTGTATTACCTCAAAACCATAAAATAAGGCCACAAGATATCGCAGCTTGTGCAGCAGCAGGAATCACGAATATTAGCGTTCATATACCACCGAAAGTTTTAATTATACCAACTGGTGATGAAATTATTCCTATTGGAGCAAAGCGAATACGCAAAGAACAAATAGTAGATACTAACTCAATAATGTTAGGTTCAATGATGACAGAATTTGGAGCATCCCCTACTCTTCACCCCCCCATACCTGACGATGAAAAAAAATTAAAATCAACAATAAAGGAAAATATCAGAGGCTTTGACATTATTTTAATAAACGCTGGCTCATCAGCTGGAAGAGACGATTATACTTCTAGCATCATAGACAACTTAGGAGAGGTGATCGTACATGGGATTGCAATAAAACCAGGTCACCCAGTAGTTCTTGGGATAATTAATGAAAAGCCTGTTATTGGTATTCCTGGGTACCCAGTATCCGCAGCATTAACTACACAATTAATAGTTAAACCAATCATAAATAAAAAGCTTGGTTTAATAGAATCTCAAGAAAAAATCATCACAGCTACTACAACTAAAAAGATAGCCTCGTCTATTGGCGAAGATGAATTTATAAGAGTTAATGTAGGCAAAATCGATGGCAAATTTATAGTTTGCCCCACTCAGCAGGGCGCAGGAGTTTTAATGTCGTTGGTAAAATCTGACGGTTTTCTCAAAATACCTAGGCTGACTGAAGGAATAGAATCTGGGACAACTGTCAACGTGATTTTGTTTAATAATGATAATGATATAACCAAAAGTATATTCTTAGCCGGCAGTCACGACCCCAGCATTGATTTAATAATCAGCAAACTTTACGCAAATCACGGCATAAGACTAATATCTTCAAATATAGGCAGCATTGGCGGACTAATGGCATTAAAGAGAAAAGAAAGCCACATTGCTGGTTCTCATTTACTCGATGAAAAAACAGGTGGATACAATATCCCTCATATTAATAGGTTTTTGCCTGGGCAAAAATTTATTTTGATAAACCTCGCGTACAGAAGCCAAGGTTTAATAGTAAAAAAAGGAAACCCCAAACACATCAAATCTATTTCAGATATTTCCAAACCTAATGTGGAATTTGTGAACAGACAACTTGGTTCAGGAACGAGAATATTATTTGACTATGAATTAAAATCTAAAGGAATCAATAGTAAAAGTATTAAAGGATACCAGCGACAAGAGATTACGCACTTAGGAGTAGCAGCTACTGTAGAATCGGGATTAGCAGATGTAGGGTTGGGACTTCTATCAGCATCAAAAGCATTTGACTTAGATTTCATACCAGTAACTCAGGAGAAATTCGATTTAGTAATCCCTGAAGATTACTACGGATCCGTATTTTTGGAACCATTAATTAATTTGATTAAAAGTGATGAGTATAAGCAAGATATAATAGGCTTGGGAGGATATGACACAAAAGACACAGGAGAGACAACATACATCTGAAAACCATATTTCAGGTATTATCCTAGCTGGCGGATTAAGTAAACGATTAGGAAGAGACAAGTCAATTGAACCAATTGAAAATCAAACTTTGCTATCGCGAATTCACAAAAAATTATTACAAATCACGAATGATATTACCGTTGTAGTCAACACCGAAGAAAAAGCAAGAAAAATACCCATCTGCAATATAAAAATAGTTCTAGATCAATATCCCAATTGTGGGTCACTCGGTGGTATATTTACCGGACTTAACCATGCCCAACAAAATTGGAGTCTAGTCGTAGCATGTGATATGCCTTTCATAAATACTAAATTAATCGAAAAAATGATAGAGTTACGGACAGGCCATGATGCCGTAGTACCATATCTAGATGATTTCCCAGAACCAACTCATGCACTATATTCTAAAAAATGCTTACCTCATATAAAGAAGTATCTTGATAAAAATCAATTGAAGATATCTAATTTCTTTAAAGAGGTTAATATAAAAAAATTAAACAATCAAATAATAAAAAAACATGACCCTGATTTATTGAGCTTTTTCAATATAAATAATGAAAAAGATCTAGCCATTGCGAAACAAATCTTAAACCTCAAATCAAATAATTAAGAATTGAATATATAAAGAAATCAATATTTATGACGAACACTAATCCAAAAGAATTGGTAGAAATTACAATAGAATTATTTGGACAGGCCCAACTTATTACGAATCAAAAAGAAATAAAATTAAAAATACCAAGAATTGCAAATGTCAATGATATAGCAAAACCTTTGGCTGATACATACTCCGACTTAGTTGGACCAGTCATTAAACAAAGTGGTGCCGAACTACAATCAAGCTATATTGCAAACTTAAACGGTGTATCATTCCTATCAGAAAATTCTTTTGAACTTCAAGATGGAGACCATATATTAATCTTCTCAAGCCAAGCAGGTGGATGATGCGTAATTTTGGATATCACAACAAAGCTCTCCATATAAATCTATCAAACGAACATACACAAGAAGTTGATATCGACAATAAAGTCCTAGAGCTTATTATAGGAGGGACCGGCCTAGCAACTTATCTACTACATAAATATTGTCCTGAAGGCACAGAACCGCTTGAACCTTCTAATCCTCTAATTTTCGCTTCAAGCCCATTGGTAGGTACCCGGTTAACAACATCTAGTAAATTCGCTATAGCCACAAAATCTCCTTTAACAGGATTAATAGGAGATTCTCTTTCTTCAAGTTATATGGCTTTAGAGTTAAAGAAAACTGGTTATGATGCAATAATAATTACTGGTAAAAGACAGTCAAACACACTCCTAACAATCAAAAATAATTCAGTAAAATTCATCGATGCTAAACACCTCTCATCTAAAACAACCTCCCAAACTGAATCCCAAGTTAAAAGTTTAGTTGGGAACCAATTTTCAGTTTGTAGCATAGGTATAGCGGGAGAAAACATGGTTCGATTCGCTAGTATTGCTAACGACGGAGGTAGACAAGCAGGAAGGACAGGTGTGGGAGCCGTAATGGGTTCAAAAAACCTTAAGGCTATAGCAATACATGGAACCAATAAAACAAGTATTTATGACGAATCTTCAATAAATAGAATTCGGGCAAATCTAAATAAAAAAAGTCTTGGTCCCGCAACGGAAAAATATCGTACTTTAGGAACGATATCTAATCTGTCAGTATTCAACAGACTCAATGTCCTTCCAAGTTACAATTTTCAACAAACTAAATTCGCCAATATAGCACCGATAACAGCTGAAACAACTGAACTGACTCATAAATTAGGTTCGGCCCATTGCGCCAGCTGTACAATTGGATGTGAAAAAATATTCACTTCCAGAACTGAATCAGGATCAACAATTAAAAGTAGACTCGAATACGAAACAGCGTATGCATTAGGACCATTAATAGGAATTAGTAATCCCGACATACTAATTGAGTCGTCAAATTTATGTGACCAATTAGGCCTAGATACAATCAGTACAGGAGCAACTATTGCTTGGGCTATGGAATCATATGAGAAAAGGGTCTTGACGCAAACAGACACTGGCGGATTGGAATTGTATTTTGGCAATGAAAAAATATTACCAAATCTAATTCAAATGATAGCGGAGCAAAAAGGAATAGGCAGACTGTTAAGTGAAGGCAGCAAAAGGTCATCAGAGCAAGTAGGGAAATCAAGTGATACTTGGGCAATGCATGTTAAAGGATTAGAAATGCCGGGATATGACCCACGTAAATTAAAAACTATGGCGCTTGCATTAGCAGTAAGTACTAAAGGTGCATGCCATAACCGTTCTTCAGCATATGAATCAGATTTCTCCATCTTATCTAACACCGAAAACAATAAATTAGACAAAGGTATAATAACGAAAAAAAGTGAAGATTATTCTGCAGTGATGGACTCTTTGATTTGGTGCAAATTTGTACGTAAAGTATTTGATGATTTTTATGAAGAATCATCCGAGGTATATTCATCTATAACAGGTAAAGAATGTTCACCAAAACAATTGGAAGAATCTGGAGAAAGAATAAACAACTTGAAAAAATTATTTAATATCAGAGAAGGATGGAGGACATCTGATGACACTTTACCAACAAGGGTTTTCAATTCTCCAAATCCAAATGATTCGGGTGAAACTAATAATTTGACTAGGGAAGAGCTGAATACAATGATATCATCGTATTATAACGCGAGAGGATGGACACAAAAAGGAACAATAACCAAAACAAAAATACAGTCACTCTCACTTGATTATGTACTGCAAAAATAATTACTCCAAGGCAATCCAAGTTGAACGATAAGAAACAATTATCTACAGAATTAAAAGTGAATTTCCCCAGACAGCGAGAACAATTACTTAACATACTTCATTACGTACAAGACAAACATGGATATATTTCTAAAGATTCGATGCTAGATATTAGCAATCACATCAAAATGCCTGTTAGTGAAATATATGGCACAGTTACAAGTTATAGTGAATTTAAAATAAAAAATCCTCCAAGCAAACAATTAAAAATATGCACGGGTATAACTTGCATAAATCAGGGTAACCAATCACTCATCGAAAATATAAAGTCGAGGCATTCTATAAACGGAAATTTATTTAAAAACGGTTCGATCAACAATATATCTATAGATGAGTTAGATTGCGGTTTTATTTGTGGGGTTAGTCCTATGATACAAATAAATCAAACTATGCACGGACGAATAGAAATAAATGGATTAAAACAACTGCTTCCCGAATTATTTGAAAATGAACAATAGCTGCACAAATCGACTAATTTCTTCCATTAAAACTGAAGAGATACAATCACCTATTATAATGGTGCAAACTGGTCAATGCTCTAATTCTGTTGGAGCTGAAAATATTCTATCACTGATTAAAGCATCCTCTAAATCGGCGAATTTAATTGAGACTGGTTGCGATGGTCTGTGCTTTCTAGCTCCAAAAGTAATTATTGAATACCCGGATAGAACAACCTCAGTATTCAATAATGTATCAGCAAAAGATATAAAACTAATTACAAATAAACTCAACTACAACGAACCTAAGACCAATTCCCAAAACATAGCAACTGACTTATTAAATAATCAAACTAGGATAGCGATGGATCAATGCGGGTATATTGATCCTGTTGACGCTAAATCATATATTTCAAAAGGTGGGTATCAGGGATTAGCGAAAGCTCTAGATATGAGTAGAGATGAAGTAGTTTCTGAAATCCAAGAATCCAAACTGCTAGGAAGAGGTGGAGCTTATTTCCCAACAGGGCTTAAATTACAAGCAGTGAGTAAAGCTAAAGGCAAATCAAAATATGTTGTAATAAATGCAGAAGAAGGTGAGCCAGGTGTATTCAAAGACAGACATCTTATTGAAGGTATTCCCCACAGGATAATAGAAGGTGCTATTATTTCGGCTTATGCAGTCAACTCACCTCAAATTATATTCTATATAAATGCCAAAGCTAAACTTTCGTTAACAAGACTAAAAAATGCAATTAAACAATCCTACAAATTAAACTTACTCGGCAAAAATATCTTAGGTTCTGAATATTCAATAGAAGCTTCAATCGTCCAAGGAGCTGGAGGATACGTATGTGGAGAGGAAACGACGTTATTAAACACCATGGAAGGCGATAGAAGAGAACCTCGAATAAAACCTCCATTCCCAACGGAATCTGGTTACAAATATAGTCCCACCCTTGTTAATAACTGCGAAACATTATCGAATATTCCATTTATTTTGAATAATGGTGCTGATTCATTTAAAAGAACCGGTGTTGAAAATGGATATGGCACAAAAATCATCAGCTTAAGTGGATCTGTAAAAAGACCAGGAGTATTTGAGATCCAAATGGGCACATCGATTCATGAAGTTATCGAAAAATTAGGTGGGGGCAGTGAAGATGAAAAATCCCAATTTGCTGTTTCAATTGGAGGACCTTCGAGCGGATTACTACCTCACAACCAACTTCACACAAAAATAGCACCTGGCAGAATTCACCAAACAGGTATTATGCTTGGAGCAGGCGGCATAGTAGTACTGAAAAACACAAACAATGTTTTGGAATTTATCAGGATACTAGCCAAATACAATGCCAATGAGTCCTGCGGTAAATGTACACCTTGCCGAGAAGGAACCCCAAGAATAGTAAATATGCTTGATAAACTCAAGCCATCAACTAATTCTTCGCAATATAGAGAAGAATTATCCAATTTGGCTGAAGTTGTTAGTTCTGCATCACTTTGTGGACTTGGTCAAGGCGCAGGAACTCCAATCAGGTCGTTTCTACATTTTTGGCCTGATTAACTTCTAATATTGAGTCGGAGATAATAATGGAACTAACACTAAACGGTAAAAAAATCAAAGCATCTGAAGGCAAATCAGTATTAGACGTAATAAATGATTCAAAAATATATATCCCCCAATTATGTAAAGATCCAGACATGAAACCTATAGGTGCATGTCGTACCTGCTTGGTAGAAATCGATGGGATTAATGGAGTAGTTGCATCTTGTTCAGTAAAAGCTCAACCAGACATGAAAATTTGGACTGACACAGAAAAACCTAAAAAGATACGGAAAGGTGTCCTAGAATTAACCTTGGGGATGCTTCCTAAAAACAAATCTAAATCATACAAAGAATTAACTACAGCTAAACAAATTCATCAAATAAAAACTCCAGAGTTTGACTCTAGAGTAAGACAACCAGCAGACACAAGCAATCCTGTATTCAATATTTCAATGGATGACTGTATATTATGTGGAAGATGCACACAAGCATGCCAAACAGGTCACCAATTCATTGGTGCAATCGACTTTTTAGGTGCAAGTACAAATAGTCGGATAGGTACTTTTATGGATTCGCCGTTAATTGATTCTGTTTGTACGACATGCGGTCAGTGTTTATCTGTATGTCCAACAGGAGCGATTGAGCTGAAAGAAGGAGAAACCGACACCACTAAAGAAATAGAAACAACCTGTCCATACTGTGGCGTCGGGTGTGGTATCACTGCACAAGTCAACTCTGACCAAAAAATAATAGCAATGTTAGATAATCCTTTGAACGAATCAAGTAAAGGAATGCTATGTGTAAAGGGAAGATTCGGATTCAAATATATTCATCACAAGGATAGATTAAAGCAACCTTTAATTAGGAAAAATGGAATATTAACTGAATCCTCATGGGAAGAAGCCATAGAACATGTTACAAATCAATTGAGCATATATAGAGGTTCAGAATTTGCAACACTTTGTTCTGCTAAAGCAACAAACGAAGACGGTTATATCCAGCAAAAATTTGCTCGTGCTGTAATGGCAACAAATAACATAGATCACTGTACTAGATTATGCCACTCGCCTTCAGTTGAAGCTATGCTTGAGTCTTTAGGTAGTGGTGCAACTAGTAATTCTTATATCGATTATGAAGAAGCCGGTTGCTTAGTAGTGGTTGGTTCTGACACCAATTCAAATCATCCAGTAGCCGCTGCACGAATGCGTAGAGCGGTAGTTGAAAAAGGTGCAAAACTAATAATAATTAACCCAAGAAAAATCGAAATGTGTGATTTTGCAGACCTTTGGTTAAGACCAAACCCTGGTACTGATGTAGCTCTTCTAAACACTATGGCAAAAGTTATATTAGACGAACAACTTTCGGACGAAACATTTATCAAAGAAAGAACAGAAGGTTATGAACAATGGAAGCAAATTATAAATGAATATAGTTTGTCTAAAGGTGCAAAAATCACAGGAATACCTGAAGATGACATTGCTCAAGCAGCCAGATACTATGCACGTCCTCCATTCAGTGGATCATGTTTAATATGGGGAATGGGTGTCACGCAGCATACAAATGGAACCGCAAATGCACATTCTTTGTTAAATTTAGCGTTCGTATCTGGTCAATTAGGAAAACCTGGAAATGGAATATCACCTCTTAGAGGCCAAAATAATGTACAAGGATGTGGAGATGCAGGATGTCTTCCAACCTCTTACCCTGGTTATCAACCATTTACCGATTCCAACAACGAAAAATTCAAAAACGCATGGCAAGCACCTGATTTGCCAATGGTGAAAGGTCTCGTAGTTACCGATATGATAGAAGAAGCGCATAAAGGTACATTAAAAGCCATGTATATAACGGGAGAAAACCCTCTGTTGAGTGAACCAAACCTCACAGAAGCACGCAAAGCCCTTATGAATTTAAAGTTCCTAGTAGTGCAAGATATATTTTTGCATGAAACAGCTGAAATCGCTGATGTAGTATTGCCGGCAACCACTTTTGCAGAAAAAACAGGTACTTTCACTAATAGTGAAAGAAGAGTACAAATGGTAAATAAAATCATTGACCCTGTAGGAAACACAAAACCAGATTGGAAAATAATTTGTGAAATAGCAAAAAGCATATCCAGAAAATTGGACCTGAATTTAGAAAAGCAATTTGAATATACTAACACCTCAGAAATATGGGATGAAATGTCTGCTTTAACACCTATAATGAGAGGGATTAATCACAAAAGATTAACGAATGAAGGTGGCATACAATGGCCTTGTCCAGAACCAAATCATCCTGGAACAAGATTCTTATATGCTGATAGTTTCCCAAGAGGAGAACGAGCAAAATTTGTGGGCTTCAAGCAAGGTCCACCTGCTGAAGAAATGCCCAGCAAAAGATTCCCTTTAATTTTGAATACCGGGAGAATTTTATACCATTGGCATGGAGGCACCATCACTAGAAGGTCAGAAGAATTATTGAAAAGAGCACCTGAGTTGGAGATCAATATTAATCCTAATGATGGGAATAGATATTCCATCAATGATGGAGAGATAGCAAGGATAGTTTCCAAAAGAGGCAAATTAGAAGGTAAAATAGTTTTCTCAGATAAAATGAAATCTGGCGAGATTTTCATTCCATTCGTAAAGCTAAACAAATTCGCAGCGAATTTTTTGACAAACTCTGCATATGACCCAACCTCTAAAATACCTGAATATAAAGTATGTGCCGTTAGGATAGAAAACGTCAATTAAAATAAGGATTGTTATATGACGACAATATCGCAAATACCCAAGCCAGAAGCTGATAAATTTAAAAACGGACGGAAATTATTACTAGTTCCGATTTATCCGCTGCCATACCATGCTTCAACAGAAGGAGAAAAAATTATACAAAAATACTGGTCACAAACAACGGCCCAAATAGCCACCTTACAAAAACAATTAGGTGAAATAAATAATATTTATCATGAAAGTATTTTTGAAAAAGAAGAACAAGCGTTTAACTTAATTAAATCAACCAATCCAAAGGGCGAATTTTTGATAAGGCAACTAATTGAAAATTCAGCTTCCTTACAAATAACAGAAGATAGAAATTTAGTAATGGAGAATTCAGACTGGCAAAGATGCCTTACAGTGGGTTTGATTAGTGAAAAAGTATTTAATAAAGCAATAGAAGAATATCAAAACTCCTTAGATTTAAGATATCAATTTATATCTGATCAAATAGGCAATACATTAACTGAAAATCAAATCGGTATATTGTTCATAAGAGAAGATCATAAAATACAATTTCCTAAAGACATCCAAATCTTTTTCATCGCACCGCCCGCACTTGATGACTTAAAAAAATGGTTAGATAAAACAATGTCACAGCAGCAGATGCCTGCTCAAGATTCCCAACCTGATGATAATCCAGAAGAACCTATAGTAATGGGGTGATTGAAAAGTTTCAAAAAACTTTTGTTAATGGGCTTTATTGCGATTGATTATTAGCATCCATCAGCTGATTAATCTGCAACAATAATTGATCACGGTCCACACCTAATATTACAGCCATGTCTAAATCCCTTTCCAACAAATCCATATTACCAATTAATGCATAGGCAACTGCCCTGTTTGCAAAAGCTAATCCGAATTCAGGGTCTAAATTTATAGCCTCATTTAAATCAATAATAGCTTGCTCAATCAATCCCACATTGAGAAAAACGGCAGCTCTATTATTGTATGTATCTGCCAAACTTGGATCCAATTCTATTGATTTAGCAAAATTATCTAAAGCAAGCTGTATATCTCCTGAATAATAGTGTGCCAAACCCAACCCATTTTGAACAGAAGAAGAGTCGGGATTTATCTCTTCCAATTTAAGATAATCTGCTATAGCAAGATCGTATTGTTGAGTTTGAAAATAAATTTCAGCCCTGTTCATATATGCATCTTCAAATAATGGGGAGAGTAATAACACTTCATCATAATCTGCAATCGCTAAATCAATTTGTCCTAATTGGACATATGCATTAGCTCTTAGAAAAAATACTTCAGGCATTTCTGAATTCAAATTCAATATTGAATCATAATCTTTAACAGCAAAATCATATTTGCCAGAAAGTTCAAATGCCCTTGCCCTGTTTTGATAATAGTTGATCTGCTTGGGGTCAATTTCAATTGCTCGACTAAATTCCGATGTTGCACTTATATAATCCTCATTTGCAGCAAAAGCTACTCCTTTATTGGCATATGCTTCGGCATTATTGGCATCAAATTTTATTGCTTTTTCGAAATACTGAATAGAATTACTATATTCGTATAAACTTAGGTAAGTAATTCCTATATTGTAATATGCATCTGATAGTTCAGAGTCCAAATCCAACGCTAGTTCAAATTGTTTAATGGCATTATCCATTTGTCCCAAAGACCCAAGAATTTTCCCTTTCATTATGTAATAAGAAGGGTCATCATTTTTTTCTGAAATTGCTAGGTCTAAGTCTTTTAAGGCTAACTGGAAATCACCATTGAATGCATGTATTTCAGCACGAGATGAAAGGGCTTTGAAATTTGCAGGTTCTATTTCTATTGCTTCTGAATAATCGTTAAAGGCTTCTTCAATATTATTTAATTTATAATTTGCAAAACCTCTATCAACATATGCAGAAGCATATTCTCGATTTAAATTTATAGCTTTATCATAGTGGGTTATTGCCTGTTGCCATGACCCTTTTTCTGCGAATTCAGTTCCAATCGAATGTTCTTTTTTGTATTCAGGATCGCCCATGCAACTTGAAGCCGCAAAAATAAATAAACCATAAAAAACAATCACCCAAAGTGATACCTGCTGTTTATCAATTAACTTACAAAAAAGGTTATTAATCATCATTGAAACTATTTATCCATTTCCCTAAATCGTTTATTGATTGAAGTGATAATTCATGTCCCATGGGATATTGATGAAATTCTGGTGAATAACCATAACTCTCCAAAAACTTCACAATCTTATTTAAATTACTAAACGGGACCAAAGAATCAAATTCACCGTGAGAAACAAAAACTCGTTGCCCGTTATCAGATTGAATATTCGATACTAAATAGGACTCTCCTAACAACATGCCACTTAACATAAATATACCTTTAAAAATATCTGGCCTAATTAATCCAAATGATGCTGACATCATAGCACCTTGAGAAAATCCACCCAAAATCACATTAGGTAATTTTATGTTGTAATCTTCTATGAGAATATCCACGGCCACCATTAATTTATCTATTGACTCTGTCATTGATTCTGGCATTTCTTCCGAGTCCATTGTTGGAGGAAATATCCAAGCATAACCATATAATTGGTAAGATAGTTGGAACTCGAATGGAGCGTTTGGAAACACAAATATAGATTTTCCGTCACCTATGTTTTCCGATAGAGAAACCAAATCATTCATATTGGCTCCATATCCATGTAATACGATTATCAAATTTGTGTCGTTATTCTCAACTATAATGTCTGGCTCAACAACAATAGTTTTTAATTCACCTATTATTTTTTCCTTTATATTCAAAATTCTTAATCCAACCTATATAATTTAAATTAATAACTAAAACAATTATATCAATTACATAATTCAAATATATCATTGAAAAACAACGAATTTAAGATTACAAGCAATTGCCTACACGATACTAAAGACATCGGTATTTTTCTCGGAAATTCTGCTAAACCGGGTTTCAATTATTTTTTGACTGGCGATCTAGGGACAGGTAAAACTAGTCTAACTCAAGGCATATTGAAAGGCCTAGGATATCAAGGCTATGTTCATAGCCCTACATTTGTTTTAATGACCGAATACGAATGTAACTTGCACGTTAATCATATTGACTTATACAGGCTACCAAATCAAAACCAGATTGATGACTTGATGCTGGATGAGCAGCTTGAAAGCGGAGATTGTTTAAATATAATTGAATGGGCTGATAAATCAGATTATCTAAAGAACATCCCACACATGCAAATAAATTTAAAGCATATACAACATAATTCACGTAAATTAAACCTATCAACAGATTTTGAAATGTACCACGAAACAATATCTTCATTTAAGAAGATAGATTTAAAATGTAAAGGTAGGTGTGAACAATGATTTTGTTAATAGACACATCTACTAGAAATGCTTCGGTAGGATTAGTCAAGAACGAACATATTTTAAAAGAAATCAACTGGGTTTCTCAAAAAAATCATTCTGTTGAACTTTTACCAAATATAAAAGAATTATTTGATTCATCTAGGGAAAAACAATCAAACCTTGATAGCATATTTGTTGTTAATGGACCAGGTTCATTTAGTGCAACACGCGTAGGAGTAAGCGTCGCTAAGGCTATAGCGTCGACTCTTAACATTTCGCTAATTGGGATAAACAGTTTACTGGTAGAATTTGAACCGTTTAAATCTCAGCACAAAAATTGTTGGGCAATAATACCAGCAGGTAAACTAAAGTATTACGTAGGGATATTTTCTGAATCTGATTACGACATTAATGATGCACCTGAGATGAACATAATGAACCATAAAGAATTAATTGACGAAATACCAAATAATACATCCATATGCGGAGAAGGAGCTTTTGACATCTATTCTGACCCCACATCAACGGTAAAACAAATTCAACTTTTGTCTTCAACTCGCCCAACCCGCAAATGCATCTCTATATATAATCTGGGCAATAAAAAATTAGGCAGCAATTCAGTTGATAACCCATTAACACTTGAGCCAATTTATTTGAGATCTTCTCAAATAGCAAATGCAAATAAAAATTCAAATTGAAACGGAGGTACTTGTTCATTGAATAAAAGTTTAGTATTAATTAAGCCGGATGCAGTACAAAGATTAATGATTGGGAAAATAATATCATCAATCGAAGAAAAAGGTCTGAAAATCACTGGATTAAAAATGTTGCGAATGAACGATGACTTGGCTTCAAAACATTATTCGGCACACGTGGATAAACCATTTTTCGAGGAATTGAAGGGATTTATGACATCTTCTCCATTAGTTGCAATATGTGTTGAAGGAACAAATGCAGTAACAATTATGAGATCTATGATGGGAACAACAAATCCAGTAGAAGCTGCACCGGGTACAGTTAGAGGAGATTTTGCTATAACTGTAGGAATGAATTTAATTCACGGATCCGATTCCACTGAAGCGGCCGAAAAAGAAATAAACCTATTCTTTTCTAAATCCGAATTGTCAGACTATTCACGGGAAATTGATAAATGGATCAGTTAATAAAGTAACTCGTACGCAATTTAGATTCACCAAGTAAATTAATTAGCATCCTTAATACGGTTAAAATATTCGCACCAACTCTTTAGCTTGCGGCCAAGCAGATTCGAGTAAATAATAATCTCGTTTTTCAGGACTAAATATATGGACAATAAAATCACCAAAATCTAGTAAAATCCAACCATCATTTGGATGACCTTCTTTATGATTAACTCTAACACCTAGCGACTTAAGCCCCATCGACATTTGTTCCATTAAAGCTTTCATTTGCCTACTAGATTCTGCAGTCAATATCACAAAATAATCGGCCATGGAACTAATCCCACGAATATCAAGTGACACTATATTGGTTGCACTGCCATCTTCAGCAATATCAACGGCTTTATGTACGTATTCCACACTCATGATACAACCGTACTATTTAATATTGGATTTAACAAGTACGCCCTGTTTTTTAAAATAAGTGTAATCTTATTCGATTACTATTTCATAGATATCCATTCGATATAATAGATAAGATTTCTAACATATTGTAATATTCCTATTGGCTTAAATGTTGTATTATTCCAAATAGTTGCCTGATAGTAGGCGGTTAAACTATCAGATAACTCATGCATTTTTTAATTTTAACGAATACTCACTAAAATTTGATTTATATAACGAACAGGATAAATTATGCCTACTATGAAAATAACCGATAGATTATCTAAAGGAGAAACTCTATTACTTGACGGAGGTACTGGCTCAGAACTTCAAAGAAGAGGAGCTAATGTACTCAAAGGTGCTACAACCGATAACATATGGAAGGCTGGATGGTTAAAAGCATGGTCAGCAACTGCAAACATTGAATTTTCTGAAGTAGTGCGTCAAGTTCATAAAGACTATTTAAGAGTAGGTGCTGATATTATTACCAGCAATAATTTTTTTACAATACCATCGAGAATGAATAGCATAGGTCTTGGTGACAGATGGAAGGAATATGCTACAGCCGCAGGGGAAAACGCAGTTTCTGCACGTGACGAAGAAAATCCAGAAGCTTATGTTGCAGGCGGTATTGCCGCCCCAACAATGCAAAGCCTTAAAGACACTCCTGTCCCTGACGTAGAATATATGGGAGAAAAAGCATTTCAAAAAGAGTATTATGATCATGCAAAACTACTTGCAGATTTAGGGGTAGACCTAATCCTAGCAGAGTATTTAGGTTTTGTATCTGATTGCGTCGCAGCAGTTGATGCATGTGCTGAAACCGGATTACCAGTAGTTTTAGGAATAAGGCATATAGGTAAAAATGGAGAAATGCAATACCCGTATTCACATCAAAAAAAACCGGCTAAAGAAACTTTACAAGAACTTACAGAAGCCTTGGAAGGACATCCCGTAGATGCTATCCTTTTAATGTGTAGTAATCCGGAAGCGATATCTGCAGGACTTCCATTAATCCGCGACTCGTTTAATGGCCCTGTTGGTGGATATCCCAATATAGGCTATAACCCTACCGGCCCTATTGCAAACACTAAAATGTTGACAAATCAATTACCATCAGAAGGGAAAGACATATTGCAAACACAGAATTATCCACCTTCAACGTTAGCTGAATTCGCCGCAAAATGGAAAAAGGCAGGGGCACAAATAATTGGAGGATGTTGTGCTACCGGTCCAGAGCATATAATGGCTATGAAACCTGTAGTAAAAGATTAATCTAATTATTAATTAGTCAAATTTTAATATTATTGAACACTGATTCTATATATCCATTAAGAACAAAAATGAATCCAAACAATTTAAAAATAAATTGAATATAAATATTTTTTTCGATTAACAATCAATTAGCGAGTATTTTTAACAATCATGAATCTTACATTAAGTGTTGTCGACCAATCTCCAATGAGACTTGGAAGTACATCTGCAGAAGCATTATCAGAATCGGTCAAATTAGCTCAAATCACTGAAAAGTTGGGATATGAGAGATACTGGGTTGCTGAGCATCATAACTCATCCTCATTTTCTGGAACTTCTCCAGAGATATTGGTTGGCCAAATAGCAGCTAAAACAAACTCAATCCGCGTAGGAAGTGGGGGAGTCATGCTATCACATTATTCTTCACTAAAAGTCGCAGAACAATTTAGCGTTCTGAATTCATTTTATCCAAATCGGATTGATTTAGGTATTGGGAGAGCACCAGGTAGCGACCGTAAAACTGCTGCCGCTCTATCCCACCCTAAAACACAACCAAATTCCGATACTTTCCCTCAACAAATAATAGACCTCATAAATTATTTGTCCGAAGATTCACCTGATAGTACACATCCATTTGCAGACATAAAAGTCCAATCGGGAACAAACTCAAAAACACAACCTAAAATTTGGTTGTTGGGTTCCAGTGATTATAGTGCTAAACTCGCGGCTATTTTAGGATTACCATTTTGTTTTGCAGATTTTTTTGGAGATCTTCAACATGGTCCATTAGTTTCAGAGATATACCAATCACATTTCAAACCATCTAAAGAATATGATTCTCCTAAATTCAGTGTCGCAGTACAGGCACTTTGCGCTCAAACTGAAAAACAATGTGAGTACATAGGCAGCAGTAGGAATATAAATAAAGCCTCTAGTGTAATGAAATACGAAAATCGAGGACTATTACCTCCAGAACAAGCATCTAAATTTCCTCTAACAGACCAAGCAAAGGATTTCATGCAACAATTTACCAAAGGGTATGTAGACGGCAATCCTGACCAAGTAAAAGAAAAATTACTGAGAGTATCCGAAAAATATAAAACAAAAGATATCGGCATTGTAACAAATTGCTACTATTTTGAAGATCGTGTCAATTCTTATCGATTAATAGCTGAGTTAAATGACCAATGAGCATCCATACAGAAATAGAGAACCTATTAAAAACAGCCTTGCAATCCACTCTAAATGATTTAGGTAGTGAATCTGTCTATACAGACAATGTTTTTTTGGAAAGAACCCAGGAACAAAGCCATGGTGATTTTGCTACAAGTTTACCGTTAAAAATTTGCAAACAATTGAAAATGGCTCCAATGGAACTCGGCACATTGATTTCATCGAATATCCCTAAATCTTCAATGCTTTCAAAAATAGAAGTTGCAAAACCTGGATTTATCAACTTATTTTTCAACTACGAGTGGATATGTAAAGAATTAAACCACGTAATAAATAGCGGTGAACAATATGGAAAAACCAACTTCGGGAAAAACAAGAAAGTACAAATTGAATTTGTCAGTGTAAACCCAACCGGTCCATTACATGTAGGACATGTTAGAGGAGCCGTTTTTGGAAGTACTCTAGCAAACATAATGAAAGCAGCCGGATTTGACGTTCAAAAAGAATACTATGTAAATGACGCTGGAAACCAGATGTCAAAATTCTTTGAAAGTGTTTATGCACGATGGTTACAAATCAATAACCAAGAAGGAAACTTACCAGAAGATGGTTATCATGGAGAATACCTGATAGATACAGCAAAAACTATATCTAAATCCATTAGCTATAATCAACATTCAAAAGAAAATATAGTTGAAATCATAGGAAACGAAGGACTTAAAATCACAATTGAAACCATTAAAAATGAATTAGATTCGTTAGGAATAAAGTTTGATAATTGGTTCAGTGAGAAAAGTCTTTATGAAAATGGCCAATACAAAAAAATATTGGCCATTTTAGATCAAAAGGGCCATTTGATTTTAAAAGATGGAGCAAAATGGTTTACATCAACTGAATTTGACGACAACAGAGATAATGTGGTTGTAAGGTCATCTGGAACGGCTACATACTTTGCAACTGATATTGCTTATCACTACAACAAATTCAAAGAAAGAAAATTCGCGTTTGTAATAGACATCTGGGGTGCAGATCATCAAGGGCATATCAAAAGAATGAAAGGTGCGATGCAAGCTTTAGGAATAAACCCGGACAAACTGAATATAATTACAACTCAAATGGTTTCGATTAAGAGTCAAAATCAACTAATTAAATTATCTACAAGGAAAAACCAATTGGTTACCTTGAATGAACTTATTGATTTAGTTGGAAAAGACGCATGTAGATATTTCTTTATATCACGTTCTCCAGAAAGCCAAATGGAATTTGACATGGATTTAGCAACTAAATCATCAAGTGAAAACCCCGTTTACTACATACAATACGCGCATGCTAGAACTTCAAATATATTGCGTACTGCAGACAAACAAAACTTGGATTACTCAACATATAATTTGACTTTATTGAATTCTGAGTCCGAAATATCACTTGTCAAAAAAATACTGATGCTACCTGAATTAATTGATGCTATGGCTAAATATCAACAACCACACCATTTGCCTCATTACACATTAGAATTAGCAAATATATTTCACAGATTTTATGAAAAGTGTAGAGTCATATCAAATGATACGAAAGAAAAAGATTTAACCAAAGCGAGACTTCAGTTAGTCAATGCGACCAAAATCACTCTAAAGCGTTGTCTTGAACTTATGGGTATGTCTGCACCAGATCAAATGTAATTAGGTTTACATCAAACCTTCTGATTTATACAACTTACCTTTTTCAACATAATGCTCAGCTGTAGATTTTATCAACTCGATATGCTTTTCTTTAATCTCACCCTTTACCCGCCCTGGGACACCTAAAACTAAAGATTTTGAGGGAATCTTCATATTTTCTATAATCATTGCTCCAGAACCAATAATGCTTTCTCGTTCAATAACCACACCATCATTAACAACACAACCGTTGCCTAATAACACATTATTTTTCACAACTGCAGCATGGCACATAACCCTATGGCCAATTACCACGGAATCGCATATCTCTACATCAGCATCACCATGGATAACGCTATTATCTTGAACGCATGTGTTTTTACCGATGGTTATTTTACCTGAATCTGCTCTAATGACCACACCAGGCCATATGCTTGAATAAGCTCCTATTTCAACATCACCAACTAAATAAGCAAATTCACTCACAAAAGCATCTTTATGAATCTTTGGAGTTTTACCATCAAGCGACTTTATCAACTGCAACTCCTTTTTTAGTTATATTAATTTTATTTACCTAACTTTGAAGTTTAAGTATACTTTATTAAGATTAAGAAATTCGGTCATTGCTAAATGATTTTACGCAAAAAATGTTTACAGTAAAAAATCTTATATTACCAATTTTAATAGCATCTTTATTAACCAGTTGCTCACAAACAGACATTACTGAAGATAATATTTCCAACAATCAACCGTTAAATTCAAATATTTCAGATGTCCAAGCAGAAGAACCTGAAGCTAGTGGATCTGAAACAACTGTAGACCCTCTTTTCCCTTACATGTCCGCCGTAAACTTACTATCCGCTGCCCAATATGAAGATGCAATTAACCAATATAATAAAGTCCTTCGACTAAAACCTGATTTAGCTTTAGCCTACCATGGCAGAGGTCTTGCTTATCATCATTTGGAACAACACGATTTAGCAATGGAAGACCTAAATAAATCCATCCAATTAGACCCTGAATATGCTGATGCATATAGAAATAGAGGAATAATATTTCTGAATCAAGGAGATCTAAATAAGGGTATATCAGATATCAACAAAGCCATCGATTTATATGAAGCTAGAGGCAATCAGGAGAAATTAGAAGCATTGGAAAAACTTTTAGGTAACCCAACAGATTAATTCAATTAATGCGAATTTAGCCAAAGTTCCTTTTGCTTCCTTCTAATTGATTCATCAGGAGGAGTAAAACGTTTCATGAAATCTTCCCTGAATTTTTTGAAATCATTATCGATTATGGCTATTCTTATATTTTCCATTAATTTCAATAAGAAATGGAGATTATGAATGGTGGCTAAACGATAACCCAACAATTCCTTAGTTTTGAATAAATGATTTAAATACCCTGTAGAAAAATTGGTACATGTATGACATTTACAATTTTGCTCAATGGGCGATTCGCTTTTTCTATATTTTGCATTAGTTATATTTATCCTTCCAGACCCAACAAATAAAGCTCCATTTCTCGCTACTCTAGTAGGAAGTACACAATCAAACATATCTATACCTCTAGCTACACATTCAACAAGGTCTTCAGGCGAGCCTACTCCCATTAAATATCTTGGCAAATCATTGGGGAGAATCTCAGTGGTGAAATTGACAATATTATACATGTCACTTTTAGATTCTCCTACACTCAAACCTCCAATCGAATACCCATCAAATCCCATCTCTATTAGTTGGTTTGCAGAACGTTTTCTTAATGATTCAAATAAACCACCTTGCACTATACCAAACAGCATATTTTCTTTTGTGGTTTTAGCCTTAAGGCTTCTGGAAGCCCATTTTGTAGTTAGTTCAAGAGCTTCAAGAACATCCTGTTCATTATCTGTTGGTGCTGCACACACGTCTATAGGCATCATTATAGTAGAGCCTAATCTTTCTTGATGATTTATAACATTTTCTGGAGAAAAAAAATGGATCGACCCATCTATGTGTGATTTAAACTGTATCCCATCATTCATTATTTGCCGAAAACGTTCTAAACTAAACCCCTGAAACCCACCACTATCAGTCAATATAGGTTTATCCCAAGACATGAATTTATGCAATCCGCCATACTCATAGATAACATCAATCCCGGGCCTTAGGTATAAATGATAGGTATTTGACAATATTATTGAAGTACCAATTGCACTTAAATCAAATGGGTCTAATGATTTAACAGAAGCTAACGTTGCTACGGGCATAAATACCGGTGTTTGTATACAACCCCTGCTAGTACTTAAACTTGCAGCACGAGCTTTATCTTCAATAGATTGAACTTTAAAATGTGTACTCATATTGTGAACATCAACCACATTTAAAACAATTTACCCAACCAATATTAATCTAAATAATAACAGAACCAAGTGCTTCACTTATGAGTTTTTCAGGTACGTCATTTTTTACAATTGAATGCCCAATCTTATCCAATAAAACCCACCTGATAGAACCATCCAAAGTTTTTTTATCCAACAACATGGCATTTTTCACATCTGTTAAATTAATCCCTTCTACTTTAATTGGTAACCCATACATTTCCAGTAAACCTTTTTGTCTTTCAAATTGAGAAGATGTCAAAATACCCAATGCATTACTTATGTATCCGGCTGCCATCATACCAATACTAACTGCTTCTCCATGTAAAAGTTTTTCGTATTTACCTGCGGTTTCTATAGCATGACCTATTGTATGTCCATAATTCAACATTATCCTAGTACCCAACAATTCATGTTCATCAGAAGATACTACCTTAGCTTTAATATTTAAACTTCTTTTGATAAGTTCAGTGGTTATTTCTTTATCAAGATTCAATACATTTTTTACATTTTTTTCAAATTCATCGATTAAACCTTCATCTTTGATCAAACCATGTTTTAAAGCCTCCGCCCATCCAGAAATCAATTGCCTCTGGGGTAATGTTGTTAATGCTTCAACATCAGACAATACAAATTCAGGTTGATAAAATGCTCCAACAAGATTTTTACCTCTATCCAAATCAACTCCAGTTTTACCACCAATAGAAGAATCCATAATCGCTAGTAAAGTTGTAGGAACCTGTATGAATTTTACTCCCCGCAGATAAGTCGCAGCGACGAATCCAGCTAAATCTCCTACAACACCTCCTCCTATAGCCATAACTATATGGGATCTTTCTGCTTTCAATTCGGCAAGCCAATCATAAATCATACTCACGGTGTTAAGGGTCTTATGTTTCTCCCCTGATTCCATCACAAACAAATGAGTACGAATCCTTGCCGATTCAAGTTCAGCTTGAACTCTCCGAGCATATTTATTAGCACCTGAGTCTGTTACCAAGTAAACAACTGAGTTATTAGTCATACTATTTATTTTTTCGGATATAGTATCTAAAATACCCCATCCGACACATATAGGATAAATAGTTTCAGGAGTATTAACTAAACTTGCAACATCCCAAGATGAATATAGTATATTTTTCTTTTGAAAATGTCTCCAATTCCTATAAATAATAGTCGAAACTTCATTTATTGCTAAATCATCTGTATGTACTGTATAGTCAGACATTGAATACACCGATTGTCTTTTGGATTTCAAATCAATTATTTTAGATTCCAAATCAGAACTTTCAAGCAATGGTCTAACTTCTTTGGTTTGGGGATTTAATGAAGTACCACCTAGTCGAGTTAAGAGTGTATTAAATCGGGCTTCTAAACAAACTATAATCCCATTTTGGCCCATCAATTTCCTGTTTTTTTCCGATATAACCAATCCACCCCCTGTAGCCACTACTTGATACTGTGAACTGCAGACTTTTTCAATAATTGCGGATTCTATTTTCCTGAACTCTTTCTCACCTAATTCTTCAAAAATATTACTGATACTTGTGTCTTTTTCTTTTTCTATACACATATCGGTATCGACAAAAGTCCATCCAAGCATTTTAGCTAAATGCCGACCTACAGTACTTTTACCGGTACCTGAAAATCCTGTAAGAAATATGTTTGTTTTTTTCATTTTGAAAGCTTTATTTAATATTTAAAGTTTTATTTGCAGCTTCAAACATTAATTCTACAGGAGCTTCACAACTTGTCCACATTGTAAAAGATGAAGCACCTTGGTAAATAAGCATCGGCAAACCTCCAAGTGTCTTTGCTCCAGCAGCTTTTGCCTGTTGGATAAGTGGTGTTTCAATAGGAGAATATACTAAATCATATACGTAAATATCTCTTCTCAATTGATTAGAAGTCAAAATCGATACGTTCTCTTCAGGGTGTTTTCCCATTCCAATTGGAGTCGAATTAACAATTAAATCAGACTGTTCAACAACACTTTGTAAATCTTCGTAATCAAGTGCTTGAGCATAGCAACTAAAACCATTATTTCTTAATTCGTTTGAAAGTAATCGCGCCCTTTCATAATTACGATTAATTATTGTCATTCTATCAACGTTTTGATTCGCTAGAGCAAAAGCTGCTGCTCTAGCAGCACCTCCTGCTCCAAAAATCATGGCTTTCTTTCCAGTTGGTTTAAAGCGACCATGTTCAATTAATCCCTTAGTGAATCCAAAAATGTCGGTGTTATACCCTATCAACTTATCGTTCTGTTTTACGATTGTGTTCACTGCCCCTAACTTTGATGCTACTGAATCTATTGTATCCAACATTGGAATAATTTTTTCTTTATATGGTATTGTCACATTAGCCCCCAAACATCCATCTTCTCTAATTTTCTGCACTTCATTTGGAAGCATGGATTCAGAAACTGGACACGCAATATAGTCTGCTTCAATACCACAAGAATCTAAGGCAACTTTTTGAAATATTGGAGAAATAGAATGTTCTAATGGGTATCCAAGTAATTTGATTTCAAATCTCAAATCGCCTCCAATTTCTTATCTAGAATAATCTAAATAACTTTGCAAAATTATCGAAGCTGCTAATGCATCATCAGTCCACTTGCCAATCATTTTTTTTTTGCTTTTTATTTTATGCTCACTTGTAATTCGTTTAGCTTCTTGGGTCGTAAATCTTTCATCTATTTTAATCACCGGCAAATTTATGGCTTCATTAAGCTTTTTTATAAACTCCTCAACTCTGTTTGCCTGAGCACCAATGTTTCCCGATAAGGTATATGGCATACCTACAACTATCTCCCTCACATTATATTTATCTATAAGATCCCTTATTTCTGTAATATTGTCACTAGATGAAGTTAGAGTATCCAAAGGAAAAGCGATAATCCCAGACTCATCACTTAATGCAACACCTGTCTTCTTATCACCTACATCTAAACCTAAAATGGTCATTTATTTCCTTTTAGTTTCAACAATTAGTCTAGGAATTTCATCTATTGCAGAATTTAAGGCGTCTGGATTTTTACCTCCAGCCTGTGCTGTTGCTGAACCACCGCCACCACCACCGTCCATCAATTTTGCAGATGCACGAGCAATCGAACCCGCATCAAATCCTTCTTTTACCAAATCGGAACTAACCATCACTACTAAACTAGGACGCTCATTTAAAATCGCCCCCAAAGCAACAATTCCTCTAACCATTTTATCTCTTAACCAATCTCCTATTTCACGAAGTTGGTCGGAATCAGTAACTGCTAATATGCCACCAATATATGGTATCCCATCAATATCTTCAATTTGATCGAGTAAACTCTCGGCACTCGCCTTTGACAATTTCCCTTGCAATTCGCCATGGGATTTTTTTAAATCTTCAAATTCTTGAAGCACTGATTCTATTTTATCAGGTAAATCCTGTTCTGAAATTTGCAATAATCTAGCAAGATCTTTTTGTCGCTTAAATGTTTCTGCCACCAATTGTTCAGCTCTACGACCGCTAATCGCTTCAATTCTACGCATACCAGAACCTATACTTGATTCATTGGTTATAAAAACAGAACCAACTTCCCCAGTATTAGATACATGAGTACCACCACAAACCTCATAGCTAAACCTATCGCCGTTAGCGATTTCTATTAATCTAACTTCATCGTCATATTTGTCACCAAAAAATGCTAATGCTCCATTTTTTACTGCATCAGTATATTTATCTGTGCTTTTCAAAACTCTCGCATTTTGACGAATCTTTTCGTTCACCAATCCTTGGACCTGATTTATTTCATCATCGGTCATTTGTGAAACGTGCGAAAAATCAAATCTTAATCTATCCGGAGCAACCAACGACCCTGCCTGTCTTACATGCGGACCTAATATTACTCTTAAAGCAGAATGTAACATATGCGTCGCCGTATGGTTTCTAGCATTATCTTGTCGCCTTATTGGGTTTACATTTGCGTCAACTGTTTCCCCAAGTGTAATTTCTCCTTTAGTTACAATCCCGAAGTGGGAAATAAGACCAGGGATCACTGTTTGAGTATCATTTATTTCCACAATGCAAGATTTCGAATTTATCTCACCAGCATCACCAACTTGTCCACCTCCTTCTGGGTAAAAAGGCGTTTCAAGCAAAAACACCTCAACAGAAGTTCCTTCGGATGCTGCTTCAACAGCAACGTCATCTGCTATCATCCCTACAATTACCGAAGAAGTTTTTAATGTTTCATATCCCAAGAACTTGGTCGAATTAATTCCTAAATTCTCATACACTTTGATTTTAAACCTATCTCCGCCAAATTTAGCAGATGAACGTGCTTTTTCCTTTTGCATTTGCATGTTTTTGTCAAACCCATCAATATCTACATTAATATTCTGTTCTTCAGCTATTTCTTGAGTGATTTCAACTGGAAATCCATAAGTATCCCAAAGTTTAAATACTATATCCCCAGATAAAGTGGCATTATCTTTTAATGAATCATTTAGCATGTTATAACCTGTAAGGTATGTCCGCTGAAAATTTTGCTCTTCCAGTTTCATTACGCTGAATACAAAATCTGCATGTATTTCCAATTCAGGATAAGCAGGTTTCATTTTATCAACCACTTCTTTTGCAATTTCACTCAAAAATGAACCCTTTAAACCAAGGTTAATACCATACCTTATTGCCCTTCTCAAAACACGTCTTAAAACATAACCTCTCCCTTCATTTCCTGGTACAACTCCATCAGCTATAAGAAAAGTAGCGCTTCGAGCATGCTCAGCTAAAACTCTCATTGCATATGCTTGTTTTCCATCTTCACCATAAACAAGCCCAGTCAATTCAGAAACTTTATTAAGAATAGGAACAAACAAATCAGTTTCGTAGATATTCTTCGATTTTTGTAATATCACCGCCAATCTTTCTAAACCCATTCCTGTATCAACGCTAGGCGCAGGCAAATCTGTACGTTTACCATCAAGGTGATGATAAAACTGCATAAACACCAAATTCCATAATTCCACAAATCTGGTGCAAGTCATTTTCTGTTTTTCATCAAAATTACTACAATTAGGACCGCAATCTGTTTCTTGGCAACCATATTTTTCGCCAAAATCATAATGCAGTTCACTACAAGGTCCACATGGACCTTCATCTCCAGCAGGTCCCCACCAATTATCTTCATCTCCGAACTCAAATATTCGTTCAAAAGGGATACCAGCTTTATTCCAAAGCTTTCTTGCCTCATCATCAGAATGATGTACAGTTGCAACTAGTTTTTCTTTAGTTATCCCATACGCATCATTTAAACAACCTAAAGCAAATTCAACTGCTCCACTTTTGAAATAATCTCCAATACTAAAATTACCCAACATTTCAAATAATGTTAGATGCGTATTATCGCCGACCTCCTCAATATCAACAGTTCTAAAAGATTTTTGAGAAGAAGTTAATCGTTTATTAGGGGGGATTTGTTCACCAACAAAATATGGCTTGAACTGCACCATTCCAGCAGTCGTAAGAAGCAAAGTAGGATCTCCTACCGGTATCAATGAACCACTTTGAACTCTTAAATGAGATTTGCTTTCAAAATAACTTAAAAATGCTTCGCGTATTTGTTCACTATTCATAGATATATCCTATCCTTAAATAAAACGACGACTCAGAAAATTTGCCCGAGTCGTCGTTTTCGATAGACTAATTAGATTTAATTTACTTTACTTCGTAAACACTATCCAAGAAGTTCCATAAACTGTCAGCAGCTGACTTAACGGCGACGATAGTTTCTTCTTCAATTTCGTCAGTCACCGCCATAGTATTAATTATTTCTCTCTCAGCCTCTGAATGTTCTTCATCCAAAGTACTATGAACCTTAAAAAAGGCTACCTCTGATGATTTTGCCATATTGTAATGCTTACTCAACCCTTCCAATTTTGATACAGCGACTTCTGGAACCTGAGATTCAAAAGCATATAGGCTAGCGGTTCCGCTAGCTACTGATTTTGTAGAAGTCAATCGAGTAAACTCATCTATTAAGTCTTGAGTTGCCTGAGAAGCTTCACCATTTTCAACTTCTTCTCTATCAAGACCTAATGCATCACAGAATCTAAGCCATAATTCAACATGATTTTCATCACCGTGTTCCTCATCCCACAAGTTATCTAATATAAGCTGTCTTGCTTTTCGGTCGGAACAACGAGAGTGAACTGCACTAAGAAAAGTTGGATACATCGCCTCAAAATGAAAATATTCTTTGGCATATTGTTTCAAAGATTCTTTTGGCAATTCTCCTTTACTCCATGACTGGTAGAAAGGATGTTTTAAAAGACTTTTACTGCTAATTATTTCATCTATACGTTCAATCAATTCGGTAGTCAAAAGAAGCCTCCTGGTACATTTATACAGGCTGATATTATAACCGATTATTATAACTTTTCCTATTATATTAGTATATTATTGTCATAGTTCAAATTTAATATAGGTAACAATAAGTAAATTGGACAACCAAAACAATATACTAATAACTGGCAGTTCTGGACTTATAGGTCAAATCCTCTTACAAAATCTTCCATCAAAATACACCCTATCCGGTATAGATTTAAAAACGTCATCTGACAGCAGAACATCGGTAGCAAACTTACTAAACATAAATGAAATCAACCATTATTATACAAATATAGACACGGTTATTGACCTAGCAGGCATATCTAATTTAAACGCAGATTGGAATCAAATATACCATAACAATATCCCTGTGACCTATAACAGCTTCGAGGTAGCAAAACAAAACAATGTAAAACGTATCATATATGCTAGTTCCAATCATGTGACTGGACTTTACGAACTTGAAACTCCATATTCGGATATAATTACAGGAAATTACCACAAAGTAGATTCCTCTAAATTAAATCATATAAATTCTACTTCCAAAATCAAACCCGACAGTCCATACGGAATCGGTAAATCCTTTGGTGAATCTGCAGCTAAATATTATTCAGAAAAGTACGGTATTTCAGTAATATGCTTAAGGATAGGGACCGTAAATAAATTTAATAAACCGATGGATATCAGGCAATTTGCGACGTTACTTACCCACCGTGATTTAATCCAACTAATATCAAAATCGATTGATGCAAAGTCCGATATCAAATACGAAGTGTTTTACGGAGTTTCAAACAATAAATGGCGAATTTGGGATTTAGCCGAGCCAGCAGCTAAAATATCGTATAAGCCGACAGAGTCCTCTGAAGTTTACCGCGATAGATAATAAATACCTAATTAAATTATTGTTTTAATATATAATTTAAATTCAATACCAAAAGGAATTCAATAATAAATGGAACAGAGCAAATTAACAACAAACCTAATGATAAAGGAACTAGAAAAAAATGAGGTAACACACGTGGTCTGGTTACCTGATACCGAAACAAGTTTCCTTTACCAATCAATTTCAACAAACAATCAAATCAATATAATTCCAATTTGCAGAGAAGCTGAAAGTATACCATTAGCAGCTGGACTTTGGATCGGAGGTAAGAAACCAGTAGTGATGATTCAAAATACTGGTTTATTTGAATCTGGTGATTCAATACGAGGTTTAGCTGTAGATATAGATTTACCTTTAGTGATAGTAGTTGGTTACAGAGGTTGGACAAGACACGGAATCACAAAGGATTCTGCTGCCATTTATACCGAACCAACTCTTAACGCATGGGGGCTAAAATACTATCTAATTGACGGTGATGACGATTTAAATCGCATCAGTATTGCATTTGAAGAGTCAACTAAAGAACAAAAACCAATCGTATGTTTAATAGGGGCTGAATATAACTAATTCAAGCAATCACTGATGGTCAACCTCATTGATTTTATTCAATCTTCTTAAATGTCTATCTTCGCCAGAAAAACGAGCGCTTAAAAATGCCTTTACTAACATCGACGCATTAGGTTCATCGATAATTCTTCCTCCAAGACATAATACATTCATATCATCGTGTTCTACACCCTGTTGAGCCGAATATAAGTCATGGCAAACACTAGCACGAACACCTTTTATTTTGTTAGCAGCAATAGACGCCCCTACTCCACTTCCGCAAACAATTATGCCTTTAGACACATTGCAGGACGATACCTCTTCGGCAACTTTCAATGCGAAATCCGGATAATCATCATCAGCATCTAGACGATACGCACCTTTATCCACAACCTCATTTCCCGAAGCTTTTATCACTTCACAAATAATTTCTTTTAAATTGTATCCACCATGATCAAAGCCAACAGCTACTTTCACTAAAACATCCTATATTTCTTAATAATTACTGGGCAGTATAACCACCATCTACGGGCAGCGCAATTCCCGTCACATATGAAGATTCATCGCTAGCTAAATATAAACAAGTAAAGGCAACTTCTATCGGATCTCCTAGTCTTCCCATAGGATGTCGATCTTCCAAAAACTTCAATTTTTCTTTATCGGTCCAATAGGCTTTTGTAAGGTTAGTCTTCAAAAACCCAGGACATATGCAATTCACTCTTATTTTATATGGAGCTAGTTCTACAGCCATATTTTTAGTTAACTGAACTACTGCACCTTTCGACGGAGGATAAGGATTAAAAGCACCAGCATTCAAACCAGTCGGATATCCAACTAAACCAATAATCGAAGATAGATTAATGATAGACCCTCCTCCTTGTTTCATCACAGGCACCGCAAATCTAGACATTAAATAAGTTCCATTCAGATTAACATCCAAAACGTTATTCCAAACATCAGTTTCCGGTGCATTTTCAGGCGCAGCATTCCGAGCACTTACCCCTGCACTGTTTATAAGGATATCTATACCTCCATACTCTTTCACAGCAACATCAACGATTTTTTGTACGTCATCTTCTTTTGTTATATCACTTTTTATTGATATGGACTTACCAGCGAATTCCTCAATAGATGCAACAACTTCGTTTAGCATATCTGTATTGATATCAGTAACAACCAATTTTGCATTGTTTTTGGCAAAAAGAATAGCTGTTTCCTTACCTATACCAGACCCTGCTCCAGTTATTATCGCTACTTTATCGTTTAACCTTCCCATATGATTTGAGCCTTACACGTACTTAATTTCATTCAACGACCGAATCATCCCAGTCAACCCAATCAAATAAACCCCCTTCTTTGAAAAGCTTATTTGTATATTGCCTTACAGCATCAGATGGCATTTGTTGCGAAGGGAAAACAGGACCTGATTTCAAACCCAATACTTCCCAACGTAAAGTTCCAAAAGTTCCATCTGCCACCCCACTAAATCCAGGATTTTCGTCAGCCAAGAGTTCAGATGGACCTACATGAATCTTGTAAAGCAAATCATCTAATTCATCAAATTTCTTATTCTTGAATAACTCCCATGTTTTCCTTGACAATCTAGGCGCTACATTACCATAAAAATCTACAAATCCTGCCATTCCATTCCTTGCACCTAAAGCTGATTGCATACCATTATCAATAAAATTAAATCGATTACTATACTTATTTAACATTCCAACATAATGTTCTTTTGTAGCTGAACTCCATTTGAAGCCATCCATATTTTCAACATCTACTAAACGCTCCATTAATTTTTCCGATATTTCAAATCCCGGAGATGGCATAACCCAAAAATTGTTATAACTCATTATTCCTATATCAGCATGGTCACTAACATATTTATGGTGTAAATAAACATCTTCTTCAGAAGGACAAGAGTAGTGGGGCAAACCCAATTCTATAAACTCGACACCTGCATCCGCCGCATATTTTGCTCTTTCAGCTGCTTTTCGGGCACTTAAATCAAATATACCAATCATTGATGGTACTTCATCTTTAACCTCATCTTTCAAAACATCTATTAATGCATGATATTCATAGTCATCAAGAAAATATCCTTCTCCATAACCACCTGCAACCAAAATTACCCCTTCTCCATTTTTAAATCCATTGTCAATTAACCACCTGATGTGTTTTCGTTGCTTATCAAGTAACAAATTATGGTCTTCATCAGTAAAAGTCGGCAATGATACAACCGGGCCTACTAGTTTCGATTGACGTTCTTTTGACATTATTTCCTCCACTCAATAATTTTGATTTTCTTATGTTATAACCTAGACGGATATGAACCATACTTTATAACTAGCTCAACATCCTCAAGTAATATGTCAGCTTCTAATTGATCAGGGCGACTAACCAAGGTTAATTCTAATGTATTTTGACCTTTAACTGGCATATACTCCATTAAATTAAAGTTGACCCATTGACCCTGATAAGGTGATGTTACATTAGCATACTCTCTTACACATGGCTGGTCATCTAAAGATTTACCGTTTAACTTAATTATTAACTCATCTTCAGAAACTAAATCTCTTATTTGCAATTTCAGTGTGATTTGATTCAAAACCTCAGTTGAAGATTCAAAATCATCGCTCAAATAAAATTCTAATTCTTTCGAAAGTCCTAAATCATCATATTTTATTTCCAATGGTAACGGCGATGTATAACCCAAGTTACTTGCCGATAATCCGTTCTTATTTTGATCGGGATCTCCTCCATCTTCATTACGGCGTACCACATAATGTTTATTCGAATGTTTTAACAACTCTTTATCACCAATTTTAGATAAAGTTGACCTCTCTTTATCACCTAATGGCCATTTCATAAACCATGTGCACAAACCATCCACACCTTTATCATAAAAATTTGATGCTGCTGCATTCATCATTTCTGGACTTGCATTTAACCACTGTCCAAATAATGACCTTCTACCTTCTTGAATCTTATGAGGCATCAACATCCCATAAATTTCCACATCAGTGTGTTCCGACAATTTTATTATCCAATCCAAAGGCATATCCGGATCAAGTTCAAATACTTGGTACCACATAGGCATAAGAAAATCCACTAATCCTGATTTAATCCATGTACGTGGATCTAAACCTCCATTCATATTTGTTCGCTCAGTAGGTAAAATCCTCGCGCCTAATTGAAGGTTTTTGTTATTACTCTTAGCTACCATTTCTCTTACTGATTCGATTAATTCTGTCATTATCCCTACATTTTCTTTTGCTTCATCTGGGTGAAAATAGTGAGGTACAAAAGCAAAGTCCATTTCGAGACTATCAATGTTGTAATCATTTGCGAGCTCAGTCAATACGCCTAATATATGCTGCCTTACTTCTTTATTACTATAGTCCGCTCTACCAGTAGGCATATCAATTTTCAAAGAGTTATCCAATCCACCCCAGTTGGCCATCCGCAAACTTGCCATAAATTCAAGCCCTTTATCATGTGATCTATCTATTAAAACTTGAAGTGGATCAAGGCCTTTTTCTTCAAGGCTTTTCATGTTTTTCCAAGCACGCCACTCCAAAGCTTCCCCTTTAAATGGCCTTCTATCTTCACCAAATTGTACGGTTTTCTTGGATGGATAAAAAATACCATCTTCTCTTTCTACTCCATACGAAAGAGTGGTCACAGAAGTACCAAGAATTTCATCTACCGGTGTCCAAGCTTCTTCCATACTCATCGGTGGCTCAAATACATACAGATAATAATGTCTTGCATCATTGTAATAAATCAACTTAGATGTCATCGTTAATCTCAACCTCTATATTTTTGTTTGTCCGAAATCAACTGTCCAATTTATCAAAAACTGTCTCCCACAACCATTCATCGCCTTTCCCATAACCATCTCTATAAACAATCAAACCATTCTTATCAATAGCAATTTTCGTTGATTGTGAACGGACCTTAAAATCAGACAACATTTGACCCAATGGCAATGCGATGTTCCAATCGTCATTTGATGTATCTAGGTAAGTAAACATCTGTCCCGACTGGTTACTAATTCTCAGGGTTACAGCTTCAGAAAATTCGTCTATATCTTCCAGTGGATTAATCGCAACAATAATAAATCCAACTTTGGAAGATTTGTTTTTCGAAATCTCAGACAGGCGCCGCAACTCGGCGTGACACGTCATTCACCAATCAGAATAAAATAAAATAAATAAACCTTCATATTCATTCAATAATTGCCCGCTAGTAACTGAAGACTGCTTAGATGTCTTTAGCGTAAATTTTGGGGCTATATCACCCTCTGAAAAACCTACTAGTGCAAGCTTCGCATCTTTTGTTTCAGATGGTAAAGGGGTTTTCAATTCAACGGGATTATCTTTACCTAGATTTGAATCGTCTCTGCTAATTGACGTATCTGCCACAGATTTTAAATCGACACACGAAACCACAAAAATCATCAATAATAACCATGATAGTATCAGAGTCCTTACAGCGCTCATTGTTTTCCTTATATTTTGATTATTTGGTTCCACTCAAATCAATAATAACAAAGTGTAAACGGATTTGATGATATCATGATATTATCAAATTAATCGATTCAATTGTACTAACAGAACCAATCATTCAAGCTATTGGTTAAACTAAGAGAACCCTATTTTAAAATGCGGATTTTTTTGGACAAATAAATTGCAAATACATATCCCAAGAAAAAGAACATTCATCATATTATTGTTAAACATATATTTATTGATTGTAATTTTTGCTGGTTCATATCAAATTTCTGAAGCTGCTTTATCTGTAACCCAAAATAATCCAAAGGTAACCTATTTGGCATCACAAGATTTCGAGTGGTACCAAGATACTGCTATATTTATTTGCCCTTTGCATTAAATTCAATCTATATTTAAACTACAATATATCCACTGGGTTTCGGGGAGGAGATTTGAATAACAGAAAAAACAAAACGGTACTAATCACTGGTGGAGCTGATGGGATTGGTTTCGGACTTGCTACCAAATTTGGAAAAGAAGGGTGCAAAGTGATGATTGTTGATATTAATAAAGAACAAGCAGACATAGCTAAATCTTCACTTGAATCTCTTGGAGTGGAAACTATGGTCCACATAGGTGATGTTGAAGAAATCAAAACTTCAAAATTAAGTATCGCTAAATTAATTGATTCTTGGGGCAAAATTGATATCTTAATCAACAATGTAGGAATAGCAGGGATTGCCGGCAAAATCTGGGAACAACCAATTGAAGAAATGGACAGAGCCTATAACATAAATTTAAGAAGTACATTTTTATTCTGTAAATATGCAATACCTTATATGCTAGAAGAAAAATATGGAAGAATTATCAATATATCCTCTATATCTGGTAAAGAAGGAAATCCCGGGATGGTACCATATTCATCTACTAAGGCTGCAATCATAGGATTAACTAAATCTCTTGGAAAAGAACTCGCTACCTCAGGTATTACAGTTAACTGCATCACTCCTGCAGTTGTAGAAACCAAATTACTCTCTCAAATAACACAAGAACAAGTTGATTATATGGTAAATAAAATACCAATGGGTCGAACCGCTAAAATTGAAGAACTAGCCGAATTGGTATGGTGGATAGCGTCAGATGAATGCTCTTTCACTACCGCAGCTACTTTTGACATCAGTGGCGGAAGAGCTACTTATTAACAGTTTAATATCTATCAAGATTATCTAATAGGAACAATAGTACATGTTTGCAAAAGAACAAATCAGATTTTTTGAAACATTTGGATTTATAGTCCTACGTGGACTGATGAAACCGGATGAAATGGACCTTATGACAAAGGAATCTGAAGGTATCATGCGTGAACTTAGAGGGGATAAGGATTTTGACGGTAAAACACGACAGGCTGTGCAGCCATTTTTTGAAAGACGTCCTTTTCTACATTCCTTATTGGGAGATGACCGTATAAATGATATTGGAGAAGAATTATGCGGTCCCGATTTTGTTCTAGATGGAACTGAAGGAAATCTACATGTAGGTGATACCCAATGGCATGGTCCATTTGGTGGATGGGAACCTTTAAGATGGATAAAAATAGGTTTTTACACTGAATCTTTAAAAAAAGACACCGGTTGCTTAAGGTTCATACCTGGTTCTCATCTGATCGGAGACCCAGATTACTATTCAATCCTTCGTGAAAATCCTAAAGATCCTGAAACTTTCAGGCCTTTCGGGGTAACAGCTTCAGAAATACCCTGTTATCCAGTTGAGTGTGAACCGGGAGATGTGATTGTTTTTGTTGAAACTTTATTGCATTCTTCATTTGGCGGAAGAACAGGCCGTCATCAACACGCAATCAATTTTTTTCAGAAACCCAAAACCCAACAACAGATTAATCACGTAAAACAAATGTATGCACAATCAACTTATTCCCTAAGAGCACCAATATCCAACATAGACAGTAGTGTCCCTCGAATCAGAAGAATGGTTGAAGGATTACTTGAACTAGGTTTTGACAGTATAGACGTATGATTTCAGTGTTCATTCTAAAACTTAATAGAATTGCAAAAAGTCTTCTATCCTTAAATAGGAGAGAGGAATACAAATATCTAGCAAAAATGTTGTCAATCACTCACAAAGATATTGTTTTAGATATTGGAAGCGGCGACGGATATTGGTCGGCAAATATTGCAAATAATTGCAATACAACAATAGGCCTAGAACCAGATTATAAAATGATGGAATATGCTATAACTTTACATAACAAGAATAACCTATCCTATTTTCTAGGCACATCAGAAAATATCCCTTTCGCGGACAAAGTATTCGACAAAATTATAAGCATTAGTTGCTTGGAACATTTTAAAGATCCTAAACACGCAATAAATGAAATGTACAGAGTACTTAAACCAGGAGGTAAATTAGCAGTTTCAGTCGACAGCCTACTTCCAGAAAATTCTTCTCTTGATTTTCGTAGATGGCACAGTAAAAGGCACTTCGCAAACCATTATTTCAATGAATCAGAATTATGTTCAGTTTTGGCAAATACAGGGTTTAAAGTTGACTCAGAATCTACAAAACACCTTATTAAAACACCGATTGGAAGTTCCCTTAGACAAACCTTTATAAGACATCCAAGATTATTATTACCGCTGTTTCCAATTTTCTACTTCGGAATACGTGTTTTAGACCTATTTTTCAATACTCGCCATGGCCAAATCATCGTTATTAAGGCAACACGGTAGTGTAATCTAAATGAAAAATACTACCTTCCTCACCTAAGTGCTCCGCATTTTAAACACGTATCAACATCGAAGTCTTCGTATTTATTTCCACAAGCCGGACAAAATAAAGCAACCTCTTCATCCTTTGTTTTAGAGTCGTTTATGGTTTCAGTGACTCTAGTGATACTAATGTTGTCTTTTTCGACTTTTTCAGTTTCAAAAACACCCGGCCCACCAATCACAGAAAGTACTTCATCAGGTAAAGTAATGTTCCCCGTTGCATCGATTATAATCTTGCGAGTATCTGCCAAACTGGACATATCAATACCTGTACCATGCTCAGCAACAAAACGACCATCAACAAGCTCCAAAGAACGATCAGCAAATCCTGCAACTTCACGACTATGAGTAACTATAAGAAAAGATACACTCACTTCATCAATGATTTCTCTGAATAAATTCAATATGCTTCTACTAGTAACCGGATCTACGGAACCAGTGGGTTCATCAGCCAAAATGATTTTCGGCTTTGTTATAAGAGCTCTTGCTATAGCGGTCCTTTGTTTTTCTCCACCAGATATTTGATTGGGAAGCATCTTTGCTTGGCCTTTTATACCCAAACGTTCCAATAGGTCCATAGCCTCACGCCTTGCCTGTCTTGGACTTACCTTCATATATTTCAAAGGTAGCGCTACATTATTTAACACATTCATATAGGGCAATAGATTAGAATCCTGAAAAATAAACGAAACAGTATGTTGACGAAGGTTTAATAGTTCAGCAGCGGTCAATCTGGAAATTGACTTTCCTTCAAAAAAAACGTCTCCTGCAGAAGACTTCATCAATCCACCAAGACATTTCATCAAAGTTGATTTACCAGAACCTGAAGGTCCTACTACTGAAACCACTTCTCCCCGCTTCACCTCTATATAAATACCACGTAAAGCAACAATATTTCCATCCACTGCTTCAGTATCATAAACGTGATACAAATCATCAGCTCTTAATATTTGATTTTCGCTAATCGTCATAATGTTTATTCCTCTTTCAGAACAGTTGGCAAATCACTTCTGATAGCTCTGAATGTAGTAACGAAAAGAGTTAGGAACACTAGAGCAAATATCACTCCATTTACAATCAGTAACTGTGTCCAAGGCCATACTAATTCTCTCGCTATAATAACCTCCGACCCTAGAACCAATTGAAATAAGCCTCCAAAAATACTGAATAGTCCTGTAAACACTTTGGCTAAACCTAGCCCAAGAGTACCTCCAAGTAAAAGACTAAAGGTAAATACAGAAATGACTTCGAATATTACCAACCTGCTTAATTGCGACACGCTTGCGCCTATCGATTGCAAAATTGCTAGCTCTCTTCGTCTATGACCTAAAATCAAGGATAGAAAAACCACTGATGATGCTAGAGTTGCAAATACTGCTACTACATATTGAAGACTCAAAATACCAGGGGTACCAAATATCAAACCACCATTACGTTTCACTTCATCATATTCTTCTTGCCAGTTTTTAGCAGAAACTACAGCATTATTTATTATAATCTGGGAAGTCAGGTCCTTAAGATAGTCACCACATTTTTTTGATTTTTCATCACAAAACTCTACAAACCAATCTTTTGCTTTATAATCCTCATCACCATTAAGATTGCGAAACGTCGATTCTTCAATCAATACAACTGAATCCGCTAATATACTTTGAGGCCTTCCAGGAATCCACTTATGTCCACCTTCGTAAGAAACAGTGACACTTTTTTGATTTTGGCTTTCAGAAGGATACATGATAGTTATGGAATCAAAACCTCCCTCATCAGCACGTTCGAACTCATCAAATCCAGAGAAAATATTATTGATAGTCTCCCCTGACGATTGAACTGCTAAATCGAGTTTCCTCGATGCATTTGAACCTGAGGTGAATCCTAAATTAGAAAGATTAAACAATCCTTCAAATCCCTGTTGAAATGCCTGCTCATGCCAATTAAGAACCTGACGGTGATTTTTGGATACTACTACGATGTCTGTAGTATAACGCTGGTCTTTAATACCGACGTTATCTTTATGCAAAGAAGCTAGTGCTTTAGGTGCAAATGTGTTTTTTACACCCATTTTATCAATTGAAGAAGATAATAATTCTTTTACTTCTGATTCATACATAGGCTTAGCTAGGTTTATCTGGATATCTGCACCTGCACTCATTTCAGCAGATCTTTGATCTACTAAAGAGCCGGTATATCCTTGAAAAACAGCCATAGTCACAATAGATGTAGTTAATATAACTATAAGACCTAATTGGTTCATTGAGCGGTTTAATTCTGAGCTCCGAATTCCTACCTTGACATCTTTCAATAAAGGAGTTTTGCCGAACAATAAAGAAGCAAGCCTTGGACCATATCCACTTACCCTACCAAGAACATTTGCTCCACCAATCCATAATAAAAATGGACCAATAATATAAAGCGCACCGTACGTGATATTTAACTTTGGATTAATAATGCTCACAACAATCGCACCTATTCCTACTCCAAAGATAAGAATATTTATCAGGAACATGACCTTGTTCCTTTTTGGTTTTGTTTCCTTCTTTATACCTTCTTCAATCTCGATAGAAAGAAATCTTTTGGTCTTAACCCATGCAACTATCATTGCTAAACCAACAGTTATTACAAATATGACTGCAGTTGAAATAATTGAGATTCGCAACTTCAAATCAAACTGGTTAATTTCACCACCAAACTCCATAAAACCTATGGCATCTAATACGTAGCGTGCAGAAAAAATACCTATGATATATCCAAGGAGCCATCCAATTACACTGATTATGAAGACTTCAGCCAGAATAACTCCTAGCAACGCTCTGGACGTTCCTCCATACAACCTATGAATTGCTATTTCTCCTCTACGTTGTTCCAAAGCTAAATTCAATCCATACAAAAGGACAGCCAAAGATAGAAGTATTACAGGAATCATTAAAACATAATCAAAAATCTGTATCCCAATAAGAAACCATGTCAATCCAGACAATAAACCTCTTATATTATCTTGATATCTGATTTCTATTTGGCCATATTTGATTGGGCTAGAAGGAGTACCTTGCATAGCATCTTCAATATTCCTAAGCCGTTTTTTTGCAGCGTCAATGCTATTTGACGGAATAAAGGACCGATCCATTTTCAAACCCAAGACGGCATAGTCATTACGCATCAATTCATTAATATGAACAGATTCTATAGATGCGGTTGTGAGTAAATGGCGCCTACTTAAGTTACTATCTCTTCCGTCAATACCTTCCATTTCAGGTAATTCATATATACCAATTACCAATAAATCATTAAGCGGTATGTTTTGATAGCAAGCCTCAAACTCTTTTTCTTCTGACCAATTATTAGCAAAATAGTTGATATTTGCTGTGGCTCCTTCGGTTATAGGCACACATTCTGATTCTGTTAATGTATTTTTTTCTTGAATATCACTTGCATAGGCAAAAGTGAGGTCTATTGTTTTTCCAACCCCCAAATCAAGTTTACTTGCAGTTTCACGTGACAAAATTATTTGTTTTGAAGTTTGTTCAAATTTATCTGAAAACCATTCCCCATCAACTACTTTACTCGAATAGTCATTGCCAATTGCACCATTAACAATAGAATCATCTAAGAACATCACCTCCAGTGGTATGTCAATTTCAAAAGATTCAGACTGATTAATAAATACAGAGATACCTTTGGAAAATTCCGTTGCCTCCCATTGATTATTATATTTATCAGGATAAAATCCTGTATTGGAAAACATCAAACCACAATCTTCGTATTCCGGCTTTTCAACAAAAGTGTCACATATCGCAGAAAACCTCGATACATCATTCGTTCTTGTTTCAGGTTTATATCCAGGTTCATTTTTGAACTGAACCGTCACGTCAAATAATACTTCTTTAATGCTTTCTTGCATTGCTATCTGACCTAGACCAGAACTATAAGCGAGTACAGTACTAAGCACTAATGTAGACAACAATACTCCAGAAAACACAGCAAATCCCCTTCCTCTTGCCAACCAAGCACTGCGTATACCAATAACAAAGTTGTCGATTATTGTACTAAATATCATCTGGTTAATTCCCCGACTGTTCAGACTTAACTACCCGGCCATCTTTTAAAAGCAAAATCCTATCTGCCTTAGAAGCTAAAACTGGGTCGTGGGTTACCATCAACACTGAAAAATTATTAGATGAATCATGACATAATTCTTGAAATAATTTAATAATCTCTTCCCCAGTATTCGTATCTAAATTTCCAGTTGGCTCATCCGCTAGCAATAGAGTTCGGTTACCGGAAATTGCTCTAGCGATTGCAACTCTTTGATTTTGACCACCTGATAGTTGCCCTGGATAAAAACCTATTCTTTCACTTAAGCCAACCCTTTCTAAAGCCACCAGCGATTTTTTTTGCGCCTCTTTCAAAGAACATCCTGATATTGTCAAAGCAAGCGTAATATTGTCTTCAATGCTTAAATGCTGAAGTAAATTTGAGTTTTGGAAAATCCAACCAATACGTTCACGCCTAAGTTCGTTAAGATGTATCGGATTATCTATCCCATACCTATAATCACTTAATTCGATATAACCATCATCGGCTTTTAACAAACCACCTACGATATTTAAAAGTGTGGATTTACCGCTTCCTGAGGGACCCATCAAAGCGACCAATTCACCATTTTTTATATTTATTTCAACATCTTTTAAAACATCAAGTTTATTTCGCCCAACCTTGAAACTTTTTTTGATACCGGAGGCAAAAAGCATATTATTTGTTGAAAAAAGTGGGGTATTTGTTGTTACTGACATAAAATGTTTCTTGTATATTCTAGATTATATAAAAATAATTTAACGAAAATCAAAAATAGAGCTTTTGAAGTGAGACAATATTTGCAAGATGGCTAGCCAAGATTCACATAGACCTTCTGGATGTCCAACAGGGTGTTGGGTAGGTTTTATCATTGTAATTATTTTGATTGCTACTGTAGCATTAGTTGCTGGATATTTGTCAGGAGATTGGTGTTACATTCAATCAGGAATAGAAGGCATTGACCTTTGCAATTAAAAACTAGCCGATATATCTTTATTGATTGGTACATATTATGAACAAATTATTAAATACAAAAATTCTTATATCAACAGTCATTATTTTTGTTTTAGGAATATTACTGGGAATTTATATACCAAAAATTCTTTCCAGCAATACACCCGACAATATGGGTAGTCAACTGTTGTTGAACGGCAACCCACAAACATCTGGTCTTAACATACCTCTTTCCACTATTGATGCCTCTGCAGAAGG
>VFGY01000038.1 GCA_009392195.1 SAR202 cluster bacterium | reverse complement strand
ATTGTTGGAAAAGTAGACATATTTGAAGATATACCAATTGAATTAAAAACAACTGGCTCTATACCAAACAACATCTATAAACAAAAATTATCGTATATAGAACAATTAGGCATGTATTGTGCTATGGCCGATTGTGACAAAGGACAGCTTATCATTTACAAAAGAGGAAATGGTAAGAAAACAGCAATATTGAAAGTGTTTGATATAACTTATTTGAATATAGAAAAAATTAAAACAACCATGCTGGAAAGAAAAACGATGTTCCAATATGCATTAGATAATAAAACCCCAGAAGATTTACCTAAATGTGAATGGTATAAAAAAAGATGTGACTATTCCAAACACTGCAACTGTACTACAGCTTCTATAGGTGAGCCAATTGTTAATAATGATGAAATAATCATTTCTCCTAATGAAGATGCAGAAGCACACTTTACAACTGAGTTATTAAAAAAAAGAGATGCCCCTGCGAGTAGAACTTTGAACTTGGATAACCTAATATTCCCGCGCAATTACGTTTTGTCTAAAAATAACAATGTTACTCGCACCAAACCAAGTATACAGACTCAAATGGCCATCATTGAAAACACAGGTTTTACTGAAGCTCTTCTAAATGCAATTAAATTTGGATCAAAAGAAAATTTTAATTCGGTCGAAGTGTCTAGAGGAACGTTGCAAGACAGAGTTTCAACTCTTTCTAACATACCTTTTGTAATTGAAACTGTTGAAACTGATACTATGATAGGAAGGAAAGATCTTCCTGATATATTACCCCATTATTTTGATAAACTAGCGTTTATTTGTGCTTTAACTAAATCTAGAAAGTCGAGATTAATTCTTTATTATCAAAACATATATAAAAACAAATTTATGGTATACGATGTGATTTTCCAAAACGGAAATGAGATTTTACAAGAGTTGGACAAAAGAATTAATGGCGTTACAAATGCTACCGATCATACTACTATGACTAAATGTCCTGAATCGATCTTCAAATACTGTCAATATATAGAGGTTTGTGAATGCAACCACAACTAAACCGACTATCACGTATTAATTTGGATTCTCTTGATGCCTAAATTGATAACATTCGGTGAGACTATGGTACAGTATAATGCCACCTATGATGGTCCATTTATAGAGGATGGGACATATATCCTTGATGCTGCCGGAGCCGAATCTAATTTCGCTATTAATTTAAGTAAAATCAATGAAGATCTAGAAACAGTTTGGATAAGCAGACTAGGGAATGATGAAGCCGGTAAATTCATATTAGAAAATTTAAAATGCAAAACTAAAATTTCAGTTAAAATGGATGCAAGCAATTTTACTGGAATCAGTTACTTAAATCACATTGATGAAGATACTCATGTGAAAAAATATGTAAGGAAAAATAGTGCTGCTAGCAAAATTGATTTTAGTGATATCAAACCACAACTCATCACTGCCGATGCAATTCATCTTACAGGTATTACTCCAGCTCTAAGTGACCAATGTTACAGGACAGTTTTCAAAACATTGGAGTATAGCAAAAATTCCAATATACCCCTTATTTTGGACATAAATTATAGAGAACCGCTGTGGCCACCTTCAGCTGCAAAACAAACATATGATCTTATGCTAAAGTACCCATTTATACTAAAAATGGGTTTGGATGAAGCAGAAAAAGTGTGGCAACTAGGATTTACAGATATCGAATATGTAAAGTATTTCCATAGCGTTACAAAAAGTATCGTCCTTTTAACACGAGGTAGCAATGGTGCTATTCTATATGACGGTAACCGTATTATTGAACATTCAGGATATAAGGTAAATGTTGTAGATCCAATCGGAGCTGGTGATGCTTTTATGGCCGGATTTGTTGGTGCTTTGTTCAAGCATATAAGTAACAAAAATATCTTGGAAATAAATACTTTAACTAACCACAAAGAATTAGAATTATCTTTGAAAGTTGCAAATGCTTGTGGTGCATTAACATGCACCGCAAGAGGAGACACTGCTTCAATGCCAAACATACAAGATGCAATGAAAATTATTAGAGAGAATAAAATCTTTTCTTAAATTTAACTTTTAACACCATCAAACTATCCAGTTCGATAATCAGTAATAGAAGACACATTATAGGCGTCAGAATCTTGACTTAAAATAGCTAATGCAGCTCTTGCAGTGTCAAGTGATGTAAAACATGGAATACGTTTCTCGACTGCCGCTCTTCTTATCAAAAATCCATCCTGAAGCGTTTCTCTATCTCCTGTTATTGTATTTATTACCGCCCCTACTGAACCATTTGCAATAATATCCAAAACGTTTGGATGGCCTTCATCTATCTTTTTTGGAATCTGATTAACTCTAAGTCCGAATTCAGCAATTGCCTTAGCTGTACCTTCAGTTGCAAACAGTTTACAGTCAGTTTTTGATAAATCTTCTAACAAATATCTCAAATCAGGTTTATCTTTATCAGCTACGCTCAAAAGAACCCCATCAGATCTATTCAGGTTCAACCCTGAAGATATTAAAGCCTTAGACACCGCAGACCCAAATTCAAAATCAATTCCCATAACCTCTCCCGTCGATTTCATCTCTGGTCCCAAATATGTATCCACACCAGATAATTTAGACATGGAGAAAACAGGCGCTTTAACAGCAACCAATTTTTGATTTTCCACCAATCCACCTGACAAACCACTATTTTTTAACTTTTGTCCGAGCATAGATTTTATTGCTAATTTGACTAAAGGTACTCCTGTAACTTTCGAAATAAATGGCACCGTTCTACTTGACCTTGGATTTACTTCAAGAACATAAACTTTAGTATCTATTTTTTCCAAATTAGAATCTAATCCTTCATCCTGAAAAGAACGATAAGGATGTCCTCCTAGCACTACAAACTGAATATTAATTAATCCATTTGTATTCAATGCTAAAGCAATTTTCTCGGTGTAATCTACAATAGTTTCAATTTCTGATTCAGACAAAGTTTGAGTCGGGTATATAGCTAAAGAATCTCCACTATGAACACCTGCACGTTCTACATGTTCCATGATTCCAGGAATTACAACTGTTTCTCCATCACATACAGCGTCAATTTCAACTTCTCTTCCTTCAAAATATTTATCGATTAATATATCTCTTCCAGAAGCTACTTCCATTGCACTATTCAAAAATTTAGTTAATTCTCCATCATTTTGTACAATCTCCATCCCTCTACCACCCAACACATAACTTGGCCTAACTAATACGGGGTATCCAACATCATTAGCAACTTTTATAGCATCATTAACGTTAGAAACCGATGAACCTGGAGGATTAGGTATACCAATATCCGCTAAAAAATCTTCAAATAAATGTCTATCCGATGCAATATCAATAGACTCAGCACTAGAGCCAAGTATAGGAACATTAGCTTTATCTAAAGATTGAGAAAGGTTTATCGCTGTTTGACCACCAAACTGCACTACAACCGGAGTAATTGAATTGTTTTTATTATCCTTTCCTTTTGACTCGTTATCTATAATATCTCGCACACTTTCATCATCAAGAGGTTCAAAATACAATCTATCGCTCGTATCAAAATCTGTAGAAACAGTTTCAGGGTTTGAATTAATCATTATGCTTTTAACTTTATCTTCCTGTAAAGCCCAAGCCGCATGAACAGAGCAATAATCAAATTCGATGCCTTGTCCAATTCTTATCGGTCCACTTCCGATCACAATTGCTTTTTCTCCAGATAATGGTATCGCCTCATTTTCTTGTTCATAAGTACTATAAAAATAAGAAGTGGTAGCTTCAAATTCACCAGCGCAAGTATCCACCATTTTATAAACTGGCTTTATACCTAAACTGATTCTCAGATTCCTTATCGTCTCTGTTTTCATATTTGACAGTTTTCCTAAAATTGAATCAGAAAACCCAAGTCTTTTAGCACGCCTAATCAATTGGTCATCTAAGTTTCCTTTCATAACCTCTTTTTCAATATAAACTATTCGTGCAAATGACCTTGTAAACCACGGGTCAATTCCAGTTTGCTTAGATAGTTCATCTGGTTCTGTTTGTAACCTCAAGGCTTTCATCACGGACCACATCCTCTCATCAGTTGGATGCATAGTAATTAGTGAATCTCCTTGATAATTAATTTTTTTGGCGCCATTTATATTAGAATCTGAAGGTTCCCATAACATAGACCTACCTGTAATTTCCAATGACCTAATGGCTTTCATAAATGCAGCTTCAAATGAACGCTCTATAGCCATAACTTCACCAGTTGCTTTCATTTGCGTCCCTAGACTTCTATCTCCTTCAGCAAATTTATCAAATGGCCATCTAGGTATTTTTACAACACAATAATCCAAAGCAGGTTCGAATGAAGCTAAAGTAGTACCTGTAACCTGATTGTCAATTTCATCTAACCTTTTCCCGCAAGCTATTTTTGCAGCCACTCTTGCTATAGGATAACCAGTAGCTTTACTAGCCAACGCAGAACTTCTGCTAACTCTCGGATTTACTTCTATAACATAATACTCTGGATCATCATCCGATACATTATTAAGAGATTTTGAGACTAATTCGGACGGCTTCAACGCGAGTTGTACATTGCAACCTCCTTCAACTTTAAGGGATCTAATAATTTTTATACTAGCTGACCTCAACATTTGATATTCTTTATCTGTTAAAGTCTGACTAGGAGCTACAACAATACTATCACCCGTATGAACTCCCATCGGATCAATATTTTCCATGTTACAAATCGTTATACAATTATCAGATCCATCACGCATGACTTCATACTCGATTTCTTTCCAGCCAATCAATGATTTTTCAATCAACACCTGACCAATTGGACTCGCTGAAAGGCCATTACTTACAATGTCTTGGAACTGATCCTCTGTATAAACAATACCTCCACCAGTTCCACCTAGGGTATAAGCAGGCCTTACAACTAATGGCATTCCAATTTCTTCTTTTAACGCATTTGCCTCCTCTAGATTGCTTACTATATGGCTCAAAGGGACAGGTTCAGAAATTTCAAGGAGCATTTTTCTAAACAACTCACGGTCTTCTGCCATTTTAATGGTTTCTACTGAAGTACCCATCAAATCTACGCCATATTTCTCAAGAACTCCTGATTCATCAAGGTCGACAGCTAGATTCAAGGCTGTTTGGCCACCAAGTGTTGGCAAAATACCATCCGGTTTCTCAATTTCTATTATTCTAGAGATTACTTCAACTGTAAGTGGTTCAATGTATATCTTGTCGGCTATATCTTCATCAGTCATTATAGTAGCAGGATTAGAATTAACCAAAATTGTTTCAATTCCTTCTTCTCTCAAAGATTTGCACGCTTGGGTGCCAGCGTAGTCAAATTCCGCAGCTTGCCCTATCACAATAGGCCCTGAACCTATTACCAAAACCTTTGAATATATTGCTTTATCAACTCCCATATTAATACCACCCTAGTTCATATAATCATTCATTTCTTATTAAGTCTAAAAACCTGTCGAAAAGATATTCATTATCTAATGGTCCAGGAGAAGCTTCAGAGTGAAATTGAATACCCATTATCGGCAAGTCACTGTGCCTAATACCCTCTACCGTACCGTCGTTTAAATTCACATGAGTCACATCTACATGGTCTGGCAAAGATTCAGCGTCCAAAGCGTACCCATGATTTTGTGCAGTAATTGAGACTTTCCCCGACACTAAATCCTTTACAGGGTGATTACCTCCTCGATGGCCAAATGGCAATTTGAACGTTTTACCTCCCATTGCACATCCCAACACTTGATTGCCTAAGCAAATACCTAATATTGGTAATTTACCCATTAATTTTTTTGTCTTATTTACTAGATGTTTTAGTAATTCAGGATCTCCAGGACCTGGAGATACAACGATACCATCTGGTTTTAGACTTAATACTTCTTCTGCACTAGACTTTGCCGGCATTACCACAACACGACAACCTCGCGATTCCAATATCCTCAAAATGTTGCGTTTTACTCCATAATCATCTACTACAATCGTAAACCCTGTCATACTTTCATTTGTAGGATTGCTTATAAAATCGTATCTATTATCAGTTGTTACTTTAGATACATAATCAATATCATCATATTTTGGCAAGTTATTGAAACGTTTCTTTATTTGATCAACTTCATCGGAATTTACAATAGCTCCCATCATAACTCCGGAAGTGCGAATTTTTTTGGTTAGAGCTCGAGTATCAATACCGGCTAATCCACCAATGTTCTGTGATCGCAGGAATCCATCTATATCATTGTTACTATCATTATGACTTGGGAAATCACAATATTCTCTGACAACAAAACCAGAAACCTGTATTTTATCTGATTCAAAATCTTTGTCATTAATCCCATAATTTCCAATAATGGGATAAGTAGAAACAACTATTTGTCCCGCATAAGAAGGGTCTGTTAAAATCTCTTGATAACCGGTCATCGATGTATTGAAAACAACCTCTCCATAAGTAAATTCTCCTCCTCCAAATTGGAATCCATCATATGTTGAGCCGTCCTCTAATACCAAAGATTTAGCTTTTGTACTGTTCATATATTTTCTCTTTTGCACCTTAATTTACCACTCATATAGATTCTTGTGCTAAATCAACAATGTTATTTTCAATCTGTGAATAAATTATCTCACCGTCTACTAAAGTTGCTAAAACTTGTCCTTTTAATTTAAGTCCTGCCAGAGGACTATTTTTCCCCTTTGATACAAATTCATTGGGCTTAACAACCCATTCTTTATATGGATCGAATATGGTTACATCGGCCAGTGCTCCTGCCTGCAGGGTACCAGAATTTAATTTAAGCACCTTAGAAGGCGATGAAGATAATTTATCTACTAACAAACTTAAAGGGACGTCATGATTATGAAAAAGCGTCATCGTCAATGCTAGAGAGGTTTCTAATCCACTTATCCCATTTGCAGCATCATCTAAAGTACAAAATTTGTCCAAGTTACTATGTGGAGCATGGTCAGTAGCAATAAAATCAACAATCCCACTCTTTATGCCAGAAATCAGTACTTCTATATCTTTGGTCGATCTCAAGGGGGGAGCAACTTTCGCATTTGTCATATACGCATTAGCTTCTAATTCAACTAAAGAATGTTTCTTACCTTTAAAATCAACATTCATATGCTCAATATCTTTTATATTTCCCAACATTATTTCATCCGACACGGTCAAATGATGAGGCGTGACCTCACAAGTGACATTAACACCCTGCTCCTTAGCCAATCCAACTAATTGAACAGTACCAGATGTAGATGCATGCGCAATATGCAACTTACCTCCAGTATCCTTTGCCAATAATATATCTCTTGCAACCATTATTTCTTCTGAAGCCGATGAAATTCCTTTGACTCCTAAAATATCAGACACAAAACCTTCATTTACACTTGCGTCATTTGTAAGTTCCAACACCTCACAATGGTCTATGATAGGTAAATCAAACATTGAACTGTACAATAATGCCTGCTCCATCAATTTAGGATTATTAACAGGATTGCCGTCATCACTAAAACCGACAACTCCAGAATCAAATAATTCTTTCATCTGAGTCAATTTGCCACCCGAACTCCCTACTGATATCGCGCCAATAGCATTTACCTTAACAACACCTTCAGCTTTGGCTTTGTTTAAAACAAATTCTACGACTTGTGCTGAATCCATAACTGGTTCAGTATTTGGCATAGCACAAACAGTCGTATATCCCCCTCTGGCAGCAGCCCTGGTACCAGACAAGATGGTTTCTTTATGTTCAAATCCAGGCTCTCTTAAATGACAATGGGCATCGACAAAACCAGGACAGACTACAGTTCCTTTAGCGTCGATGATTTTTATCTCCCGACCAAGCTTCTCTCCAAGATCTTCCCAAGTCGGGTTTGAAGTCCTAATATCGGCAATTATTCCATCAAGAATCAAAATGTCTCCAAGTGAATCTATTTTTTGAGATGGATCAATTATTCTTCCAGATTTAATTAAATAATTATTCATTTATTTTTACCAATATTGTTTAAAGTCACGTTTTGGAGAACAGCCATTCTAACAGCCAAACCATTCGTTACTTGATCTTCGACAACAGATTGCTTGCTATGCGCTACCGATGTTTCAATTTCTACACCTTCGTTCATTGGTCCGGGATGCATAACAATGCAGCTTTTTTTTGCATGTTTCATAATTTCAGGTGTGACACAAAACAAATTAGCATACTCCCTAATTGATGGGACACTCCAATGTTTTTGGCGTTCTTTTTGCAATCTTAAGGCCATCACCACGTCTACACCCTTAACAGCAGCACGCAAGTCATTTTCAACTCTTATATTCTTAGAACCAGCTTGATATATTTGTTGCAAATTGCTTTCAAACTTTTTGGGTAATAAAGTCTTAGGACCACATAAAACCAACTGGGCACCCAACTTAACAAACCCCCATATATTTGATCTAGCAACGCGACTATGAAGTATATCTCCGATTATGGCTATTTTCAGATTTTGAATCTTGCCAAATTTTTCGTAGACAGTATATAGGTCCAACATCGCTTGGGTAGGGTGAGCATGACTTCCATCTCCAGCGTTTATAACGCTAGCATCTAAATGGCGTGACAAAAAATATGGAGCACCCGCATGAGGATGTCTTACTATAATAATATCAGCATTCATAGCTTGTAGCGTCAAAGCTGTGTTGTATAGGGACTCACCTTTTTCTATGCTACTACCTGAACCAGATACATTAATGACATCTGCACTTAGTATTTTCGCTGCTCTTTCAAAAGACACTCTTGTTCGGGTGCTTGCTTCTAAAAATATATTCACAACCGTTTTGCCATTTAAGCTAGGTATTTTCTTTGTGTCAAGTTGCAACAATTTTTTCATTTCAACGGTATTTTCCAACAATGACTCAATATCTTTTTTGGAATACGTATCCAAATCTAAAACATGTCTTTTATCCATGAACGCTTCCATTGCTGTTTATATTGGTTGTCAACAATATTTCATCTTCGCCATCTATCTCTAACAATTTGACTCTAATTTTTTCTTTTCTTCCAGTCGGTATGTTCTTACCCACATAATCAGGTCTTATTGGTATTTCTCTATGCCCTCTATCAACTAACACCGCTAGTTGAATTGCCTTAGGCCTGCCAAAATCAGTTAAAGCGTCCATTGCTGCACGAATACTCCTACCTGTATACAGAACATCATCAACCAAAATCACCACAGCATTATTGATTGTTACAGGAATTAAAGTTGGTTTAGCATATGATTTGGATTCATCATCGAAATCATCTCTGTACATGCTAATGTCTAAAAATGCGACTTCAGGTGCTTTACTTTCAAACTGTTTTATAGATTGTGCTAGTCTTTTCGCTAAAGGAACTCCTCTAGTATGTAGCCCCGCCAATACCATGTTTTCAACTTCTAAATTTCTTTCCAAGATTTCATGAGCTATCCTAGACACCATTCGGTTTATTTGGTTACCATCAAATAATTTTTTTGAAGGTGCATCTCTCGCAATCATTATTTTTGCACCGACCAAAAAAAGCCACCATCATTTATAAAATTACAAAAACGATGGTGGCTTAAAATTCTATCTTTAGCACTATATATCATGTTCGCCTTCCTTTCCAGCCTCTCTGTGCCGGTTTAAAGGACCTTGTCATCGTCGACAAGAAACCTCATTGATTCTAATTCATAGAAGTGAATTACGCAAGTAAAAGCCATATGAATAATTTTATCTAGTTCCAGCAACAAATTTCGAAATCAATAAACACCTCGATTTTACATTTGTGAAAATGATGCTAAACTGTCATCTGAATTGTTTAATTAATACATTTATATTCCATTATCTTCCATGGCGAAATAACAATTTCCAGGGACTGATTATAATTTGTTAAAAAGGGTAGTTGACTGGCTTTTGGGCAGTAAATCGATCGTACCAAAAAATAGAGTATTCTTAAAAGGCGAACGCGTAATCTTACGCGAGAAAAATATAAAAGACCTGTCGGATGACTACCGATGGCGAACTGACCCAGAACTCTCAGAGTTGGATGCTACTACACCTATTCATATATCTTTCGATGATTTTTCGCGACAATTCCACGAAGAAATATTTTACGGCAGTTTGTCTTCAAAGAGGCTTTCAATAGATAATATCGCTAGAAACCATATAGGCAATTGCATGTTTTACGGCTTTGACTCTTATCGAGAACAAGCGGAGCTAGGAATAATGATTGGAGACAAAAATTATTGGAGTGAAGGATACGGAACAGAAGCTGTAAAATTAATGCTGGATTATATTTTTTCGGAAACAAATTTGAAAAGAATATATCTTCATACCTTACACTGGAATGAAAGAGCAAGAAAAAGTTTTTCTAAATGTGGTTTTAAAGAAATAAGACAAATTAAAAAAGGCGGATATGATTTTATTCTCATGGAAATTTTTAAACAGTCGTGGAAGGAACAAAAAGACGCAGAACATTTGCAATAACCAATATATATCAGTTTATTACAGATATTATATTGCATGAATATTTCAACCAATAAGAAGTTTATATACAATTTTGAATTATCATTCTGCTATAAAAAAATTAATGTCCCTAACGGACTTTGAACGTTCTTTTAAAAATCCTACTAATCGGATTTTTAAACTCGATAGAATGCATTTTCTTTTAAAAGAACTTGGCAATCCACAAAATGAAACTCCTGCAATTCATATAGCTGGTACCAAAGGAAAGGGAAGTACAGCTTCTATGATTGAATCTATACTTAACCACTCTGGTTATACCACAGGATTATTTACATCTCCCCATCTAAATAAATTTACTGAAAGAATCCGCATATCTAATCAACCTATATCCGACAACCAATTTGCATCTCTAGTGGATAAAATTTGGCCTAAACTAAAATCGGTTGAATCAAATACTTCACTCGGATCTGTCACAACATTTGAAATGTTAACAGCTATGGCATTTTTGCATTTCAAGGAAATGAACGTTGACTTCCAAATTGTTGAGGTTGGAATGGGAGGAAGGCTTGATTCAACTAACGTTCTCAACCCCATAACATCTGTCATAACAAGAATAAGTTTGGACCATACTGAAACATTAGGCAACACTATTAGCGCTATAGCAGAAGAAAAGGCAGGTATTATAAAACCGAATGTACCAGCAATATTTGCACCCCAAGTTGCCGATGCGGAAAAGGTTTTTACCAACAAAGCAAAATTATTAAACGCCCCACTGACAAGTGTTAAAGAAAAATTTTCTTGGAAAATTACAGATAGGAATTCCCTCAAACAAAATTTTGAAATAAACGGTGAACTATCAAGTTACAGTATTGAAACAAATTTGCTTGGGGACCATCAAGTTGATAATGCAGCTACATCCATAGCTACTGCAGAAACACTGTCGAAAGTTGGAGTACTGATAAAACCAACCTCTATAATTCATAGTTTCCAACAAATCAACCTAAAAGGACGATTCCAATTTATAGAATCAAACAAAATTAAATTCATTTTGGATGGAGCCCATAATCCTGATTCAATTCGTCGTTTGGTCCGATCATTCAAAAAATATTTCAATCCTAAAAAAGTGATTTTGGTCTTCGGGTGTATACACGGTCATGATTACAAAAAAATGCTAATTAGTTTATCAAAAATAAACCCCGTGGTTATCATATCGAAATCTAGACATCCAAAATCAATTGAACCATTAGATATTTTGAAACAATTTGATTCTTTTCATCTCGATAGTCTACAACCAACCGTGTCTGACGCTATAGGCAAAGCTTTAACCTTAGCCACTAATGAAGATATAATATTAGTAACTGGTTCGTTTTCAATTGTAGGAGAAACATTAGAAAAACTTGAAGGGATTAAACCAGAAATATATTAATCTCAAATTTTTATATAATATAAATTCTACCCGACATGAGGGAAATAGAATATGAATAACTTATTGAATAAAGAATCTGAATATAACACTGTGGTCGTTACGGGATTATCATCTATCACTCCTCTAGGTGAATCAGTAGATGAATTTTGGAATAATTTATGTAATGGTGTATCCGGGATTGGTCCAATAACTCTATGTGATGCAACACCATTCCCTTGCAGAATAGCAGGTGAAGTTACAGACTTTGAGCCTTCTGCATATATGGATCCTAAAGACGCAAAGCGGATGGCTAGATTTTCACAATTAGCTGTTGCTGCCGCTAGGGAAGCTATATCAGATGCGGATTTAGACATTGGTTCTTACCCGAAACCGGATAGGATTGGTGTGGTAATGGGAAATGGAAATGGAGGTTTTCCAACAACTGAAGAAAATGCTAGGATGTTAGTTTCTCGTGGTGGCATGAAGGTAAGTCCTTTTTTTATACCAATGATATTACCAAACATGGCTGCAGCGAACGTAAGTAGGATTTTTGGGATAAAAGGATACACATCAACAATTATCACAGCATGTGCTGCCGGAACCCAAGCAATTGGAGAAGGCTTTGAAATTATAAAGCGAGGTGATGCAGACGTGGTTCTTGCAGGAGGGTGCGAGGCGGGAATCAGCCAGTTAGGTCTTGGCGGATTCAACGTAATAAAAGCTTTAACTAAACAAAATGAAGAGCCTCATAAAGCAAGTAAACCTTTTGATGCAAATAGGGATGGATTTGTTCCCGCAGAGGGTTCTGCAATATTAGTACTGGAAACATTAGCACACGCTTTGGATCGTGGCGCCAATATTTATGCAAAAATATCGGGGCAAGGTGTCTCATCAGATGCTTATCATGCAGTACAACCCGACGAGAATGGAGATGGAGCGGCACGCGCCATACAAAATGCTTTGATGAACTCAGGATTATCAGCTAAGGATATCGACTATATCAACGCCCACGGGACTTCAACTCCACTAAACGATCTAGCAGAAACATTAGCTATTAAAAAAATATTCGGCGAAAATGGTGCCCCTCCAATAAGTTCCACAAAATCAATGATTGGTCACGCTCTTGGAGGAGCAGGAGCCATAGAAGCCGTAGCATCTATCAAATCAATACAAAGCCAGATTATTCACCCTACTATTAATCAAGAAACTCCCGACCCTAAATGTAACCTTGACTATGTTCCAAATATATCTCGCAAGCACAAAATTGAGACAGCATTATCTAATAGTTTTGGTTTCGGAGGACAAAATGCTTGCATCATTATCCAAAAATATAATTAACAATAATATTCATATCAATATCGCTACTTATCTAATAAAGGAAAGCAATAATGAAAACCGGTAAGGCGGCTGTATTTGTTAAACCATATAAATTTGAAATTAAAGAATTGCCAACCTTACCAGTAGATCCTGATGGAATATTGGTCAAAATAACCTCTTCCGCCATTTGTGGAACAGATTTACATTATTGGCGCGGAGAACTCAAGCCAAAAGCACCAGGCAAACCAGGACCAATAATTCTCGGACATGAGATGACGGGTAAAATTGATTCTCTTGGCTCAAATATTACAACAGATTCCATGGGTCAAGAAATAAAGGAAGGTGATCGAGTAGCTTTCCCTTACTTCTTCCCATGTAGAAGATGTTATAACTGTATGAGATTAGAATTCAACAATTGCCCAAACCGTTTCAGATTCCGAGGTAGTATAGAAGAACTTCCTTATTGTAATGGAGGATTCGCTGAATATTATTATCTTTTCCCTGGCCACTTTGTCTTTAAAGTACCAGATGAATTACCAGAGGAAGCAACTACATCGGTAAATTGTGCACTTTCCCAAGTCATTTATGGTTTACAACAAGGTGACATGAAAATAGGCGATTCTATTGTGATCCAAGGAGCTGGAGGATTAGGAATCAACGCTGCTGCTGCTGCTTCGGAAATGGGTGCTGAAAATATTATAGTGATTGATGGAATCGAAAACCGACTAGAACTTGCTAAAAAATGTGGTGCCACCCATACAATTAACATCAATGAAATTACTGACAAAAATGACCGAATCGAATATGTCAAAAAGATTACTAATCAAAGAGGTGCAGACATTGGGTTAGAAGTTGTAGGCTACCCAGGAGTTGTATCAGAAGGTATTTCAATGCTCCGCAACGGGGGTAGTTACGTAGAAATAGGCAATATTTGGGATAATAGTGATGCAACGATAGACATGTCTCAATTAGTATGGAGCATGATAAAATTAATTGGAATAGCACACTATGACCCATATATTATTCCAGTAGCTTTAAACTTTTTAGTAAGAACCCAAACCAAATTCCCATTAACAAATATCATTTCTCACAAATTTGCCCTTGATGAAATATCTGATGCTTTTCAACAATCGGAATGGACGGGGAAAAACTCAACTAACGGATTGACCAGAGCAATCTTAGTACCGTGATATAAATGAACACATTTTCATCACATCAAGATTTGCCTTTAGAATTGTCCAAAACTGAATACAAAATTGATTCTAAGCTGGTTGAAATGTATAGCAAATCAACTAAATGTAATCCTTTTCCATTGTCAGAAGTTTCAGATGAATACAAAAATACCATACCGCCTACAGCTATTTTGACTTTAAGTTTAAGAGATTTGGTTAGCAAACTGGAATTACCTCATGGAACTTTGCATACCGGTCAAGAAGTCGAATTCATTAACCCTGTAAATTTGAATAGTGTTTTAACTTGCACAACAACTCTATTACAAAACACCGTCAGAAAATCAATTAGAGTTTTAATGATTAAGTTATCTGTAGAAGATGAAAATAAAGTACCAATATTAACAGGTAAAACAACTCTATTCACTTCATTATGAACCAACACGCTCTACCTCAAAACTTACCAATTATAGAACGGCAAATAACTCAATTAATGATAGTTGATTATTCCGAAGTCTCTAATGATTTTAATCCAATACACCTAGATTCTACTTTCGCAAATAAAGCTGGATTTGATACAACAATAGCACATGGTATGATGGTTTTATCTTACCTATCGGAAATGATGACCCTAGCTTTTGGCAAAAAATGGGTAACTACTGGTCAATTAAAAATTAAATTCCGTTCACCGGTTTTATCTGGTGAATCGATTGAAACTTATGGAGAATTGCTAAAGACATCTGGCAGTAATGATTCAACCAAAGCTTTCTACAAAGTAGGCATTAACAATAAAAATGGCAATCAAGTTATTACCGGTGAAGCCACTATATGCTACTGACTAATTAACAATAATATTCAATATTAGGAGCAAAAATTGACAACAGAGAAAACATATAATATAGCTGTTGATGCTATGGGTGGAGATCATGCTCCTGCAGAAATTGTAGCTGGTGCCATAGCTGCTAGTAAGCAGCCAAACATATCAATACAATTGGTAGGAGTTCCAAGTTCACTTGAAACTGAATTAGATAAGCATAGTTTTGATGAAAAATCACTTCAAGTGATTCCTGCAGAAAATCATATTACCGAAAATGAGCATCCTGCAGTCGCCATGAGACAAAAACCTAAATCTTCGATAATAGTTAGTACGTCACTAATCAAAAAAGGGGTTTCTGACGCCAATGTGTCCATGGGTTCAAGCGGCGCAACAATGGCATCCGCAGCAATAATTTTGGGAACTTTAGATGGTATAGAAAGACCTGCAATCGGTGGACCACTTCTAGGATTTTCACCCAACATGATCATATTAGATGCAGGAGCTAATGTTGACTGCAAGCCAAGTCAGTTATTAAGCTTCGCCATAATGGGGGAAATATTTTCTAAATATGTCTACAAGATTGCCAGTCCTAGAGTAGCTTTATTAAGCGTGGGTGCAGAAGATGAAAAAGGCAACAAGCAAGTTAAAGAAACATCATCAATCTTGAAAAATACCGCACTTAACTTTATAGGTAATGTAGAAGCAAATGATTTAATGCACAATCCTGCAGATGTAGTTGTATGTGATGGGTTCGTGGGTAATATTTTGATGAAATTAACTGAAGGATTAGGTGCGGAAATTTCCAAGCATATTAGTTCAAAATTAAATACAAAATTAAACCCAGGTGACATCACCGATATATCTAATGAAATTTACAATATGCATAACGTAGCAGAAACTAAAGGTGGCGGTCCTCTTTTTGGAGTTAATGGAATTAGTATAATTGGACACGGGAAAGCCAAATCCGATACTGTTGCGAGAGCTATAGAAACAGCCAAATGGTGTCTAGAAATAGACCTTGTTTCTAAATTGAAATCAGGACTGTCTGCAATTAAATAATTTAAATGTAATTTGGAGAATCATGTGGGAAATTCCAACGAAACTAAAAAATTTGCTCTTGTAACTGGTGCAGCTAAAGGCATAGGAAAATCCATAGCACTCAAATTAGCTGAGAACGGTATCAATGTTGCAATCAATTATAAATCGTCTCAAGATGACGCGATTATCCTAAGCGATACCATTAAATCAATGGGGGTTGAATCTTTTGCTGTTCAAGCTGATGTTTCATCATTAAACGAAGTAAACGCTATGATGAATACAGTAATTCAAACTTGGGGTAAACTAGATATACTCGTTAACAACGCAGGAATCATTCAAGATCAACTTCTGGTGAGGATGTCAGATGAAGCGTGGGATAATGTCATTGGCACCAACTTAAATGGAACTTTTTATTGTACAAGAGCTGCAATAAAAACCATGCTGAAAACTCGTTGGGGACGAGTGATCAATATTGGGTCAGTTGTGGGTATTAGAGGCAACCCAGGGCAATCAAACTATACCGCCTCAAAAGCTGCAATAATTGGTTTTACAAAAGCAGTCGCCAAAGAGGTTGCAAAAAGAAATATAACTGTAAATTGTGTTACTCCTGGTTATTTAGAAACAGAAACTACTTCTATATTAACTGATGCACAAAAAGAATTTTGGCTGAGTGCTATCCCTCAAGGTAAATTTGGAGAACTGGATGATATATCAAACCTAGTCCTATATCTATCTGATGAAAAATCAAAATATATAACCGGACAAGTAATTAGTGTAGACGGAGGAATGGCTGTTTAAAGCATCAATCCTTTTAAAGATTTTTCAATGGAAACAAATAAGCAATTTAAAGATAAAATCGCCGTGATAACAGGCGGATCTAGAGGTATAGGGCGTACCATCGCCCTTGACTTTGCTAGGCAAGGTGCACACATCGCATTTAATTATTTACGTCATACTGAAGCAGCGAATAAAACGAAAAATGACATTATTGGCTTAGGAGTTGAGTGTATAAGTTTTAAAGCTCACTTAGGCGACTCATCCAACATTTCCAACTTTTTCAAAAAGGTTGGAGGAAAATTCAATAAAATCGACTATCTTATAAACAACGCCGCTTCAGGAATAAATAAACCCGCAACTGAACTTACTACTAAACATTGGGATTGGACCATGGATATTAACGCTAAGGCGCCATGGTTATGCACAAAAGAATCAATCCCTTACATGCAACCTGGAAGTTGCATAGTTAACTTAACAAGTTTAGGAAGTAAAATAGTACTGCCCAATTATTTTGCAGTAGGAGTTTCAAAGGCTTCACTGGAAGCTGTAACTCGATATTTGGCTGTCGAACTTGCTCCATTAGGAATTTCCGTCAATGCTGTTGCAGGTGGATATGTCAAAACTGATGCACTTAATCATTTCCCAAACTCTAAACAAATGCTCGAATCTGGTTCAAAAAACCCTGCAGGGAAAATGGTCAGCGAACAAGATATATCGGATGCAGTTAATTTTCTGTGCAGCAAAAAGGCAAATATGATCAGAGGTCAAACCATTGTAATAGACGGAGGCGTATCGTTATTACCACCTCAACCAATGCCTTAATCTGTTAATCCAAAATTTCCAATTTCGCACTTGGATTTCCCATCTTTACCTTCCAAATAAAACCCGATCTCGCTACTACAATATGATTTCTTTATATATGCTAATGCAACCCACTTATCGGCAAAGGAAGAAAATTCAAAAGAGGTTAACACCCCGACTTCGTTGGAATCTGACATAACGATCATATCTTTTGCAGGATTATACTTTTTATCTATATACAAAAAAACTAATTGCATTCTGACTTTATCATAAGCATTTAATCTTGCTACAACCTCTTGGCCCACATAACATCCTTTATTGAAACTTATATTACTCAACAGATTAGCCTCTAGCGGATTATATTTATCACTTAATTCTAAACCGTGCATCGGCAACCTATTTTCAATTCGCAAAATATTATATATTTTAGATGTCACTTGATTTATTTCTTGCTTTTTCACAAGGTCAACAAATCGCTCTTCAAGCTTTTTATCAAAAACCATATCTACCTTAGGTATGCCAGCAATTTGGTCGAAATTTAATATTAAATCCATTTGATTAAAACTTGTTGAAACCGAATAACCAACTCTAGTATTTATATTTGCTAAATTAGTTATCTTTTTTGCACCTATCTCAGCATGTGGACCTATTAGTGTATATAAAGAAAACATTTCACTTTTGTTTTCTAATTCAATTTCTTCGGAAAAAGTATAGAAGTCAATCCATTCAACAATCTCAGATAAAACTTTTTTTTCAGATGAAATTAGAAGGCTACCAGAAGATTTTAGTAATCTAATTTGAGCGACAATTCTACCTTTATTTGTCGTTAATACAGTGTCTATCCAAGAATTATCTTCTAATTTGGTAATATCGTTGGTTGAAAGTCTATCTATCAAATCAAGTACATCGTCACCTTGGGCCGAAAGGACACCCATACTATCCATTCGAACTAAACCACAGCTTTCCATCAAGCATTTATATTGTTCAATTTCGCTATTTGCCGTTACTTGATTCAATATTAAAACTCAAAAATATAAAGGGCATTCATATCCGTTTTTCAAAAATGGTGATTTCAAAAACTATAATTACAACAAAGCTAGCTAACAGATAATTACCTATACGCTAAAAGAGGTTCCACATCCACAAGTGGTTTTTGCATTAGGATTATTAAAAACAAACCCTTTTCCATTCAATCCACCTGAATATTCAAGGACAGTTCCGGCTAAAAAGACATAGGATTTTTTATCTACAAACAATTTTAACCCATTATCTTCTATTATTTTGTCGCCCTCTTTGGGTTCCTCGACGATGTCAAGTACATAAGTCATACCAGAACACCCTCCACCCTTTACTGCAACTCGTAAATTAGATCCTGGCTTACCAGAATTTTGAGCAAAACGACTTACATGTTCTACCACTTCTTCACTTATGGTTATAGTTAAAGGTTTTTGTTCTTTAGTTTGACTCATCAATACTTCCTATAACAGAAAACTTCTATTATTATAACAGATTCTGATTGGTAATATTATACTAGACATTCTGTAAGTCCCTTCAAATATATTTTACTCAGATTCACAAATTAGTTATCAGTACCAATGGGCTTCATAAATATTGCGTACCGGAGGAGCAGATACTAACGGAGCGGCGGCGCCCAGCAGTGTATTCACATATGGGGTAGCTTTCTCTGCATCATCTTGGTTATCATAGACAGCTATAACAGTAATTTCATTTTCCCCAGTGTTTATATAGCCCCATGTAATAAGACCTTCTATATTAGAAATATCTTCAGCCTTTTCCTTCATGAAATCATCAACTTCCTTTCGCTTTTCGGGTTTAATTTGGACGACTGTCCTTGAAGCTGCTTTCATTTAATCCTCTCTTTTATCTTTTTTATCAGAAATTTTTCTACTCTCTGGCAAATACTATCCATTATGGATGATATACTACCATTTTTAATTCGGTCATCTCTTCTATTGCATATTTAGGGCCTTCTTTACCCATCCCGCTGTCTTTTACTCCACCATAAGGCATCAAGTCCGTCCTCCATTGAGGCCCAGAATTGATCATCAAATTGCCAGAATGTACGTCTTTTGCAAATCTCATAGCTACATCGATGTCTTGGGTGAATATTGCAGCGCTAAGTCCAAAATTTGTATCATTAGCCAATTCAATCGCTTGGTCTATGTTTGAACACGGCGTAACAGCTACTGCTGGACCAAATAATTCTTCGCAGGATATCTTCATATCAGGATCAACATCGGCGACAACTGTAGGTTGATGCACAGCACCTGAAAATCCTCCTCCAACCAACGTTCTTGCACCTGATTCGACAGCAGTTTGTATCCATTCATTTACTCTAGATGCATCCTCAGCCCTCACCATTGGTCCCATTAGAGTTGATTCGTTAAGTGGATCTCCTACATTCATAGCGTTAACCTGAGAAGATAATTCATCCAAATAATCACTATAAATGCTTTCATGGGTTATTATTCTTTGCGCAGATATACAAACTTGACCCGCATTAGAAAAACCACTTGAAATTGTAGCGGCGGCTACTTTTTCTATATCAGCATCAGGCATAATTATTAGCGGAGAATTTGAACCAAGTTCCATAGTGACTTTTTTTAGCCCAGCTACTTTACAAATATGCTCGCCAACTTCTTGGCTACCAGTGAATGTAATCTTTCTAATACGTTTGTCAGATACCAAATTATCGCCAATACTCGACCCAGTACCAGTAATACACTGAATCCCTTCTTCAGGCAATCCTGATTCGAGTAAAATTTCTGTAAGCTTCAAAGCCGATAATGGAGTATCTGTTGCCGGCTTAACAATAACAGAATTCCCTGCTGCTATAGCTGGACCAACTTTATGCGCAACAAGATTCAACGGGAAGTTAAATGGACTTATAGCTGCAACAACTCCAACAGGAATACGTATTGTAAATCCGAATTGTCCACTCCATGTTGGGGCGCCATCCAAAGGGATAGTTTCTCCGTAAAGTCGTTTGGCTTCTTCACCAGATAAACTTATCGTTTGAACAGCTCTTTGTACTTCACCTCTAGCCTCATTAATTGTTTTACCTTCCTCTTGAGTAATGATTTTTGCAAATTCCTCTATTCTTTCTTCCAAAAGATCAGCTGTTTTTCTTAATATCTCAAATCTTCTATAAGCAGGTAATGCAGCCATAACTTCAGAACCCCTAACAGCGCTCGCGATAGCTTTATCAACATCGTGAAAATTCCCTTTCGGAACTGTATCGATAATTTGCGAATCATATGGATTAACCACATTTATAGTTTCGGTAGATTCTATCCATTTCCCACTAACATACATTTTCATGGAATAACTCCCTATATTTATACTGCTTTAGATTTAAAACCAGACCACCGATGTTTTATTTACATTCAAATGACAACTAGCTTAAAATTCCGTCACAAGAATCGCTTATCTAGATAACAATAGTTTAGAAGTCATGCTACAATATTTTCCTTCGAATATAAACTAATAAACATGGAGATAACACATGGCTGATTTTGAAGGAATATACCCGGCGCTTATAACCCCAATGGACAAAGATGGTAAATTAAATGAAAAGGCTTTCAGGCAGGTAATAGAATTCAACATAAAAGCAGGTGTTCACGGGTTCTGGGTAGCAGGTGGTACTGGAGAAAGTATATTCCTGACGGATGAAGAAAATATGCGGATCGCTGAAATAGCTGCTGATCAAAATGCAGGTAGGATAAAAAACATTATGCATGTTGGAGCTCCTACAACTGATAGAGCAGTCAAACTGGCCAAACATGCCGCTTCAGTCGGGGTTGAGGCGATTTGTTGCGTTCCTCCATATTTTTATGCCCAACCTGACCAATCCATTGTGGACCACTATAAAGCTGTGGGAGACGCAGCCAACCTACCATTATTTGCTTATAATTTACCTCAAGCAACACAGGTCGAAATCACACCTGAACTAATGAGCAAAATTAAAAATGGAGTACCACAATTAAAAGGCTTAAAACATTCTTCATTCATATTTCAAAACGTCCGAAACTTCCTTGATATGGGACTTGATTGTTTCACAGGTAGCCATGCACTATTGCTGCCTGCCCTAAGCATAGGCGCAGTCGGAATGATAGATGGACCTCCATGTGCTCTACCTGAAATCTATGTTGAAATATGGAACTCTTTCAAAAATGGCAATCTTGAAAAAGCTAAAACAGCACAACAAAAAGCGTTAACACACGCAAATAAATTATTGGAATATGAATACTTCCCTAGTATAAAAGCAATCGTTAGTGAAAGGCTTGGAATTGATTGCGGTAATCCTAGAAAACCATTCCCACCAATAGATGATGCCATTAGAAAAAATGTAGCTGACATTATTGCTGATTTGTAATTCTTTAACCATAGCTTTAGGAGAAAAGATGTCCACAAAACACCCTTTATCTGCTCCAACTGATGTTGGAATAATAGATTTAACGCGACTAAACCTTAAAGCGGAATTACACGCTACTACTGACCCATCGATTCCTAACGAACTATCGCCCATGTTAATCAGCGCTCATGCACCGTATGTAAAAAATGGGTTACGATTAAATTACGCCGCAAAAGATACCGAACATAGAGTTAATGCTATCTCACTTCTTAAAGACTATATTTCGAAACTAGAGATGCATCCTACTATAAAACAGGTCAATCTCCATCCTCCTCAAAAACAGTGGTTTGATGAGACCCAAACTTCTGGAAGGGAAGGTGATTACGAATTAATGATACAAGCTATTCAAGAAATAGGTAAGTTTGCTAACCAATTTAGTTTAGAGATTGTAATTGAAAACATGAATGCTTCATTTACGAGAGCAGAGGATTTGGATGAGGAAAAAATAGACTGGAGCAAAATGAATATCAGTTTCGGCGCTTCACCCGAAGAATGGATAAACATATGTGAAGATGTAAATTTGGAAAATGTTTTTCTATGCTTAGATTCTAGCCACACGTGCACTTACGCTCACAAATTTAAAGATGATGTAAAACGAAAAGAACGTGTTATGGCTTTTCTAAAACGACCTGAACTGATACGTCATGTTCACTGGAGTGATAATTACCTTTATGACAATCGCGGCAGAAAAGATTCTCACCTAAGCGTAGGTAGAGGCACTCTACCAAAAATAATGCACGAACAAATCAAAAGGCTTGATGCCACAATCCTATTAGAGCATTTCCACGGGATAGCTGAACTAGAAGAAGAATTGAAATATATCGACCAATTATAAATTTTTTAATCTTCTATATAAAAACTAACAGGAGTATCTATTAATAATGGTTAAATCTAAGCAAATAGAGCTATTCGTAAACGATGATGGAGAAATAATAAATCAAAAAGAACATTTACTTAAATTATCTGATTTAAAAAATAAGATGATTGACACTTATAAAGATACACCTTTAACTACATTATTGTGGTCTGTAGGAGGTCATGAAGTTTACGATTATGAAACAAAAATAGGGGAACGTATCGGAGATGGATACCAAAATCCCGATGAAAGTACAAAAATGCGTGCTGCAAACCTTCAATCACTTATAGATGAGTGCGGTGGACCCGTCACAGGATTGTCAAAATTATGTCACGAAGCAGGAATAAAATTTTTCCCTTCGCTACGTATGAATGAACATTATGAGATAGATATAAATTCACCAACTTATGGAAGGTTCAGAAGAGAGCGTCCTGACCTTCTTATTGGCAGACCTGGAGAAAAACTCGAAAAAGGAACACTCGAACATGGCATAAGAACTGGGATGGATTTTGCTTATCCTGAAGTTAGAAATCACAGATTAAGTATCATAGCTGAACTTGTTGAAAATTTTGATGTAGACGGCATTGAACTTGATTGGTTCAGGCATCCTGCTTTTTTCCGTGTAGAAGAAGCATATGACAATAGGCACTTAGCTACTGACTTGGTAAAAAAAGTAAAAGATAAAATCGATAAAGTAATACTATCGACAGGTAGGGATGTTAAGTTAGCAGTAAGAGTTCCGCCTACTTTGTATGATTCTGCCCGAATTGGTCTTGATGTGGAAGAATGGATGAAAAAACAATTGGTTGACATAGTTATAGCTGGTGGGGGTTTTATTCCTTATTCAACTCCTATTGATGAATTTGTTGCTGTTGCAAAAAATTCTGACATTAAGATATTGGGCTGCATCGAACGTTTAAGACCAACTAAAGACGATGATGAAGTTCGTGGAATCGCAACCCAATATTTAAATAAAAAGAGCGATGGGATTTACCTATTTAACTACCACAGCATAGATACCAAATGGAAGCATTCTATGTTAAATGAAATCGCTAGTTTGGATAATTTGAAAAATAGTAACAAAAAATATCAAATTGATAATTTCACTAGAAGAAACTATTTTTCTCAATTAGGTGCTGCATTCAGCAATGCAATACCAGAAGTTCAACTCCCCCTCACTTTCGATAAGAACGATAGCGAGTTGGATTTATCAATATCTATTTCAGAACCTTTACTAGAAGAACCCAATTCAAAAATTAATATATCTGTTTCCGTAAATGTTGAAAATCTTCCTCCATCACACAACATACATTTGACAATTAACAATAACTTATCTGGGTTTTTAAGAGAAATCCCATCTGAAATTGACTCAGAAAGAATTCTTTTATTTGATGGTACCCACATTAAAGCTCATAACAATGTGAAAATCAGTTTGGATAGTCGACAAGAAATAGATTGTAACCAAAAACCAACCGTCACAGGATTTTCAGTAGCGCTTGATTATAATAATTAAATTGGTTGGGGATCGGATTAGTACTCATATTACTTTATAACTAGGAGAAATTAATAATGTATCCAATAGACCTTAAAGGAAAAACAGCAGCAGTATTTGGAGTAGCAAATCACAGAAGCATAGCGTGGGATATAGCAAAAATCCTTGATCAAGCTGGAGCTGAAGTAATACTAGGATACCAAAATCAACGTGTTTTTAATTCAGTTGAGTCATTATCAAAAACTTTGACTCAACCAAGCACCTTGGTAGAGTGTGACGCGAGTGAGGATTCACAAATTGAAAATTCAATGAAGAAAATTGGTGATGCTTCTAATTCTGGCAATATTGATATTATTATTCACAGCATTGCATTTGCTGATAAAGATGATTTAGGAGGGCCTTTTGTAGACGTTTCCAAAAATGGATTTATCACCGCTTTAAGTATAAGTGCCTATTCATTAATACCAATTGCCCGCTATGGTTCAAAATATATGACTAATGGGGGATCAATCATATCAATGACATATCAAGCTTCCACAAGAGTATTCCCAGGCTACAATGTAATGGGAACTGCCAAGGCTGCTTTAGAAAACGAAATCAAGCAAATAGCTGCAGATCTTGGGCACCTTGATATCCGAGCAAATGCAATCTCTGCAGGCCCCTTAGATACCCTTTCTTCCAGAGTCATTTCTGGGTATCGAGATATGAAAAACATCCATAAAGAAAAATCTCCTCTCAAAAGAAATATAACCACTGAAGAAGTTTCTAAAACTGCGTTGTTTTTGTCTAGCGATTTATCTAGCGGGATAACCGGCGAAATTATCCATGTTGACACTGGATATAACATCATGGGAATATAGGATGATTATATCTAAGGTAATTATTAGAGTGGTATCATTTCACATGACTGTGTGGTGATATTTACGAAATATAGGCGCAAACGAGGTTAACATGGCTAAAATCAATGCTGAAAATATTCACAATGTGGTGCTAATGGGCCACGGTGGTTCAGGAAAAACTATGCTTGGTGAATCGATGTTATATGCTGCAAAACACACTTCCAGAATTGGTAAAATAGAAGATGGAACTACCATTTCTGACTACGAACCCGAGGAACAAAAACGTCAGACAAGCGTACAAACCACAATCCTCCCAACTATATGGAAAAACCATAAAATAAATTTGATTGACACTCCCGGATACGCTGACTTTAGGGGAGAAGTAATATCTGGTTTAAGAGTTGCTGAATCAGCAGTTATAGTTATATCTGCTGCTGCGGGAATCGAAACTGGAACAATACAGATGTGGAATTTGGCAAGTAGCCATAATATTCCTCGAAGCATATATGTAAGTAAAATGGACAGAGAAAATGTTGATTTTGAATCACTATTAACCTCAATTAAATCAACTTTCGGAAGGCAATGCATACCGCTTCAGGTACCTATAAATGGTGATGTTTTTTCAGGGTCAGTTAATCTACTTGAATCAGTTGGTAATAGCAAAGTAGACCAAGATGAAGCAGAATTAATGCGTGAAGAACTTATTGAATTAGTAGCCGAGACAGATGATGGATTAGCCACTAAGTATCTTGAAGGAGAAAATCTAACTGATGAAGAATTGCTATCAGGTCTAAAAAACGGAATTAAGACTGGTGAAATCATACCTGTATTCATGGGGTCAACTCAAGTTGAACCATCTGCACAGGAATTTATGGATTCAATTATATCTTTTTTCCCAAGCCCCTTAGACGAAACAGGAATTACAGCAGTTAAAGCAGGAACAGATGACGCAATCGAAATCAGTCATGATTCCAATTCTCTCTCAGCTTTAATATTCAAGACATCGGCCGATCCTTTTGTAGGTAAATTGTCACATATAAAGATATACAGCGGCACTCTAAAGAGTGATTCTTCTATTTGGAATGCCAATGCTAAAGAATCTGAAAGAATTGGCCAAGTATATACGATGAGAGGGCAAACACAAGAAAATTCGGATGAGATATCTGTAGGAGATATTGGAACACTAACTAAATTATCATCAGCTTTAACGGGTCATACCTTAACAACAAAAGATGCGAACATTGAGTTAAAGGGAATTGAATTTCCAAATCCAGTTTACAATATGTCTATGAAACCAAAAACCCAGGCTGATTTAGATAAAATGACAAGTTCTATTGCAAGAATTTGCGAAGAGGACCCTAGTTTGAAAATGGTTAGAGAAGAAAACACTCTCGAAATGCTTTTATGTGGCCTAGGCGATACTCATTTAGACGTCGCATTAGAAAAGATGAAACGGAAATTTGGGGTTGAAATATTATTAGATACACCCAAAGTACCATACAAAGAAACAATCTCGGGTAATGCTAAAGTAGAATACAGGCATAAAAAACAATCAGGGGGCCATGGTCAATTTGGTCATGTATGGCTGGAAATGGAACCTCTTTCAAGAGGTGGTGGATTTGATTTTCAAGAAAAGATATACGGCGGTAGCGTACCCAAAGAATACATACCTTCTGTACAAAAAGGGGTAATTAAAGCAATGGACGATGGTGTAATTGCTGGATATCCGGTTGTAGACGTAAAAGCTACGTTGGTTGATGGTAGTTTTCATCCAGTTGATTCTTCCGGTATTTGCTTTGAAATAGCAGGTGGACACGCTTTCTCTAAAGGACTGAAGGAAGCTAAACCAGTTTTGTTAGAACCTGTTATGAAAGCTGCAATTACCGTGAACGACGAAGATACTGGAGAAATCATGGGAGACTTAAATGGCAAAAGGGGTAAAATTTTAGGCATGAACCCTGAAGGTAACGGAACAACCATAATAGAAGCAGAGGTTCCTCAATCTGAGATGCTCAAATATGCTACTGATTTGCGATCAATCACACAAGGCAGAGGTTCATATACCCTAGAATTCGACCATTATGAAGAAGTTCCTAACCACATGCTTGACCGAGTTGTGAAAGTTAAAGAATCTGATGAATAATCTAATCTAAAAAGTTAAATATTTCTTTTTTTTAATTCTTTAATTAACGAGGGTAGGATAATTTTCCAATCACCAACTACTCCTATAGAAGCTTCTTTGAAAATATTGGCATCTTTATCCTGATTTATAGCAACTATATTCTTAGCATTAGCACAACCAGCCATGTGCTGACTAGCACCAGACACACCTACAGTGATATACAGATTAGGAGAAACTGTTTTACCAGTTAATCCTATTTGTTTATTATGATCAATCCAGCCCGCATCACAGGCAGCCCTCGAAGCCCCAACTGCTCCCCCTAAAAGCTCAGCCATATCATCCAATAGTTTGAATGGTTCTGGACCACCTAAACCTCTGCCTCCTACTATCACTACCGAAGCGTCTTCTAATTTTACTCCAGTACCTTGCTCTTCAACAAATTCTATATGACGCACCCTAATATGATTGTCTTTCAAATTTACTTCAATATTTTCAATTTTAGCCTCAGAATCTAGTTCTGCAATATCACTATCATACGAACCTGGCCGAATAGCTGCTATATTTGTACATCGATCAAATTCGAATTCTACTTCAGCAATTATATTTCCGCCATATATAGGCCTTAGTGCTTTAAAAATATGGCCATCAAGTATTTGCATTCTGAAACAATCCTGTATAAATCTCCCACCCAATTTATAAGACAACCTTGGGCCTATATCTCTTCCCAAATTCGTTTTTCCAATTAACAACAATTCTGGTGAAGTAATAGAGCAAATATCATATAAAACAGATGTCCAAGCATCAGCCGACCACTCAGTTAACAAATCATTTTCGGCAATATATATATGATTCACAAATTTACTAATTTCTGTTGTATTGGGAATATTAGTTGATTCACCTAATACCAATAAGCTCACATTGTTCCCAACGCTTTTTGCTGCTGCAATTAATTCGTATGTTATTGGGTCAAATGATTTCGATGTATGCTCAGCTAAAACAAAAACATTTTTCATCGGTGATCCTTGTAAATTCAAATCAATTTTTTTTCAATAAGGTTTTCGGCCAATAATCTTCCCAATTCTTCTTCTGAATCTGAGTGTATAAATTCACAATCTGCTTCATTAATAGGAAGGGATAAATCCTTTGTCACAAGTTGGTTTTTGAATAACTCACTCGTTACACAAATATCATTCGACGTCCATATATCAGGTTTTTTACGGCCAGCATCCATAATTCCTCTAATAGTAGGGTACCTGGGATTACCTATTTCATTACTTACAGTTATTAGAGTAGGAAATTCACTTTCTACTATCTGGTATCCCCCTGACATCACTCTTTCTACTCTAAACCCATTCGCTTTCACTTCAATTTTCTGAGCCAATGTGATACAGGGAACATTCAAGATTTCCGATAAAGCTAATGGGACGTATGCATTATCCCAATCAGAAGCCTGACGGCCACATAAAACCAAGTCAAATTCGCCTATCTTGTTAATTGCTTTTCCCAACAAGTTAGCTGTAGAAAAACCATCTACTTGCAAGAATTTTTCGTCCTCTACTAATATGAGCCGGTCCGCCCCCATGGATATTGGCTTTTTCATCACATCATTTTCAAAAGCGTAACCAACTGACAATACAGTGATTTCTGCGCCTACATCATCTTTGATTTTCAGCGCTGCCTCTACTGCATTTTCATCATATCCATTCAATACAAATCGTTTCTCTTTCGAGGAAACTATATTATTTTCACCTATATCTAAGGATGCAATCGGAGCATCTGGATCAATAACTTGCTTCACACAAACAATAATCTTAATGGACATTACAAAAACCTTCTCTGTACAAAAATTTAACTCCCCATATTTATATGCTATAAGGATATATTACGTTAAATCCATCACCAAAATAAACATTTTGGACGGATTTTTTGCAAATCTCTATGCAAATGTTTAAACTTAATACTTGACAAGTTTAGTCTTTTTCTTATACAAATACAAAAACTTTGGGGTATGATTCATTAATTCGTAGGAGAAGGCGCAACCTATCTTACAGCGAAATAATTAGTTTGGAACCTGTATATTTATTTATATTTATACATACTTGATACAGGCAGAAAGCTAATATTTCTCCTTCGATCATATGAAATTCATACATATGATCTAGGAGATTTATTATGGTAACAGAAGCTTTAAATAGCCAACCGGATTTCGAACCACAGGTAATAGACTTTGCTCAACAGCCAACTCATCCAGAACGTATAGGCAAACACGTACCAAAACACTTATGCCCTCGCTGCCAAACAAAATTAATCATTGGCTATGATGAACCTGAATGCAGTACATGTGGTTATGTTGATTATGAATATGAACCACGTGCAAATAATGACAATAAGTCTATATTAAGCTCAGCAACAAAATTCATATTAAGGTACATAGGGGAATTTGAAAACCTATCTAACACCACAGCCAATGTTAAAGTTATTCGAGTGAAAAATAGAGTTGTTTATTCAGTGGAATGCCCTTTCTGCTTGAATCCAATGGAACAATCTTCTCTTTCTGGAAAACGAGCCGAAATAAGAGAACAAAGATATAAATGCGAAAAAGGACATCGTGTTTCTTTGCTTCCTAACAAAAAACATAAAGGTTTAGGATGGAAATAACTATATCCGTAATTTAGCATTCAATATACTATTAGTCTGTTGTATATCAGCTAATAAAGATATCGTTTGAATGACTAAATTTACAGAATACATCTCGAACAAATCAGGATCTGTTACTTTTATTTGCGATTTTTCTCCCCCCAAAGGCCTCGACTTAGATGAGCTAAATAAGGTTTCATCTCTAAATTCAGATTTTATTTATGTTGCATATAACCCAGGTAAATCAGTCCGTATAAATTCACTGCAAACTGCTCATTGGATAAAACAAAATTCTTCATCCGATGTCGTGTTTGCTATGGGATGTAGAGACATGAATAAGCTAGCAATACAAAGTCATCTACTAGGTGCTCAATTATTGGGTTTAGAAAATTTGTTGATATTTCAAGGGGACCCTTTTACTCCAGCAGAAAGTATCAACGTAAAAACAGTCATGGATTACAAATCTACTGAATTAATTGATTCCGTAAATATGATGAACAATAAACTAGATTATAAAGGTAAAGAACTTTCGAAGCCGACTGATTTTTGTATCGGATCTACGATTGACCTGAACAAGGATTTAGATAATGAAGTTCGGTTAACTAATCAAAAGGTTAAGCTTGGAGCAAATTATTTTTTGCTTCAACCAATATTCTCAATTGATATATTAAATAAATTTTTAGAGACCTATAACAAAATTTCTAAATCCAACCTAAATATACCGCTTTGCATAGGTGTACAAATCTTGAACAAAACAACCAAATCATTCGGTAAGATACCAACTAAAATAAAACACCAACTGGAATCAGGAAAATCTCCTATAATGATTACATCGGACTTTATTGAAGAGCTGCTTTCAAATAACTTCAATAATATTTACTTACTGCCATCTCTATTGCCTGATGGCAAAAGAGGATATGAGCAAGCTTCAAGAATAATAAAGGAATTCAAGTAAATAATTTAGAGCATATCAACTAGAGCACACCACATCAATCCAATAAATTTACACTGGCGCAAGATCTTTTGAATCTACATTCAAAGCTGCATGTTGTTCATCTGCATGATAAGAACTTCTAACTAAAGGCCCACTCACAACATGCTTAAACCCAATTCCTCTTCCAATATCTGCTAATTCATTAAATTCTACTGGGGAATACCATTTAACTCTTTCGATATGCTTAGATGATGGTTGCAAATACTGTCCAATCGTCAGCAAATCACAGCCAACTGCTACTAATTCTTTCATGGTTTCCTTTATTTCATCAATTTTTTCACCAAGCCCTACCATTATTCCTGATTTCGTCACAGAACTACTATTCAACAATTTGACTGTTTCCAGTAGTTTAAGTGATTGATCATAATCTCCTTTAGGTCTTACTTTTGGAAAAATGCTACGTACAGTTTCAATATTATGGTTAATTGTATCTGGTCTAGCTTTTAAAACAATTTCTAAAGCTGATTTTTTACCTTCAAAATCTGGGATCAATACTTCTACTTTACATGCCGGCAATCTTTTTTTTATGTGATGCACACACTCAGCAAATACTTCCGCCCCTCCATTTTCCAAGTCGTCTCTATTTACAGAGGTGATGACAACATATTTCAGGTTCATTTTTTCAACTACTTTGGATAATTTATATGCTTCCAAAGGATCCAAAGCCAACGGTTTTCCACTTGTTACTGCGCAATATCTACATGCTCGAGTACAAATATCTCCCAATATCATAAAGGTTGCAGTACCTCTATCCCAACAACCCCCAATATTAGGACACCTTGCTTCCTCACATACAGTATGGAGATTAGAACTTCTCAACATTTTTTGAATTCGGAGGTAATTCTCGCCACCAGGGATTTTTACTTTTAACCATTCAGGTAATGATTTTTTGGGTTTATGCATTTATTTGATCCTTGCCATAAATGATATCAGAAATATAGCCTGTTACCCATAATTAGATATGCTATATTAAATCAACACTAATAATAATTTGTATTGCACTGAGTGAACGACCAAAAAACAATTTTATCAATAGAACCCAAAGCTAACGATGAAGGGGATTTCACTGCTTTTCATCAAAACAATATGATACCTGTTTTTGGAGCTCTCCCCAACGAAAAGGTTTTATGCAATATTGTTGAAAATAAAGGCCATAAACATAAATATCAAATACAAGCGTGGGTTTCAAAAGTAATAAAACCTTCGCCTCACCGTATAACTCCGCCTTGTGGCTATTTCGGAAATTGTACAGGATGCCAATGGCAACACATAGATTACAGCTATCAACTCAAATTAAAGCAGTCATTTATTGAAATTTGTACGAAAAAATATCCCAATATCAGAGACATGAAGATATCCCCCACACTACCAAGTCCTAATTTATTTGGGTATCGAAATCACGGTAGATTTACTGTTCGCGAAAAAGGCTCACTTGGATTTGTTAATTCAGTTACCAAAAGATTTGTGCGAATTGAGGAATGCTTAATAATGAACAAACCCATAAACAAAATAATCAACACTTTGCAATTGAATCGAGTTGATACAAGCCAGTTATCCATACGCGCTAGTTCTAGTACCGATTCATACCTTGTTCAACCTAAAATTAATTTTAGCGAAATCCTATTCGAAACAGGTCAAAAACATTATATTGAAACTCTGAAAAACAAACAGTTTCAAGTTAGTTCACCTTCATTTTTCCAAGTAAACACCAAGCAAACCGAAGTTATGATGGATTTAATTGAAAACGCTTTAAAATTAAACCAATCCGATATACTTTTGGATGCTTACTCAGGAGTTGGAACCTTTCCAGCCATCTATTCCCCACTGGTTAAACAAGTTATATCTCTTGAAGAATCAAAATCGTCTACAAATGATTCAGAGGTTAATAATAGTTCGATACCAAACATTACAATTATGACAGGTAAAGCCGAAGATCTTATTGGTTCATTAAACAATCGAGTAACTAAAATAATTTTGGACCCACCTCGTTCGGGATGTGCACAAAACATGTTAAGTGCTATATCTAGCTTACAAAATATAAGGTTAGTATATGTTTCATGTAACGCCAATACTCTATGTCGTGATTTATCGATATTGGTCAAGAATGGTTTTGAAATCAAAAAAGTACAACCAATAGATATGTTTCCCCATACCCGACATATAGAATGCGTTGTAACTCTTGATAAAATTAGTTAATGTACCAACATTGTATTAACACATGTGATAAGGATTAAGATGATTTAATGAAATTTTTAGGGATGGGACCATTAGAAATATTAGCTATATTAATTATCGCTTTAATTGTTTTAGGGCCGGATCGTATGATCAAAAGTGCACGACGCCTAGGTGAAGGCCTTCGAGAATTGAAAAAGGAAATGTGGAAAGCGGAACAATATTTAAAAGACGATCCAATTGAACCTCCCTCAAATCTAATATCAAATTCAAATATGGAACCCGATAATTCTCAAAACGAAAACAAACCAATAACGAATAATAAATTGTCTCCTGATGAAACAGAGCCAACTAAACCACCATCTAGTTAATTAACTGACTTTTTAAATTTATATATAAATACTCCACTGTATATTGAAACCGAATTCAAAACATTTTATACAACATACCATGGAATTAAGAAAACGACTGGGTTGGACAGTTGTGTGTTTCTTAATTTGTTCATTTGCTGCATTCGCTTTTCACAACCAAATTTTCTCTATCTTAATGGAGCCTGCAGAAAACTTCTCATCTGCTCCAAATAATAAACCAATTTACACTGAACTAACTGAATATCTTAGCGCTGCCTTTAAAGTTTCATTGTTCGCTGGAATTATTCTTTCTACACCAATAATCATTTATCAAGTTGTTATGTTTACATCGCCCGGTTTAAACAAAAAAGAAAAAATTTACCTATGGATTTTAATCCCATCCTCTATAACATTATTTCTCATAGGTGCAGCTTTTGGATATTGGGTACTGTTTCCTCCAATGATCAAATTTCTTTTGACTTTCGGAAATGATGTGGCTTCACCATTTATCAAAATAGGGAATTATACCAACATAATGATTTCGTTGTTATTCTGGATGGGTTTAATTTTTGAAACGCCGCTTATAATGTTTTTCCTATCTAAAATCGGTATCGTTAACCACACAATCCTTCGGAGATATAGAAGACACACAATAGTCATAGCATTTATTCTGGGAGCAATAATAACACCAACAATTGACCCAATAACACAATCTCTGGTTGCATTACCGATAATCATAATGTATGAAGCCGGCATATGGCTTTCTTGGGTTGCTAAGAGAAGAACCAATCCTGATACTGAATCAATATAACTTATTTCATTTTTATGATGATAAAAACTAAAACTTGTTAGGATTCTTCTTTTTTGTCATCAGAATTTTCTGCTGATGAAGATTTGAATTCCTTTATCGCTTTACCCATCGCTCCGCCAATCTGCGGAAGTTTACCAACCCCGAACACGATCATAACTATTACCAAAACAATAATTAATTCCGTTGGTCCTAATCTAAATGGCATCAGTTGTTTCCTTCATTAATTCTCGAAATTTATAACATTATACCATTGCAGCATTAGTTTGAATTAAAATCTGGTTCAAATTAAGTGAAAAGTCGATTTTAAATCTTAGACATGCTTCTGATTACACCAACCACTTTACCTCTAACAGCAACTTTTTCAGCAGCTACCGTTATAGGGCTCATAGTAGGATTAGCTGGTTTTAAAGTAACAATACCATTTTGCAAGTAAAAATGTTTCAAGGTAACCTCATTATTGTCTTCAAGAAAAGCAGCGACCATATCTCCATTTTTGGGATTATTAGTAGGTTCCATTATAACTAAATCACCATCTGCAACCAAAGCATCAATCATTGATTCCCCTTTGACCTTGGCTGCAAAAACATTAGATTCATCGTTCACCAAGAAAGATGGCACCTCTATATCATCGGAATAAGATGATTGAGTTTCAATATTTAAAGGTTCTCCAGCAGCAATATTGCCAACTATTGGAACTTTAACAACATGTTTTATTTCAACGGATTTTTCTGGGTTTTTTATTAACCGAATACCTCTTGAAACATCAGCTGTCCTAGATATATAACCGTCACGTTCAAGTTTTCTTAAATTATAATCAACAACAGAAGTGGAACTAATGCGGCAATTATAAGCTATATCCCTAATTGTCGGTGGGAACGGATTTTCAAGCATAAATTCAGATATGAATTCAATTATCCGTCTTTGTTTTTCAGAAAGCGAATCCATTTAAACCTTCCTCTAAAGCATTTAGTACATATGTACAGAACAAATGTACTACACGCTACATCCCCGGTCAATAGTTTTGTGGACTAAAGACCCTTCAAACATTTAGGTTTGTTAATTACACTTATCCAGCTTTAACCAAGTCGTTCAATTGCTTAGCTAATCTAGATTTTCGCCGAGCTGCATTCCCTTTATGAACCACTCCTTTTTGAGCAGCTTTATCTAAACTTTTTTCAGCAGCCATTACCGCTTTTTTTGCGTCGTCGAAATTGCCATCTTTAATTAAAATTCGAGCTTTTTTTACATAGTTTCTAGTCTGAGTGAGTATAGGAGCCTTCCTTTTTCTCCTGTTCTCACTAACCCTAGTTGATTTGGCACTTGGCACTTGAAACCTCCCACTCACTTTTTATCTAGTAGTATTTTACACCATTAATTCAATTATTTGTTGGAAACACTAGCGCTAATTCTTTTAACAGAAATTACTCCGCCTATTGATTCCAGTTTGGAACAAAGCCTACTTAATTGATCTATACCATTAATATACACCGTCAAGGAAATAATACTCAAATCTTCTACTTCTTCAGAAATACACGATGCTATATTTACCTTTTCACCAGAAACCAAAGATGTTATATCCCTCAAAAGACCCACCCTATCCCATGCTTCTATTTTTATTCTTACTGGATAATAAACTTGCGATTTGCCCCAACTTACATCTATCAATTTTTCCACATCTTCTCTTTCAGGATTAGAGCAACCATACCTATGGATTGTAACGCCTCTATTTCGAGTCATATACCCTACTATTTCGTCTCCATGTATCGGCCTGCAGCACTTACCCATTCTTGTTAACAAATCACCCGCCCCAACAATCTCAACATTTGGCAATGAGACCTTTTCAGGTAATAATTTCATCACTTTATTATTTGAACTTAATGAAATTTCGTTCGTAGCTAACGCCTTAACAACATCTTGTATAGTTAAATCCCCATTCCCCAAAGAAACCATAAATTCATCTACTGTGGAAAACCCAACTAGTTCAGCTATTTGCTGATCCTGCAAACCAGTGCCTAACCTCTGAAGTTGTTTATAAAAAATATCTTTCCCGTACCTAAGATTTTCTTGCCTGTTTTGTCGGTTAAACCATTGCTTAATCTTCTCTCTAGCAGAGCTAGTACTAACATAACCCAAATCTAAATCCAGCCAGTTTACATTCGGGCCCGTGATGGTTTCATCAGTTAAAATCTCTACAGTATCTCCATTCACTAGGTTATATTTAAGTTCAACTAATTTGTTATTAACCTTTGCCCCTATGCATCGATGCCCGATATCAGTATGTATTCGATAAGCAAAATCCAATACAGTAGAATTCGAAGGTAATTCTTTTAATTCTCCTAAAGGAGTGTAAACATATACCTGATCTTTAAATATATCGGTTTTGAACGACTCCACAAATTGGTCAGCCGGGCCTTCATTTCTTTGCCATTCAAGCATTTGGCGTATCCAATTCATTTTTTCCTCAAAATTTACATCCTCCACACTTCCTTCTTTATATAACCAATGGGCTGCAACACCATATTCAGCTAATCTATGCATCTCTTCTGTTCTAATTTGAATCTCTACCGGAGAACCCGCTTCACATAAAACTGTTGTATGTATCGACTGATACATATTGTCTTTTGGGCTTGCTATATAATCATCAAATTCGCCAGGCAATGGCCTCCACATGGAATGAACTACTCCCAAAGCTCTATAGCAATCATTCCTATCATTAACTAAAATTCTAAGCGCAAACAAGTCATATATTTGGCCCACATTTTTGTTCATTTTGGAATAGAGTTGGATTTTTTTATAAATACTGTAAATATGCTTCGCTCTTCCGGTAACTGTGGCTACTACACCTTCTTGGGTAAATTTGGAATTCACTTCCTCTACAACATTGTCAATATACTGCTCCCTTTCAATACGTTTTGAGTTGAGCAGAGAAGCAATGTTTTTGTATTCGTCTGGATTAATGAATTGAAATGCCAAGTCCTCAAGCAACCATTTCATCTCCCATATCCCAAGCCTATGAGCTAAAGGAGCATAAATATCCAAAGTCTCTTGAGATATAGCCAATTGCTTTTGCCTAGATAAAGCCTTCAGTGTTTTCATGTTATGTAATCTATCTGCTAGTTTTATTAAAACAACTCTTATATCATCAGCCATAGCGACAAGCATTTTTTGTACAGTAGCAGCCTTAGAAAAGGCAATTGACCCTTCGCCTGAGTAGCCACCAGCCTGTTTTAATTTATTAACTTCTACTTTGTTTAACTTGGTGACACTATCAACAAGATTAGCCACTTCCTTCCCAAATTTATCTTGAATATCAGCGTAACTAACATCACAGTCTTCAATGACATCATGCAATAAAGCAGCTGATAAGGTGGATTTATCTAATTTCAAATCCGCCAAATAAAGGGCAGTTTGATAAGGATGCTCAATAAATGGTTCGCCTGAACGTCGCTTTTGTCCAAAATGACATTTTTCAGAGAAATTAAAAGCTTCCTTTATATTTGCCACATCACGTTCAGGCAAATAATCGCTTATCTTTTCAAATAATTCTTTATGTTGAACAACCAAGTTTAATCACCAAAATAAACCCAATTATATCTTATTTGACCTTACCAAACATAATTAGAATGCAACTTACAAGATATATACGTTGAATAATATTTGGATATGCTATCATCATAAGTATCAATTTCAAAAACCGGCGATGTAATATGAAAAACAAACCCAAACTACAAAATCCAAGAGGAACATTCGATATATTACCTCCCAATTCATATATATGGAAACATATACAAAACAATCTATCCAACATAGCCGAATTATTTGGCTACTCACCAATTGCCACGCCAATAATAGAGGATTCAAGATTATTCGCCAGAGGAGTAGGGGAAGTTACTGATATCGTAGAAAAGGAAACATATACCTTTCAAGATAGAGGCGGAGATTTATTATCGCTAAGACCAGAAGGAACAGCCCCAATCTGCAGATCATATTTGCAAAACGGCATGCATAACCTACCACAACCAATCCGGCTATATTACAATGGCCCATTTTTTCGATATGATAGACCTCAAGCCGGAAGATATAGACAACTTCATCAGTTTGGGGCGGAACTGATCGGAGATTCTAGCAGTACTACCGATGTCGAAATAATTCAGTTGGCGTGGAACATCTTACATTCACTAGGAATTAAGAATATTAAATTGCTTATCAATTCGATAGGTGATTCTAATTGTAGAGCCAATTATATAAATCACTTGAAAAAATATTTAACTGAACATATTAATTTACTTTCTCACAAAGAATGTATTAATAGACTTGAAACTAATCCATTGAGAATATTAGATTGCAAGAACGAATCATGTATAAACTTGACCCAAAACGCACCAACGAGCATTGATTTTTTGTGCGAAGACTGCCAAGGTCATTGGAACAAAACAAAATCCCTCTTGGGCGACCTAGCCATTCAATATAATGTTGATACCACGCTCGTTAGAGGATTGGATTACTATACCAAAACAGTTTTTGAAATAGTGCCAGATACTGAAGGCCAACAAAATACGCTTGCGGCTGGAGGCAGGTATGATGGCTTGATTGAACAGCTCGGAGGTTCTTCAACACCTGCGGTTGGTTTCGCTATGGGTATAGAAAGAACTATAGAAATAATGCAAACTCAAAATCTGCTAGATACCCCCAAAATTGCAAAAAAGCTAACCATTGCGCATGTTGGAGAAGAGGCTTCTCAATACGCAATGCAATTAGCTCAATCTTTTAGACAGAAATCTATAGTAACTATTGTGGCACCGAGAAATAGAAGCCTAAAAAGCCAACTTAGATTTGCAAATTCCATCCTTTCGTCACACGTTGTGATTATTGGAGAATCCGAAATTCATAACCAGACCCTTCTGTTACGCAATTTAAATACGAAAGAACAGCAGGAATTAGATATAAAATCAGCTATTAATCAAATATCAAAGTAGAGGCTAATACTTTTGGAATTTGATATTGCAATTGGTGAAATAATATTGGTTAAGCTAGCAAAAGAACTAGCATTATGCCAATTCGAACGTACACAGGACAATCAAGTTTTTTGTTTATATAAACAAAAACCGCTTCGTGTCAGAAAATCAAATATTGTAATAGCTACAAAATTCATTCCTAAATCTGATTACGAGTTCCAAACATTCAAAAATAATTGCCAAAATTTGGTTGAAAAAATTGATATTGAATCACTGTGGCAAATACTAGAAAACCAAAACAAACCCTTTACCCTGCATGAAATTACAGATTTATATTTTTCCGAGAAATATGATGCGAAATCCATCGCTTCAATGGCAATGCTACTTGATCAAGATAAATATTATTTTACGTACTCAAATGATAAATATTTGCCAAACAGAGCTTCAGATGTTCAAAAAATTAAAGACTTCCACCTTAAATCGATAAAGGATAAAGAAGATATTATTTCTCTGGTAACTAAAATGGACAAAAATGTTCTACCAGAGAAATTAACTCCATACCAACAAGAATTTTTAACTCACTTAAAAAAATATGCTATATATGGAGACGATTACAAACACAAAAACATAATAAAACCTTTTTTCTTAAACCGTAAATCTGATAAATCAATACAACATACAATATTCGATTTACTGGTAAACTCCAATTGTTTCAACAAACATGAACCTATTGAACTACACCAGATTGGCGGCGTAAAATCCCTTGACACTTCTTGGATTTCTGAGGTTAATTCCAAGAACTCTATTTTGCTAAATTCTGACAGACTAGACTTAACAAATGCTGACATTATCACCATAGATGATGAAACCACGTCAGAAAGAGATGATGCCTTTTCACTAAAAAATATTGATGGAAAGTTGGAATTTGCAATCCATATTGCTGATCCATCAACCTTGATAGCACCAGACAGTGAATTAGATAAATCGGCACGCTACAACAGTAGTTCTATCTATCTTCCTGAAAAAACTGTTCCTATGCTACCCGATTATTTTATCAATCAATTCGGTAGCCTAGACCCATATAAAAACAGGCCTGGATTAAGCTTGTTAATCACCACCAATTTGAATTATGAAATTGAAGGTTGGAAAATTGAACCTTCATTAATATCAACAAAAAGATCCATAACATACGAAGAAGCCAGCATTGCTTTACGAGATAAGGAAAACACTAATCACAAAATAATCACTCATTTGTGGAATTTTTCCAACAAACAAATGTGCTTAAGGAAACAAAACGGTGCTATGAATTTTCAAACGCAAGAAATGAGTATCAAGATAAATTCTGAGTCAGACATAGAAGTTAAAGTATTAGATTCTCGCCTAGATTCAAGAATAATGGTCTCAGAATTAATGATTTTCTTTAATTCATCAGTTGCTAGATTTTTCACCCAAAACAATATCCCTGCGATATACAGGCACCAACCCCCACCATACATACTTGAGAATTCAGGCTTTGACTTTAACCTCGCTTCAAAAAATGAAATCTCCAAAAACCACTATTTGGTTCGAAACTTACCCAAAACTAAATTAACGGAAGAACCATTGCCACACTATAGTTTAGGGTTGCAAAGTTACGTTCAGATAACATCACCGCTAAGAAGATATTCTGATATGGTTTTGCAACGTCAAATAATCCATTTCATATGCAATGGTGATATTTTATATCCTATGGAAGATTTAAAAACATTAGCTTATGGAACTTATTCTCGCACAAAAGATATTAAATCGGTTGAGAGGAAAAGGCAGAGGTATTGGCTAATTAAATATTTTGAAAACACACTCAAAAACACAATATCTTATCAGCACCGACCCTGTTATTCCGCTATTGTATTAGAAAAAGGCGATTCAAGAACAAAATCATTAGTACAAATAACCCAGTTTGGGGTTAAGCAAAGAATCAACCTGCCTTCTTATTGCCAAATAGGAGATAAAATATCGCTTAATTTATTAGATGTAGATACTTGGCATAGAACTGCAAGATTCGCATTTAAAAAAGAAAATGTTAATTAAATCAGTTTCACTTTATATCAAATAAATATTAAATTATTCAACAAACAGCAATTGCATCAATTTCAAACAGCAGAGTTGGCAATACCAATTTTCCTTCAACTGTTGCTCTAGCGGGTTTTATTTTTTCAAAATATTCGTTATATACTTCATTCATTTGTTTATAAAAACTCATGTCACTAAGGTAAACTGTAACTTTTATAACGTTTTCAAGGCAAGAATCGACGGATTCTAGTGCCTTAATCATATTCCCAATTGATTGTCGAGTTTGCTCTTGTATATCTCCCTCTCCTACCAAATCTCCATTTTGGTTAGTAGCGATAAAACCCGCAGTAGTAATTATGTTCCCAGCTTTTACTACTTGGCTATAAGCTGCTAAAGGAGTGGGCAAATTATCAGGGTTCTTTCTTATTATTTCCATATTTTGGCCTCCGGTTTTGGAATAAGATTAACTAAGTAAATTGAAAGTTTTGGTCGGGGTGACTGGGCTCGAACCAGCGACCTCCTGCTCCCAAAGCAGGCGCGCTCCCAACTGCGCCACACCCCGTACACAATAACCTTAAACAAAGAATTCAAAGTTCCTGATTACCACTTATTTCAATGTTTGATATAGAATTTTACTACGAAAAGCGATTATATGTTAAGAGATGTTCGGTTTATGAATAGATTAATTGTTTAACGATTAGAATATTTTAGCCGTAGCGATATATTATTACGACTCAAAGATTCACGTTTAATACTAAAAAGAGGTACTTATATTATATGGATAATCGAATATACGGGATAATTGGAGGGACTGGACCCGAAGGAAAAGGTATCGCCTTGAGATTATCTAGAATGGGATTAAACGTAACAATTGGTTCTAGAGATAAAAATAAAGCTAAATCTACAGTTGAAGAAATATCAAAGATTCTTCCTGATGCCAAACTCAATTACGATGTAAATTCACTAATATGCAAAAATAGCGACATATTATTCTTGGCAACCCCTTATGTTGCGCAAAAATCAATTTTGCAAACCAATGCAAATCAATTAACCGACAAAATTCTAATTAACGTTGTTGCACCAATAGAATTTAAGAATGGTAAATTTAGAGCCGTATACGTACCTGAAGGATCAGCTGCTAACCAAACCCAAACATTGCTCCCACACACTAAAGTGGTATCAGCTCTTCAAACTATTAGTGCAAAACATCTTATGGAAATAAATAAAGAAGTTAAATCTGATGTTATAGTTTGCAGCGATTTTGAAGATGCAAAGATAATTGCCATGGACCTTATATCAAAGATTCCAACTTTAACAACAATTGATGGCGGCGACCTAGAAAATTCCGTTTACGTTGAAAACTTTACAGCCCTTTTACTAAACATAAATAAAAGATATAAAGTCCATTCATCAATAAAAATTCTAGGTGTTTAGAAAAACATGTTATTTATCTACACAAATTTTGTGTCAAAAATAGCACCATGGGTTACAAGTTTATTACTATCTATTTCAGTTTCTGGAACAATAATTTTAGATATACCAATGCCAGAAACTCATAGCCAAGGAAATGTTCCAATAATTTATGAAGTTAGTCACAAAATCGATTTCCCCCATCATATTGATTTGAAATTAGAAGCGACATCCGAATATAAAATAACTGATATCGTTTTTTACTATAGTTTTAATGGCCAAAACACTCTTATTTATGGAAAGCCCTCTTTTACCCCGAATAAAAGAGTTAAAATTCATCATAAAATTGATACTAATAATGCCAAATATCTACCACCTGGGCTGATTGTAAATTGGTATTGTTTAATCACCGATTCTCAAGGAAATACCATTGAGACAAAAAAACAAATATTCCCCTACCTTAACCCTGACTTAAAATGGAAAAGCCTAGAGTCTGAAAATTTTAATATTTACTGGCATAACATAAATAAAACTGTAATCACAAGTATTGTTTCGCAAACCAACATCCTGCTAAACAAATCGAAGAAAATATTTGATTTTGCAGCCCACCCGAAGATAAACGTAGCTGTAATCAATAATGACATAGAAAGCATGCCTCCAATATCAAATAAAGCATCTTCAACTCATTTGTATTCAGGATTTGCATTCCCAGAATACCAAACTGCAGTCGTTAATATTCCTAAAACAGAATTATTGACTCATGAATTAATTCATATTTATTTAGACCAAAAAGTGGGAACCTACAAACCACTGGTACCTGCTTGGCTTAATGAAGGTTTAGCCAACTATTATGCAGCTGACAAAAAAATTGCCATCGACAATTATACTAATGGTAATTGGTTTAAACTACAAAACATGCATAACGTTCCTGGTAAACCAAATGATGTTCATAAATTTTACTCCCAGTCTGAAAAAGTTGTTGCTTATTTAATAGAATCCTATGGAGAAGAAAAAATGAACCGCCTTCTTGGTGAGTTATCGACCGGTCAAAAAATTGATAAAGCTATGTTGAAATCTTATGGGTTCGGCGTCGAACAGTTAAATTATTTGTGGGAAACCAACTCGAAATATTCACCTCAAAAACCAATGTATCTTAAGTATATCTTTACTATATCCATATTTATTTTTATGGTTATCTCTGCAACTATATTGTTTCACAAAAGAAAATCAAATTCTAATTCAACAGGTTGAAATGAAAAACCCGATCGATTTTAATGTATTTCCATTTTTCTCAATGCTAAGAATAATAAATTGAATACCAACATAGATGTAAATTCAATATTGATATATGACAAACTACTATCATCATATGAAATAGCACCTAATCACCCCATGCGACCTATTCGATTATCCTATGTTGCTGAATTATTGCAATCATACGATGTTTTTGATGCAAAAGGAATTACAATCGCAAAGCCTAAGATGGCTACAGAAAGAGACCTTCTTACTTTTCATACTCCTCGATATATAAATGCCATCAAAAGTCCACCTACTAAGCCAAACCTCACAAACCCTAATGAGTTCAATATCGGCTACGGAGATAACCCCATTTTTCCAAATATGTATTCCTTGGCAAATTTAATCGCCGGGTCCTCAATATTTGCTGCTGAGCAATTATATTTGGGCAAACATAATACTGTATTCAATATAGCAGGAGGGCTCCACCATGCCATGCCAAATAATGCCTCTGGATTTTGCATATTTAACGACCCAGTTATTGCAATAAATAAATTATTAGGTTTTGGCCTTAAACCCGCATATATAGACATCGATTGCCACCATGGCGACGGTGTTCAGCATGCATTTTATGAAACAGATCAAGTTTTAACAATCTCAATTCATGAATCTGGAAAATATATCTTTCCCGGTACTGGCTACACAAGCGAAATAGGTAAAGGTAAAGGTAAAGGGTATTCGGTAAATATACCACTGCTACCCTACACCACCGACGAAATTTATATTGAAGTTTTCAAAAATATAGTTCCAAGATTGATTCACCTTTTCAATCCTGACGTGATTGTCGCCCAACTAGGCATAGATACTCACTACTCTGACCCACTGACTCATTTATCTTTGACAACCCAAGGGTATTCTACAATAGTTAAAACAATCAAAAATCTCGGATTTCCTATATTGGCTCTCGGTGGGGGCGGGTATAGCTTGCAAGCAGTATCGCGTGGCTGGGCTAGCGCTTTTGCTATATTAGCAAATCATTGTTTACAGGACCAAATCCCTGATTCTTATAAATCAAAATATTCTGTATCTACCATTAGTGATAAACAACAACCAAAACTATCATCTTTTGTGCGTAAATCAATTGATGAAGCTGCAAAACAAAGTCTTAAGGAGATAGAAAAATTAATCCTGCCCATACTAAAAAAGCCTCGTTGAATCTCATCTCTCAAAAACCAGCACGTTTATCACAGACGTACAAAAAATCCTCTTTGTTCAAATACCTACGCAGGTTTTCTTTAAATATATCAAGCCTACCTTTTGCCATTTCTTTACTATATGCCGAAGCATGGGCAGAAATTATGCAGTTATCCATGTCCCAAAATGGGCTGTCATCGTCTATAGGTTCTTTAGCAAAAGCATCTATCGCTGCTCCTGCAATCGAATTATTCAATAATGCGTCGGCTAAAGCTTCTTCATCCACAATTCCTCCTCTTGAAATAACTACAATACGTGCATCTTTCTTTAATAACCCGATTCTCCTTTTATCAATAAGATTGCTTGTTTCTTTAGTCATGGGGGCAGTTACTACAAACCAGTCCACTTCAGAAATGAGATAATCCAACTCATCCATGCCCCATACTTCTTTAACTTCAGGTATTTTTTCAACTTGTCCAATATCAACTGCATAAACCTGCATGCCAAATCCATGCGCTCTTCTTGCAACTGCTTTACCTATATCCCCCAAAGCTAATATGCCCATTGATTTGCCAGTAAGTTCTAAAAATGAATCGGCATATTTATATGTGTCCCAACGATGTGCTTTTTGATCATCCCATTGTTCATTCAATCTATGTGTTATTGTAAGCATCATTCCAAGAACATGGTCAGCCATAGGATTTGCATGAGGACCTCGACAGTTAGTAAGCACCACATCTGAAGAAGCTAATCCAGAAACTGCCTCCGTAATCCTGTCAATACCAGTACCTGGACAATGTATCCATTTTAAATTACCAGCTTTATTGAAAACCTCATCAGACGGCCAACCGTAATATATTTCTGCATCAGGTACGAGTTCTAATTCTTGTTGAATAGTCTCAGCAAGTTTAAACTCTATATCTGGATATAATGACTGCAATTCTTCAAAAAATGGTATTTCTTCAGATCCCGGTGTTTGGGTCCATAAAACTTTCATGTTGGCCTCCTAGTTACCGAGCGATATTTAAACCGCCATATAGTTTTAAATACGGATTGTATAATAATTAGTTCAATTTGCAACAAATTATACTTAGTTTATCGAATTGACTCATTGCCACAAAAAAATTCAAGATGATTGGCCCAAAACATCCTTTAGTTCATTTATTACTTCTGGATGCTCTTCCAAATCCAAAGCTCTTCGCAACTGAATTCTTGTAACATTATCTATACCTATCGATCCTAAAGCCCATACAGCATGAGATCTAATTATAAAACTTTTGTCTGTAACTGCTTCTAACAATGGAATTATAGCCCGCTTATCCCCCAAATTACCCAATGCTACACAAACGTTTCTTTTTAAACCTTCTAATTTAGCCCTTTTGATAGGACTATTTTTAAATTTGACTCTAAATTCTTCCTCCTCTAAAGAAAGTAATGGCAAAAGGTCAATAGCATCAAAATCGTGTCTCTTATTAAAATATTTCTCTTCCGACTTCAACACCTCTTTGTTAACTGGACATACATCCTGACAAATATCACAACCAAAAACCCAATCTCCAACTAATGGCCTTAGGTTTCGTGGAATCATTCCTTTCAATTCAATAGTTAAAAATGATATGCATAAATCATTATTGATTGTATAAGGCGCTTCTATTGCTCCCGTTGGGCATTTTGCAATGCACAATTGGCAATCACCGCAAGTTTTTAAGTTTGGGCTATCTGGAGTAATAGCTAAATCCGTTATTATTTGCCCCAGAAACACCCAAGACCCATGAGAAACAGTCAGAATATTTGAGTTTTTGCCGAACCAACCAATCCCAGATCTTTCCGCTGCCGCGCGATCATTCATAGCCCCATCGTCTACGAATATACGCCATCGAAATTCTCTACCAATAAGATTTTCAATTTCCTCTACAAATAACTTTAATCTTTTTTTGATTACTTGATGATAATCCAGACCCCATGCATATCTAGCAACCTTGCCTCTTAACTTACCATCGTCGTATTTTTCAACTTCTTTATAATAACTTATAGCTACTGAAATAATCGATTTACAACCAGGCAACAATTCTTCTGGCGTGTTTGCAAGCGCAGCCCTATCTTCAGTATACCAAGATAAACCCGCCATTAAGCCGTCTCTCACTCGATGCTTAGCAGATAAATGGTCGGTCTTGAACTTGTCTATACCTGCAATGCCAACTTCGTCAAATCCTAGTTTCTTACCAATCATTTTGATATTGTTTTTTAAATCGTTCAATTAATAAAACCTAAGGGCATATACACAAATTTAAGCAAATAAATTATCCTTTATTAAGTCTCAATAATCTATCTATTTTATAAAGGTTGGTTTGATAACCTAGGTTGATGTTAATAATTGTTGACTGAACATATAAAATTCTTCTATAATTCCGCCCATCCCGAATCCCTTAGGGGTATTAATGATTGAAAACAAACATAACAGATTAAGTCCAGCATATGGATTTGACGACATCTCTATAGCACCTGGTTCTTTTACGATTAATCCAGACCAAACCCAAACTACTTTAGTAATTGGAGAACATAAATTTGAAATACCGATTATAGCCTCCGCCATGGACGCTATAGTATCAACTTCTTTTGCAATGAAATTGGGTGATTTAGGAGGCCTTGCAGTTTTAAACCTCGAAGGAGTAATGTCTCGATATCCTAATCCACAAGAAGCAATCGATAAAATAATCACCTCTAGACCCGAAGATGTAATTCCTGTATTCCAAGATATTTACTCTCATCCAATTAACAACAATTTAATTGGAGATAGGATATCTGAAATCAAAAATAAGGGTATAACTTGTGCCGTATCTGTTACCCCCGCTAACACAAAGCGCTTATCTCCATTAGCTATTGAAGCAGGCGCTGATATACTTTGCGTCCAGTCGACTGTAACGACCGCACGTCATGAATCTAAAAGTATTAAAGGTCTTGTTTTCAATGAGTTTTTAAAAACGATAAATGTACCCGTTATAGTAGGTAATTGTGTTTCATATGAAACCACACTTGAGTTGATGGAAACCGGCATAGACGGAATATTGGTTGGGGTCGGCCCTGGAGCAGCCTGCACTACAAGAGAGGTTACCGGAGTTGGAGTACCTCAAGTTACTGCTACACTGGATTGTTCATCTGCTCGCAATGAATATCACAAAAGAACTGGCAAATACGTTCCAATCATAACCGATGGTGGGATTAGGAACGGCGGGGACTTGTGTAAAGCAATTGCATCTGGAGCCGATGCGGTTATGATTGGAACACCTTTCGCCCAATCAAACGAAGCTCCAGGAGGAGGATATAATTGGGGCATGGCATCTCCTCATCCTGCTTTACCTAGAGGTACCAGAATAGATGTTGGGGTAAAAGGTTCGCTTGAACAAATACTTTTTGGTCCTAGCTCTATAACAAACGGAACAATGAATTTAGTTGGAGCATTAAAGGCTTGTATGGGAATGGTAGGCGCCTATACCATCCAAGACATGCATAGAACCAATCTTGTTCTTGCACCGTCTATCAAGACTGAAGGCAAACATTTACAGCACAGCGGGCACGGCGCCCCTTAGGTAAAATATTTGCATATAACCGTTTTCTAGTGCTTTAAACCGAAATTTCTATAAGCCTATTATTGCCTAAACCATCCAAGTGATATTCAAGAGTATCTATATTCTTATTGTTAGAGATTTTACTCGTTATTGAATCGATGCGTTCCGGGGAAGTTTCAAAAAACGCCTTGCCTCCACCATTTAATATTTCACAAACCGAATTAATTAATTGGACAGTTTTTTCCCAACCTTCCAAGCCTCCGTATAATGCTAGATCGGGTTCAAACAATAGCTCTGGTTGAACTTCACCTATTTCTTTTTTAGATAAATAAGGTGGATTTGCTAAAATTAAATCCACTTCTCCAACAAATCCAGACAATCCATCCAAACATATCAAATTCACGTCACGACTAACATTGTGAGCGAAACAATTGATTTTAGCTACTTGTAATGCATCACTACTAATGTCTGTCGCATATATTATAGATTCAGGAAATAATTTAGCTAAAGTTATTGCTATCGCTCCGCTTCCGGTACATAAATCAAGTATTTTAATTTTTTGGTTTTTGTATGGCGTAGACTTCAAAAACCCTATTGCTTTATCTACCATAATTTCAGTTTCTTGTCGCGGTATCAGCACCCTACGATCCACATATAGATCTAGGCCATAAAACTCACGGTGATTACAAATATATGGTAATGGCTCCCGATTAATTCTTCTTTCAACTAATCGATTAATATTCTTTATTTCAACTTGACTTATATCGGTTTGCAAATCTGCAAAATAGGACTCTTTACTAATGTTCAAAGCTTTACGAATCAACAATTGCGATTCAAGATCATTCTCTGTTATACCCGCCTGTAACAGCTGGGTACTTATCTTTACCGTAAGTTGGTCTAATCTCATTTTTCTAGATTGTTTAACTTAATATTTCTCTCTTCATCTTGCAGTCCTACAACAAAATCATCTATTTCTCCATCTAAAATTTGATCTAAGCCGTGCAATGTTAAATTGATCCTATGATCTGTTACTCGGTTCTGAGGAAAGTTGTATGTCCTTACTTTACCAGAGCGATCACCGGAACCTACTTGAGATTTTCTGTTGGATGCGATTTCATCTTCATTTTTTTTCGTTTCAATTGCCAAGATTCTAGCACGCAAAACAACCATCGCCTTTTCCTTGTTTTGAAACTGCGACCTTTCATCAGAACAAACAACCACGATTCCAGAAGCTTTATGAGTAAGTCTTACTGCAGTAGCAACTTTTTGGACATTTTGACCTCCATGACCGCTAGAATGAAAAATGTCAATTTTAATATCTTCTGTTTTTATATCTACTTCAACTTCTTCCGCCTCTGGCATTACAGCAACAGTAGCTGCAGATGTATGTATTCTTCCACTAGATTCCGTTAATGGCACTCGCTGCACTCTATGAGTTCCTCCTTCATGCTTGAGTGAAGAATACACATTTTCGCCTTTTATCAAAAATACTATTTCTTTTATACTACCGATGCCAGTTTGGTTGCTGCTCAATATATCAATCTTCCATCCCTTTAATTGCGCATACCTAAAGTACATTCTGTATAAATCTGCTGCAAACAAACCAGCTTCATCACCACCAGTTCCTGCCCTAATTTCAATGACCACATTTTTCATATCATTTGGGTCTTTTGGCAAAAGAGCTAAAGTCAAGTCTGACTCCAATTCCGCTAATGTTTTAGTTAATTCGGCAATTTGATCTTTTGCAAAAACCACAACTTCTTGATCATCTTCTTTAAGCATATGCTCTGCATCATTCAAATCATTAAGCGTAACCTCATATCTTTTCCCTAAATCGATTATTGGACGCAATGAAGCATGCTCCCTTCCTAATGCCTCCATCTTATCGAGGTGTTTAGATATTTCTGGGCTAGACAAAGATGATTCTATTTCAGTAAATCTTCCTTGAATATTTTTGATTCTTTCCAACATATTTATATATTTTCCCTATATTAAATCTTATAGTTGCCAATCATTTTAAGTTTCAAATACCTTTCTTTTGCAACGCAGGTACTACTTCTTTTGCCATCAATTCAAGGCATGATTTCCATTTTTCCTCAGGCAACCATTCATGTCCCATTATCAGCATGGCTCCAAAACCACCTACCAAATGGAACAGTTTTTCTATTTTTCGAATAACTGTTTCTACGCTACCAACAATCCACACATTGTCGATCAAATAATCTATCGAGACATCATTATCGGACATATCAGGGTTGTTTTTAATCAAATCAAAAACTTTATTCTGTTTCATGTTCTGAAAAAAATATTTTTCATAATCTCGTTTTAACACTCCTTCTTTCGCATATTTTCTAGCTTCTTCATCAGTTTCCGCGACAAAAACATCCCGTGCTATTCTCCATTTATTTCTATCAGCTAAAACATTTGTCGATTTTGCACCTTCTTCAACCGCCTGCCAATGGCTCCCCAAAGTATTAAACGGCACAATGTTAATACTCATTGGAATATATCCCCTTTGTCCTGCCAATGTTAACGTATCCGATTTTTGAGAAACCCCTGCAACCGCTATTGGGGGATGTGGTTTTTGATAAGGAGTGCAATGAAACCTAAGACCATAATTATCATTTGGGACGGGTATTTCAAATTGCCAATTACCAATTTTATATTGGCCTGGAGTTGGATCTTCCCAAATTTTCAAAATAACGTCCAAGGCTTTCTTAGTTATTTCTCGATGTTCCCCTTTAGATGGGTCTATCCCAAAAACCGTAAAGTCTCCAGGAAACCCTCCAGAACCAATACCCCACTGGAATCTTCCTTTAGCTAAATTATCTAGCTGGGCAATCCTGTGAGCTATCATAAACGGATTGTGATTTGGCATACAGGTTACACCGGTACCTAATTTTATATTATTGGTAAGTGCCAATGCCATCGCAATAAATTGATCTGGTGCTGGAATATTTTCCCATTCAGCAGTGAAATGTTCTCCTATCCATGCTTCATCATAACCAAGCTCATCTAAAAACAAAATTTGTTGCAAGTCTTTTTGTAAAGTATTAGACCACTCTGAACCAGGTGGGTGCAAAGGCATCGTAAAATATCCTAGTTTCATTCATGTCCTCCTCTGTAAATTTCATAATCGAGTACAAAATTTATATTTGTATAACCTCGAAGAGTAATCCATACAATCCTAAATACAATTTAAAATATCAATTATATTAAACTCAGATTTTTCACTAATATCAATACAAGTAGATTCTATACCCAAACTTTTGAATATTTCTATTTCTGAAAATATCTGGGCTTTCGTAATTTGTTTAAATTTTGAGTAGTCTTGATTTACATCAAAATCACTCATGTTATCGACTAAAAATATACTGTGTGCGGGTTTCAAGCCGCCTTTATACATTTGTCCTGTTGAGTGAAGATATCCCGGACCAATCCCCAAAGTAGACGCTAATTTATATTTATCACCAATTATTTTTCGTAATTCTCCCAAATGTTCCATTTGTTTCCTGCCTCCCGCAATAAATGCAAGTAATGCAACATAAGACTTCGGGCTTATTAATGACAACTTTGATTTAATGATGTTCAAATCAGTGCAATAGTCAAGATTTAATTGTTTTTGAGGGTTATTAAGTATTCTGTTTACACTGACCTTTGTTTTTTCTACATCTGGTTGATCGAAAGGATTTATTTTTAATAATGCTCCTAAAATAGCAATTACCATTTGCCAAAGAAAGAATTGTGCTCCGATAAAATATAAGTCTTGGAAGTCAACCCACAAAACAGGAAATTTAGCATTAATCAATTGTTCAACATGAATGTCTTGAGATTCATCATCATGATCACCAGATCTAAAATAAATAAAAATCCTATCTGTAGAATAACTATCGGTCTGCAAAAAAGGCTCATTCACGACTGGAATTAATCCTGTATCCTGTTTTCCTATACTTTCAGCCAATAGTTGTTCTAACCAATAACCAAAAGAATCTAATTTCTTTGATGTGATAAAAGTTAGTTTGTCTACCCGATTTAAAACACAAGCCGCAAGCAAAGATGCAATTGTTGATGCTAAATTGGAATTTGGCTTTTCAGATAGTTTCAATTGGGTTTTCATACCCAGAGAAGTCTGTGCTATTAAAGTAGTTTTGCACCCTGCCAAGGCAGCAGGCAATAATCCGAAGTAAGATAAAACTGAGTATCTACCACCCACATCTACAAATCCTAAAAAGGTATGCTGAAAGCTATCTTCAGATGCTTTTTTACCTAGATAGGTGTCCGGGTCTGTTATAGCAATAAATGAATTTTCAGGATTATCAGAATCTGTTATTTGTTTTAGGTGTTCATATATCATCATGGTTTCTAAAGTAGAGCCTGATTTTGAAGCTATAATAAATAATGTTTTATTCTCTTTGACGATTTTCTGAATCATTTGAATTGAAGACGGTAAAGTAGAATCGCCAACAACAAAATATTTCGATGTATCTTGTCCGACAAGATCAACTATGGCCTTAGCACCTAGAATACTTCCACCCATACCAACCAGACAAACTTTTTCGTATTTATCGCATAGCCTTGAAATAAAATAGGTTGAATTTTTGGATATCAATTCAGATTGTTCTGGTAAATTCAACCAACCTAGACTATTACTTGCTAATTTGTCATTTATCCCCCATAAAGAGCCGTCTTTTTCCCAAAGTCTTTCCAAGACTCTATTTTCATCTAGGAGATTTAGGTTCTTGCGATATTCAATGTCCAAATGTTCAATATTGAACATTGTTATTAAATCATGTTCCATATAAGTTGATTGATTCCTTTTTGTTAGTCCTAATTGTAACTTTTCCCAAACCTATATCCCAATAAATCATCGATTTAAATCCCTTGTATCTAATTTGATTGTAAAATAGAATCAAATATGTTTTTCAATTCTAAATACAAGGCTAAATTCAATTTAAATTTTTACGATTATTTTCAAACCAATTTGGACTAATAACAACTCAATGAATTCTTGTATAGCCAAATCACCGTAATCGTATATTGATATTATAAATTATGTGATTTGAAATAGTTTGATAAATCTAAGGATCTTTATATAAATGTTTGATTTAGTAGACAATAAACCTGATTTTCCACAATTAGAAAGAAATATTCTCAACTGGTGGGATGAAAATAGTATTGTTTCCGAATATCTGACCAAAAACAACAACTCCAAAACATCTTTTTCTTTTATAGATGGACCTATAACAGCTAACAATCCGATGGGCGTTCACCACGCATGGGGCAGAACATATAAGGACCTTTTTCAAAGATATTACACGATGCAAGGTCACGAACAGCGGTATCAGAATGGATTTGACTGTCAGGGTCTATGGGTTGAAGTGGAAGTTGAAAAAGAATTGGGATTTAAGTCAAAAAAGGATATTGAAGAATTTGGGGTCGAAAAATTCGTAAATTTATGCAAAGAAAGAGTTAAAAAATACTCTGGAGTCCAGACTGAGCAATCAATCCGTCTAGGGTATTGGATGGATTGGGACAATTCTTATTTCACTATGTCTGATGAAAACAATTACGCTATTTGGGATTTTCTAAAGAAACTAAGTTTAAAGGGAAAGATATATAGGGGTACAGATGTTGTACCTTGGTCAGGTAGATCTGGAACTTCATATTCACAAATGGAGATTATTGAAGGAAGAAAATTAGTTGCACATAAATCAGTATTTGTAAAATTTCCACTGAAAGACCGTGAGAGCGAATATATTTTAGTGTGGACAACTACTCCTTGGACATTGACTTCAAACGTTTGCTTGGCAATTAACAAAGACTTAGATTACGTGAAATGCAAACTTTCTAACGGAGAAGTATATTATCTTGCGGCTGAAAACTTAAATGCACCTAGACTGGAAAAGGAATTTAAGTCCGACAGAGATTGGATAAAAGGAGTACCCAAACTCAAACCAATTTCACAAATATTCAATGAACGTGGTGGTTACACGATAGAACAAACATTAAAAGGCTCGGACTTGATTGGCCTGGAATATAACGGTCCCTTTGATGAACTAGAGTCAGCTAGCATTGAAGGAGGGCATCCTTTCATAAACACCGACCTACAAACGAAACAAATTAATGCAATTAAGTGCCATCGGATTATTGACGGCGGTAAGGATTCCTTGGGCAACGAATTTGTTGTAGCAGGAGAAGGCTCAGGTATAGTGCATGTTGCTCCTGGTTGCGGTGATGCTGATTACAAGCTTGGCATGCGGGAAAATTTAGTATCGATAGCTCCACTCGACGAGGAAACTAATTTCACTAAAGAATTCGACTGGTTGGCAGGCAAAAATGCTACTGCTACAGAAACAGTTGACCTGATAATTGATAATTTAAAAGCTAAAGGCCTTCTTTTGCACTCAGAACTGTATCCACACGTTTATCCTCATTGTTGGAGATCAGGAGACGAACTCGTTTTTAGATTAGTAGACGAATGGTACATTAATATGGATTGGAGATCTGAAATCAAGGAGATTGTTGAGGAAACTAATTGGGTTCCATCTTGGGGAAAAGAAAGAGAGCATCAGTGGTTAGACAACATGGGAGATTGGATGATCTCAAAAAAGAGATTTTGGGGACTAGCACTGCCAATTTGGTGTTTTGACGATGGCTCATTCTATGTGGTCGGATCCAAAGAAGAACTTAAGGAATTGTCTGTTGAAGGCTGGGAGGAATTTGAAGGTAATAGCCCTCACCGTCCATGGATTGATAAAGTGAAAATTAGACACCCTGAAACTGGATTGGTTGGAACAAGGATCCTTGATGTAGGGAATCCTTGGTTAGATGCTGGGATAGTCGCTTTTTCTACGCTAAATTACCGCACGAATAGAGAACACTGGGAAAAATGGTACCCAGCAGATTTGATTTCTGAAAGTTTCCCAGGCCAATTCCGCAATTGGTTTTATTCATATCTAACGATGGGCACAGCTCTTGAAAATAAAACTCCTACCAAAAATATATTTTCCTACGCAATGGTTAGAGACGAATCTGGAGACGAAATGCACAAAAGTGCAGGAAACGCAATCTGGTTCGATGACGCTGCCGAAGAATTAGGAGTTGACGTTATAAGATGGCTATACTCAAGACAAAATCCAGAGTTCAACTTGAGATTCGGTCCCAAATTAGCTGACGAAGTAAGGCGACAAACCATTATTCCTCTTTGGAACATATATAGTTTTTTTACTAACTACGCAATATTGGATGACTTTACTCCTCCTGAAAATCTTACTCAACCAGAATCTGTGAATTTAATGGACATGTGGATTCTTTCAGAAATTAAAACAGTGTGTATGGAGGTTGCTAAAAAACTAGAAGATTACCAACCAGACAAAGCAACAATAGCAGTAGAGGATTTTATAAATTTACTTTCAAATTGGTATGTAAGAAGAAATAGAAAAAGGTTTTGGAAGCCAGGAAAATTTGGTACGAATGCCCCATTTGATGCCGATAAACATTCTGCATACCAAACTCTTTATTTCGTATTAGTGACTTTGGCAAAAGCTATTGCTCCAATCGCGCCATTCATCACCGAGACAATTTACCAAAATTTGACCAAACATACCAAATGGGGGAAATCTAGTGTCCATTTAGAGAAATATCCTAGCTTCAAAATCAATACCGAAAAAGACCTTGAGCTACAAAAAGCAATTCGTACCGCAATGAAAATCTCCAGTTTAGGGAGAGGGGCCAGGAGTCAAGCATCGATAAAAGTAAGGCAGCCCCTTAATGAAATCAAAGTAATTGTACCAGAAAAAATAGATGTAGATTTAATGAACGAAATAGAATTGGAAGTAAAGGAAGAACTTAATATCAAAAATGTTATATTCTTACAAAACCATGAAGAATTAGCCCTCTATATGGATTTTACAATTGAGCCCGATCTTGCAATTCTTGGACCTCAATTTGGCAAAAATATAAATGAAATAAAATCATTAATCGAAAAAACCGACCCAATCGCACTATATTCCTCAATTCAAGGAGAAAGCGAGGTCATAATCGGAAAGTTCTCGGTGCCAACAACAGCCCTAAAAACATCTACTACCGACAAGGCTGGCTATTCTTCAAAATCAGATTTAGGATACGCAGTAGTACTAAACACAAATATATCAAATGAACTATATCTTGAAGGTATTGCTAGGGAATTTGTTCACAACATACAGAATCTCAGACGAGAAGCAGCATTAGAAATATCCGACAAGATAAATGTAATGTACACCGAATCAGACTTGTTAAAAACAGTTATTGAAACCCATGATTGCTACATCAAATCTGAAACTCTATGTGAAACAATTGAAGAAATATCATCTTTGCCTAAAATAGCGTCATCTGAAATAAAAATTGAAGGAGAAAAGTTGCTGATCGGGTTGGAAAAATCTAGTGATGCGTTCCACTAACAAGGCCGACTCCCTAATACAACAATTGTTTCGTACATCTTATCCTCTCGAACATATGTGACAATCGTTTCATCACCAGATTTTAGAGACCACAATTTTTCTAACCAATCCTTCACATCTACAACTAGACTTTGATTAATCTTTATGATTATATCCCCTAACCTAATACCTGCATCATACGCTGGTCCTGCGGACGGCATATAAGAAACAATTATCCCTTCTTTTACAGTAAGCCCCAAATCATTCGCAACAGCAGGCGTTAGATCAACGCTAGCGAAGCCCATAAGAGGCCTTTTAACGCAACCGCTAGTCATTAAACCTTCGAAAATAGGAGAGGCTACATTTGAACTAACTGCAAAGCTCAAACTTCTCCCTTGTCTCAGTATAGCTTGATTAATACCAATAACTTCTCCCGATAAATTTAATAATGGACCTCCACTATTTCCTTCATTTATAGCAGCATCTGTTTGTATGAGATCATAAAAATCTCCTTCCTCAGACCTGATAGTTCTTCCAAGAGCACTAACAATACCTATAGTAACAGTAGGGCCTCCTTTTAATGCTAATGCATTGCCTATCGCAATGACCCAATCGCCAACTCTCAAACTATCCGAATCTCCTATTGGTAAATATTCAAGATTCTCTGCTTCTATCTTTAAAACCGCCAAATCTGTTACTGTATCTCTGCCAATCAACTCTGCTTCATATGTCTCTCCATTCGGCAAATAAACCTTAATTTCGGTAGCGCCTTTAACAACATGATAATTAGTAGCAATATATCCATCCGGCCTAACTACAAAACCAGACCCATTGCCTTGATCTTCAAAATTATAGAAATAACCTTTCACCAAAGATTTCGTACTTATGGTAGCTACACCAAGCTTCGCTTTATCAACAATATCTGCTATCTTGGGAAACCCTGTTGAATTTTGACCTCCATTTATTGATACCTCTTCAGCATTATCTGTTACAAGACTTGTGTCATTAATTGCAATTTGTCTGTCATCATCTGATTTAGATATTTCAACTTCATCAGTGTTTTCCTCAAAAAAACCGCATGATAATAACAAGGACAAACTAACAATAACGAACCCAAACCTGATTTTAGTTAACTGACCAAACATAGAATCACTAACTTTCTTTAAACCCTACAGTTTTCAATTTAACTCTCCAAAATCCGCTTATTACTGATTTAAATGTAACATGTTCAATACTTTCTACATATCTAGCATATCGCGATGTAATCAATGCTCCAACTAAAACAATCAACGCTGACACATAAACCCAACTCAATAAAGCCAAAACAGCACCCAGTGAGCCATAAACCAAATTATAAGTTGAAGGAAAAGTTCTCATGTACCACACAAAACCCCAATTACTACCGTTAAAGGCTACTGCTGCCAATAATCCTCCGACCCAAACATCGGAGAACCTTACTTTTGTATTTGGTAGGTATCTATAAAACATAATAAATATGATGCTCGTTATCATAAAATACAATACTGCTGTTAGCCCCTGCCACACCAAGTCTTGATTGAAATTTGTGTCCGTTAAAAAAAGACCTATGATATCCACAACTAATATTAAAATAGGCAGGCTAAACATGACGAAAAGCATTATTATACCGGCTCCGAGTGCCAACCCTATATCTATTAACCGTTCTTTCAAAAAAGACCGTGGTTTAGTAGCACCCCACAAATAATTAATACCTTTTCTTATTGCAGCAAAGACAGCAGTAGAGGCCCACAACAGTCCTAATACCCCAGCAACACCAGTAATGGTTCTAGATTTAACCACAGTAGAAACTTCTCTAGAAATAAGGTCGCTCGATATCGGCAAAATATCGGTTATTTCTTCAACCAGCTTGGTCGCATAATCTGCATCATTATTGCCTATCATAAAACTCAATACTGATATTACAGCTAGTATCAATGGAAATATCGCAAACAATGTATAAAAGGAAATTGCTGCAGCAATATAGGGACCATTCTGAGACATAAAATCATGAACGACATCAGCGCAAAATAACACCAATCTAATAAAAGGCATTAAGCGAACTCCCAATAAATTTCAAACCTAAGTTATTTGCTACTAGTGTATTACAAATTTAATGTTTTTCAAAAAGTGAATCTTGATTTGTATCTAGGTTTAATCCCATGATATAATCTTTTGGTTAATATAAATTGGAGATTTTACTATTGCCTCAAGAAAATTTACGTTCATACGAATTAATAGCGGTATTCAATCCTGAAATAACTTCGGATAGAATGGATGACAGAACGCAAGAAATTACCACCTTTATCGAATCACAAGGCGGTGAAGTGGCTGGAAAAGATAATTTGGGTGTTAAATCATTAGCGTATGCCATAAATAATCAAAATGAAGGAAACTACGTATTGTTCAATTTAAATACAAGTCCGTCTTCGATAACCACTTTAAACAACAATTTAAATGGCCAGGAAGAAATATTAAGGTTTTCTATAATAAAAACAAATTGAATCTTAAATATTCACTTTGGAGATAAATCGACAATGTTTAACAAAATGACCTTGATTGGAAACGTAGGAAGCGACCCAGAAATGCGTTACACACCTAACGGTAATCCAGTAACATCCTTTAGTGTAGCTACTAATCGTAGATATACTACTTCAGAGGGAGAGCAAAGAGAAGAAACCGAATGGTTTAGGGTTTCAGCATGGAATCGTCTTAGCGAAACATGTAACCAATACGTAGTCAAGGGAATGAGAGTATATGTCGAAGGGAGTTTCAGCAGCAGAGAATGGACCGACCAAGAAGGTCAAACAAGAACTTCTTTAGAGATTAACTGTAATGAAATACGTTTTTTGAGTAGAAACAACACAGATCAAGCCATGCAAAATCAAAACGAAACAGGAACTTCCGCTCCCGATACCGGTGGAAGTGTAGAAGATTTACCTTGGTAGCCAAAGGAGTTAATAAAGTTTGACAACAACCGATAGACCACAAACAAATAGAAATTATAATCGCCGACAGAGGTCGAAATTTTTTGTTAGAAGAAGAGTGTGCCAGTTCTGTGTAGACAAGGTAAAAGACATCGACTACAAAAACATACCACTATTGCAAAAATATATGTCTGAAGGATCAAAAATAGACTCTAGAAGAAAATCTGGTGTCTGTGCCAAACATCAAAGAATTTTAGCAAAGGCAATAAAAAGAGCTAGGCAAATAGGTATGCTACCATTTGATCGTAGCCATAAATTTGTAATTAAACAAACATATCAAAGAGGACCAGCCCCAAGGACTAACGAAGAAACTACATCTTCAAATGCCCCTGCATCAACAGAAGCTGCTGCGACTGATGACAAAACTACTGCTTCTGATCAATCAG
>VFGY01000037.1 GCA_009392195.1 SAR202 cluster bacterium | reverse complement strand
ACAGAAGCTGCTGCGACTGATGACAAAACTACTGCTTCTGATCAATCAGAACAAAAAGTATAATTTTCTTAATATCAATAAATTATCTACTTAAGCGAAAAACCTGAGATTGTTCAAGCTGCTTTATCTAAGCCTTGACCTTCTTCGCCTTGTAATTCTTTAATCTCAGATAATGAATCTAAGCCTTTCCTAACTTGACCTAACATTTTGGAAAATCTCTCTTCTAGTTCAAATAAGGTTTCTTTAGCATATTGATTTGCACCTTCTTTTCTTTCAGATGCAAACAATTCTGCTTGCTCCACCATAGAAGATGCTTCCATTTCAGCCATCCTTTTCATCTCTTCGCATTCATTCTGCATTTCATTTTTTATTCGAGTTGCTTCCTGGTGAGCTGATTTAACAATTTCCGATTCTTGGACCAATTCTTGTTTTTGCATTTCTGCGGCATTCATCAATTCTTGAACTTCAGATTCAGTCATATTTTTGATTCTGGAAGACTCAAGTTGCGCCTGTTTGATTATGCTTTCTTTTTGCTTAACTATCTCTTCAGCTTCTTCAATATTATCCGCAATAGATGTTTTCATTTTAGCGGAAAAATTTGTTAGCTTTTCATAATCAACAAACACTTTATTTTTTATCCCAGGCACTTTATTAGTAGATCCTAATAATTCGTTTAAATCCGATAGCAATTCATGAATATTCATTACAACTCCTTGTTTTTATACGCCTTTTTCAATTCTGCAGAAATTCTTTCTGGCACTAGACTGTCTACTTTCCCACCTAATTTAAATACTTCTTTTATCCTGCTAGAATAAACAAATTGGTATTGAAGTGAACTCATCATACATATAATGTCTATTTCCGGGTTCAAATTCCTCCACATTAGAGACATTTCTGATTCATATTCAAAATCATATCCAGCCCTCAATCCCCTTACTATAAATTTTGCCCCTACCTGCTTTGCAAAGTCTGTTGCTAAATTACTAAAACTAGTAACTTCAACATTATGCAAATCACTAATACAATCGCGAATCATAGCTACCCTTTTTTCGGTGGAGAACAACACATTTTTAGGAGGAGAATCATAGACTGCGATAACAACTCTTTCAAATAACTCTGAAGCTCTATTTGCAATATCAATATGTCCGTTATGTACTGGGTCAAAACTACCAGGATAGATTGCTTTAACCATTTGTTACACCCATAGAATATATAGAAATATATGAATCCCCATATTGTTTCGCTGAAGTTCTCATAAGACGTTCATATTTGGAATCAGGTTTATTTTCTCGCCCATGTTCTGCTACGACAACCGAATGCTCATCTATAAAACCTCCACTAGCAACCAAAGGCATAATCTTTCCCCAACAATCATCAGCATAAGGTGGATCCATTGTAATTAAGCTATATTTGGAGTTGAGTCGAGTTATAAACTTCTCAACATCAGCACAATATACCTTGCCTTTATCTTCCAAACCAAATTTCGATAAAGCAGAAGTTATATTACGGCACCGATTTCTATTTTTTTCAACAAAATCTACCCACCTCGCGCCGCGGGACAAAGCCTCTAATCCCAAAACACCTGTTCCTGAATATAAATCAAGCACATGTATATCGTTGAACTTGTTATTACCAAACATTGAGCATATAGCTAGCCTCACCATTTGTAGGGTAGGCCTTAAAGTATCTGATTTTGAAGAATTCAGAGCCATGCCTTTAAGTTGTCCGCCAGTTATTCTAGTTTTCATATCGTTTTTTGTGATTCGTATCAAACTTTTGTTTAATATCAACCAATTCAATAAGTAAAGGATAATATCACCACAACATTTTCTTTCATAGCAAATTTAAGGTGTCATTTTCTTTGCTAATTTCTCCTTTTCTTCTCACTTAATATAAATGTTTATATAAAAGTGTTTTGAACTTTTCTATCATTTACAAACACTTGTTTTGAGCCTAAAATTGAATTTGTTGGATTTTAATTGGTTCTGTTTAAACCATCCTATATAGACGATAAAACAATATTACATAAGTGAAAAATTGAATTTTGGATATGCTTGATAACGATTTATATAAAGCCCGTTTAAATAAACTGGAAGAGTTGCGCAAAAATAACATAGAGCCTTTTCCAACAAGCTACAACAAAACTCACTCTGCGGTACAAGCAGTTGAACAGCTTACAAAAATAGAAACTACCTCTTGTGAAAACCAAGTAAAAACTCAATCTATTTCAATAGCTGGACGTATAACCCGATTTAGAAAAATGGGTGGCACCACATTCATTGACCTTAAGGACCAATCAGGGCACATTCAATTAATTTTCAGAAAAAATTTTCTGGAATCTAGCTATCAACACGTCAGACTTTTAGATGTTGGAGACTGGCTAGGTGCAGTAGGTCCGGTTTTCAGAACCAAGACCGGGGAGGCTACTGTTGAAGTACATGAATGGCAAATATTATCAAAAGCTATTAGGCCCCTACCCGAAAAATGGCACGGATTGACTGATATTGAACTAAGGTATAGACAAAGATACCTAGACTTGATATCCAATCAAAAATCTCTAGACATTGCTATATTGCGTAGTAAAACCATTAAATTATTAAGACAAAAAATGGACTCTCTAGGATTTACAGAAGTAGAAACCCCAGTTTTAGTACCTATACCAGCAGGAGCAAGTGCTACACCTTTTATCACTCACCACAATGCTCTTAATAGAGATCTATATCTGAGAATAGCTACTGAATTATATTTAAAACGTATCATTGTCGGAGGAATTGAAAAAGTTTACGAAATAGGAAAAGTGTTTAGAAATGAAGGGCTAGACTTCTACCATAATCCTGAATTCACAATGATGGAAAGCTACCAAGCTTTTGCAGATTATGAACAGGTAATGACTATGGTTGAATCTTTAGTGCATGATTTAGCATTAAATTTGACCGGAGATTCAAAATTCGAATTCGAAAATAACACTATAGACCTAACCCCTCCTTGGAACCGACTAGACCTACGTGAAGCTATTAAATCTGCCTCTGGCATTGATTACCTTGAGCACTTGGAAATTGAACATTTATCAGAAACAATGAGGGATAAAGGTTTGGACACTGGCAACCAAACGACTTGGGCAGGTTTGATGGACAAACTCATTTCATTAGTAATTGAGCCAAATTTAATCCAGCCAACATTTTTGGTAAATTATCCAGTCGCGATGTCTCCTTTAGCGAAAAAAAGCCCCCAAAACCCTTTGATTGCAGAACGTTTTGAAGGATTTGTAGGTGGAATGGAAATATGCAATGCATTCAGTGAATTAAATGACCCTGTAGATCAAAGAATTCGTTTAGAGCAGCAAGAATCTCTAAGATCTAAATTTAAAAATGTAGAACTTGATAGGCTTGACGAGGATTTTATTGTAGCACTTGAACATGGCATGCCGCCAACCGGGGGCTTAGGACTAGGCATTGATAGGCTTATTATGATCTTTTCTAGTCAGCGTTCAATTAGAGAAGTAGTACTCTTTCCTCAGTTAAAGTCGTAAACAAAATTAAAATCTTCCGTACTTTAGCGGGGTTAAATCTATTGAGCTAGAATTCCCCGCCACAATCTCTGAGACAGCCCTGCCGGTTACTGGACCCATAGTCATCCCCAACATTGCATGCCCGGTTGCAACAATCAAATTCTCAATATTCGGTATTCTGTCAATTACCGGCAGTCCATCAGGAGTCACCGGCCTCATACCTGTCCAGACATTGGTAATCTCAAACTTTGCAGAATCTCCCGTTAAATATTCATGTGCACCACTAACAATCGCCTGAACTCTCCTCTGGTTAATACTTGAATCAATACCTGTGAGCTCTAAAGTTCCAGCAAGCCTTATTCCATCGATAACCGGATTAACCCCTATTTTGGCCTCTGATAAAAGCATCGGAGTTTTGATAGACAATCCCGAACGATTATACGACACACTATATCCCTTAGCAGGCTGAACTGGCAACTCCGCTCCAATCTTTTTAGACAGGTTAGGCGACCATGCCCCAGCTGTAATAATTGTCCAGTTAGGAGTATATTCTTCTTTTGGTGTTATAATCTTATCGATTCTATTTCCGGACACAATTAAATCTTTTACTTCCGCATCTTCAATTATCTCAACTCCTTTGGATTTTACTAATTTTGATAATTGATCAACAAATTTATATGGGTCGAAATGACCATCATCAGGATAATATACACCACCATGCAGGTCACCGCGCAAACCTGGCTCAAACCTTTGCAACTCCTGGTTTGTCATCCTCTGGGACTGGACTCCGTGAGATCCAACTTCTTCAGATTCGTGAAGACCAAGGCTATATCCTTCAGCCGTTTTGTATACCATTAATAAACCATCTTTTCTGAAATTACAGTCTAATTCGGGGTTTGCATCCATAATTTGTTCATACAGACCCATACTTTCTGTAGTTAGTTTGACTAAAGCCTCTATACCTTTTTGAGTCTTCCTGTAGTTGCAAGCCTTCATAAATTTCCATAACCACATAATTAATTCGTAGTTGAATCGAGGTTTTATATAAAATGGACTAGTTGAATCAAACATCCATTTAAGTCCCTGCAAAACAACACCAGGCGCCGCTATAGGTATACTATGTGACGGTACTATTAAACCACAATTACCAAAAGAACTACCGTGTCCTATTTTACCTTTATCCAAAACGGTTACTTTTTGGCCATACGAGCTTAAATAATAAGCCGTGCATATACCTATCACACCTCCGCCAATTATGATTATTCCATCATCTTTATACATAGGACCACCTTTCTATGAAAAAGTTTAAGTAACCAACTCGTAGGTGTCAACCTATGATTCTGTTACGCCAAAAAAAACAGCCTCAGTAATTTTATAAATGCTAATGGTATCGGATATATAAGTTTTCCTAAATACCATACTATTACCGCAACTATTCCACCTAAAATCAGTGCTGAAAAAATATCCAACGGGTAATGGACCCCAACATATATTCTACTCATTCCATAAACGGCCGAGAGGCATAACAATAAAATCCCATATCGCTGATTTATGATTAATGCACTAATAGAAATCGCAAACAATACAGCCAAAGAATTTGACGGAAAAGAAGAGTCCGTGGCTTCATAAAATATCAAATTTATCTGTTGATTTTCAAATGGGCGCGGCCTAAACAAATATGCATTAACAACAAAGATTATCCAATTCACAAAAGCTAAGGAAACCACACTGAAAAGAACTATATGCTGATTAACAGACCGTTCTTTTGGATTCGTACCATTAAACCAAATTCCCACCATAAACAGAGCAAATATAACAGGAAAAAAATAGTCACTTGCAAATATTCCAATAGTCGAATCAATCACATACGATTTCCCGGCATAACGGTTTATTGCTAAGCTTAATTTTAAATCATAATCAACGATTGAAGCCAAATCCAACCTAGCAACCAATTCTGTCCAGTCTGTAATTTTGGAAGAAATTGAATATGCGACTTGTAACCCAACTGCAAAGCTTAAAGTTAAAATTAATCCAATTGATAATTTCAAACTAGAACTCTTTGCCCTAGCTTCATTAATTACAAGCAACATCAAAGACGGAATTGATTTACTTCTATTAAAAAATGCTTGCAAATATGTGGATTCTTTTAAAACATCCAACCCGCTAATTGTATAGATTTCTGATTTACCTTTTCGCAAAATTGAAATTGAAATCAACATTACCATTATTGCTGTAAATGTTGCTAATATAAAAAACAAGGCCTGCATATTAGCATCTAATCCACCTTCAAAATCGTTTATGTTGCGATTTTTAAAACCAAAATATGACACAAATGCAATGACAATAGTCAAAATTCCTACAACAAAGGATTTGCGAGTGCTATTAATTAGTTTCATATACTCTAAGCGCGATTTGCTGGCGACCAAAATCAATAAACCTAAATTAGAAACTAACGCAAAGAAAAAATATTCAATAGCGAACAGCGACATCTAATACTTACTGTTCATCTGTTGACGCTAATTGGCGTACACCAATTCAGATATTCTTTTTCCTCACCTCTTATTACTTTTGCGTATATGTTACTCAATTTTTCTGTGATTGGGCCTACTCCACCTGAACCTATCTTGCGATTATCCAATTCTCCGACCGGGGTCACATGCGCAGCTGTGCCGGTAAGAAACATTTCATCAGCAAGATAAATTTCGCTTCTATCTATCGGGCGTTCAATAACCTCTAGTCCCAATTCATTTGTTATTATATTAAAAACAGAATCTCTAGTTATCCCGGTTAAAATATTGTTTTCCAAAGAAGGTGTATGGATTTTGCCATCTATTGCCAAAAACAAATTTTCACCTGTCCCTTCCGACACACTCCCGTCCTGGTTAAGCATAATGCCTTCATCAAAGCCTGCCATAACAGCTTCTGTTTTTGCCAAAATGCTGTTTACGTAATTACCAGATATTTTTACCCTTGGAGGCATATTTGTGTCATTCATTCTTCTCCATGACGCGGTACAACATCTAATTGCACCCTCCTTCTCTATATATGATCCAAATGGGACGATAATTAAAGCAAAGTCACTATCAAGCTTGTGCAACCTCAAATCAGCTACTTTCTCTGTACTTTTATATGCAATCGGCCTTATATACAAATCTTCTTTATAACCGCATTCCTTAATAAGGTTTATGGTGATATCGCACATAGCCTGTACATCGTAGGGAATATCCATCAACAAGATACTGCAGCCACGTAAAAGCCGTTCATAATGTTCTTTCAATCGAAAAACGAACATTTTGGATTGCGACTCATTCCAATTTCCTCTAACGCCTTCAAACACTGCTGTGCCATAATGTAATGCATGAGTCATTATATTTACATTGGCCTCTGATATTGGAACTATCTCGCCTTTAAAAAATGATAGGGGCTTAACCATGTCGCCATCTCCTTTTTTCAGTAAACTGATTCGCTAAGATGTTTTATTTCACAGAAATTTCATAATCCACACTTGTTTCCAACAAACGAGATATGACTGCAGGCGTCATGCTTCTTGTATAAACACTTTCACCCCATCTTTCTGTTAGAAAATCACTAATTTGACGAGCAGTCGTAGGTCTATTTCCTTTGGATAATAAAGCACGGTAAGTTGCCTGCTTGAGCGGTAATCCCGAATGTATATAATCCGGTTTTTTGGAACAACATTTTTGTATGTTTTTGACAACAACAGAACTAGCTGAAGGCTCATCAGACTTATACTGTTTCTTGCACTCTTTACATAAGATTTCTGTAAAAAGGTGCATTAAAGACCTTTTCTCATTAACATTTTTGTCTAAATTTATTTGATATTGTGATTGTTCAACCATAGATTTTTCTCAACCTCTTATAATTGTATTTATAAATTACCCTGTCCAATTTATCATTTCAACCCTTACTATCGAACCTGCTTCCAATCTATTAATATCCTCCGGACAAACTATAAGGCCATTAGCTTTTGACATGGAAGTCAACAGATTGGATTGCTGAGAACCAGTAAGAGAAACATGATAATCCTTTTTTATTTTTTTTACTATTCCTCTAGCATATACTCTTCTACCATCATAGTTATCAATAGGATCGTCAAGAATTGCCTTTATTACAAATCTACTATAATTGTATATACCCCTCATTTTAAATATCGCTGGCCTTCCAAATTTCTCAAATGCTACCATTGCACTCACTGGATTTCCAGGGAGCCCTATAATAGGAATTTTTTTTTGATTATTTATATCAATCCAGCCAAATGCTATGGGTTTAGCTGGACGCATTTTTACAGACCAAAACCTAACTTCGCCTCTATCATTGATAAAATCTTTTACAATGTCATAGTCGCCTTTAGAAACACCAGCAGAAGTTATAATAAGGTCACAAGAAGATGCCAGATTTATTTTTTCTTTCAACGAACTATAGGTGTCTCTAGCAATCCCTAATATTTTTGGCACCCCTCCAGCTTCTGTCACCGCAGATGCAATCGCTGGGGAATTACTGTCGTATATTTTCCCCTTTTCGAATTCTTCTCCCGGAAGCAACAGTTCGTTACCCGTAGCCAAAATTGCAACGACTGGTTTTTTCACCACTTTTATGCCAACCAAACCTTGTGAAGCCATTATTCCTATATCTGCTGCAGAGATAAGTTTTCCTTTTTGTATTAAAACACTTCCTTGTTTAACATCTTGACCTGCGTCTCTTATGTTATCCCGTTGACTAATCATTCCAACAACACGAATAGATTCTTCATTTATAGTTAGTAAATCTTCAAAAGGAATAACTGCATCTGCTCCTTTAGGAATCGATGCACCAGTCATTATTTTTGCTGCTGAATTTTGGACTACTTCGAAATCAGGTATTTGTCCAGCAGATATTGTCCCAATTACCTTTAAATCAACAGGAGTATCTAAGGAAGCATCTTTAACGTCACCAGACCTAACTGCATATCCATCCATCGATGAATTATCCATCGGAGGGATATCGATGGTTGCTAGAAGATCTTCAAAACATACATGATTTAAAGACTCTATTATGTTTTTTATTTCAAAATCTAGCTCATCAACATTGCTTAAAACTTTTGCAACTGCAGTATCAACATCTATTAATTGTTCATGATTGTGCTTAATTGCCAATTTCATACCTTAAATTATGACCAGCCACGCTTCTATACACATGTAATTCAATATAGAAATCAGAAACGGCTCACAACTCCCAATCCTTCTTTAAGATTCTTTAAAATGGAATTTTGGGCTTTTTGTACCTGATCGCCAGTCAAAGTTATATCATTCCCACGATATACTATCCTATATGTAATCGATTTTTTTCCTTGTTGTATCTCTTCTCCCGAATACACATCTACAGGCATTACTGTTTCAACTAGTTTGTGTGAACAAATCATATTAACAATATCTAATGAAGTAATTGATTTATCAAATACTAGAGAAATATCCCTTTCAGAAGAAGGAAATCTGTTTATTTGATGGTAAGCAGATATTTTTGACTGAATATTATTCGCTATCGAATCTGCGTCAATTTCAAATATAATTACTGGTACTTCTATGTCAAAAAATTCTCCAACTTCTCTTTTGAGTTCTCCGCACATACCAAGAATTTCGTTTTTTTCATTATTTATAGGATACTCACAAATTAAATCTGCTGTTGATTCTTCTTTTGTAATTTTATTAGTAGATGGCATCCAATTTACTTTTAAAGATAATTTATTGAAAAGGATTTCTAAAACTCCCTTACCATCATAAAAATCAACATCTTCTCCAGTGGTCAACCATGAGTCGTTACTTCTAGGCCCACATAGAACTCCAACTATTTTCTCATTCTCCATTGGGAGCATTTCGTCATTTTGGCTTGAAAAATACTTGTACACTCTTCCAATTTCAAACAATCTAATCGGTTTCCCTCGAGAATTTTTAATGTTTTGAGATAATGTTCTTAAAACACTTGGAATTAAACTCGTTCTCATATACTGCATTTCGGAATTCATTGGGTTAGTTGTCTTGATTACATCATTTTCATTAAGCGCTGGATCTACTAGCTTCAACGCTTCCAAATCGGTAAGTGGATATGAAATGATTTCTGTCATCCCTAATGATGCAATCAACTCTTTCAATACAAATTTAGGTGGTTTCAAATCGGGATTGAATTCTGGTATTGGAGTTGCAAGCATTATCGAAGGTATTTTTTCATAACCTATTATTCTGGCAATTTCTTCAATCAAATCCTCTTTTATAGATATATCAGATCGCCAATAGGGCACTGTTATATCCAATTGGTAACCATCATTTTTTGATTTCACTTTTTTCTCTAGTTCTAGTACTTTAAAACCTAACGAGTTCAAAGAGGCAACTACATCATCCTTGTCAATATTAATACCAAGAACTTTACATATGGTTTCACTTGTTAGTACAAGCTTTTTCTGCATTTCTTTTTCAGGGTAAACATCCATTATTCCATTCATCGCGGTCCCTCCAGCAACTTCCAAAATCAATTTGGTTGCTCTTTGCAATGCAATTGGCACTATATCTACACTAGGAGACCGTTCAAAACGATAGGAAGCATCCGTGGCAACACCTAAATCGTTGACGGTAGTCCTGACATTAACTGCGTTGAAGCTTGCTGATTCAAGCAATATTGATGTTGTGGCCTCAGAAACAGCACTCTTTTTCCCACCAATAATTCCAGCAAGTGCTACAGGGTTCTTGGAATCAGAAATCGTTAACATTGACGAAGATAATGTTAAGTTTTCATCATTTAAGGCATCGATTTGTTCTTTACTCTTTGCTGTTCTTATATTAATTTCCGAACCATTTAAATTGTTGAAGTCAAAAGCGTGTAAAGGCTGCCCAAGCTCCAGCATAACGAAATTGGTTATATCAACGACGTTGTTGATCGAATTGTGTCCTGCCTTTAATAATGCCTCTACCAACCATTTGGGAGAATTGCCAATTTTTACACCTTCAACAATGGTAGCTGCATATCTCTTGCATAGGTCGTTATTGTGGATTTCAATATTAACTTTATCCTGAACTTGAATTTCACTTTGAGGGTAGGTTATTTCCGGTTCTTTAACTGGCAAGTTTGTAATAGCAGCTATTTCACGTGCTATGCCTAGGACTGATAAACAATCTGGTCTGTTTGGAGTAACCTCTATATCAAGAATCACATCACCTAAATAATCTTTCAAATTGCATCCAATCGGGGCATCTTTAGGCAATGCTAGAATCCCTTCATGGTTTGTTCCAATACCTAATTCCAATTCCGAACAAATCATCCCTTCAGAAACAACACCTCTAATTTTAGCAGGTTTTAATTTTCTATATTCTCCAGATTTAACGTCAAATAAATTCGCTCCTACCTCAGCAAATGCGATTTTTTGGTTTATTTCCAGATTATTGGCACCACAGACAACGGTCTTTACAACCCCATTTCCGATGATTACAGAAGCTAATCTTAATCTATCAGCATTTGGATGTTGAACAATTTTTTCAACGCCGCCAATGCATAAATCATTTCCCCATTTATCTCCAATGATATTTATAGAGCCAACTTCTACACCCACCATCGTCAATTCATGGGCTAATTCATGATGCTCCAAAGAAATATCAACATATTTATTTAACCAAGAAAGAGGAACTTTCATATTGTTAACACATTTTATTTATTAATTTTGTCATAAACTTGGACAATATTTATACAAACTGGGAGAGAAATCGCAAATCATTCGAGTAGAAATGCCTAATGTCATCAATGCCATCTCTCAGCATAGATATGCGTTCTGGCCCCATACCAAAAGCAAATCCTGTATAAATATCAGGATCATACCCAACACCCTTCAAAACTTCAGGATGTACCATACCAGCCCCAAGAATTTCTATCCAATCTTCATCTCTACCCTTTATTGGTCTTTTGCCTTCAGAATCTTTGAAATTTGAGATGGACATATCAACACCTGGTTCAACGAAAGGAAAATAATCACATCTGAATCTAACTTTGCGGTCATTCCCAAAAATCCTTTTTGCAAACTCGTATAATGTGCCTTTCAAATTAGCAAAATTAATTCCTTTATCAACAACTAATCCTTCTATTTGATAAAAGTGCCATTCATGAGTAGAATCAGTAGCCTCATATCTATAACATTTACCAGGCACAACGATTCTTATTGGAGGCGAGGTAGCTTCCATAAACCTAGCCTGCATGGGAGAAGTATGGGTTCTAAGTAAAGTACTATTTGTATTTGAGTGGTTAGGATTTTCTATCCACATAGTACTCCACATATCTCTGGCAGGGTGTCCTTTAGGTATATTCAACATCTCGAAATTATATTTATCGAATTCTATTTCGGGTCCTTCAATCACACTAAATCCTAACGACACGAAAATATCACAGATTTCCTGAACAATTTGGGTGGTTGGATGTAAACTGCCAATAACAGGAGTCCTTCCAGGCAAAGTAACATCTAAGTTCTCCGCTTTTCTCAAATCTGTATCATTTTTAAATACATCAATTTTTTCCGCTATTAGACCAGAAATTTCTGATTTCAATTGATTCGCTTTTGACCCAAACTTAGGCCTGTCTTCTTTTTTTACAGACGATATACTCCTCAACAAGGTAGTTACTACCCCTGAACGCCCGATATATTTTATTTTCAAATGGTCCAATTGCTCCAAATCTAAAGCAAGCTTCAGGTCTTTTTGAAATTCAGCTTGGATTTGAGTCAATTCTTCAAAAACATTCATTCTATCGTGAGCCAACCTTATTTTTTCTGCTTTATCAATTATATGTATGGCACCAAATATAGGTCAAGAATGGTAATTCGGGATAGACTGCCAAATAGTTCCTTAAATGTTGCCATTGACCTATCTATTTGTTAATCCTTTAAGGTTGCAATATTTTAAAAACCCCTTAAACTATTTCCTAAAACTACTACTTGCAATCTTTAGTGTTCAATAAATAGATTAAAACCCGTTGCGAACTCAAAATTCTAAATATAGTAACATCCTAAGATAACCAATGTTTATATTAACTGTAATGTACTAAAGTAACATGGTTAAAAAAGTTGACAAAAGATATGCGATAAAACAACTGGATTCATTTAAAGTCCTAAACGACTACGCAAAACATCATTGTTCACCTGCATCAATTGAAATAATGTTACAACATTTACTAACAGATACAAGTGAATCGGATTGGTTGGCTTTTATATCAAACAGAAACCGATTCAAAAATGTCGTTTCGGAGATTATAGCAATCCACAAAAACGACAATTTAGATCTTGCTACAACCGTCATGGAAATTAAACTCCTAGTTGATTCAACTATAAACAATATTCCACCATACAAATCGATTGCTCCATATATATTCAATCGCTCCAAAATCCCCTGGAAATCCAGAACTTCTCTCGATAAAAAAATAATGAAAGGCAACAGTGAGATTGCCCTAATTGCAATCTCGTTTGCAAATAGTTTTTCAAAGCAAGCTTTAAATGAGTTTTTTGCAGAACGGACAAATGATGTTTCTGGTTATTGGTACAATCAAATTATAAAATGCAATGTCAATAACAAAAATGCCAAGCTGATACCTAAAAAAATCCGATATCACATAGATAAGTTACAGGATTATTTTAATAATCCGGCTCCAATCCCCATAGAAAAACCTCTTCTGCCAAATATTTTCCATGATTTATTTGTAGAAACAACTTTTGATGATCTTTCAAAACTTTTTATTCATTCTCATTCTTTGACACTAAAATTGACAATACCTCAAATTAAAGTTTTTTTGTTGGCGTTTGGATATAAGGGTGCAAAGGCTAGATTAAATTCCATATCCAAATGGTTATCCAAAATTAATGTTGCAAACCACGACGGGGTATTCTTAACAGAAAACATAGTTAATTTCTTGAGAGTTAACAAAGATATCAAAACCTCTTTAAAGCACCTAGACAATTTAAGACGATTGACAAGAGAAGGTAATTTCAATCCTAAAAACATCTTACAACGCGATCTTGAATTTCAACGCTATATTACTGAATATACGTGGTTAAACTCACAGCAAGCTTTAATGGTTTCACCAAAAACCTATAATGATTTTACAAAACTAAAAAATTTACCGCCTCAAAAATATTACTCGATTTCTCTAACGGACAAACATAAGAACCATGCTGAACGAGTAGCTCATGAAGCTGTTTATTTACTCCAATATCTTCATAAAATTAGGAGATTAACTCAAAGAAAAATTGTTGTCGTGGGCAATGACAGATACGGACGGCAATGGATTGTTGAGCCGCTTCAAGAACATCTTTCACCAAGCGATTTCTCGATAAATTATTTTAGAACACCCTCGCATATGTCCATGCGATTAAAAGTCAGAAACAAACTCCCTAGTCACGCCCAATTAGGTTTCTCAAAGCAATTCATTGTTAAGTTATCAACAGAAATGCCACATTTGATTATAGTTGATAGTGCAAGCACAGGCATAAACGTAAATGAAATTAAATACTCGAGAGCTACGCGAGATTATGTTAACTGGATAGCCGCCTTCAACCATATACGGTCAGAAAAAGTTGTCTCACAATATAGAAACAAAATGCAATTGCCAAATAATCATATCGATGAATTAATCAAATGGCATGAGTTTACAAGTGTTTGCAGACAAATTGAACCATGGATAAACATAGGAAATCCGTATTCAGTTCGTCATTGGGCTCCTCACAAATCAAGTACGGTTGTTTTAGGAGATTTTAAAACCAAATTTAAAGATCCTGACTTTTCCATAAACGAACCGATGGTGATTTTAGCCAATCCCAGTATATATAACACAAAGCTTCCCGACTTGCCGCAGGTATTCTATTCAACAAAACCTTATTATTTTGATGGCCCGGAAACCTTAGTGTCTGAAACAGTGAAGTTTGGATTTGGCAATCATGGATTTGAAACTAGATTAGAAGGACCTACAACGGATATGTTTATAGAAGCAGTTCAGAATCAAATTAAAACAAACATACTCAGCATTTTAACTGCAACCAACAACTAAATTATAATACCAAATTAGTTTTAATATACCCACACCCCCCTTAATTAATGTAAAATCGTCTGTGGACAATTACATGAAATCAATAATTAGCTTGTCTACGAACAATTGGCAGTATTTGTTAACCCTGTTTCTGGGGTGCATGTTGGCTTGTACCATGGGAGCTTTCGGCCCAATATATATGAATGCTCTCAACAGACTAGGTTTTGAATCGGAACTTACTAGAATTTCAGGCAACACTATAGACGTGACCATATTCGGACCACGGCTACCAGCTTCATCTTCAAGACTCAATCAAACAAACGACACAGTTGATAGAACTCTCTATTCCTATTTTGATGAATCAATCGAATATCAATATCGCACATATAAATCCGGCGTCTATTTGTTAGGATACAACAACAGAGAAATCCCTAACGAACCCGATTTTAGCTACACCGTAGCAAGAGGGTGGGTCCAAACCATCAAAGATTTAGAGCCTAATATTTCCCTTTTATCCGGAGATTTCGATGTTCAAAATAATGACGAAACCCATTATTCAGCTCTAATAACAAAATTAACTCAACAAAGATTTCAATTCGAACTTGGCCAAACTATTGAATTGCGTAAGTCGATAGATGCAAAAGAGTTGATTCAGGTTGTCATAACAGGCATATTTGAACCCAATTATAAAGACGACAAATATTGGAACAACGTTGAAATGTTTTTAGACCCTCCTCCGCTAGCTGATACTGCTGATGCAACACCTCCACCAGGCGTGAGAGTTGACGCCGACGAACCTCCAATAGCTCTATTCATTAGCGAAAAAGACTTTGGGTCCTATGCAGAGGGTGCAGGAAATGGCAAATTAGTTAGCTCAATATGGTTTGCCGGGATAGACAAAAACTCTTTTATTTCAAACGACATACAATACCCAAAATTACTGTCTGATAGCTTTGAAAGAAAAATTAAAACCAGCTTGGCTGGATCAACGGTTTTTGTTTCTTCAATAAAAGGTATAGTTTTAAATATCGAAGACAAGGCAAATGCTGCAAATGTAAGCCTATCAGTACTAATCACTTCGCTTATAACTTGTGGGATTTTACTCGTGGCCCTTGCTGCTAGAAACTTAACTTCGTCTAGAAACCCGCACTTTACACTATTAAAATTAAGAGGAGCGTCATTAACAAGTTTACTCAATTTTTATATTATCGAGATTTTGGCAATTACAGTAGTTACCGGCATTTTGGCACCCCTAATTGCTACACTAATTTCTAAATTATTGATAAATTTCACTGGAATATCTTCACAATCCATAGATATTTTTTCACTATTATCAAATTCTCCAGTAGCATTTCTTTATTCTTTTATAGTCGCAATCCTTGCCGGCCTTGTGTCTTCTTTAGTTAGTATAATCTCGCTCCTGCAAGCAGGCCGAAAGATTAATTACGCCCGAGCCGGGAACGAATCTCCATCTCTAATTCAAAAACATTTTTTTGATGGCGTTCTATTAATCCTAGGGTTTATCACTATATGGTATTTGTTATTTACCGATACAGCATTTGCATCAGTTGAAGAAGGCTCATCTCAATTAACTTCGATGTTATTACCTAGCATTCTTTTGGTAGCAATTGCACTCTTGTTTATAAGACTATTTCCTATGACAATCCGTTATCTTAGCGGAAGGTCAACTTCAATTTTAAATTTGTTGTGGGCATTAGGTTTTGCATATATTTCCATATATATTTTTTGGCAAAACATAAACGATTTTGACATCATTGTACTCTTCCAGCTTTGTTTATTTGCCACTGCTACAGTAACCGGCTACACACTAACTACCATAAAGAATTCTAGGTTTATAATTTGGGTGCTTGGGTTAATTTTACAAGCATCATCAATAATTTTCCTTTATCAATTTACAGAAATTGAAATGACTTCCACCATGAAATTAAACTTGATTTACTTAGGGGTAATACTATTGCTTCAATTAATATATCCATTTCTGAAATTAATTGAAAACCGCTCCCCTTTGTGGGTCTCAATGCCATTATTAAGACTAGATAGGGGAGAGCGGTATTATTCAACTCTTTTGCTTTTAGTGATAACTTCCGCAGGACTTATAACTATGGCATCCACAGTAGGAGGCACTTTTAGCAAAGTGCAAGCCGATAGGGCATGGTATCAAAATGCAACCGACATTAGGGTAACTGGAATTTCAAAATTCATGCAAGACGATGCGAAAAAACTGCAAGAAAAATACCAATCTTTTGATGGCGTTGAATCTGCTACAAGGGTAATGAGAATTAATGGGGGAGTAGGGTCGATTTCCAACGAAATCCTAGCCATTGACCCGGTTGTATTTGCTAATTCTGCCTGGTTTAGAGAAGATTTTTCAAGCGGAGAAACTCAAAAAATTTTAAATCGATTGAATATACCTCTAAATCAAAATAGCTTATTCCTCCCCGAAACCTCAAGTGAAATAGGTATGTGGGTAAAACCTTCAAGAAAATTCAATAACCTGTATCTATTAGGTGTTTTACAGGGATCCCAAGGAAAAACCCGAACTATATCTCTTGGCTCTTTAAACAAATCTGGTTGGAGCCGAATGGTCGCCGAAATACCCCGAACTCTAAAATCTCCAATAGAACTCCTTTCTATTCAAATTCACGAACCCGGAATCGCAAAAAATTCAAAAGCGAAACGTACTCCTGGAAACATATATTTGGACCAAATCTTTGTTGTCGACGAAACAAACCAAGAAACTATTATTGATGAAATGGAAAGCCCAAGATGGTCACCGATACCGACTACCGTCATTGCTCCAGATTATGCAGAGATAACAAATGAGCATGTGTATTCTGGGGAATTTAGCACAAAGTATAAATTCGGTGTATTTGCAAATTTAGATGTTCGCGGAATATATATAAACAACCTAGAATCTGGCAGAATCCCATTTATTGCAAGCAAATATTTTGAAAACTTGGATGATTTTCAAATCAATCAAGGGTTCTATGGCACAGTATCTGGGAGGCTGACTCCTTTGGTGGTAATTGATACAATTGACTATTTCCCAACTCTTTATCCTGAAAAATCGATGTTTCTAATAGGCAACATTGACCACCTTACAAGGTATTTGAACATCATGAGCAGGCTTGAGAGTATAGAGCCAAATGAAGTATACGTAGATGCTGATACATCTGACAATGTGGATATCGGAACTCTTATCAAAAACACAAGCCCTAGAGGAGTATCGGTATCTGATATAACTTCTACACTGAATGAAATCAAGTCAGGAAACATACACCTAACAGGATGGAAACTTTTGTCAATCACTTCGGTTATTTTCGTCATAATTTCCATATCCATAGGAAATTATAGCCACTTGGACTTTTTATCTAAGAATTCGGCTTCAACAACTGCTTTATTGCGAGCCTTGGGAATTAACAAATTGGAAATTGCCATAATAAATTTAGTTGAGCATTTTCTAGTGATGGGATGTGGTTTAATAGTAGGAACATTAGTAGGTAGACAAATAAGCTTGTTAATTGTCACCAACCTAACCCCGGCAGGTTCTTTGAACACCACATCACCTCCCATTATCGTTACAACTGAATGGATGATTATAATTCCTGCCATTATAGTGATTGCCGCAATAATGATGTTAACTCAAATTGTAGCAAGCATTAAAGTTTATAAAACAGACATACCTTCAATAACAAGGATTGGGTAATAGTGTTAAATTCAAAAGGCGTGCAAACATATGAATAGATTATTGAGCGCTTGGCTTATAGGCTCAAAACGTAGCCTTTCACAATGGAAGCTTTTAACTTCTTTAGTTTTAGGGGTGATTCTTGCATGCACAATCATTTCAAGTTCGTTCATATACCTTGATTCATTAGAAGAAATCGCTTTAGACCTAGCTCTTGTTGAAGCCACTAGCCAAGAACATGATTTAATCATTCAAGCAAAGGCAGGGCCCGTTTCAAATTCCCAATACTCTTTGCTAAATACGACTGCTTCAGAACAAATAACCTCATTTGTAGGAAACATTGAAAATGACCGTTTTACAGCCATCAAATCCCCTACTCTTTTTGTTACCAAACCAGGCTTTGAATCAGATGCTGGCCAAACTAATGACCGCGGCTATGTCGTGGCGCTTCCCAACTTGGATCAAAATATAACACTTGTCGAAGGGAATATTGAAATACCAGAATACTACCCTTATTCTGACCAAAAAACACTCTATCTTGGAGCACTAGTACCAAACGAAGCGGCAGAATTATTCGGCTTAAATGTGGGTGACAAAATAATTGCATTCCCAACATGGAATGATGTTTTTGAAAGTATTAATGTAGAAATCACTGGAGTTTTTACACGTAACTCTTCGGCAAAAAATATTTGGTATATGGAAGAAACGGTGCTAGAGGCTTCAACTGGATCCAGCTTTACAACTATACCATTTTATATTCCACAACAAGCTTTTTTGAATGATTTTGGCAATGCCTTTGAAAAACTAGAGGGGACCTACATTTGGTATTCTGATATCAATCCTGATTCTATAACAGCTGCTGAAACAACCGAGATTAGACAAAGACTGCAGGGGCTTAAAGATGCGCTTACACCTGTGTTGCCATCATATTCACAAAAAACAAAACTTGAAAAAATACTTGAAGAGTATGATAGGCGATTATTTTACAGCAAGCTTCCAATGTTTGTTTTGATGATGTTGATCACATTTATTTGCTTGTATTACATATCAGCTCTTAGTTCAATGAGTATCAGCCAAAGGCATGCGGAAATCGCTTTGATTAGAAGTAGAGGAGCCACCCAATTACAAACATTGGTCGTGTTTGCGCTGGAAGCATTGACTATCGGAGTGGCAGGCGTGATTCTTGGCCCATTACTAGGAGCAGCCACCGTAAGTCTTTTAGGACTAATTGAACCCCTTGCGTCACTGCAACCAGAACCTGGTTTATTAAAAGTCAATATTGACTTAGGAACATACAGGATGAGCGCCATTGGTGGAGGATTAAGCTTAATTTCATTGTTGGTCCCTGCTATTTTTGCTTCCCGGAGAGAATTGAAGCAAAACCTTGAATTAGAAAACCGTCCAAATAGATTATCGGCAATTCAGAAGTATTATATAGACGTAGTCGCACTTGTATTAGTTTTGGTAATGCTAAGGCAAATACGCGAGCAAGGTTCTATCATTGCAAATTCTTTCGGTGACGCTACTACTTTTAATCAATTGCTTTTGCTAATTCCAGGAATCATGTTAATATCAGCCGGGTTAATTGTAGTAAGGTTATTTCCTATTGTAATAAACATTTTTACCAAAATTTTTGCCCCAAGGTTATCAGCGGGAGCAATTTTGGGCTTATGGCAACTTGGAAGAAACTCAGCACACCATTCTCAACTAACAATTTTGCTAACTCTTGCAACAGGTTTAGCTTTATTTGCTGCAAGTTTTGCAGCAACACTAAACAAAAACTTTGATGAAAGAGTGTATTTTAAAGTTGGTTCTGATGTTAGGGTAAACGACCCCAAGTTATTCGATAAGTGTCTACAAGAAGGATATTTTAATTGTTACCCAGACCAATTTACAATTGAAGCTGCGGACATCAAACAGGCATACGAATCTATAGCCAACATAGAAAAGGCAAGCCTCGTTTTACGCACGCTCATAAGAGATAAACTTTCTCCAATGAAAAACCAATATTTGCTGCTCGCTGCTGACACTCAAACTTTTTCTGAAGTGGCGTGGTTTAGAGATGATTTTGCGGATACTCCAATGGATGAACTTATTAATTCCATAAATGAACCTTATCAGGAAGACGGTTTAAAGATACCTCTTGGAACTCAATCTTTAAGCTTAACTTTTAAATCGGATTACGTTCATCCTTCAGTCAGGCTTACTTTGAGGTTCAAGGACGATTTAGGTAAATTTTCAACTTACTCTATGGGAGACCTACAAACAAACACATGGCAAACCACAACTTTAAAGATGAGGAAATATTCTGACCTCCCGCCTCCTCCTCCACGAAGAAGGTGGTGGTCACTTAGAAGAAGAGAAGACCCAGAAGTCATAATAGTTGCTCCGGATAGTGAGAGCAATCGACTTTATTTGGATTCTGTAAGAATACACGAAAGATCGCCTGACCGAAATTTGATGGCGGGTTCAATAATATTCAAAGAAATATCTGCAACCTTAGAAAATGGAGAAACTATTTCACTTGAAAGTTTTGACCAAGCAGGAGATTGGAATATATTATCCTCATCCTCACAATCAATTGCAGATTCTGTCACAAACACGGAATTGGATGAAGGAGAGTCTTCCATAGTTTTCGCATGGAATGAAGGTTATCCCGAAATCGCTCGCGGAATTTTTTATGGGGACAAGCTCGTAGCAGTTCCAACCCTAGCAAATGAAGCAATGTTAAGGCGTAGCGGGCATAAAATTGGAGATGTTATTACTGTCTCAATTTCAGGACAGGAAACCCCCTTAGAACTTGTGGATACATTTAACATGTTCCCTACAATAACAAATACCAATCAACAGGTTTTAATCGCCAACCTAGACTTGATTACCCAACATGTAAATGCTTCTTCTTTATATACACAGGTAGCAGCAAACGAGGTTTGGTTATCTTACAAAGAAAAACCAGAAGATCCTGCAACGTTCGCAAAGGCTTTGGGTGAAAGCTCTCTGTCACCAAAACCATTCGTGTTGGAAACAGAGGCTGAATTAAGAGAGGCGAATTTGGACCCACTTGTAGACGCCGGATGGCAATCATTATTGTTTTATTCGTTGGGTGTAGTACTTATCCTTGCAACGATAGGTTTTACATTCCACAGCTATATATCTTTTAGAAACCGAATCCAGCAGTTTGCCCTACTTAAAACCATAGGCCTGTCAAGATTACAACTTGTGACGTCATTTATTTTAGAACAAAGCTTTATTATTGTACTTAGCTTTAGCCTTGGAGCTTGGCTAGGAAGACAAATAGGTGGAGTAATGATGCCTTATTTAGCCTATGACGAATGGGGAGTGGAAGTTATGCCACCATTTATAATAGAGACTAACTGGTACGACCTTTTAATAAATTATTCTATAATATGTATGATTTTCCTCATAGTTTCTTATTTAGTCGTGCTAATGACAACTAGAACATCGGTAACTTCAATAATGCGTTTAGGAGACAAATAATCTAGTGAATAAAGAAAACAATACCTATATTTTGTGTGAAGATATTTTCAAAATTTACAAGATAGCTGAACTAGAAGTTGTGGCTTTAAGAGGATTAGATCTTGAGGTTAACCAAGGAGAAGTTGTGGCGATAGTAGGAGCAAGCGGAAGTGGCAAAAGCACACTGCTTAATATAATCGCCGGTTATGATATTCCGTCAGCAGGTAAAGTAGAGGTCGCCGGAAATGATTTATCTAAGCTGACCGTCAAAGAAGTTGAATCTTACAGAAGAAGTGAAATTGGTTTTATTTGGCAACAGGCCGTACGCAACCTTTTCCCTTATTTAACAGCACAAGAAAACGTTGAATTACCAATGCTTTTAAGTGGCATATCCTCCAAGCAAAGAAAAGAGCATTCACTGTACCTTTTGAATCTTGTCGGTCTTGACCACCGCTTATCGCATACTCCTCAAAAACTATCAGGCGGTGAACAACAAAGAGTAGCAATTGCTGTAGCATTAGCTAACCAGCCCAAACTATTGTTAGCTGACGAACCGACCGGTGAACTAGATCGCAAAACAGCAAATACTGTTTTAGAACTTCTGAATAAATTGAACTCAGAACTTAAAACCACCCTAGTAATTGTCACTCATGATCCTGAAATAATGCATCAGGTACCACGTGTTGTTACTATTAGAGATGGAAAAGCTTCATCAGAGATTGTTAACCTAAATATGACAGAAAAGTCATTTGCACCGTCTCCAGAAAAAGAAACCACCTACGTAAACTATACCCTGCTTGACCGGGCAGGAAGAATGCAAATACCAAGAGAGTATGTGCAACAATTTAAAATAAACCAAAGAGTTAAGCTATCGGTTGTTAATGATCATCTCGTTATAATGCCAGATTCTGAGACCAGTTAGAGGTTTGACTTTGAGCACATCATTATTTGACCTGACGGACAAAGTTGCATTTGTCACCGGCGGAAATGGAGGCATTGGTTTTTCAATAGCTAAAGCCTTAGGGCAAGCCGGGGCTAAAATCATCGTCGGTGGAAGGAATAGCAGTAAAACAGATAAAGCTACAAAAGCTCTTGTCGGTTTAGGTATTTCTGCTATAGCTATAGACATTGATGTTACACAAGAAGAATCAACCAATAAAGCTTTTGTTGAAATCAGCAGGAATTTCGAACAACTAGATATCCTAGTTAATAATGCTGGTATCGCTATACGAAAAATGCCTCAAGAATATACTATAGAAGAATGGAATTCCGTAATTAACACCAACCTTACAGGTGCACACTTGTGCTGCCAAAACGCTTATCAGATCATGGTTAAAGCCGGTGGGGGTAAAATAATTAACATAGGATCAATGACATCAATATTTGGTAGCGATTGGGTATCTGCATACGCAGCTAGTAAAGGTGGTATAGTCCAGCTGACCAAAAGCTTAGCAATAGCATGGGCCGATAAAAACATACAAATAAACTCTATCCTTCCGGGCTGGATACACACAGAACTAACAGAAACCTATAAAACAAATAGGCCCAAACGTTATCGTGAAATCAAACAAAGGATTCCCCAGGGTCGTTGGGGAGAACCTAATGAGATGGCAGGTGCGGCTATATTTTTGAGTAGCCATGCTTCAGATTATGTTACTGGAACCTCAATAATTGTAGACGGTGGTTATTCAATCAATTAAATTTTGCCACATAACAGTTACTTATTAAAAAACAAAATGGAGTTAATAATTGCCGACCGAAATCAATCTTTCCGTTAACGCCAACGTAGCTACTATAAAAATAGAGAACCCCTTGAGTCTTAATTCCATCGACTATAACGGTTGGGCTAATTTACAGCAGACATGCACCGATTTGGCAAAATCTAAAGAGATTAAAGCCGCTATATTCACAGGCACAGGCAATAAATGTTTTTCGTCAGGTGCCGATATTAAAGATTTTATTAACACCCGTTACAACAAACCTTCTGCAAAAAAATATGCGGAAGTATTTGATGGGGCTCTGAACGCAATTGAATTGATGCCATACCCTACAATCAGCCTTATCAAAGGTTTGTGTTTTGGCGGTGGCTGTGAACTCGCTATGACAACAGATATTCGAATCGCTTCAGACACCAGTATTTTCGCAATACCCGTATCAAAATTAGGCATATTGATAGGTTACGGTGAAATGAAAAGACTTATTCACATTGTGGGAAAAAGCACTGCTTCTTATTTATTATATTCAGGGAAAAGGCTAGATTCTCAAGAAGCCTTGAGGGTTGGTTTAATTAATGAAATTAAGAGCTTAGAGTCAATTGATAGTTACGTTTCAGAATTAGCCCAAAATATTTCAAAAACGGCTCCTCTATCACACAGTAGACACAAGCAGATCATGAAAATAGTATTAGATAACCCTAGTTTATCCAATCTATCTGAAGAAGAAAAAAGTTTGCCTTTCGAAAACTTTGAAACATCCGATTATCAAGAAGGAATGTCTGCTTTCACCCAGCACAGAACTCCTAAATTTAACGGTTCTTAAACTTAACTCTTATACGACCATGGTTTTTAGTGTTGTTGACGCAACATCCGTAGCACTATCAATTAATTGCTCTATTTCCTTTTCACCCGTAGCAAGGCTTAGTGCTCCTGTACATTTTCCGAAAAGCAATATCCCTCTATCCAACATACCTTTGAACATGGCTTTTTTCATGTGTTGGTCAGCTAATTTCATCGTTCTGTAATCAACTACATCATGATTAGCAAAATGCATGCCAAATAAAGAGCCTATACCGGTGACCCGTGCAGGAATTTCAAGTTCATCAAAAACAGCTTGAAGTTCAAGCCTAACCCGTTTCCCCATTTGGTTCAATTCGAAATATTTTTCCTTCGTCAATTGTCTTAATGTTGCTTCACCTGCAACCATTGTCATCGGATTGGCATTAAATGTACCTGAGTGCTCTATTACAGGTCCATTTAATGGATTATATAGCTCCATTAAATCCTTGCTTCCCCCCCACGCTCCTACAGGCATTCCACCTCCTATAATTTTTCCAAAGGTGGTCAAATCCGGCTTGACACCTAATTTCTCCTGTGCTCCTCCATGTGAAAGCCTAAAACTTTGCACCTCATCGAATATCAACAATATGCCTGCTTTAACAGTAACTTCTCTAAGTTTATTTATAAATTCCTGAGATGCAGGAACATATCCGATATTGGAAAAAACCGGCTCTAAAATAATACATGCTAATTCATTTCCATGTTTTGAAATAAGATTTTCAACAGCCGAAATATCATTGTATGGAAAAACTAACACATCTTGCAGTACTGATGGTGGTTGCCCGGGCCATTCAGGTGCTCCTAAAAAACCATTCTGTTTTGATGTTATATCATGCGAAACGCTAACGCTAACGTATTCATGAGTGCCATGATAACCTCCTTCGATTTTGGCTATTTTATGTCTCCCAGTGAATGCTCTAGCTAGTCTTATGGCGTTTAAAGTTGCCTCGGTTCCTGAATTTGTAAATCTGATTTTGTCAACAGATTCAACTCGGTCACAAATCATTTTAGAAAGCTTAATTTGTGATTCGGCAGGGACGCCATAACTTAACCCTTTACCAATCTGTTTTTTCACGGCATCAGCTACTAAAGGGTTGTTATGTCCTAAAATATGAGTTGTGGCGTTAAGCATAAAATCAAGAAATTTGTTTCCATCAACATCATAAATGTAATGGCCCTCGGCTCTATCGGCAAAGAAAGGGTACGGTTCAAAATACGCAGCCGCCCGAGAGCTACCTCCCGGCAAGTAATTTTCCGCTTCAATATTCATTGAGTGCGATTTTGTCGTTAATTTCTCATAAATCCCATACTCTTCCATTTAATGCTCCATATATGAACTTCAATTTCTTGTTATTGAGCAGTCCAACCTCCATCAATTACTAATTCGCTTCCAGTAATTAAAGATGCCTCATCAGAACTCAAAAATAGCGCTCCGAGTGAAACATCCCTTACTGTAGCAAATCTACCTAATGGAATTCCTTCCCTACGTCGCTCAGACTCTTCTTTGGTTGTAAACAAATCATCTAACATTTCTGTTACCATCGGTCCTGGATGTATTGTATTTGCTCTAATACCTTGTTCAGCATATTGGACAGCCACAGATTTGGTAAAAAGCCTTATTGCACCTTTGGCTGAATTATATGCAACAGACTGTTTTGAACCAATAATACCAGCTATTGATGATATGGATACTATAGACCCTTTACCTTGTTTCTGCATTTGAGACAAAACAGCCTTGCTTCCCAGGAATACACCCTTTGCATTTACATCAAATACTCTGTCCCAATCAGCAACCTCCGTTGTTGCCAAGTTTCCTCTATGATATACCCCTGCATTATTGACTAATATGTCAATCTTCCCGTACTGATTAAGGGTTTTGTTCACCAAATTGGACCAATCTGAGGTAGAGGTTACATCCAAATGGACATAAAAAGCCTGTCTTCCTTGGTTTTGAATTTCACTTGCTTCCAATGAGCCATCGTGGTCGTTTATATCCGCCATGACTACACTAGAGCCATTAGCAGAATATAGTCTAGCAATATCTAAACCCAACCCCTTAGCCGCCCCCGTGATTATTGAAACTGTGCCGGCTAACCTCATACCATGTCCATCTTAACGAAAGGTGCTATTAGCTAATTGATCATTCATGCTACCTGACCTGAATCCTTGTAAATCAACAGTAACATAAGAATATCCTAATTCCTTTAATTTCTCTGTTATTTTTCGATTATTATCTTCATCCAATAGAATCGAAATCTGCTTCTTCGGAACTTCTATCCTTGCTAAGTTTCCGTGGTGCCTGACTCTGACCTGGTCTATTCCTAAGATTTTAATATGGTTTTCAGCTACAGAAATTTGATTTAAAATTACATCTGTTATTTTTATCCCATAAGCAACTCGAGATGATAAACAGGCTTGCGCTGGTTTATCCCAGTTAGATATATTCATTTCTTTAGCTAAAGCCCTAACTTCTTTTTTGTTAATTCCTGATTCTACCAATGGGCTCCTTACCATAAAATCCTTCGCTGCTTTAATACCCGGCCTAAAATCTCCTAAATCGTCAATGTTTGTTCCATTAATAATCCAGGGTATTGATTCTTCAAATGCAAGCTTTTTTAGTTCTGTGTATAGTTCTTCTTTGCAAAAATAACACCTTTGAGGACTGTTTTCTCTGTATTTCACCTTTTCAATTTCTTTAGTATCAATAACTCTATGATTAAAATTTAGTTCCTCAGCTATTTTCAACAATTCATCAAATTCAGTTTCGGCCAAGCTCGGAGAATTTGCCGTAACAATAAGTGCTTTGTCGCCCAAAGTTTTTTGTGCAACCGATGCGACTAAGGTACTATCTACACCTCCCGAAAATGCAACAATAGTTGATCCCATTGATTGCATGGTTTCAGAAAGTGAATCATATTTTTTCTTAAGGGTTATATCTTTAAATTCAACTTTCATAGCATCTATCTTTTAAATTCATATAATTCGAATCAACTCATCATATCATCAATTTAAAAGACTAGCTTCAAGATAGTATAATCAAGTTGATTTAGGGGGTGCAAAAATAGACAAAACACGACTCAGGCATTTGCTAAACGAATTTAAAGACGGCAAAATAACTTCAAAAGCGGTTGAAGATGTTCTTTCTTTATATCCCTACGAGGATATCATCCATACTAAAGTTGACCATCACCGCTCTCTTAGGAAAGGATTTCCCGAAGTCATTTATGGCAAAGGCAAATCGGAGAATCAAATCTTAGATATTATAAAAACCCTGTCTACAACAGCCAACAAAATTTTAGTTACTAAAGCATCATATGGCGCCTTCACTAAAGTAAAAGCCATCTTCCCCGAAACTAATTACGATGAAATAGCAAAAACAATTACAATTAATAAAAACCCTGAAGAGAAATTGGTGAAAGGAACCTGTGTTTTAACTGCAGGAACATCAGATATGCCCGTCGCAAAAGAAGCAATAATAACTGCACAGATGATGGGATTAGATCCAGACTCCCATTTCGACATTGGAGTTGCAGGCATCCATAGGCTACTCGCTACCTTACCAAAAATTAGAAAGGCTAAAGTTATCATTGTCGTTGCTGGCATGGAAGGTGCTTTGGCTTCTGTTGTTGGCGGGTTAGTAGATGTCCCTGTAATCGCAGTCCCGACCAGCACTGGATACGGCTCTTCATATCACGGGTTATCTGCTTTACTTTCAATGTTAAATTCCTGCGCACCCGGAATGAGTGTTGTCAATATAGATAATGGTTTTGGAGCTGGATACTTAGCAGCAATGATGATGAAACCTTATAATTAAATCAATGTGTAAAAAGAGGTATATGTCACGTATTGGTAGGGACGCTTTTATAACCCCAGTACTTTAATCACATATTTCCCTATATCTCTATTTTCAGAGAATTGAAATTCCCTGTTTTGCAGATTATACCCAATAATTGGCACTTTCCTTTCATGTTCAGAACCATGAGACCTCAGGTTGGCTGGCATGTCTATTTCAGCAGTATTGCCAAACACGGTGTTTTTGTTTCCGTTTACTATTATTTGTCCTATCCGGCTTGCATTCAATTTAAACTTTTTTACCGCTTCATCTCTGGTAAGTACAGCATCGACTCCTTCAACTGAGCTCAAAATGTCTATCGCTTTACTGACATTACTTTCATCAAGGTAAATGATATAGCCACCCCCCAAATTGGCATGATGTGCTACATATCTATCTTTGATAATAGGAACAGCATTATTTTCGATTCCAACATTAGTTAAAATCTTACCCAAATCAACTAAATGGGTTTTCGCCGACATACCGTGGTCGGCACTTATTATGATAGTTGCATTTGTGTGCTTCCTTGCTAAATCACCAATTTCATGATCAATCATCTGCAAGTGTAATTTGGACTCTGGTTTTTCAGGAGCAAATTTATGCATAGCGTAATCAGTGGTAGTTATATAGGTAAATTTAGGCATATATTTATCAATCGCAACATTAGCAGATTTTATCGTCCATGCATTCACTTCAAGAGAATATATTTCTGGAGGATGGCCTAAAATATTTACAAGCCATTCATCAGGCTGTTCTGAAGAAATCGTATTAGTAGCATCTTTGCCTAATAATGTTCTTAGTTTATCTTTAGAAGTCGCTAAAAGGGTCTCGACCCCTTTTTCCTTAGCCAAAGTAAATATGGTGGGGGACAAGATGTATTCACTAGATTCCATATAAATCTCTTTACCGGTTTCTTGGACATACCTGTAATTAGAGCATATCCCATGAACACTTGGATATTCTCCGGTCAGTATTGAAACGTTATTTACGTTAGTTACAGAAGGCCACATTGACCTGCCGATACAATAAAAACCTCCATTTTGGATTAATTGATCAATGTTAGGAGTGTCAATCACATCAAAATATTCTGGATCAAATCCATCTATGCAAATAACTATTATTGGATCAATTTCTTTCAAAAAATTCTCCTTTTAGAATCAATTTATCAGGAATTGTTTCACGTTTATAATCAAGAATGGCAGTACTAGAATTAAAAATTTGTTAACAAATCATTTTTCAGAGCTTGCCACCTTAGGAGTTAAATCATATCATGAAAAAACGGTATGAATGAACTTACAAACATAACTCATTTAATTGCTGAGTCTTTTGGAGAACCTGGAGACCGGACTTTTAGAATATCTGCCAAAACAGATTCGCACATCATCTATATTTGGGTAGAAAAAGAACACTTAATCCAATTAAGCCTATTAGTTTTTCAGCTCTCAGAAAAAGTTTCTTCTAAACCTGAAGATGCTATTGAAAAGCCCAGTGAAGATACAGAATTAAACCTAACTATAATTGAGTTTAGAGTAGGAAAAATCGCGCTAGAATTCGACCCGGAAACCGAATTGTTTACGATTGAGGCAATTCAAGATGATGAACCTAATATTGTTTCCCCCATACATATTCGGTCAAAAATAACTCCTGAAATAATAATACGATTTGCTAAAAACGCCTTGGAAGTATGTGCCGCAGGCAGACCTACCTGTAATTTATGTTTAACCCCTATCGATAAAAACAATCCCCACAAATGCCCTAAGCTTAATGGCCATCTTCGATTCGAAATTCCATAACATGAACCACATACAATTAAATACTCACGGGTTACCAAACAAAATAAATGCGCTCCAATACTCAACTGCTGAAATCAGGACAAATAACGAATCACGAATTATTACCTGGTTGTTCTAACGCTGCTTTTTTAATAGATATAACGCCTGATCCGCAAAATAAAAATGATTGTATAAAAGCCGTGTACAAACCCAAAAGTGGAGAAAGACCTTTATGGGATTTCAGTGACGGCACGCTTTATAAGCGCGAATATGCGGCTTTCCTTATTAGTAATCACCTTGGCTGGCCAACAATACCAGAAACAGTAATACGTGAGGGCCCTTATGGAATTGGTTCGGTACAATTATATATAGACCACAATCCAAAGATTACCTATTTTGACTTGATAGCCGAAGCTTCTAGCAGGCTAAAAGAATTCGCCTTATTTGATGTTTTAGTAAATAATGCAGATCGCAAAGCCGGACATTGTATTTTGGATGAGGACAAGAAGTTGTGGAGCATAGATCATGGACTTTGCTTCCATTCTACCTTCAAGGTGAGAACAGTAATGTTAGAATTCTGGGGCTCCACTATAGAAGATTATTTTATGCCCAAGCTTAACAATTTAGCTGAAAATTTATCAACAACCTCTGACCTGCGTAACAATCTAACCAATTTGATTTCAGAAGATGAAATATTTTCTTTGTTATCAAGAACAAACAATTTGATTTCAAAAGGAACACTCCCTGTATTGAACCCTTACCATAATATTCCTTGGCCACTTATTTGATTTTACACTTCAAAATTTAACTGAATTTTCCAAAAATCAAAGTTTCTCTCCAACTATCTAAAATTTGATGGTTCGCTTCGTGATTAGCTGAAGACAATTTAAACTTGCGAAATGTTTCTAATTCTAATCGATTACTTCGAAAAAGTTTTCTTATTTTACTCGGTTCTACAACTTGTTTTACCATCCCCCCAGATTCTTTTACAATTATTATCCCGGCCGCAACATCCCATACCCTTGGGCGATTGGCTACTGCGTAGCCCAAGACACCCATTCCTGTCAATGCGAGGTCTACTGCAATACTACCTGTATTCCTGCTTTCAACTAATTCCCCCTGACTTAAACTCGAGCCAAAAATTTTACTATTTGGTAATACAGCTAATGAAGATCGCTGAGTATGTCTTACTAAAAATTCTTCTCGGCTAAAATCATCGCAAAACACGCCATTGCCCAAGCCTGCATGAACCACAACACCTTCTTTTGTATATGGCCATGGCAAATGGATTGCCCCAACTATTGGCTCACCATCATAAAGCACTGCTATTGAAGAACTAAACAGGGGAAAATTTGAAGCAAAGTTAAGCGTTCCATCCAAAGGATCAACCACCCAAATGTATTTAGATTCTTCATTTAGTTTATTATTGCCTTTTTCCGCTTCTTCGCCAATAAATGCATGGCCAGGATATTTTTTTTGGATTTCGTTTAAGATAAATTCTTGGCATTTGAGATCAACTTCTGTTACAGGGTCAACCACTTTGCCGTTTTTGAATTCAACTTGGACCTTTCTGCCAAAATGTTCTTTAATAATGACTCCTGCGTCACGAGCTAACTTCTCTGCTAATTTTTGCAATTCTACGATATCTACAGGTTTGTTTTTAACCATAAATTTATTCTTTTTTTACCCCTCAATTAATCAGTATTTATCTTAATCTCTTCCCAAAGTTTATTCTTTTCAACAAAACTCATATCATTGAGGTCGCTACCTCTAGATTTCGCTACAAAAGCCATTTTTTGGAACCTCCCAATAAATTTATCGTTAGCTGTTTTTAAAGCTAGTTCTGGATTTATACCAATCCATCTTGCTACATTTACTATAGAAAACAATAAATCGCCAAATTCTTCTTCCTTGTTTACTGCCGTGCTGGCTTTTCTAATTTCTTCAATTTCTTCAGGAACCTTAGCCAAAACTTGCTCATATTCCAACCAATCAAAACCCACTGAAGATGCCCTTTCTTGAATCAATAACGCTGCTACCAAGGATGGAGATGACTTGGGAACACTACCTAGCACCGGTGCATTTAGTCCTCTAGTGGTCTCAGATTTGATTTTATTCCAATTCAATTGAACCTCGGATTTTTTCAGTTTTTGTGGGTTTTGAAAAATATGAGGATGTCTTTGGATCATTTTACTAATAATCCCGTTAAAAACATCTTTTTCGTCAAACCAACCAATGTTTTTTGCAAGAACAACCAAGAACCCTAATTGAAAAATCAAGTCACCTATCTCGTCTAAAATTTCAGACACGTTATTTTCTGTGATAGCCTCAATTAATTCATGTGTTTCTTCTAATAAAAACCTTCTAATTGACGCAAAAGTTTGGGACTTATCCCACTCACATCCACCTGGACCTAAAAGGCGGTTTATCAAATCAATCATATCCGCAAAACTAACAGGGTTCTTACAATATTTGTGTTTCATCAATAATTATTCTCCGCTAATCTATATTTGTACAAATGAAGCCTTAGAATTACCTTGTCCTTGGTTTGATTATACAGGTGACGCCTGCTAAACTTTTTGAAACGTGACTGAATTTCAGTCATAAATCATTCGATAAAAATTTATTTTACCGTAGAGGCTAAAGTGGGAAATGTAAACATTGAATTTAGTCCTGATACAGATGTTTTCGATGCGAATATATCTTTGGGAAGAAGGCATAATACTAGGCCTAGGGTTGACAACCTAGATGACACATTGAAGTTGATGGATTTTTCTAAAATAAATAGAGCATTGGCTTACAACCCGCATGCAATGTATTTTGACGGGCTTGACGGAAATTCGATTTTGATTGAGGAAATCGAAAATCAACGTTCTCGCATTGAACCTCAATTCATATGGAGCCCAGGAATTGATTCTTTAAATGTTGCGATTGAACACACCATGCTTCACAAGGTGAGATCAATCAGAATGACCCCGATTTCAAACAATTATGTATTTAAGCCATGGGTTGTTTCCGAATGGCTAGAGTGGCTATCAAGTGAGTCGATACCTCTATGGCTACCAGTAGAAGAAACTGACCCAAGAGACATATTTGAAACAGCCTCCAATCATCCTGACCTCAAACTTATATTGACAGAGGTACACTATAAACATTATCCATGGGTAATGCACATGTTGAAAGCATTACCTAATCTTTATATCGAAACTTCCCGATTTGTTGTAATGGATGGAATAAAAACGCTTGTTGATGCTATTGGTTCTAAAAGAATATTGTATGGGTCGCGTTTTCCATACTCTCCATTTTCCCCTATGTTGTATACGATAAGCCTGTCTAACTTAAACCCCAATCAACTTAGCCAAATATGCCACACTAACTTAGAAAATTTGTTGAAGGATGGAAAATGATTAAAACACCTGTGATTGATTTCCACACACATGCTGGAGGATGGTCTAGCATCGGGATGAAATTTGACATTCCAAAATTTATTAAAGTTATGGATGCATCAGGGGTGGACATATCCTGTATCAACTGCATTTTTCATGGAAAAGCTAAAAGATCTAACGATATTGTGTCAGAGATTGTTAAAGAGAATCCTGACAGATTCGCTGGTGTTGGGTTTGTTACCCCACATTATCCTGATGAATGTATTGCCGAGTTAGAAAGGTGTTTTGACCAATTAGGAATGAAGTTTTTGAAAATATATCCCGATTATTTTGGAAAACCGGTTGACGACCCTGGCTACTATCCAATTTTCGAATGGGCCGACGAAAGAAATTTAGTAATCATGTGCCATTCCTCTTACGGAACAGGTTCACCATCTGATTCCTTAACTGGCCCATTAAGATTTATAGGTTTATCTGACAGATATCCTAACATTCGTTGGGTTTTAGCTCATTCAGGCAATGATACTCCAGGGCAAATTCAGGCCGTAACAGCTGGACAGAGTTCCCCAAATATATTTTTGGAAACATGCACATCCTATGGTGCACAAGGCACTATCGAGTTTTTGGTTGAGGGCGTTGGAGGAGACCGAGTTTTATTTGGATCTGATATGCCCTTAATAGACGGAAGGTTTGGTGTGGGCAGAATAGTAACTGCCGATATATCTGACGAAGATAAGAAAAAAATTCTCGGCCTAAATGCTATGAAGTTGTTAAATATACAACCAAACGATTTACCCAACATATAAAACACATAATTTAAGGAAATAACAATGGTTCGATCTTTATCTTCTCTACAATCAGAATATCGTGAAAAAACCCCAAGGTCATATGCTCAATGGAAAAAAGGCGTTGACGTTATGCCTGGAGGAGTTATAAAAGGGGCCTATTGGTTTGATCCATATCCTATATATATAAATCGGGCAGAAGGTTGTCACATATTTGATATCGATGGTAACAAATATCTAGATTTTGCAAATCACCACAGCACAATGATAGTTGGGCATAACCATCCAGACGTTGTTCAGGCAATCGCTAATGAGTTACAAAAAGGATTAGGGTTTGGTGGCCCAACTGCCCTTGAAGAAGAAATATCGTCTGAAATAGTAAATAGGTTTCCTGCTATTGATAAAGTACGGTTTACAAATTCAGGAACAGAATCCTCCCTGCATGCAACACGAATCGTTAGAGCGCACTCAGGAAAACAAAAAATCGCTAAATTTGAAGGTGCTTACCATGGCAGCCATGATGCTGTTGAAGTTAGTTCCGCCCCTCCCCTGAATAAAGCAGGCTCACCCGAAATGCCAAATGCAGTCCCTGCATGGCCAGGCATGAGTAAAGACTCAGAAACCGACATAATAATCTTACCCTACAATGATATGGAAAGCGTAAAAGCAATATTGACAGAAAACAAAGACGAAATCGCAGGAGTTTTTTACGACGGTAGAGCGGGAATGCTTGACGTACCCGTTGAATTTTCAAGGTTTGTTAGAAAAATAACACAAGATCTTGGAATATTGATGATTATGGACGAAGTAGTAAGTTTTCGGGCAGGTATCGGCGGTTATCAAGGTTATGCTGATATAGAACCGGACCTCTCAATCTTTGGAAAAGTAGTTGGCGGGGGATTGCCTGTCGGGGCTATAGGCGGTAAATCGAAAATAATGGATATTGTTGACACCACAAAGGACACAGGGCTACCTGCTGTAAACCAAAGCGGTTCTTTCTCGGGAAACAGCTTAACTCTTGCAGCAGGACTAGCTACATTAAAAGCTTTAACGCCAGAAGCATATTCTCATCTAGACAAAATAACAAGCCAGTTGCATGTTGGCTTGGATTCAGTTTTCAACGAAGCTAACATTCCATGTCAAGTTGTTAGTGTTGGATCGATGCTTAACCCTTTCATAAGCGACAAGCCAATTCGGGATTACAGAGCGTTAGCCGGTATTAATGCAGATTTAACTAATAGAATTCACCTTGGATTGCTCTTAAAGGGCATTCATATTGGAAGGGTTCCTATGAGTTTCTGTTTATCTACGCCAACACAAGACTCAGATATACAAACAGTTCTGGATAAACTTACTGAAGTTCTAAATGAAACTTAGAATTGTCCACAAGGAAAAAGGAATTAGCAACTAATAAAGGATACTGTCAATTACTGCACAATCCACCGCCACAACATCCACCAGAGGTTTTGGCTTGAGTTGCGCTTAAAGTGTTTTCTCCGGTTGTTGTCATTCCTACAGATGCAAAAACTGAAAGTCGCCTATCACCTAGGCCGCCACATTTAGGGCACAAAACATCTAAATCAACATCTTTAACCTGCTTTCGCTTATCGAAACGCAAACTACATTGCGAACATTCATACTCATATATTGGCATCATTTACCACCACTATGTTTATGGTAAATATAATAGCGTACATCGCAAAACAATACTATAATCAACATATAAGCTTATTTAGGCTTAGCAATAGGCAAAACCAAGGTTACAGCCATTCGATTAAAGAGGAATAACGCTTTATGGCAAATGAAAGGATAGGCAAATCTGTAGTTCCAAACCAAAACGGCCGCTTCGGAGATTATGGAGGCAAGTTCGTGCCCGAAACGTTAATGCCTGCACTTGAAGAACTTGAACAAGAATACCAAAATGCGACTGTTGACCCACAATTTGCTTCAGAATTTAGAAACATCTCATCAACTTATTCTGGGCGTCCAACTCCTATCTACCACGCAGTTAATCTTTCTTCAAGCGTTGGTGGAGCACAAATTTTTTTAAAACGTGAGGATTTAGCACACACGGGTGCCCACAAAATCAACAATGCCGTCGGGCAAGGCTTATTGGCTAAACGCATGGGTAAAAACAGGATAATCGCAGAAACTGGAGCCGGACAACACGGCGTAGCAACTGCAACAGTCTGTGCAATGCTTAATCAAGAGTGTATTGTTTATATGGGTAAAGAAGACATTTCAAGACAATCATTAAATGTTTTCAGAATGAAATTACTAGGGGCAGAAGTGGTTTCTGTAGATTCGGGTTCACGAACTCTTAAAGATGCTATAAATGAAGCTATTAGGGACTGGGTTACCAATGTCCGTCAAACTCATTACAGTATCGGTAGCGTTGTAGGCCCTCATCCTTACCCAATGATAGTCAGAGACTTTCAATCAATTATTGGCAAAGAAGCTAAAGCACAGTTTTTGAACCAATTAGGAACTTTGCCAGATAACGTGATTGCTTGCGTTGGAGGAGGAAGCAATGCCATTGGCCTTTTTCACGAGTTCACACCTGACACCATGGTGAATCTCATTGGAGTTGAAGCAGGAGGGTCTGGCGATCAAATCGGAAAAAATGCCGCAACTTTAGTCAACGGACAACCTGGCGTACTACATGGAGCTATGTCATACCTTCTACAAGACAGCCATGGCCAAATAATTGAAACAGAAAGCATATCCGCCGGACTCGATTATCCTGGAGTTGGGCCTGAGCACAGCTACCTAAAAGACTCTGGACGTGCTTGTTATGTCAGCGTAACTGACGATGAGGCGCTAAATGCATTTCAGATGTTATGCAAAACTGAAGGTATAATACCAGCGCTCGAATCATCGCATGCTTTAGCGTATGCTATTAAATTAGCTTCAGGTCTTTCTTCGAACCAATCTATCCTTGTCGGCTTAAGCGGTCGTGGCGATAAAGACATAGATACTGTAGCAAAAATATTAAATGTAGATGTCTAAATGTATAATTTAATTATAACGATAAACTTAGGGAGAATCTGTTATGCGTGAAAGAGGTTACGGCAAAGACACGGGGTTAACAATAAGGATGTTCTTTACAAGTTTCTTGTTATTGCTTCTTTACTGTTTTTTTGGTTTATTTCTTTTTTCAATGGGCATGCCGATAGAAATGTTATTGATAATCGGTATTGCGATGGTTGCATTCCAGTTTTTTGCTTCTGACAAGCTTGTTTTGACAAGTACTCGTGCCAGAGTTGTTTCCGCGGAAGAGGAGCCCAAGCTCCACGCTACCGTAGAAAGACTAGCAGCTCTAGCTGACATGCCTAAACCTAAAAAAATCGCAATAATGGAGACTCACGTCCCGAATGCTTTCGCTACAGGCCGTAGCCCTAATAATGCTGTTATAGCTGTTACCAGAGGCTTGTTATCCAAGCTTAACGAAAAAGAACTTGAAGCTGTTCTTGCCCATGAATTAAGCCACATCAAAAACAAGGATGTCATGGTATTAACTTGGGCTAGCTTGATAGTTGTGATATCAGGCTTTCTTATGCAAATGTTATTTTGGATGAGCTTATTTGGCGGATTTGGAGGAGGAAGAAGGAGCAGAGATGGTGGCGGGCAAGCAATGTTAGTCATAATGGCGGTTTATCTAGGGACGATTTTAGTGTATTTTATCAGCCAACTTCTTATATTGACGATTTCCAGGTATAGAGAATATGCAGCTGATAGAGGTGGTGCAATCTTAACCGGATCGCCACTAACGCTTGCGTCCGCTCTTGAAAAAATAAGTGGTGATGTCGCAAGGATACCAGAAAAGGACTTGCGTACGGTCGAGCATGCCAATGCTTTTTTTATAATCCCCGCTCTTAGCGGCAAAAGCATTGGGAATTTATTGTCGAGCCACCCACCAACCGAAAAAAGAATTGAAAAACTTCGAAATATGCAGGCCGATCTTGAAGGGCCTCGTAAATACACCGGAGAATAAAACTTATGGGTCTTTTCTCTTTTCTCTTTGGGCGAAACAAACTCAAAAAACCGAAAAGAGAACAGTTTTTTTCAATAGTCGGCGCGGCCGTAACTGTTGAAGAAAGAGAAGGGCTTTCTTTTTCTAATCATGCCGGTGTTCTTTTTAGCCCGGTAGACTCTTTGTTTTTCGAGGAGCTAGATAAAGAAATACGTGATTTATTGAAAATCAGTTCCTTGGCAACCAATACAAGATATCAAATACTTGATGACTCTATGGGAGCAAGGTGGGTGTCGTTTGAAGACAAAGACTTTGAAGATTTAGTTGAATTTGCCCATATCGTTAATGAAACTTTCATAGACCACGGATACGGAGACAGGCTAATAGCATCAGTATTTGGGTTTTTTTTCCAAAGCAAAAATGCTTACTGGATTTATCTGCCTAAAAGAGGCAAGTTCTATCCTCTAGTATTTGACAATCAAGAAAAACGTGATCACCAATTAGAATTTCGGCTTGCGAATATTATGGAAAGAGAAGGCATAGACATTGAAAAGCCAGACAGGTGGTATCCATTAACAGGCATACCTTTTTAGAGGCTTTGCGCCCAGCGTATATACCGTAGCCATTAACCAGGGATCAGGCCTTCACCTTTAAACAAAGACGTAGCTTCATCAAAACTAATATCTGAATTAGGTAACACCAAATCAGATTCTACAAGTTCATCTACAGGTATCAAGGTGCCGTTTTTGCGAACAAGGCTCAGCATTTTTTCCAGCTTTGGAGTGAAATCTGTTACTTTTCCCTCTTCTACCAACTCGACTAGTTCGTTATCTATAGAATTTAATTCATCTATATATTTCCCCGGTAAATCATATTGGTCTTCAGACAGTATTCTAACTATCATTATTTGCCTTCCTCTAATTGCTTAGTATTGTTTTCACCTATTTCGTCTTTCAGTGCTTTCATTTCATCTTCAACAGAAGAAGATGAAGAAAGTTTTTCAAGTTCTATTTCTATTTCGTCTTTCCCCATATTAAGGGGGTCGTCCAAAACTCCAGAAACTATTAGCTCATCAATTGCACCAGCTTTAGCTTGGAGACTTTCGGTTTTTGATTGGGCCCTCTCTATAGCTATAGAGACATCACCCATTTCTTCTGAAACTCCTGATAAGGCAGAACCTATTCTAACTTGGGCCTGGGCTGCATTATATTGTGCTTTAATTATTTCTTTTTTTGTTCTAAAAGCTTCTACCTTAGACTGTAACCTCTGTTCAGCACGGGTTAATTTCTCTTGTTCAATTTCTAGGCCACCAAGCTGGTCTTCCAGTGCCTGAAGCTCCGAAATTGCTGATCGTTTTCTTTCTAAAGCAATCCTTGCTAAATCCTCTCTACCCACATTAAGCGCTTCCTTTGCTTGCGCTGTCAGTTTTTCTACTTTAGCTTCAACCTTTCCTGCTTGTAGTTCAAGCCTTCTTTTATTCGTTACCATTTCCAAAACACTTCTTTTCACTTTCCGAAGGCTCTCCATTTGTTTTTCATACGAATAATCTAACGTTTCTCTTGGGTCTTCAGCTTTATCCAAAACTGTACTCACTTTAGACTTAACAATCATGGTCATCCTTGATAGCATTCCCATTTTTATCCTCCGAGTTGCTTATTGATTTAATCCCATTATACATCATGAAAATCTAGGTGCATGATGTAGATATAATGTACTGTGGACTGCTATAATTACGCCGTGCTTTTCCAAGTTCTTTTATTAATCCACTAAATAATTAAAAAGAGGTCACATAAAATCAATTCTATTGGTAAAACCGAAAAAGCAAATCTAGAAACAGTTGCACGAGAAATGAGACGCAATATTCTTGAAATGATTCACGAAGTGCAAAGCGGTCATCCCGGAGGGTCTCTCTCGTCGGTTGAACTACTTGCGTCACTATATTTCAATATACTTAAACACGACCCTAATAACCCAAAATGGGAATATAGAGATAAATTTGTCCTAAGCAAAGCTCATGCCTGTCCCGTTTTGTATGTTGCATTAGCTCAAAGCGGTTATTTCCCTGAATCAGAATTGCTAACCTTCAGAAAAATTAACAGTAGACTTCAAGGACATGCACACATTAAAACTCCTGGCGTTGAGATGTCAGGCGGTTCTCTAGGCCAAGGACTATCATTTGGGGTCGGTGCAGCAATTGCCGCACGGCTTAACAATAACAACTCCACGACATACGTATTGTTAGGAGACGGAGAATGTGATGAAGGCCAGATTTGGGAAGCAGCAATGTCCGCCTCTCACCATAAATTGGACAACCTTGTTGCGATTGTAGATAGAAACGGTATTCAAAACGACCGGTTTACTAAAGAAGCAATGGATATTGAGCCTTTCGAAGACAAATGGAAGTCTTTCGGGTGGGACGTGGCTTCAATCAACGGCCACTCCTTCGACGAAATTATTCCTGCATTAAACAGAACAAAGTCTATTAAAAACACCCCTAGCGTTATTATTGCAAAAACAGTTAAAGGAAAGGGTGTAAGTTTCATGGAAAATAATCCTGGGTTTCACGGAAAGGCTCCCAATAAAGAAGAACTAGACAGAGCTTTAGGTGAAATCTTCCATGATTAATTGTGCTGTAACAGCTTAAACACATCATTTGTAAGGTAATAAAATGTCAACCAAGGAATTTAAGACCGCTGAAACCCGAATCGCATCAGGAGAAGTTTTAGCCGAGCTTGGAGAAATTTATCCCAATTTAGTAGTGCTTGGAGGTGATTTAAATAAATCAACCCAAGTAACAAAATTTGCTGATTTGTATCCGGAAAGATTCTTTGACTTCGGGCCGGCCGAACAAAATATTGTCAGTGTAGCTGCAGGACTAGCTTCTAGCGGTATGATACCAATTGTAAGTACATTTGCGGTATTTGGCTCAAGTAGACCTTATGATCAAATCAGGGTTGGGGTCTCACAATCGAACCTAAACGTCAAAATCATTGTTACACATGCCGGCTTGCTTACGGGCGAAGATGGAATATCTGCCCAAAGCATAGAAGACATTGCAATAATGAATGCCTTGCCAAATTTCAATGTTGTTGTTCCTTCAGATTCAGTTGAAACAAGATCCGCAATAAAAACATCAATTGCTACAGATGGGCCATTTTATATTCGGCTCTCTCGACCACCCACCCCGATACTCCACAGCAAAGAGGATTTTAAGTTAGGGAAAGGCGAGCTAATGAAGGAAGGAGAGGACGCGACTATAATCGCATGCGGCATAATGGTGAGCGAAGCCATTGTTGCTGCAGAAAGCCTTTCCGCAAAAGGTATAAACTGCAGAATTATTAACATGTCCACAATTAAGCCCATTGATGCCTCGATAATAATTGAATCAGCTCGAAAGACTGGGGCTATCGTCACCGCGGAAGAACATTACATTAATGGAGGACTAGGATCCGCTGTAGGACTAATTTTAGGCAATAACATTCCCACGCCGACAGAAAATGTTGCCCTCACACAATATGCGGAGTCAGGACCGCCTAATGAACTTTTAAAGAAATATAAACTTTCATCTTTTGCGATAGAAAGTGCTGTTGAAAAAGTAATTTCCAGAAAGTCTTAAAACTGTTCCGTAAAGCATAAAGGGGAATTAAAATCACAAATCTCGAAACACACCTAAATACTAACTCGAATATCGAACCTAATCTTTCAGAGGTTTTCATGGCTATCGCTTCTGGTGCCTTGACTATTCAAAAACAAGTCGACAGATTAAATATCGATAACCATCACGGAACAACGGGTAAAACAAACGTACAAGGAGAAGAGGTTCAAAAGCTTGACGAGTCCGGCAACGAGGTTTTTATTGATTCTTTTAGAAAATGTGGTCAGGTTGCCATGGTAGGCTCAGAGGAACTAGAAGGCCCCGAATTCACGGGAGACGACCACTCACCCTATCTTGTTAACATGGATCCAGTTGACGGTTCAAGCAACATTGATGTTGCCGTAAGTATAGGTTCAATTTTCGGAATCTGGCCTAGGAATTTTCAAAGCCAACTGAATGAATCATCTCTTCTTTCTAAGGGAAGTAATCAAGTGGCAGCGGCATATGTGGTATATGGATCAAGCACAGTTATGGTTATTGCTTCCAAGTCTGGAGTACAATCATTTACCCTTGACACTTCCACCGGTATGTTCGTACTGACAAACCAAAATGTTGTTTTGCCTTCAAATTGGAAATATTATAGCGTTAATTACGGTAATTGGAATGGATTTTCCAAAAATATTCAAGGTTCTTTAATCAAATTGCAGTCATCTTATTCTTTAAGGTACGTAGGGTCACTTGTGGCTGATTTTCACAGAAACCTCCTCAAGGGAGGAGTGTTTATCTACCCACAAGATGAAAATAGCCCTAATGGGAAATTGCGGCTAATGTATGAAGCCAACCCTCTCAGTTACATAATAAAGCAGGCAGGCGGAGTAGGCTCTTCAGGGAAAGAAGGCATATTGGATGTGGAGCCAAAAATTTTACACCAAAGGACTCCATTAATATTGGGCAACTCCGATGCAGTTGAATTGGTCGTATCATATAAAAAGTAGGAGTTAAAATATGAATCTTCAAGCTCTATCCAAAATAGCAACTGAATTAGTGGCGCCGAGAAAAGGGATACTGGCTGCCGATGAAAGTTCGGGGACAATCAAAAAAAGATTTGATTCTATTGGCGTAGATTCTACTGAAACAAATCGCAGAAACTATAGGGAGTTGTTGTTCACAACCAATAATGTTTCTCAGTTTATCAGTGGCATCATATTGTATGATGAAACGATGCGACAGCAAGGAAATGACGGGGTTTCTCTGGTAAAAACTATAACCAATAATGGAATGATCCCAGGAATCAAGGTTGACAAGGGAGCTAAGCCTCTAGCTGGATCAAGGACTGAAACAGTTACAGAAGGACTGGATGGATTAAGAGAAAGGCTGGATGAGTATCGCGAGTTAGGCGCCAAGTTCACAAAGTGGAGGGGCGTCATCGAAATTGGCGATTCGATACCTACCCAATATTGCATAAATACAAATGCCCATGCCCTAGCAAGGTTTGCAGCGCTCAGTCAAGAAGCAGGACTTGTCCCAATCGTTGAGCCTGAAGTGTTGATGGACGGAACACACGATATAGATACTTGTATGCAGGTAACAAAAACAACTTTACGAGAAGTTTACTATGAACTAGGCTGTCAAAATGTAGCGCTCGAAGGGACACTATTAAAGCCCAACATGGTTCTTTCCGGCAAAAATGCCGATAATAGAGCCTCCGCAGAACAAGTTGCAGAAAAAACATTAGCATGTCTAATGAATACAGTTCCTTCTTCTGTTCCAGGAATAGTTTTTCTTTCAGGAGGGCAAAGCGACGAAGAAGCAACGATCAACTTAAACAGCATTAATAAAGCTGCAAAGTCAGCCGCAGCTCCGTGGCAATTAAGCTTTTCATACGGAAGGGGCCTACAGGCATCTCCATTAAAAGAATGGAGTGGAATTGAGGGGAATTCTAAAGCAGCACAAGACAGCTTTTACCAAAGAGCCGAGGTTACTAGCGCTGCCCGAGAAGGAACTTATTCAGCATAACCTAAACCTTATATATCATATGCCTGATCTCTTATTAGCAACAACAAACGCCGGCAAAATACAGGAATTTAGATTGCTTTTAAAGGAATCTAATTATTCTTTAATTAGTCCAGATGATGTCGGATTAAATTTGTCTGTGCCTGAAACAGGAAGTTCCTTTGAAGAAAACGCTTTAATCAAAGCCAATGCATATTCTATTGCCTCAAACCATTTATGCCTTGCTGATGACTCCGGCATCGAGATTGATGCTCTTAATGGGTTGCCAGGAATATATTCTGCCAGATATGGCGGCGAGGGTCTTTCCGATAAAGACCGCATAAATCTAGTTCTTGAAGAAATGAAGGATATCCCTTGGCATCTAAGAAAAGCAAGATTCCGCACTAGCTTGGCCCTCGCTTGGCCAGACGGGAAAAACACCGTATACGAAGGGGTTCTTGAAGGATTTATCGAATTCCACCCCAAAGGTACAAATGGTTTCGGATACGACCCTATATTTTATATCCCTTCCCTGAAAAGCACAGCAGGCGAATTATCCGAAGACCAAAAATCTCAAATAAGCCATCGCTCAAAAGCAGCTTCTCAATTGTTAATGTTTTTGCACGGGTAAATTTTTTCCTAATTACGTTTTATTTGAATTGATTTGATTGTTTTTCATAGTACAATTTTAATAAGCTACCAATTTGTTGAAATTATTCTTTATTTTAGCCTTTAGTTGTAAAATTATTATCACGGTTTAACTTTTTGGAGGCCAATTACTAGATTTATGAACCCGTCTTCAATAATGAAAGACAAATTTAATAGACCTCTAAGGGATTTGCGAGTATCTGTGATCGACAAGTGCAACTTCCGTTGCCCATACTGTATGCCGGCAAAGATTTATGGTGAAGGCTATTCTTTTTTGCCAAATCATGAGTTATTGTCTTTTGAAGAAATTTCTAGGTTAATCCGGATTTTTGCAGCGTTTGGACTCAAAAAAGTTCGAATTACAGGCGGCGAACCACTTATCAGGCCGAATTTGGAAACTCTTATAAAATCAATTTCCAATAGCAATCCTTCTTTGGATATTTCGTTAACAACTAACGGTTATTTGCTAAAAGATAAAGCCTTGATTTTAAAAGAGTTTGGTCTAAATCGCCTTACAGTAAGCCTAGACACACTAGATGATAACATTTTCAAGAAAATGAACGGCAAAGATGTTTCAGTATCCAAGGTTATTGAAGGAATAGAAGCTGCAGAGGATGCAGGGTTTTCCCCTATAAAAATAAATGCTGTTGTGCAAAAAAACGTTAATTTTCATACAATACTAGATTTGGCTAAATTTTTTGACGCCCGAGGCCATATCCTGCGATTCATAGAATATATGGACGTGGGCACTTTAAATAGTTGGAGCGCTAAAGATGTTGTTTCTGCAAAAGAAATACTCTCTAAAATTGGTGAAGAATTGCCACTTGAACCCTTACCTAACAATTATCGAGGAGAAGTTGCAGCCCGATACCAATACAAACACAGCGGTAACGAAATAGGAATCATATCTTCAATCACACAACCTTTTTGTAGCGACTGTACCAGATTAAGGTTGTCTCCCGAAGGAAAGCTGGCCACATGTTTATTTACACAATTAGGTACAGACTTAAAAACCCCAATGAGATCGGGGCTTAGCGATACTGAAATAGCAGATATTATTGGAAATGTGTGGAAAAATCGCACAGACAGATATTCAGAGCTACGGTCTTTGCAAAAAGATAAGCCAAACCAAACAGACAAACCAAGACGCGTAGAAATGTATAAAATCGGTGGATAACTGGAAATAATTTTTGACAATTTATTTCATGTTTAGGACAACAAAATGATTGATATATATACAGACGGGGCTTGCAAGGGCAATCCAGGCAGAGGAGGTTGGGCAGCCATTATAATAAACCAAGGAACCAAATCACAAATTTCGGGTTCTAAGGAAACCACTACGAATAACCAAATGGAATTAACCGCTGTGATTCGTGCTTTAGAAACTCTTAGCCCAGGACAGGCTGCAACAGTATTTAGCGACAGTCAATATGTAATAAACTCTATAACTCGTAATTGGAAAAGAAATGCAAATTTAGAATTATGGAAACAGCTCGATGCGTTGATTAAAGACCTTAATATTACGTGGAAGTGGGTAAAAGGTCACTCTGGCGATGAGCTTAACGAAGAGGCTGATCAATTAGCAAACAAAGAGGTTGAAAAAATGAATAATGAAACACATAACCTTACCCACGTCGATACCTCGGGAAAATCATCTATGGTTGATATTTCTGAGAAACCCGATACAAAAAGAACAGCAGTAGCGCAAGGATACATAAAAATGAAGCCTTCTACTGTGTTAACAATAAAAGACAACCAACTAGTAAAAGGGGATGTTTTAGGAGTGGCAAGAATTGCTGGAATTATGGCGGCTAAGTCTACTCCCAATTTAATTCCCTTATGCCACCAAATAAAGCTTAATGATGTGAAGGTTGAATTTACTTACATAAATGAAGCTATGATCTCGATAACTTCTACAGCAAAAGCCGAAGATAAAACCGGAGTAGAAATGGAAGCATTAACCGCTGTTTCAATTGCTGCATTGACAATTTATGACATGTGTAAAGGAATCGATAAAACCATGTGCATCACAGACATAAGTTTAATCAGTAAAACCGGCGGCAAGTCGAATGGTTAAATAATCCATTTTAAATAAAGTGAGTTAGCATGCTACAAGAACAAATCAAAATGATTGTAGGATTAGGCAATCCTGGACACATTTATGCTAATACAAGACATAATCTTGGGTTCATGGTTGTTGATAACCTTGTTTCTCAAAGTAAAATAATTAAACGTACAAACACCTCATTTGGATTAATGGTAGAAAGCAGAATTTCGGGCAAAAAAGTTCGTTTATTCAAGCCCGCTTCTTTTATAAACAACAGCGGTCCCAATATTAAATTGGCTATGCATAAACATAATATTGGCCCAACCGAAATATTGGTCGTTTTGGATGACCTAAATATTGAAATCGGTAAATTAAGAATACGCCTAACCGGGAGTTCCGGAGGGCATAATGGACTTAAATCAATTATATCCAGCTTAGAAACAATAAGCTTCCCTAGATTAAGAATAGGGATTGGTCCGCCAACTAATAGTGGCAACCAGATTGACCATGTTCTAGGAATCATACCTGATCACGAACACGAGATTATATCAACGACTATAGAAAAGGCGTGTAAAGCAATCACCTGCTCTCTGAACACAAATCTAGATAGTGCAATGGATAGTTACAATTAAAGAATCAATTGAATTAGTCTTTAATCAACACATATTCTTCAGAGGATGACTCCATTTGGCCCTTACGGTTTTCTCCTCCAGAAACCAATATTCTTCCTTCGCTTATTTTGGTTGCCGCCTGACCCGTCCTGGCCGTGAACATCTTCGCTGCCTTCGTCCAAGTCAATGTAGAGGTGTCGAATATCCATGAATGTGTGTCTTGATTCCCTCCAGCTAGAAGAAGTGCATTCTTGTCCAGCTCTAAGAAAGACGCTCTCACTCTCGGCTTAGGAATCTTCGGGCCCATATTCCATGTGTCAAACTCTGGATTATAAATCTCAACCTGGTACTGGGCTCCTTCTGTCCCATACCCGCCAACTATTATCGCTTTTCCGCCCGGCAATGCAGAGGCAGCAGACAAATTAAGGTTCTGGCTTAAACCTCCAATTTTTGTCCATTGTTTGGATTCAACATCATAGATTTCGGCACTCTCGCTCCCTCCTCCTGCAACAAGTACTTTATTACTAGAAAGCAATACTGCGACATGCCTTGCTCGCGGATAGGATAAATTATCAAGAACAACCCATTCATTATTTTCAACGTCGAATAGTTCTGTTGAGGATAGCAATCCTTCAGAATTTTCTCCACCTACAACTAAAATATCTCCTGATGGCAAGGCGGTGGATGTATGCTCCCACCTAGCCACTTTCATAGGAGGTGATTCTGTCCAAGTGTTCGTTTTATAGTCATACATTTCTGTTAAATGCAGGTGTTTTAATTCTTTTTGGTCTTGTTTATCTGTTGCAGAATTGACGGTGGCCCCACCTACAATCAAAACTTTGCCATTAGTCAACAAAGAAGCTGTGTGGCCCGTCCGCATGGATGACATTTTGCCAGCTTTTGTCCATGATTTAATCCCATCAACAAGATATCTTTCCGCTTCGGCTAATAATTGGGTCGCTCCTCTTTCATCTAACTCATCCACCCTGGTTATTCCCCCAGTTACTAAAACAGATCCATCGGGCAATAAAGTCGAGGTGTGGTTCTTGCGAGGTATATGCATTACTCCTGCATCAATCCATTGTCCCTGTAAGTTATAAGCATCCCAACGATTAGTTTTAGGGTCAAACATCTCGACCAAGCTTGTTATTTGACCGCCGTGCTGGCCTCCAACAATCAAAATGTTACCGTTATTTAGAAGAGTGGCGGTGTGCTCTCTCCTGCTGATATTCATATCTCCTGCAGGGCTCCATGTTTGGTCCTCTGGATTATATAATTCAGCTGACATGGTTGTTAACCCTCCCCCAGCAATCAACACACGACCATCTTTCATCAAGGTCGCTGTGTGGTTATCCCTTACCTTTTCTGTCGTTGCGCCAATTGCCCATGCTTCATTAGATATGCTGTAAACTGACGATCGGTTTGAATCTTGTGTTCCTCCGACAAATAATATCGTTCCATCACCTACTAGCGTTGCTGTATGCCCACCTCTCCCTACATCCATTACAGAAGTTAAAGACCTCCATGTCGACGATTCAGGATAAAATATTTCTCCATGAACCTGCCTGACAAATCCTTCTCCGCCTCCAGCAACTAACACATTTCCGTCAGGCAACAGCGTTGCTGTATGCCCATATTTTGGAAAATTCAAACTCCCTGCTCTAGACCAAGCTTTTGTGATGGGATTATATAATTCAACAGCATCAATCGCTTTATTTACTCCTTTTCCTCCAGTTATCAACACTCTGCCATCATTTAATAATGTTGCTCGATGTGTCTGCCTCGCAAAATACATTCTTCCTGCGTATTCCCAAGATTTTGTCTTGGGGTCAAATATTTCTGCAGTTGATGCTACGCCGACATCACTTGTTCCTCCTACCACCAGAACATTTCCTGATTTTAATAGCGTTGCAGTATGATCTGCCCTAGGAGATCTACAATCAGTGGTTGTTATCCAAGTGTCCGTTTTTGGATCATAGATTTCTACTCTAGACATTGGCTTTTTGTCTGAACCAAGTCCTCCCACAACTAATATTTTTCCATCGCTCAGTGTTGTTGCCGTATGGCTTGACCTTGCATATACAAGGTTTCTTGCGCTTTCTCGATTTGCACCATCTGGTTCTTCAACGCTTCCGTTAGAGGTTTGCGTGTTTTTTGCCGTTTGGACTACTGCCCCATCATCATTTCCCAAATATGCATTACCTAACACCCCACCGGCAATAACTAGTATTCCGATTAATAACCAAACTATGTACCTGCGCATCCTTTTGTTATCCATAAAATTTCTCCGGACCATGCCCTCTTTTTTCTGCTAATACGTTCCGTTAAATTAGAAATCGAAATTCATGCTAGCATCCAGCAAGAGGTACAGTCAAACGAGTTTAAGTTCTATAAATTACGTTTGTTGAATATTCACTATGTGTTCATTTACAATAAAAAGTCATTGATTAAAGTAATTTATAGGCAGAACCGAGGTTTAAAAATGGAATTATCATTAAACGAAGTACGGTCCATTGCTAAGCTTTGCAGGATACGTTTATCCGAAAAAGAAATCAAATCTCTTCAAGATGATTTAAAAAACATATTCGAATATTTTTCTGATTTGGAAACCCTAGATACATCAAGCGTAGAGCCTACAGGTTGGAATGTTCAAAACCAAAACGTCTTGAGAGAAGATATCGCTTATGATTCACTACCCGCTACAAAAATCCTTAGTAATTCTCCAAATACCGACAATAATTTTATCAAAGTTAGGCGTGTATTAAATTAATTATCATGTCTTCTTCATTAACAAAATTATCTATAAACCAAGCTAACCAACTTTTGCTTGCAAAAGAGGTTTCTTCTGTTGAACTCACCCAGGCCTACCTTGAAAAAATAGAATCAATTGAACCACATCTCCGTGCATTGATTACCGTTGAACCCGAACTTGCTTTAAACCAAGCCAGGGCTGCTGATAAACAAATATCTGAAGGATTAGCAACCGAGCTAACAGGAATCCCAATGGTGATTAAAGACAATATCTGTACAAAGGGAATTAAAACAACATGTGCGTCAAAAATGCTTCAGGACTTTATTCCGCCATATAACGCTACTGTGGTAGATAAGCTGTACAATAGCGGTGCTGTTTTACTTGCAAAAGCAAATCTAGATGAATTTGCAATGGGGTCTTCTACTGAAAATTCATCTTTTCACCCAACCTCTAATCCCGTCGACTATTCACGGGTGCCCGGGGGCAGTAGTGGAGGAGCAGCGGCTGCTGTGGCAGCAGATGAATGCGTGTTTTCTATAGGCTCAGATACAGGAGGCAGTATACGCCAGCCTGCATCACTATGTGGTACTGTTGGACTTAAGCCAACATATGGTCTAGTTAGTAGATACGGGCTAGTTGCTTTTGCAAGTTCATTGGACCAAATCGGTCCTCTTACGAAAACTGTTGACGATTCTGCTTCTGTCTTGTCGGTTCTATCCGGCCATGATGAAAAAGATTCAACATCAATCAAACACAATGCTTGTTATGACGTAAAATCAATTACCGAACCTGCAATCAAAGGCTTGCGTGTAGGCATACCAAAAGAATATTTTGTTAGTGGGATTGAGCCCTCAGTAAACGAATCGGTTCAATCAGCTATCGCTCTTTTTGAAAAGCTTGGAGCAAAAATTGAAGAGGTTTCATTGCCACACACAAAATATGCCCTTTCTGTCTATTATATTATCGCCCCATCTGAAGCATCTGCTAATTTAGCTCGATATGACGGGGTTAAATATGGATATAGTTCTGAAACATCTGGCACTATGTGGGATGCGTTAGAATCAACTCGGGGAGAGGGCTTTGGCAGCGAAGTAAAAAGAAGAATAATGATTGGGACATATGCTTTGTCGTCCGGTTATTACGACGCCTATTACCTTAAAGCTCAAAAAGTAAGGACGCTTATTAGCCAAGAATTTAACGAGGTTTTTAAATCTTATGATATTTTGATTACACCAACATCCCCTACTGTTGCTTTTAAAAGAGGATCAAAAACATCTAATCCTGTTGAGATGTATCTGAGCGATGTGCTAACAATTCCAGCAAATATTGCTGGAATTCCAGCAATATCCTTGCCTTGCGGGTTTGATAACGGATTACCGATTGGGCTCCAGTTAATGTCTGCACCATTAAACGAATCATTGTTGTTGAAAACCGCAAAATCATATGAAATTGCATCTTCCTAAATAATACATTTCGCCTCATGGCGTTATTGCAGTTTAGATTTAGCCTTTCTTTTGATAAATATGTCCATATCCTTTATTTAAGATTTATAATAATAGAATAAGGAGCAGGGTTTGGGTTTTGTAAAAATAAACAACAGGTTGCTTTTATGGGCAGGGGTTGGCATAGCTGTAATGGGAACTGTTTTTTTTAGCACAGCGCTTTACTTTTACGTTATCCAATCGGTGGATTCTTCAAAAATGGCTTCACTTGATTACGAAATCGCAAAGCCAAAACCAATCATCAAAACAACACCTTTAAAGCAAGAGTCGGAGCCTAGCGCAAACGCTCCATATTCCAATAGCAAAAGTGTCCCAAATAGCGCCGATAGCAATTTGCCCAAGCCTAAGGAAACTACAGATAATCACATAAAAAAGAAGGTTGTCGCCGAGACTATTAATACCAAGCATAGTACTTCATCATCGCCTCAAATTATTTCAACTCCCACCGCTATAATTACATCAACCACCACTTCTAGCCGCGATAATACTTTCCCTTTATCAAAAGATGTAACAACTCATGCAATGCCTACAACTACGCAGGCGGTTCCAGCCAGCCCCACTGTTACAGCACAAATGAGAAAAGAAGACAATAATACTGGTAAAAAAACAATGATTCTACTTCCGGCCAATAATTCACCCCTGCCTAATAAACAACCCATCGAAATAGACCTTTTTTCTCCAGTACACGAGTTCAGCTTCAATGAATCTGATAAACCAAACAACTTATTCATACCGCTAATTGATTTAACAGCTGATATAGAACCCCTAACCATAACAACACTAAACGAAAGTCTTTCTTGGGAAACTCCTAACAGGATAGTTGGCCATATTCCCATAACTTCAACTCCCGGAGAGCTCAAACAAGGGTGGTATTTTGGGCATTATGAAACTTTATTAACTAATGAAGGGAATATTTTCAACGACTTACCACTAATTGTTGATTTGTTAAAAGATAACCAACAGGTATTTGTTATGATTAACACCAACGACCATCAATTTCTCTACCAAGCTTATAAAACAGAGGTGGTCCATCAAGATTATTTGAAATTGACAAATTCACAAATAGCTGAAATCACACTGGTAACCTGTGTTCCAAAGTATAAATACGATCACCGCCTACTCGTTACTGCTTCATTAATTGGGATAAGGCAATTATAACCATTAAAGTGAGGATACTTTGCTAGATTTTTACAACATAAAAGACGGTTTTCCGGAATCATCTATTCGGTTTCAGAACAATATCCGTGAGGTTTTAGATAGAAATTTAGCTTCTCAGATTAATACCTTATGGAATGAAAACAGGTTTGCCAATGAAATTAAAGACGTTTTGGCAAACATTGGGGCTTTTGGAGAACTTAAACCAATCAATAACAACTCTCCTTTAAATTATCTAGAATATGGTTTACTCATGTATGAGCTAGAACGGATTGATTCCGGCATTAGAAGCATGGTAAGTGTTCAAAATGCTTTGACGATTTATCCAATAAATCAATACGGCTCAGCCTATTTAAAAAACATCTATTTGGAGCAACTTCAAAAAGGTGCTGTTGTCGGATGTTTTGCGTTAACTGAAGAAGGCGGCGGTTCCGATCCGGGTGGAATGAAAACCACTTATACTAAAAAGGGCGACAAATATATTATATCCGGCCAAAAGTCTTGGGTCACAAATGCCACCTTCGCTAACCTGGCAATAGTGTGGGCTAAAGAAGCAAAAACCAAATCTATATCTGGTTTCGTCATCCCAACCGATTCAAGCGGTTTGAAGATATGCCCAATTGAAGACAAAATGAGCCTGAGGCTGTCTCCAACAGCGCATATCGAATTAGACAACGTAGCAGTGCCTTTATCCCACAAGCTACCTGGGGCTTCGGGGCTCTCCCCGGCTTTATCTTGTCTAGCACAGGCAAGGTATGGCATTTGTTGGGGTGTTTTAGGAGCGCTTGAATCAGTTTATGAAGAAGCGCTTTCATTTTCTAAATCTAGGTTTACTTTTGGGACCAGTCTATCTTCAAAACAATTGATTCAGAACAAGCTTGCCGACATGGTTTCAATGCATACTAAAGGCCTATTACTATCCTATCAGCTTTCGCTTCTTTTAACTAAGGGCATGCCCTCTATTGCTCAAATTTCATTGGCAAAAAGAGAGAATGCCAGAGCGGCTCTAGTTTCAGCAAGAAGCGCAAGAGAGATTTTAGCCGCACATGGAATTACTTTATCTGGAAACGTAATTAGGCATATGTTAAATCTAGAAACAGTCGACACCTATGAAGGAACTTATGATATACACACGTTAATTTTAGGCAAAACTATCACCGGCGACCCTGCCTTTTGAACAGGTTTATTGTAAGCCATGCTAGTCAAATAAATACAAAGGATATTCGATGAAGGCTCTTACAGGAATAACAGTTTTAGACCTTTCGACAATCGTTTCGGGTCCTTTTTGTACCCAAATGCTTTCTGACATGGGGGCAGATGTTATTAAGGTTGAACCGATATCAGGTGATCCTACAAGGTCGTGGGGGCCACCTTTTATTGCCCATGAAAGCCCGTATTTTATTTCTGTTAACAGGGGTAAAAAAAGCCTCGCTTTAGATATTGGTTCCGATGAGGGCCTTAAGCTCTTGTATAAATTAATTCAAAAATCTGATGTTCTTGTCGAAAATTTCAAGCCTGATAGAAAGAAAAAATACGGATTGGATTACGATAATATCAAATCTTTTAATCCAAAAATAATTCATTTATCTATAACAGGTTTCGGTAATGGTACAAATCCAGTGCAAAATTCGCCCGCATTAGATTTAACTATGCAAGCCTTAACGGGAATAATGAGCGTTACTGGGCCAAAGAACGAAGACAAACCTGTCAGAATAGGCGTTGCATGGTTAGATGTGTTAACAGGTCTTACTGGCGTTTCTGGAATCTTAGCCGCACTGATACAGCTAGGTCGCTCTCATGAAGGACAATTCATAGATTTGTCTTTGTTTGACGTAGCGCTAATGAGCTCTATAAACATAGGCGAAACATTTCTTATAAATGGCAAAATTCCCACAAGGTTAGGTAGCGAACACCCCCAAATTGTCCCATACCAAGCCTTTAAAGCCAAAGATTCTTGGTTCACCTTGGCAGTTGTTACTGAAAAACAGTATGGAAGGCTTATTGACCTGCTTTCTTCTTCTTCTCTAACAAACAACCCTAGATTTGCTACAAACAGTAATCGCGTTACAAACAGAGAAGATCTTATATGCATTTTGGCGAAAATATTTTCTAAATACAGTAGGTCCTATTGGTTAAAAGCTTTTTCAGAATTTAACATCCCTTCTTCTCCAATAAACAACATCGACGACGTGTTCGAAATGGAGATAACAAAAGATCGCAATAACATATGGAATGTTAACCACCCAAGTATTGGTAATTTACCTTTATTGGCAAATGCACTTCAGCACACAACTCCACGTTCAGTCTCAAACGAAACTCCTCCTCCTTTATTAGGTCAACACACATATGAACTTCTTAGAGGGTTCGCCAACTTACCGGAAAATGAAATAGAATTTCTTAAGAATAATGGAAGTGTCTTATGTTCGCAAAAAAACAACTAAAACACTGGCGGCTATAAATCTTGACTACTAATTTTAGAATATATGCTGTGGTGTTTTTCACATTTGTACTTTTCATGTCTGCAGTTGTTTTTATAGGGTTCGGAATGTATAAAAAAGCACCGATCACTGCATTAAGTGGAGCTTCCACCGTAGGCAAGCCTGCTCCTAATTTCAACGTGCTACTTACTTCTGGCGAATATTTTAAACTTTCAAATAGACTAGGACACCCCATTATACTCAACTTTTGGAACCCCTATTGCCCTCCATGTGCCGAAGAATCACCTATTCTGCAAGAAATCTGGAGCAAGTACAAGGACCAAGGAGTACTAGTAGTAGGTATAGACTCTCCCGTAATTAACGCCCCAGAAGAAGCCACTTTAAATTATATAAATAATTTCAATTTGGATTTTCCTATAGGAAGAGATCCAGGAGCTAAAATTACTATCGATTATGGTGTTCTCGCCTTACCTGTAACATTCTTTATCGACCAAAATGGCGAAGTTCATTTTCGCAAGGTTGGGCTTATAAAACATGATGAAATTACAGCATGGTTAGATTCTTTAGTCCTACAGGAAGATTGAAAGACTCTAAAGCGGGGCTAGTATTTACTGTGTAAACAAAATAAACTCTAAATTAAACTTTTATAATTGGTGTTATTGATGTTGGATTTGCCAAGAGGGGGCTGGAGCGGAGGGCAATCAGACGCTACTCCGGCCTCAAAATATGACATACGATATGGAGAAAATCTATTAAAAGAAGAAAGTAGTGTATGGCCACCATACTTCGTGGTTACAAGCCCCAGTTCCTTGGAATCAACTCGGCATGCTCTTTCTTCACCCCCAATTGGATTTAAGTTTATTAACACTCTTGACTGGACTCAATTAGAAACTCTCTCGTCGTCTGTTCCAAACGGAACTAAACTAATTGTTGCAATTGGAGGCGGAATAGTTCTAGATGCCGCAAAATATGTTGCTCTAAAAACTTCTATTCCTTTAATATTAGTTCCTACCATTGTATCTACAGGCGCTATAATTCACAGTGTTTTTGCCAAATGGAAAGGATTCTCTACAGTTGGCACCGTAGAAGATTGGCCATGGCTAGATGCACACCATGTTGTAATTGACTATTCAGTTATCAGAAAAGCCCCTTCACACCTTAACACGGCTGGACTTGGAGATATACTTTGCAGCCAAGCAGGGATTTCTGAATGGGAATATTCTTCCAAAAGGAATCTTTCCCCACCAGTAGACCCATCAAAAACACTTTCTGTTCGCAACCAAAGGAACGAAATTGTTGGGTTTTTTCCTAATACTCTTGGAGCAAACGGCAACCTTACTTCCAAAAGCATCAAATTTATAATGGAGTCAATTCAGAAAAGGGATTCCAACAGCATACAAAGTCCATACGCCCCCGGTAGTGATCACGTTTTTTGGCAATGTGTCGAATCAACAAACAATAGAGGGTGGGTACATGGCGGAGGAGTAGCATTAGCTTCCGTTATTATAGCATGGCATTGTGAAGAAGGGGTTGAGCAGCTTATCAGCGATCTTGACACTTGCCAAGTGTTCTGGAGACCAACACAACTTGGCATTTCAGAAAACCACCTCTTGCTAGCCTTGAAAAGCGCCCCTCAATTCTTCAATGACAAAAATAACGGGCGTGAATTAAAATCAATTTTAAGAGATTCTCCAATTATTGGAAGCAGGTTCAAAAAGCTCTGGAGCTTTTTGAATTCTTAACAGTTCCAACAACCTCGTAGTTTTCTTGTTTTTGTTTTCGCTTTGATATAGGCGTCGTATAAAATTATTTTTTACTTAATATTATATTTGTACAATTTTTTTGTGTTTGTGTGGGCTGTTTGCTCCTAAGATAGTTAATAGACTGTTGTTATTTGAAAGGCCTACTTATTCACTCAATATTCTTTACCGCCTCTTTGCCAGTCTAAATACTTTTGTTTCAGGCTTTGCCACTTTATAGAGTTGTTTTCATGTTTCCTTTTTTTTTTGTCTATAATTCATTTTTTTTCTCTTGGCTAACCAAAGATTATGAATGCTAAACTCGAGTTTACTTATTAAAGATTATCCGCCAAAAGGACGTGAATTTGGAACTGCCCAAGAATCCTACCGACCCAAAACTAATTTGGAAGGCTGTACTAGGAAAATTACAGTTACAAGTAACCAAGTCTAGCTTTGAAACCTGGCTCAGCTCAACTGCAGGATACATGCTAGACGACCGGTCCATTACCGTATCTGTGCCCAATAATTTTGTTGCAGAAATGTTAGACCAAAGAATGTACTCAATAATTTCACTGGCGGTAAAACAGGTTCTACAAAAATCCGTTGACGTCAACTTTTTAGTCATAGCCCCGTCTGTTAACACAAATACTGAGGCTGATAAAAACGAAAGGCAGCACCATAATGCTTCAACCTTCATTAAAAAACCAGCTTTTTATCACAAAAGCTGGAGAACATTTGAAAATTTTATAGTAGGAGAATCTAACAAGCTAGCACATGCAGCGAGTTTGTCTGTCACAGAAAACCCTGGTTCGGCCTATAACCCTCTTTTTATTTATTCTGGTGTTGGTCTGGGTAAAACACACTTACTTACAGCCATAGCTAGCTCTCTAAATAGGTCTGGTTCTAAAGCAATATACGTAACTGCAGAAGAATTTACAAACGAATACATAAATTCCATTCGCCTTGCTAAAACTGACCACTTTAGGAATAAATATCGTCTAATCGATGCTTTATTAATAGACGACGTTCAATTTATAGCAGGCAAAGAGCAGACACAGGAGGGGTTTTTTCACACATTCAATGCTTTAATAACAGCAGGCAAGCAAATTGTTATATCTAGTGATCGGCCAGCCAAAGAAATTGAGCCCCTCCACGAAAGACTCGTATCAAGAATGCTCGGTGGGTTGATTGTAGACATACAGCAACCAGACCTTGAAACGAAAGTTGCTATACTCAAAAGCAAATCTGAGTCATTAAAAACCAATATCTCCGGCGAGATTTTATTGTACTTTGCAGAGCAGATAACATCCAACATCCGGGCTCTAGAGGGGTGTGTAAACAAAATCAAGGCTTATAGCCAGCTAACAAACCTTTCACCAGATATGAATCTTGCAAAAACTATAGTAGCAGAACTTTCTCCAGGCTTAAAAAACATGACAGCCACTAAATCCTCAATTATTGAAGCTGTTTCCATGCATTTTGGCATACCCAAAAACGTTGTTCTGGGAAATTCAAGAAATAGCCGGTGTGTAACCGCAAGACAAATTTACATGTATCTTTTGCGTGAGGATTTAAATCTTTCTTTAGCTGAAATTTCTGAAAGCACTGGTAAAAAACATTCAAGCGTTATTTATTCGTGCAAACAAATAATAAATAACCTTCAATCAGATTCTTCTATTTTGGCTGACGTAACCACTATCCGGTCTAATATCAAACGTAGATTAACTGTTAGCTAATCTGCCAACATATATTGAAGTTACTAACAAAATCTACACTTACTGACTTCTATTAGACGATTAACCAACACGGGCAACATCTTTTTATATAGTCTATTGACTAATATTCAGGCCAATTTAGTGTTTTTTTAAGCCATATTACTGTTGTTATTAAAAACATATGTACACTAATAAAATAAATTACAGATATAATAAGAATAATCATGATAGACAGTGCAACAATCCATGTATCAAGTGGTTCGGGTGGCGATGGTGCTATAAGCGGTAGACATGAGAGATATATACCGAAAGGAGGTCCGGATGGTGGTGATGGTGGTGATGGTGGGTCTGTAATATTTTATGCTACTGAAAGCGTAACCACACTTTATGATTATAGATACAGAAGAAAAATCAAAGCTGATAGAGGGAAAGACGGGTCTTCCAATAAAAAACATGGATCTAGTGCTAAAGATAAAAGATTAGCTGTACCTATTGGAACAATTGTAAAGAGACAAGACGGGTCGACGATAGCAGATTTGCGATCAAATGAAAGTGAAGTTGTTGTAGCTATGGGAGGGAAAGGAGGAAAGGGCAACTCAAGATTTAAATCCTCTACATATCAATATCCATTGATAGCAGAAGCTGGTGAATTAGGAAAAGAAGTTGAGATAAATTTAGAATTGAAACTACTAGCAGATGTTGCTTTAATAGGATCTCCTAACGCAGGTAAATCGAGTTTGATTTCAGCAGTTACATCCGCTAGGCCTAAAATAGGAAATTATCCATTTACAACAATAACTCCTGTATTAGGAGTCGTACATATGAAATCAACAGAATTTGTCATGGTAGACATACCTGGTTTGATTCAAGGAGCGAACAAAGGAATTGGATTAGGGGATGAATTTTTAAGGCATGCTGAAAGAACTAAAATTTTCATACACGTCCTAGACATAAACGGAGGTAGTCCAAAAGATGTTGTAGATGAATACCAAAAGGTCAGAGAAGAGATAAGGCTCTACAAAGATGAATTATTACATAGGAAAGAAATAATAGTTTTGAATAAAATTGATTTAGAAGAAGGGCGAACAAATATCGATAAAGTAATAAACAAACTTGCAGTTCATGGGAAAAGAATTGTTGAAGTATCAGCTACTGAAAAGCGAGGGTTAGAAGAAATGTTGGAATATGTACAAGATGGATTGTTATCTGAAAAAAAAGAAAACAATTCTACAGAAATACAGACTAGCGCAATTCCAATCTTAAAACCAAAGGGAATAGAACTACAGAAGAAAATAGCAGTGACAAAAAACAAGTATAGAGTTATTTATGATAGAGCTGTCCGAATAAGTAGAATGATAGACAATGATAACTGGGGTGCAAAAATGCAACTTTATGAAATGCTAAAGAAGTGGGGAATAATAGATGAACTGGAAAATGCAGGATTGCAAAAAGGGCACCCATTCAGTGTAGGGAAAATAGATTTTGAATGGGATTGAATATGAAGATAGGGATTTTTGGAGGGACATTTGATCCAGTACATTTAGGCCATATGGAAGTAGCTGCATTAGCCAAATCTTACCTAAACTTGGATAAAGTAATCTTTGTGCCGGCAGGATGCCCACAGCTTAAACAGTTACTGCCATCAGCTACTGGGAAACAAAGACTTGAAATGGTAAAAATAGCCATCGGAGATAATGACAGGTTTAATACTAGTGATTTAGAAATCAACAGAAAAGGCCCAACTTTTACAATTGACACATTGAAGGAAATGAAAGAAATGCTTCCGCTAGGAACACAGTTGTGGCTTATTGTCGGGGCAGATGCGTTTAAAGAGTTTAATAAATGGGAAAACTATAACGATATATTGAAACTAGCGCGCATATGTGTAATTAGAAGGGAGGGGCTGGATATGGGTAATGAAGAATTTAATCATCTGAAAAAACTAGCTTTTGAAAATAATGTTGTTTTCATAAATAAAATAACTCAACATATAAGTAGTACAAAAATAAAAAAAATCATTAAACAAAAAGAGAAAGTAAAAAAATATTTGAATCCAAAGGTCCATGACTATATTGTTAGCAATGGATTGTATAAAACAGTTAAGGACAAATAAATGGAAAAATTAAATAAACAGTGGTTAAACGCTGGTGAAAAATTAATGAGCCTTTCAGAAACAACAGGTGCAATCAAATATGGAAATTTCAAACTATCATCTGGTAAAACAAGTAGCTATTACTTTGATGGCAGGCTAATAACGCTTCATCCGGAAGGGCTACAAATAGTATCGTCAGTATTTTTGCCAGCATTAAGGCATTTACAAGCAGATTCCGTTGCAGGTCCAACAATAGGAGCTGATCCCATTATTGCCGGATTGGTTATAACAAGTAGCTATAGCGGCAACGGAGTAAATGGATTGATAGTTAGGAAAGAAGCAAAAGACCATGGAATGTCAAAAACGATTGAGGGTGAGTTGAATGCAGGTAAAAAGGTACTAATAGTTGACGACACCTGTAGCACGGGGGGAAGTTTAGTGAAAGCAGTTAAGGCGATAGAAAGTCAAGCATGTACTGTGGCAGGAGTATTGACGATATTAGATAGAAATATGGGCGGAAGAGAAAAAATAACTAACATGGGCCACAAGTTTGCTTCAATTTTAAAAGTAGATTCAAATGAAAAAATATTAGTAGCAGATTTCAACTCACAAATCTTTATTTGAAAATAACCCGGTAGCACATAAAAAATGGAGATTAACAAAAAACATTTCCCGAACAAGGTAATGTGGGCAACAGCAGTAACACTAATATTTTTGCTAGCCGGATTTCTGAGATTTTATGGATTGAATTGGGATGAGGGGTTCAATTACACACCACATCCTGACGAAAGAGCGATTTTGATGAAAGTTATGGATTTATCTCCTGTAGAAGGGATAAATTCTTTTTTTGATAAAGATAATAGCGGATTGAATCCAAGATGGTTTGCATATGGATCCTTTCCGTTATATTTATTGAAGTCCATATATTCCCTTTTTGGGAAAATAGAACTGTTTGAGCAATACGACATCCGCACTATAGGTCGTGCCATATCTGGAATGACAGATTTAATAACATTGGGGCTAGTGTATCTAATTGGAAAAAGGCTATCAAACAAAATTGTTGGGCTGGTAGCAGCGTCGCTGCTTGCGGTTTCTGTAATCAGCATACAAAACAGCCATTTTTATACAGTAGATTCGCTATTAACTTTGTTTATAACCGCTAGTGTATATCTAGCCATAGAATTTGCAAAAACGGGTAAAGCTAGGTATTTAGCTTTAACCGGCGTAATGATCGGATTTGCTTTAGGTTGTAAGGTAAGCGCTCTACCAATTTGTTTTTCTCCAATAGCGGCTATTTATGTGTATTTCTTAACTAATAAAACCAAAGGCATTGATTTGGGTGTAAAGGATTTTTTGATGCCGGTAGTTTATTGTTTTTCCTGTGTCTTTTTGGTGTTGGTAACAATCCAGCCATATATGATTTTGGACTGGGTGAAATATAAAACAGATATTTTGGAACAAGCTGAGGTTGTTTGGAGGATAAGAGATTATCCTTACACCCGGCAATATATAGGGACAACTCCATACATTTATCAGTTGTTGCAGTTGATGAAATGGGGCTTGGGTGTTCCGTTGGGCCTTTTCGTTATTACCGGATTGATTGGCCAATTTGTAGGTAAGATGGGGATAAAGCTTAATATTATTTATATTGTTGCGGCGGTGGTGGTTCCTGGGTTTATCTGTACAAGTATCCCGTACCCTTATGGCCAGACGTTGGGTCTAGGTGTAGCTTTTTTTTCATTGCTGGTCTTTTTCCACTTTAGAAACAGGGGTGAAGGACCATTGTTGATAGTTTTAGCATGGCTTGTTCCGTACCTCATTGTTACTGGAGCATTGGAGGCGAAATTTTTGAGATACCTTTTGCCTGCTATTCCTTCACTTATTGTAATAAGTTGTGTTTGGATGAATGGCTTGTTTGGGAATTCGATTTTTATTGGGGAAAAAAGAAGAATAATCCCGGGATTATTCTATGGGCTGTTATTTTCAGCTACTTTAGTTCAAGCACTTGCCTTTGTTTCTATTTACGGAGAAAAGCACACTGCCGTTAGGGCTTCTGAATGGGTGAACAATAATGTTGAACCGGGTAGTGTTTTAATAAAAGAACATTGGGAAGAATCTATCCCGAAAATGTATGAGTACGAAATAAATGAATTACAACTGTATGAAGATGATACGCAGATAAAATTTGAACAAATATCGAGTGTTTTATCTGCGGGAGACTATTTAATTATTTTTTCTAATAGACTCTATGGGACGATTCCAAGATTACCAGAAAGATATCCTATAACGCTTGGATATTATCAGGCTTTATTTAAAGAACAGCTTGGATATTCGCTAGTAAAAGAAGCGAGCCAAAAGCAATATCCTGAGATATTTGGAATATCATTCATCAACGATACGTATTCAAAACCAAATTTGAAGCTTGCTGAGCCAGAACAATACAGAGGGACAGTTGTAAATCTAGGATATTTGGACGAAAGCTTAACTGTTTATGATCACCCCAAGGTGTTGATTTTCAAAAATACAGGGAATCTTAATCGAGAACAAATTAAAGAAGAAATACTGAAAGAAGCGGTAATTCAAGGTGCGGGAGAAGAAAAACATTTAAACAATGAGACCACGAAACAATTAAGAATTAAAGAAAAAACGTCTAATCAATGGAATGAATTATTTTCGGACGAAACTTTGTCTGAAAAGTACCCGTTACTGGTTTGGGGAATAGCAATAATTATCCTAGGGCTTATATCTTTACCAACAACCCTAATATTATTCAAGAACCTTTCGGATAAAGGCTACGGATTAACAAAAATATTGGGAATTTCTGTTGTAGGATTTTTAGTATGGTCATTGGTAAGCTGGGGAATATTTGAATACTCATCTGTAGTGGTAATAATTTCGGTTTTGTTAGTGTTAGCAGCAAATACAATACTTTTTATATTCAAAAGAAAAGAATTAATTTCATTATTTAAACGATACTGGCAAATATTTACGATTGAAGAAACGATTTTTGTTCTAGCATTTATTGCTTTTGTAGCTTTAAGGATGTTCAACCCTGACTTGTGGCATCCCTATCGCGGTGGAGAGAAGCCAATGGAGTTAGCACACATTAACGCACTCACGCGCTCTCTATACTTGCCCCCTTATGATCCTTGGTATTCAGGAGGTGTTCTAAACTATTATTATTATGGGCATTTTTTAGTCACAAACTTGATTAAAATATGTGGAATTGTTCCAACAACAGCATTCAATTTAGCAATACCTACATTTTTCGCAATGGCGGCATCAGCCTCATTTAGTCTGGGCTTTAATATTTTTTCAGGCACCATTACAAAAAAAAATAATTTGCTGAAAGGGGTTAAATCAAACCGCCCTATAACCTGGGCAGCTACGTTGGCAGGTTTAACCGCCATGATGTTTGTTTGTTTGTTGGGAAATCTAGATGGGGCTGCTCAAATATTATCTGGAATTTGGGACAAATTGATTAATGGATCAGCATGGATGAGTTTTGACTATTGGAAGAGCAGCAGAATGATGCCGCCTGACCCTCCAGGTTTTGAAGTGACCGAATTCCCGTTCTTTACATTCTTATTTGCAGATTTGCACCCTCACCTCATATCTATACCGTTCACATTACTTTTATTGGGAATAATGTTGGCGCTGGTGGTGTCTTCTGTTGGCAAAACAAGCCGTAAAATGATATCTGCAAATGAGGCACTCTTAATAATTACCATGGCGATAGTGCTAGGGTCTGTAAGGGTTATAAATGCTTGGGATTTTCCAACTTACTTCGTTTTAGGATGTTCGTCTTTAATGTTGCATGAATTGTTTGTCCACGGTGGTGCTGGCATTGTAGTAGTAGGAAGATGGTTGTTGAAAGCATTAATTTTGTATCTTTTATCTTTTTTGGCCTTTATGCCCTTTTACACAAATTATGAAAACTTCTACTCCTCTTTGGAGCCGACAACCAACAAGACGGATCTGGGCCAAGCGGGGATGATTTTGGGAGTTTTTCTTACTATATTAATTTCATACTTTTTCATAAACCGTAAAGGAATATACCCGTTTTCTGATATGAAAACCATTTCTATAACACCTAGGAGGGCACTTTATATTGTACTCATCGCTATGCTGGTTGGTTATTTGGTTTCTGGTCCAGGAAAGGCGCTTTTAGGAAATACAGCAATGGTTGCTCTATTTATAATGGGAGCTATAGGATACACCGTAATTTCGCTCTTGAAAAAATTTGATTATGAAGCAAAATACCGCGCTTTCAACTTCCTTATTTTGCTGATGGCTTTTGCTATTATTTTTGGAGTCGAAATTGTAAGGATTACTGGAGATATTGATAGGATGAACACAGTCTTCAAGTTTTACCTGCAAGCTTGGGTTTTGTTGGGGATTGGCTGTTCTTACTTGTTTTGGCATAGTTTCTACAAAATAAAAAGGGAGAGCAAAAACAAAATCGATAAATTAGGTTTCTTAGCCAGCACCCTTTTAATCTGTTGTGGAATTATCTACCCTATTTTCGCTACACCCGTAAGAATTGATGATAGATTTATCCAAGCTAGCCCTACCCTAGATGGAAAAGCATATATGGCCGATTCGGTCTATGTTGACCAAAAGGGAGAAGTCGACTTAAGTTTTGATTATGAAGCAATTACTTGGATGAACAAAAATTTATTGGGTACGCCAGTTGTGCTTGAAGCAAATACTCCAATGTACCGGTGGGGCTCTAGAATATCAGTGTATACGGGGTTTCCGACAATATTAGGTTGGAAATGGCATCAAGAACAACAAAGAATGAATAAACACAGTGAAATTCAGAGAAGAATTTTAGACATCAGCACGATTTATGAAACAAAGAACATAGAAAAAGCAATTACCCTAATTAAAAAATATGAAGTGGAATATATATATATAGGTCGTCTTGAAAAACTTTATTATTCTTCTGAAGGTTTAAACAAATTCCAGTCAGAAATGAAAGGTGTCATCGAAACGGTTTATAGCAATAAAGAGGTGGAAATTTACAAGGTCAATTGAACCAGTTTATTATCATTGAAAATACCAGACAAATGATAATCAAATCTAGCGTTGACACCGTAGCTTGATGCAAATAGAATTCGATTATTATTTGGAGTAAATGAAAAATGCCTACAAAAGCATATGTACTAATAGAAACAACAGTTGGACGGTCAAGAGAAATTTCTAACAAATTATACGCGATAGACGGCGTAGAGACAGTGGACCAAGTAACAGGGCCATACGATTTAATAGCAGTAGTAAAACGCCCTGATCTAAATTCTGTTGGGAATTTGGTGACTAACCAAATTCATGTCATAGAGGGCATTGCAAGAACAGTTACGTGCTTAAGCATGAGTGCATAGGATTAATAACTGTTAAAAACATAAACTGATAAAGTTCTGATATAGCAAAATACAGGTGCGGAGAAAAATGAAGTTTGAGAAAGCTTTTTCTATTGATACATCGAGCATAAAATATGGGCCTGGCGTAAGTAACGAAGCAGGTTACGAACTTAACCGATTTGGCGCCAAAAGAGTCATGGTTTTATCTGACAGAAACGTATCAGCAACAGAAGTGCTGAAAAATGTTGTCAAATCTATAAAAGCTTATAAAATAGACAATTTTTTATATACAGAAGTCAGAGTGGAGCCCACAGATAAATCTTTCAAGAATGCGATTCAATGTGCCCAAGAAGGTAAGTTTGATGGATTTGTGGCGATTGGAGGAGGGTCAACAATCGACACCGCTAAAGCTTGCAACTTATATTCAACCTATAAAGCCGACTTTTTGACATATGTGAATGCCCCGATAGGAGACGGAAAAGCTGTTCCAGGTCCGCTTAGGCCGCTTATAGCTATTCCAACTACTACTGGAACAGGAAGCGAAACTACCGGTGTATCAATATTCGATTATTTGGAAATTAAAGCAAAAACAGGAATTTCTCATAGGTTTCTAAGGCCAAACGTTGGGCTGGTTGATCCAGATGCAACCAAGACGCTACCAAGTATGGTTATAGCCTGCAGCGGATTAGATGTTTTATGTCACGGGCTTGAATCTTATACTGCGCTACCATATGGTAAGCGAGAAGCTCCAAAAGAACCTGGTGCTAGACCGACATACCAAGGTTCGAATCCAATTAGTGATGTATGGTCAGCCAGAGCGCTACAAATGGTAGGAGAAAATATAGTTTCTGCAGTTAACGAAAAAGAAAATATGGAAGCGAGGGCTAATATGTTGTTGGCAGCTACATATGCCGGGGTTGGTTTTGGCAACGCAGGGTGCCACTTGCCACACGGGATGTCATATCCAGTTTCGGGAATGGTCGAAGAATTTGCCCCAGAAGGATATTCTGGAATAGGGCCAATTGTTCCCCATGGCATGTCAGTAGCTCTGAACGCTCCGGCGGTATTTAAATTTACTGGAAAATCTGACCCTTTCAGGCACTTAGAAGCAGCAAAATTTCTAGGAGCAGAAATACTGGGTGAAGACAAAAATAGAGCTGGTGAGGTTTTGGCAAATGCAGTGACAGATATAATGAAGCAGATTAATATGCCAAACGGGCTAAGAGAAGTAGGATATTCAGAAAAAGACGTAGATAAATTAGTGCAAGGAACCTTGCCTCAACACCGAGTTACAAAATTATGCCCGATTGAATTTAGCGCACAAGATTTAAAGAAAATGTTTTTAGATTCGATGACTTTGTGGTGAACTAACACCAAAGGTTAAAAAACAATTTGATAAAAACGGACAAATATTTGTTTAGATGGAGATTTGTTATTGTCATCATTACCAATATCAAAAACAGGTAAATCAGTCATAGAAGTAATAGAAGAAACCGTAAGAATATCGGGAGACGTTCTGTTATCGAGGTTTAGCCAAGAAAAAAAAATCAAATCTAAAGGACCTAAGGATATAGTAACAGATGTTGATGTAGCTGTGGAAAAATTAATATTTGAACAATTAACAAGCCACTTCCCTGACATGGGTATGATTGGAGAGGAATCCTTTAAAGGTGATATGCCAGGCGGGTTTGTTTGGGTTGTTGATCCAATAGACGGAACTAGAAATTTTGCCGCCGGGATACCAATTTTTTCAATCGTTTTAGCGTTATCCTATGACGGAGAGGTTGTTGCGGGTGCTAACTTTGACCCCAAAAAGAACGAGCTTTTCATAGCAGAAAAGGGGAAAGGCGCCTTCCTAAACGGTAAGCAAATTAATATTTCAGACAAAACAGAACTTGAAAAATCAATAATTGGCATGGATTTGAGCTATGGCGATGATGGAGGAAGGTTTGGTTTTGAGGTAATTCAGAAACTTTGGCCCGATATTCAAACCGTAAGAATTATTGGCTCTTCGGCTCTAGGCATTTCTTACGTCGCCGCCGGAAGAACAGACCTTTATTTCAACTATAATTTGAAACCATGGGACATAGCAGCAGGCATATTGTTAGTTGAAGAAGCAGGAGGAGTAGCTACAGACAGAAAAGGAAGAAAAGCAAGCTTGTTTTCGGAAGGAATTATAGTCTCAAATCAGAAATTGCATAATTCATTTTTAAACATTACAGACAAAATGAACTGGAGAAACTAAATTTTTTCTGGTGAAGGCCCTGCGATTAATTGACAGAACAGAGCTGGACAAAACGATGGTAATAAAAAAGACTATTTGTATTAAACTCTAAAACTTGCGAACCCTTCGGCGTAGCCGGCGAATGCTCCTAGCTTTGTCCATGCGATCTTGTTCGCCTTTGGACCGGAAATACCTACGGTTTCGCAGTTCTCTTAAAATGCCTGACCTCTGCATAGAACTCTGAAACCGTTTTAATAAACTGTCAGGATCTTCTCCGTCTCTTAAAAACACGCTTGCCAATTACAATGACTCCTAAACTATTTAATCTAGTAGTTAATACCAAAGCAATAATATCATATGGAGGAATTCACAGCAATAAAATATAAACTTGCAGTCTTCTGTTGATTAAATGTTTATATTGCGCGATTGGTAATGTAAATCAAGATTGCCGATGATAAAATTGGCCACAAGGTATTTACCGACTTAGATTTAGGACACTGCTTGCATGAAAAAAATTGTAGTAACTGGGGCCCGAGAGCATAACTTAAAAAATGTAGACGTAGCAATTCCAAGAAACAAGTTGGTTGTTGTAACGGGAGTATCAGGTTCAGGCAAAAGCTCATTAGCCTTTGATACTGTTTACGCGGAAGGACAGAGGAGATATGTAGAATCGCTTTCATCTTATGCAAGGCAATTTTTAGGAAGGATGGACAAACCTGATGTTGATAGCATTGAGGGCCTTTCGCCAGCAATTTCAATAGACCAAAAAGGGGTTTCTCACAACCCGAGATCTACAGTAGGTACTGTTACCGAAGTTTATGATTATCTTCGTTTACTTTTTGCTAGAGCAGGCAGGCTTTATTGTTATCAGTGCAACCGTCTTGTAGAGTCCCAGACGATAGAACAGATAGCAGATTCAATCTTAAAATTTCCGGAAAAGACAAAGTTTTTAGTGCTAGCTCCTCTGGTAAGACGTAGAAAAGGAGAACATAAAGAAGTTTTTGAAATGGTGCGTAAGAACGGATATGTGAGAGCAAGGGTTAATGGTAAACAAATCGATGTAACCCAAGGCGTTAATCTGGATAAGCAAAAATGGCACTCAATTGAAGTGATAGTTGATCGATTGGTAATAGAAAAAGAAATAGACCGTAGTAGATTAGTAGATTCCATAGACAGTGCGATGAACTTGTCTGGAGGGGTTGTGCAAGTTGCTTTATCAGAAGGCAGGGAAGTTGTGTATTCAGATAAATTTGCATGTGTACCATGCGGGGTGAGTTTTGAGGAAATAGAGCCGCGAACATTTAGCTTTAATAACCCTCATGGAGCATGTATGGCTTGTGCAGGACTGGGATATAGGCTAGAAGCAGACCCTGAATTGGTGATTCCGGATACCGGTTTATCAATACACCAAGGTGCTATACGTCCTTGGTCAAGAAATGGCAGTCTTAGCTCATGGCACTTAAGCATGATGCGGTCATTATCTAGCTATATGGGATTTTCTCTCGACGAGCCGATTAAAACCTTAAACCCGGAAATCATTGAATTGATACTTTATGGAAGTAACAAGCTATCAGTGTCTGGCACACATATTAATCAAAAAGGGAAACCTGTGCGATTTTCTAAAATGTTCGAAGGAGTAATCTCTAACGTTGAGCGCAGGTATAACGAAACAGATTCCATGTATTCAAGGCATGAATTACGAAGATATATGGCTTCTAGACAGTGTAATTCGTGCTTGGGTAATAGGCTGAAAAAAGAAGCCCTTTCGGTGAAAGTCAGAGAGTCAAACATAATTCAAGTAACTGACATGTCTGTTAAATCAGCGTTGACATGGATTGATGAAACAGCAAATTCTACCAATGTAAAACCATCGGGTAATTCAGCAGATTATAAAACAGCAAGTAAAAACCTTACAGAGCGAGAGAAAATAATAGCGAATCAAATCTTGGTTGAAATAAAGAACAGACTGGAATTCATGATCGATATAGGGCTTGGCTACTTAACATTAAATCGAACATCTGCAACGTTGAGTGGTGGTGAAGCACAGAGGATAAGGCTAGCTACACAGATAGGGTCAGGATTAACAGGTGTGTTATATGTATGTGACGAACCTTCTATTGGGTTACACCCTGCTGACGACGATAAATTGATAGGAACTTTGAAAAAATTGCGAGATTTAGGCAATACAGTATTAATTGTAGAGCACGATGAATCAATTATGAGGTCAGCTGACCATATAATTGATTTGGGTCCTGGAGCAGGCGAATACGGCGGGAGAATTATTGCTGAAGGACCAATTTCAGATATAAAAGAATCAAAAGAATCAGTTACAGGAAACTATTTGAGTGGCCGAAAGAATATAAATGTTCCTGCCAACCGACGGAATGGAAATGGAAAATCGATAAATATTAGGGGCGCTAAAGAAAACAACCTGAAAAATATAAGCGTAAAAATCCCGTTAGGAATGTTAGTATGTGTAACTGGAGTTTCAGGTTCTGGCAAAAGCACTCTGATTAACGAGATTCTCTATAAAAGCTTGGCCCAGCAGTTGTTTGGGGCTAGGGATAAGCCCGGTAACAACGAAGCAGTTTCAAATATTTCAAATATAGATAAAGTCCTTAATATAGACCAAGCTCCAATCGGAAGGACTCCTCGTAGCAATCCTGCTACTTATACGGGTACGTTCACCCCAATAAGGGAAATGTTCTCTAAAGTGCCTGAAGCAAGAATGAGAGGATATAAGCCGGGCAGATTTTCATTTAACGTTAAAGGGGGGCGATGTGAGGCATGTGCCGGAGATGGGTACACAACAATCGAAATGCAATTCCTTCCCGATGTAACAGTGGCCTGCGAAGTGTGCTCGGGAGCTAGATATAGTAGAGAAGCCCTGGAAATTGAGTATAACCGGAAAAACATAGCACAAGTACTTGATATGACTGTTTCAGAAGCAAGAGACTTTTTTGTAAATATTCCAGCAATCTATAACAAACTAAAAACAATGAACGAAGTAGGGCTTGGGTATTTAAAATTAGGCCAACCATCGACGCAGCTTAGCGGAGGAGAAGCACAGAGGATAAAATTGGCCACGGAGCTTTCTAAAAGATCAACTGGAAACACGCTGTATATTCTTGACGAGCCAACAACCGGACTTTCTTTTCAGGACTGCGATATGCTTTTGGCTGTTTTGCATAAACTAGTTGATTCCGGAAATACCGTTGTATTAATAGAACACCATATGGATTTGATAAAAAATGCAGATTGGATAATAGACCTTGGTCCGGGAGCAGGCAATGACGGAGGAAAGGTTCTTGCAGAAGGAACTCCTGAAAGCATAGCAATGAAAAAAAATTCTGATACCGGTAAATATTTAAAAGTGTTGCTTTAGAAACTGAAGGCAATAAGTGTGATTAAATTATACTAAACCTTGAACCAGATTCTGTTTTTTCAACTTCGATTTTAGTTGGAAATGCTTCTTTAATGTCTTCTATGTGGGTAACGACTAAAATTTTATCGAAATCAGATTTTATTGCCTGAAGAACTTCAACCAATAGCTCTTGACCAATTTTGTCTTGGGAACCGAAACCTTCGTCTATAAACAAGATTGTTCTTCCAACCCCGGATAGATTCGCAAGCAATTGAGATAGTGCTATCCGTACAGCAAAATTTATCCGAAAAGACTCTCCGCCGCTAAATGTTTCGTAGCTGCGGGTACCGGTTTCATCAGAAATTAGAATCTCCAAATCTTCTGAAGGTATTCCTAGCTTCCAGCTAGCACCCCTTTTACCTTGCAACAGTTGGAATTTGATAGATAGTTTGCCGTCAGTTAATTTTTTCAAAAAACGATCTGCGTCATTTTGCAATTGAGGTAGAGCATTCTCAATAAGTAATGCTTGGACACCGTTTTTGCCAAAAGCAGCAGATAATTCGTCATAAATGATTTTATTTTCAAGGAAACCTGCTGTTTCATTTTTTAAAACGGTTATATCGCCTGATAGTTGTTCTTGCCTTTGAATTTGTTCTCGGGCCACTTTTGTTTCCGCAAACGCATTTTCTCTTTGGCTTCTTATTTCGTATAAGCGACTTTGTATGGAAAGGCTATTTATTTCATCTAGGGGTTCTTGGTACAATTCCGACAATTTTTTCTCCAAGGAAAACCTTTCTTGTTTCTTTAAGTTGGTTTCGTTATCTATTTGTTCTGCTTGTGTTTTTACTTCATTGTAAGAAGAAATTACTTTTGGGAGAGATTCTATAGATAATTTTAATTGTCCATGTTCCAATTCAAAATGGGAGTTCTTTTCTATTTCGGCATTTAAAGACTGTATTCTTAACGGGTCAAAACTTAGCCTTTCAATTTCTAACTCAACTGATTTAAGACTAGAAAACTCAGTAGAAGAATAAGCTTTGGTTTCCAATAAAGTTTGTAATTCTTGCGCCCTCTTGGCTGCTTTGGTCATTTGGTGTTGGGCTTCTATGGCGGATTGCTTTTCGGCATTTAGCATTGATAGTGTGTTTTGCCTTTCTTTTAGCTCTGATGCTTGGGAAATTTTAATTTTTTCGATTAATTTTTCGACCGAATCCCTTTCCTTTTCAAAAATCTTTATATTACTCTCGTTTCCTTTGTGTTTTGTATTTAAAGACCTTCCTTCATCTTCATAACCAGTTCTTAAATTACTATGGGCACCATGAGAAAGAGATTGTTCGCAAAGAGGACATATCGGCTTCTTAGATTCAAGCATTTTGAATTTGCTTCTAATATCTTGGTGTTGTGAGCGAAGCCTGGTATTTTCATCAACTAATTTTTCTATTTGTTTATCGATGTCATTTTTTTCATCAACTAGCTTTTTGAGGGTGGTTTTTTGGTTTGATTCTAAGCTGGATAAATCTTGGGATTCGTTTTGAATATCTTCTGTGATTTTTGCAAGAAGCTTCGCTTTCGGTTCTAAATAGTCATGGATGTTTTTCTTGACGCTAGATAATTCTGCTGAACATTTTGATTCGGCGGCAGTAATGGTCTTTTCAAGAGATAAGCGGCGCTCTTGTAAGCTGCGATGCAGTGCATCCTTTTGAATTGACTCGCCAAGTTCTGTTTTTAGAGATTCGAGTTTGCTAAACCCTTCTTCAATTTCGTTCTTGCGGGAAATCACATCTTGGTTTGAGTCGATTATTTGTTTTTGCTCGGCGAGTCTCGTATGGAGGACTTGTACCTGTTTTTCATTAGAATCAATTAATAAATCTAAAGAGTCCACCTGCGATATCTTGCTAAAACCGTCACTCTCTCTTTCAATCTTCTTGTCTAGTTCGGAAAGGCGGGATTCAATACTTTCCAAAGCGATTGACATATTGCCGAATGATTCAACCTCTTGGGCCTTGAACGCAATTTTTGCACTGTTTTCCTCAGCAGAACGACTAAATCCTGCGCTTAACTTTTTAGAATCAGTTTCGTAAAGGTCATATGAAGATAGCGACAAAATGTTAGCTAATATTTGTTTTCGCTCATTAGGCTTGCTGGTTGCAAAAATATCTGCTTCTCCCTGTTTCAAATAAGAAGTGTTGATAAATGTCCGGTAATCCATGTTCAACAAGAGATCAATTTCCTTTTGGGTGTCAACGATAGTATTGCCTGTAAGAGGAATCGAGCCGACGCGGATTTCTAGGCTTGTTTTACCTGTGCCTGTACCGCGAGGCCTAGAAAAAATTCTTGAGACTTTATATGTGTTTCCGCGACATTCAAATTCTAATTCAACCGAAGCAGTTTTTTGGCCAATCCGAACAAATTCTTGCTGTGTCTGGGCTCTTCCCTTTCCCCACAAACACCAAGTTATTGCTTCAAGGATTGCTGTTTTACCGTGGCCATTTTGGCCACACAAGCAAGCAAGTTGTATTCCTTGAAAATCAAGCGTTGGAACATTTTCTCCATAACAGAGAAAATTATTTATATTTAATTTCAAAGGAATCATGTGTGGTCAATTATATTTAACATGAAGTTTAGAGGTCAATGTGAATGTTAAAGGGTCTTGTAGGCAATTATTTGGATATATAGAGAAAACACATTTAATTGTGTTAGTCTTAAACGACCAAGTTTTATCAAGTGAGAATCATGAACGAAAAAGCGCTTTTTTTGAAAGACAAGATAAATAAAGGGGATATATGTGTTGGTGCGGTAACCTCGGCATATATAAGCAGAGATGAACTAAAAAGGATTGTGGAAACAGGAGAATATGATTATTTGTCTATAGATAGTCAACATGCTCCTTTTAATGAAGAAAAAATAGTAGAATTTTGCAACATGGCATCCGATTTAAACACGCATGTTCAGTTTAGGATTAAACATACTAAGCACTCATATTTGATTGGCAATATGTTGGACTTAGGGCCTCAAGGAATAGAGGTGCCGCAAGTTGAATTAGTTGAAACTGCGGAAGAATCTATAAAAAATTTCTACTACCCAAAAGTAGGGCTTAGGAGCTGGGGAGGCACCTATAGATATGGACTTGATGGCAATTCGGACAGATTAAAGTATGCAGAATGGTGGAATCAATATGGCGTGTTGTGGTTGCAGATAGAATCAATACATGCAATAGAAAAAGCAAAAGCGTTTGCCATGCCAGGAGTAGACTGCTTATCTTTTGGGCCAGCAGATTTGACGTTCAACCTAGAATCAAATCCCAGCTATAGGCTCCAAAGTGTTGATGCGTGTGTTCAAGAGGTTGTAGATAAGCTTGCAGACACAGGCACAAAGGTGTGCTTTAGAAATTACACTAAGGAAACAAGACAAAAATATATTGATATGGGAGTAACGGTCTTTTTAGAAAGACCTTAAAACAGGAGGAAGCATGACCATATTAGGAACAGAAGGGTTTAGATATGAAGTTGACGGTAATGATTGGGGTGAACTACCTGAGGGTTGGACGTATAGAGAGGCTACTGCTGTAGCTGTTAATTCCAAGGACGAAGTCTATGTTTTTAACAGGGGGGGGCATCCTATAATAATTTTTGACAGCGATGGTAAGTTTTTGGATTCTTGGGGAGAGGGAGCCTTTGGCAATCCTCACGGAATAGCTATAGGTCCTGATGATTCTGTCTATTGTGCAGACGTATCAGACAATACGATAAAAAAATTCACCCCTGATGGCAAGCTATTAATGAAAATCGGATCGGAAAGCAAGCCGATGAGCGGTAAGCCATTTTGTCGCCCGTGCCATGTCGCCATAGACGGCAGAAGTGGAGATTTATACGTGGCAGATGGATATAGTAATGCAAACGTACACAAATATTCGGCAGATGGAGAATTTATTGAGTCGTGGGGAGATTCTGGAACTGATCCTGGAAGTTTCAACATAGTGCACAATATAGATATAGATAACGAAGGGTATGTTTATGTTGCTGATAGGGAAAATAGGCGGATACAGATATTTAATGACAAGGGTAAATTTGAAACCCAATGGGTTAATCTGTCTAGAGCTGCAGCTGTTTGTGTTGATAAACAAGAAGGCGGGTTAGTGTATGTTGGGGAGTATTTTGCTGGCCAAGCATCTAATGAAATAGGAAGACATCTTGGTCCCAGAGTAACTATATTTGATAAGTCGGGACAGGTTAAGGCGAGACTAAGTGAAGAGCCTGCGGGAACTGAGGCAGGAAGATTTTATGCCCCACACGGCATGGCTATTGATTCCAACAAAAATATTTATGTAGCAGAAGTTTCTGTGAGTGAATACGCGGAAAGGGGTGTCGAACCGCCACCTTATCTTAGGTCAATGCAAAAACTTACTAAAATTGCTGGTTAGGGTTGTTTTTCAAAACAACCCTAAAGTCCAAAAGACTTTTTCGGAAATAGAAAAAGAAATGTATTATGCTATAATCTCTTTTTTATAAACTATAGGTAGAAGGGCTAAAAATCAACGTTGGTTGGAGGAAATCGTGGCTACAGCAAAACAGAAACTAGACCAAGCGACTTTAAAACGGATGTTCAAAACCATGGTTTTGATTCGTAGGTTTGAAGAGCAGTGTAAGCGGGAAGCAGACTCTGGAAAACTGAGAGGAATGCATTCTTCCGTAGGCCAAGAAGCTGTCCCTACAGGCATTTGTGCCCACCTGAAAGACGGAGACTATGTTTTAGGCACACATCGTAGTCATCACCATTGTATAGCGAGGGGTGTGGATGTTAACGAGATGATGGCTGAATTATTGGGTAAATCAACGGGTACCAATAAAGGAAAGGGCGGAACCATGCACATTGCAGATATTACTAAGGGTATGCTCGGTGCTAACGGGGTTGTGGGGTCTAATATACCAGTTGCTACCGGAGCTGCGTTAAGTGCCAAAATGAGAAATACTGACAACGTCAGCGTTGTTTTTTTTGGAGATGGGGCATCTAACCAAGGCGCACTACATGAGGCAATGAATTTGGCAAGTATATGGAAGTTGCCAGTGATTTTTGTTTGCGAAAATAACAGATATGCCGAATCTACTCCTTTTGAATACTCTGTTGCAGGAGGTTCTGTTGCAGATAGAGCATCCGGTTACGATATGCCAGGAATAACCGTTGATGGTCAATCTGTAGTGGAAATGTGGGAGGTTAGCTCTCAAGCTGTAGATAGAGCTCGGTCTGGAGATGGTCCAACATTGATTGAGGCGATGACTTACAGATACGAAGGGCATTTTGGAGCGGACGATACAAGTCAATATAGATATTCGGAAGAAGAGGAATATTATCGGGAGCGAGATTGTATTAAAAGACTTAGAGAACATCTATTAGATCAAGAACTTGCTACTGAGAAAGAGTTGGCGGAGATTGAAAAATCTGCTGAAAATGAAATCGAAGCGGCTTCTCAGTTTGCAAATCAAAGCCCTTTTCCAGAAATAGGAGAGCTTTATTCAGATGTATATACTTCTTATCCTCAGCAAAAGCTTGTTGAAACCGGAATTGTTGACGAAGTATTGAACAGCTAAAAACAAAGGTATAACGCAACTTACTTCATTAATTCAGGATTAAGAGAGGAAAATATGGTTCAAACACAAAAAGAAACTAGGTCAATAACTTTTGTTCAAGCGGTAAACGAAGGCCTGTCGCAAGAAATGGAAAGGGATGGCACTGTATTTATTATGGGAGAGGATATAGCTGGTGGAGCGGGTAGAGATGATAAAGAAGATGCTTGGGGTGGTCCTTTTAGACTGACTAAAGGGCTAATTAAAAAATTTGGACCAGAAAGAATAAGAGATACTCCAATTTCTGAAGCAGGGTTTATGGGTGCAGGAGTAGGGGCAGCGGCTACGGGGTTAAGGCCGGTAGTCGACTTGATGTTTGTAGGATTTATTGGGGTGTGTGGTGACCAAATATTTAATAATGCAGCTAAGATGCATTATATGTTTGGCGGGAAATTGCCGATGCCATTAACTATTATGACTAGTATTGGAGCCGGGACTAATGCTGCAGCTCAACATTCAGAATCGTTGTATTCAACGTTTGCTCACTTCCCGGGTTTAAAATGCGTTATTCCCTCAGATCCATATACTGCTAAAGGATTGCATGTTGCTGCTATAAGAGACCCAGATCCTGTAATTGTTTTTAATCACAAAATGCTAATGGGAAGAGGAACAACCGCAGAAGTTAACCAAGGTCTTTCTTATGGAGTACATGTGCCCGAAGATATTTACGAAATTCCAATAGGGAAAGCAAGTATTGTTAAAGAGGGTACGGATATAACTTTAATTGGATTAGGGTATACGACTTTGCTTTGTGTACAGGCATTGGAAGAGTTGGAAAATGCCGGATATTCTGTAGAGGTTATTGATTTATTGTCAATATCGCCACTTGATGAAGAAACGATTTTGAATTCGGTTACTAAAACAAAGAAAGTAGTGATAGTAGATGAAGATTATCCTCGGTGTAGCGTCGCTACTGACATTTCCGCACTAGTATCGGAACAGGCATTTGATTATTTGGATGCTCCCCCGGTAAGGGTGACTTCTCCTCATGCTTCGGTTCCATATAGCCTGCCATTAGAAATGGCTTTTCTGCCTACAAAAGAACGGGTTATTTCTGCGGCGGCATCTTTATTAGAATAGAGTTATAGGTGACAGGAGTGATTTAATGTCAGAAAAGATTGTAATGCCAAAGTTAGGAATGGTTATGTCTGAGGGGGCAATATCGAAATTCCTCAAGAATAAAGGGGACGCCGTTTCCCAGGGTGAAGTTATTGCCCAAATTGAGACAGAAAAAATTAACTACGATTTGGAAGCGACGACCGCAGGAGTTTTTCATCCGGTAGTAGAGATTGGGCAAATGGTTGAGGTAGATGGAGTGATTGGATACATCTTGGCTGAAGGAGAAAGCGTGCCTGTGGAAGAACAAGGTTCTGGTAGCTCTGGCTTAAAGCCCAAATTGATAGGAAAGAACAAGTCCCCAAACACTAAAGAAGACGGGGTTGAAAAACCCGTCAGGTCCACTCCCGGTGCAAGACGCCTTGCTAACAAGTTAGGCATTGATTTAGCACAGGTGGAAGCGACTGGTCCAGGAGGCAGAATAACAGAAGCAGATGTTCAAAAGGCGTCCTCTTCTGCGAGTAGCCAGGGTGATAGAGGGTTGTCTGTTTTACAAAATGCAGACAGAATAGAGGAATTGGCGGGAATGCGTAAAAGTATAGCCTCCCACATGAAAAACAGCCTTTCATCTACTGCGCAGCTGAGTTTTTTCTTAGAAACTGATGTGACTGATGTTCAGCAAGAGAGAAAATCTTTTTCTAAAGAAAAAAACACCCCTATCACTATGGGGCATATATTGACTAAAGCATGCGCAGAATCTTTGAAAAGACATCCTGAATTTAATACTGTTTTGTCAGACGGGAAAATTGGTTACTATGACAATATAAATATTGGATTTGCAGTGGCTATAAAAGGTGGATTGATTGTTCCTGTGATAAACAATGCGGGAGCCAAAAATATACAGGAAATAATTAAAGAAAGTGACCTGTTAGCTGAAAAAGCAAGAGAAGGAAAATTAACCACTGAGGAAATTAGCGGGGGCACGTTTACAATAAGCGTACTGGGTTCGGTCGATGGATTCACGCCGATATTAAATGCAGGCCAAAGTGCTATATTAGGCGTAGGCAGGTCTGTTGAAAAACCAGTAGTTAAGAAAGGCAAGATAGTTATTAGAGAAATGATGACCTTGAGTCTTACTGTAGACCATCAGGTGATTGATGGAGCTGCTGCGGCATCCTTTCTCAGGAGATTACAACAGATCTTGACAAGGCCGCAGCCTCTACTTGCATAGCCGTTAAATTAAGCTAATTACTCATGCTTTTATAAGGCCAACAAATCCATGAATTCGTATATAGATGGAATCGAAGTGATAAAATTGTTTTATACAAATACTAGACATGTATAAAAGTATGTGAGAGTCTTTTCCTATTGAGCCTCCTTAATTTTTGTTTATTTTAGTCTTTATTAAGGATTAAGGTGTTCAAATAATGTTTGTGACTTTTGGAGGAGCCATGGAAGCATTGTTTTTGGTCTTAATAGGAGCAGTTTTGTTTTCGCAATCTTGGCAGCTATTGGGATTATATAGTGATAGTCGAGCAGCAGGGTTGCTGATGTTGGTTTTAGGAATATTGATGGTTTTAGGAGCGGTTTCGGCCTCTTTGTACGAACCAATGTTGTTGAATTCTAGCGCTGATAGAGATACAGAAGCGATGGTTATGAAAATAGTCATAGTTTCTTGGGCTGTATACGCGATTGTAGGTGGCGCACAATATCTTTGGGATTTTGATGAAAGAGCAAGCGGATTTTATAGTGGATTTATAGCAATATCCACATTCTGCTGCATGATTTATTTCGCTAGATTCTTAGAAGTTAGATATGGTGTAGAAACTTGGATAGCACTTTCAGGTGGAACTTTGGTTTTGAGCCTAATCGCTGGGTTCAATTTCTTTCATAGGGCCACTGAATATTCAGTGATGCGCTTAGTATGTGGCTGGTCTATGCTTTTAGGGGGCAGCGCCGTATCATTAATTGGTTTGGCTGTACTAACCCGGTTATTGTCATAGTTTTAAAGGAAATTGTTTAAGTGAATACAAGTGATGGTTATTATGACTGTCACTTGTATGCTTGTTTTAGGGATGAATACACATGGCCGAACAAATCAAAGCAGAAAACACCGATATTGATTCCAAAGTAGAGTCTTTAATAAAGGCGAGCGAAGTAGAATCGGGTGAATTTGATTGGCAATGTACATTTGCGGATTACTTCAAAATGGTATTGTCTGATCCTACTATACCAAAACTTTCTCATGTGCTTACTTATGAAGCTATTATTGAAAAAGGTATTACGATAAATCCTGACCAGACCAAAAGTTATAATTTGTTTAGTGACAAGATATTTGGAATTGAAAATGCTTTAGAAAAAGTAATGCAATATTTTTCTTCTGCGGCAGAGAGGACAGAGGTTAGGAAAAGAATCCTTTTATTATTAGGGCCGCCTGCAAGCGGTAAATCTTCAATTGTGAATGAAATCAAGCAAGCGCTTGAAGATTACACTAGAAGCACAAAAGGATCTGTTTATTCCATACTAGGTTGCCCGATGCAAGAGGAGCCATTGCATCTGATTTCAAAAAAAACCAGAAAAACTTTATTTAAAGAATTCGGGATATATATTGAAGGAGAGTTGTGTCCAAGATGTCGATATTTGGTTCGAACCAAATACAAAGGGAAAATATCTGCTGTTCCGGTAATAAGAACTGTTTTTTCAGAAAAAGAAGCAGTGGGAATTGGCTCTTATATAGCTACAAATCCTAACCCGGTAGACTCTTCTATTTTAGTTGGAAGTATAGATTCAGATAAACTGGATGGCAATAGGCTTGAAGTGTCAGGCAAAGCCTTTAGGCTTGATGGAGAATTAAATGTTGGAAATAGGGGTATGGTGGAATTTGTGGAAATGTTTAAAGCCGACAAGCATCTTTTGACCACCCTTCTTGGATTAGCACAAGAACAAGTGATAAAAATCGAAAAATTTGGCTCAGTTTACGCAGATGAAGTAATAATAGGGCATACTAACGAAGGAGATTTCGCTAAATTCTCTGATGATGAACAATCAGAAGCCCTAAGAGACCGTATAATAGCGTTGCAGATACCCTATAACTTGCGTATATCTGAAGAAAACAAAATATACAATAAGATGCTTGAAGGTAGTAGTTTGCAACATGTGCATCTTTCGCCGCTAACAATTAATTCAGTTAGCATCTTTGCTGTTCTTTCAAGATTGGTCCAGCCATCAGTTATTGGAGCTTCGCCTTTAGATAAATTACACGCATATAACGATGGATTACAACGAGGTTCATTTAACACTGAAGCAGAGATTTCAAAAGAAGGAATGGAAGGTATATCTCCTAGGTACGTTATGAATAGAATAAGTGCAGTATCTAGTTCAGAAGAAGTAAAGTGCGTTACGCCAATCACAGCTATAAAAAGTTTATGGAAGGGATTGGATCAAAATGTAAACTTAAAAAAGAAGATTGAAAGCGAGCAATACAGCAGTCTTGTTTTAGATACGATTAAAGAATATAGAGAAATGGCTATTCAAACTATTCAAAAAGCATCGGTAGATTCATTTGAAAATTCAGCTAACAACCTGCTAGATAAATATATTGATTCAATATCTAGCTATTTAGCTAAAAGAAATGATCTTATAAATGAAAGAGATATGCGTGACATAGAAAGAATGTGCGGAATAGCAGAAAAAGAAAAAGATAAATTTAGGAAAAACGTGTTAGAGAAATCAACCGCTTGGAAGGAAGTTGGAAGGCAATTCACGTATGAAAGTGATCCGATATTGAAACAAGCGATTGAAAAGCACCTTCTTCCTTCTACGCGGCAAATTGCTAGGCAACTTAGCGAGCCGCGGTTTGCTAAGCAAAAGGTTAAGTGGGAACAATTTAAGAAAACTATTTCATCTAGGTTGCAAGAAACATACGGTAACTGCCCTATATGTTCGGATGATTTAATAGTGTTTGTTAATCATGTACTGAACACAAAAAAGCCGATAGCAAAAGTACCTAAGAATGGGACTATAGAATGGAATTGGCCGGCTTAGAATCGGTTCCTGTATTATAAAAGCACAACTTATCCAGGGTAGATTGCAAAAAAGTTAAATATTCAAAATTTTCAAAGTCGTGTAACGACATTAAAATTGCATCTTCTTGATTGTCGGAGTAGTAACGCGAACGTACTCCGGTTTTTTTGAAACCAAATTTTGAGTAAAGAGCCCTCGCAGGTTGATTGGATTTTCTAACCTCCAAGAATACAGATTGGCAATTAATGCCGGCTAGAGTTTTCAAAGTTAATGCAATTAATGCCTTGCCTACGCCATATCCCCTGTGATTTTTAGCAACGCCAAAAGAAAGGATCTCGCATTCAAAGTCTGTGAACAAAACGTTTATGTAGCCAATAGGGTTTAGTGAACAAGTCCTATTTGTAAGTAAAGCATGGGCGACATAACAAATTGTATTTTGCTTGTTGCTTGTTATTGAAAAAACCGTTTGCTGAGATTTTAGAGGAAATATTTCTTTGTCCATTCGCGTTAAGGTTTGGAAATCATTAGGAGATATAGATTTAATAGTGAAATATTTCATTGTGTATATGGTGGTTAGTTTATAGAAATTCAATAAATTGAGTGACTGTGTATATAATTTAAGTATATAAGCATAAAAAATTTACTATAAAAATTGAATGCATGGAAGCAGTCATGAAAGAACTTGCAAGCAACAGAGAATTGACACAAGCACTTGTTAATAAAGCGCGCACTGGAGACAAAGAAGCATTAACAAAGCTTTATAGCGTCTTTCGTGAAAAGATATATAGATACGTGTTTTTTAAATGTGGAAATCACGCAGACGCAGAAGATATAACCAATGAAGTTTTTCTTAGAATGATTCAATCAATAGCAAATTTTCGCTGGAAAGGAATCGGGTTTTCATCTTGGTTATTTAAGATAGCAAGCAACTTAGTTATTGATTATTATCGAAATAAATCTCGGAGTAACACGGAGTCAATTAAAGAAAAAGATTATATTGGCGAAACTAATTGGGAACAGATATCCGAATTTTTAGATAATAGAGATTTATTTCATGCTATTTATAGAGACACGGATGACTTAACTGACCTCCAGAAAGAAGTAGTTAATTTGCGTTTCATAGCCGATCTTTCTTTAAAGGAAACGGCTGAAGCAATGTCTAAAAACGTAAATTCAATTAAAGCTATACAACATGCCGCGATAAAAAAATTAAAAGAAAAAGTCCAAGAAAATGAGAAAAGAAACAAATTACAAAAATTAATCCGATAGGCAGCTTATTGAAAACTATCGACGGAATTAACCGACATAAGACGCAAATTTCATGAAAGATGTTTCTTGAATAAATCGACCGTCTCTGTTATTATTGGTCCGTGATACATGAAATATATTTATGGAAAAAGGACTCAATAATACTTGCGTTGGCTATAAACAATTAAGAAAATGCTTTTTACGCCGCACGTTAAATTATTGAATATCCCAGAATCACTAAATATTGTGGTTAGCGCAAAATTGGAGAGAAGTAGTTAATGGCCCGGTTACTGAGAGTCATAAAAATGGCTCTAAAACATAAAAAAATATTGTGTTACGCCTATATTTGTATGATAGGAGCGACAATATCTTATATGTTGCTTCCAAAAATGTTTGGTGTTGCTATTGATTGGACAGTAAAGGCATTAGAAGGTGGAAATGTTGCTCTGAATGTACTTGCATTGATATGTGGGTCTATAGTTGTTTTATCCGCTGCTCGAGGAATACTAGCTTTTGGACAGAATTATTTTGGAGAAGCGCTGGGACAACATGCAGTGTATGATTTGAGAAAACTGTTTTATAGTCATGTCCAAAGCCGTAGTTTTTCATTCTTTGATAAACAGCACACTGGAAACTTAATGTCTATAGCTATAACAGATGTTGAGGCCATAAGGATGTTCGTAAATGTTGGCTTAGTCCGCACTCCATATTTCTTAATTCTTTTTGTTGCTGTTCCTATCATGTTGATGTCGATTGATTTAATTTTAGGAATTGTAAGTATTTGTTTTGTTCCTATGTTAGGTTTTATATCCTCAAGAATTAAGCTGCGGTTACGAAAAATATGGCTGCAAGTACAGAAAGACATGGCCTATAGCAGCACCGTTTTACAAGAGAACCTCAGCGGCATGAAAGTTGTTAAGGCATTTGGTTCTGAAAAGCACGAAGAAACGAAATTTGAGCATTACAATGCCAAGGTGGCCCAGGGTAGCGTCAAAGCAGAAAAATTCCAAATCATAAACATGACGATGATCAATATAAGTTATTTTACTCTTATTGGAGTTATTTTGTTATTGGGAGGATATAGAGTTATTGGCGGTACATTAACTGCTGGAGAATTAGCACAATTTCTATTCTATTTCCAAATTCTTAATTTGCCCATAAGAAGTGTGGGTATGATGGTGAATAATTTCGCAAGAGCCTCAGCGGCAGCAGAAAGGGTTTTTAAAATAATTGAAAATGATCAAAGTATAAAAGAACATCCTTTAGCAATTAATATGCCTAAGGTAAAAGGGAACGTTTCATTTAAAGCGGTTGGGTTTAAATATGACGATGGAACAGAAGATGTTTTGAAAAATGTATCGGTAGAAGTACAAGCAGGACAAAGCATTGCGTTAGTTGGCCCACCAGGAAGTGGAAAAACTACGCTTGTGAATTTGCTTTCCAGGTTTTATGACAGGTCACAAGGGACTATAAAAATAGATGATATTGATATCAATAAAGTTACAATTAATTCGTTACGAAAAAACATTGGATTGGTGCAGCAAGATGTATTTTTGTTTAAAGGATCTATAAAAGACAATATAGCTTATGGCAACACAGATGCACCATTAGAAGATATTGTTGAAGCATCAAAAGCGGCCCAATTCCATGACTTTGTAATTTCGTTACCTAATGGTTATGAAACCATAGTAGGAGAAAGAGGTGCAACGTTATCTGGCGGACAGAGACAAAGACTTTCTATAGCGAGAGCTGTTCTTTTGGATCCCCCAATCCTGATATTGGATGATTCTACATCAAGCGTAGATGCTAAAACCGAAGAAGATATTCGGTTAGCACTGAAATCAGTTACAGAAAACAGAACAACTTTTGTTATTGCGCATCGATTAAGTACGGTTCACCAAGCTGACAAAATTTTGGTTATGGCTAATGGCGAAATTGTTGAAACAGGTAAACACACAGAACTAATTAGGCAAAAAGGGATGTATAAAGAAATATATGATTTGCAACTAAAACCGGCGAACATGAAAATGTCAGAGATAGACCTTGGTGGTCAACCAGTTATATCAGCATAATGAATACAGAACAACAAATAAAAATAGATGATGACCAGCTGTTTGGGAAAGTGTACAAACCAAGTGTGGTAAAGAGATTAATACCATACCTTAAAGGTAGGCTTAGATTGGTGATTTTAGCTCTCGTAGCCACTGTTTTATGGTCAATTTCTCAAACTGCTATGCCGTTTATGATAAAGGTTGCTATTGATGAATATATTACCAAAGGGAAATGGAATGGGCTGATAATTTTGAGTATAGGGTTCATTTTAGTTATGCTATTTAATAGTATTTGTTCTTTGGTAATGGAGATAAGTTGCGTTAAAATTGGGCAGCATGTTTTATATAGGTTGAAAAAAGATATGTTTGGAAAGATTCAACAACTATCTTTAGGCTTTTTTGACAAAAACGAAACTGGCAGACTAATTTCAAGAGTACAAGGAGATGTTTACCAAATAGGAGAATTTTTCTCCATGATGGTGACTGGTTTGGCTGATTTTGCAGTGCTTGGCTGGATAATTGGTGCAATTCTCATTTTAAATTGGAAACTTGGACTCATATCTATGGTTGTAATCCCTTGCTTGGTTGCTGTTATGTGGTATTGGCAGCCAAGAGCAAAAATCGGTTTTGTTTTTAGCAGGACTGCGATTTCCGCGGTAAACTCATATTTGAACCAGAACATATCCGGTGTGCGAGTTGTGCAGGCAATGAATCGACAACGATATAATGCAGAACAATTTGACTCATTAAACCAAGATAATAAAAGCGCTTCCTTATGGGCTTCTAAATTATCGGCTGGACTAATACCTCCTGTTGATTTTTTAACGGGCGTTTCCATTGCACTTGCATTATTTTTCGGAGCAATATTTGCTCAATCAGGGTCTATGGAAATTGGTTCAATTGTGGCTTTTGTTTTGTATATACAACGGTTTTTTGATCCTATACGAAGCGTCACTATGCAGTATACCCAGCTCCAGAGGTCAATGACATCAGGTGAAAGAATATTTGAATTAATGGACCAAACATCCGACGTAGTTGATAAAGAAAATGCGCCGGCCATGGGACTTATTGAGGGTAAAGTTGAATTTAAAAACGTCTCTTTTTCTTACGATGGCAATGTCAATGTCATAAGAAATTTAAACTTACACATAGAACCAGGGACAACAAACGCAATAGTAGGTCCAACTGGTGCTGGTAAAACCACTTTAGTTTCATTGTTATCAAGGTTTTATGACGTTGACAAAGATAACGGAGCAATTTTGATTGATGGAAATGATATTAGGAATGTCTCTAGAGAATCAATGATTAACCAAATGGCATCTGTCTTGCAAGAGCCATATATTTTTACAGGTACAGTAAGAGAAAACATTAAATATAGGCATGAAGAAGTTAGTGAAGAAGAAATGATATCTGCTTCAAAAGCAGTTGGCTGTCATGATTTAATAATGAGATTGCCTGAAAAATATAATACTATGCTGGAGGAAAGAGGTTCTAATTTGAGCCTTGGAGAAAGACAACTAATTAGTTTTGCCAGGGCGTTAGTAGCTGATCCCAAAATACTGATTTTGGATGAAGCAACAGCAAATATAGATAGCCACACTGAACAAATGATTCAAGAAGCTTTAAGTAAATTACTTGTTGGCCGTACGTCAATAATTATTGCTCATCGCCTGTCAACAATTAGAGACGCCGATAAAATAATTGTCTTAAAAGATGGTGAAGTTGTAGAAGAAGGTAGCCACCAGCAATTGGTTGATCAAATGGGTTTATATAAACTGCTACATGACAACAACCTAGCTTCCTTGTCGCAAGTGTAGAAGGTATTAAAGAAGGCTTGGTTGTACTTTGTCGGATGGAGGTGGATAACCAAGATGTTTATAAGCTCTAGCAGTCGCCACTCTGCCACTTCTAGTTCTATCTAACATCCCTACTTGTAACAAATACGGTTCATAAACCTCTGTAATAGTATCCGCATCTTCGCTTATAGAAGCAGCTAGAGTTTCTAGTCCTACCGGACCTCCTCCAAATTTTTCGATAAGCGATTTCAAGATAACAACGTCCCAATCATCTAACCCTAATTCGTCAACTTCAAGTGTGTCTAAAGCTGTTTTAGATAAGCTTTCATCAATCTTGTTGTTGCCTTTTACTTCAGCATAATCTCTAACGCGCCTTAATAATCGATTTGCAATTCTCGGCGTCCCTCGTGAACGTTTTGCGATTTCAGTAAAACCTTTAACATCACCTGGTATGCCTATAATTTTTGCTGATCTTTGCACTATCGAAACCATAGCGGGTTCATCGTAAAAATCTAGTCGAATTACTGACCCAAAACGATCTCTTAAAGGACTGCTTACCATGCCAAAGCGAGTTGTTGCTCCGACTAAGCAAAAAGGTTTTATAGAAAGATTCATGCTTCTAGCCCGCATTCCTTTATCGATTATCCATGTTACAAAAAGATCTTCCATCGCAGGGTAAAGAATTTCCTCGACTATCCTTGGCAAGCGGTGGATTTCGTCAATAAAAAGAATGTCCCCTTCTTTTAATCCGGTTAATATTGAAACAAGGTCACCAGCTTTTTCTATTGCAGGTCCAGAAGTGGTTTTAAGTTGGGCATTCATTTCTAGTGCGAGAATATTTGCTAGGGTTGTTTTTCCAACCCCGGGAGGTCCGAAGATTAAAGAGTGATCAAGAGGGTCGCTACGTTTTTTTGCAGCAGCAATGGAAATTTCCAAGTTGCTTTTAATTTTATCTTGCCCTATGTACTCAGAAAGGCTCTTTGGGCGAAGATTTTTCTCGTTGATTAATTCATCTTCTTGAATATTGCCAGAAACAATGCGTTTATCCACTCTTACACCCGATTATTGTCGCTAATGACTGTATTGTTAATTGATTTAAATATAAAACTGAACTTTTGGTATAATCCTATATCATACACTGTAACATGATTATAAGAATTAAAGGCTATAAATATAGGATGAAATGCAATAATGGTATTAATTATAGTAACAATATTTTTCATTAGTTTTGTTACTTTTGGAATTCTGATTTTAAAGCAAAATTATCAAGGAACATATAAATATACTACGACTGAACAATTTAACGTTACATGTGAGCAGTTGTGGAACGCCATAACAGACTATGAAAAGCAACCGTTATGGAGGGAGGGTTTGATAAGAACAGAAAAAGTTATTACAAGTAAAAGTAGAGATATTTGGAAAGAAACTGATGTAAATGGACAGCAAATAGAGTGGGAATCTTTTGCTCTTGTAAGGAATAGAAAGCTAGTTCGTAAAACTATAAATCAAACAATGCCAATAATTTCAACACACACCTTTGAATTGAAGCCTTATGGAGAAATATCTTTATTGACACTTACAGAGGAAACAGAGATAAACAAATTAATGTTTAGATTAATAAAATATAGTTTTTCTGGAGCAACTTCTGAGCTAGTCCAGTTTATAAAGGACTTAAAAACGAAGGTTAATAATGACATTGTTAATAGAACAAATATCACATGATTTTCAATAGTAATCTAAAATGACAAATAAACAACAAAACTTAGAAGACAACAGCAGTAAATCTAAAGAAAACGAAATTGATTCAAGCCGCGCTCCATTCGACCGGCACAATGAAGCTGAAATTCCAGGCGAATATCCATATACCAGAGGTATTTACCCAGAAATGTACAGTAAAAAATTGTGGACGATGCGACAATATTCTGGGTTTTCTTCTCCTGAAGAGTCTAATAAACGTTACAGGTATTTATTGGAGCAAGGCCAAACGGGTCTAAGTATCGCTTTCGATCTCCCGACTCAAATGGGTTATGATTCTGACCATGAACTAGCAGTTGGAGAAGTTGGCAGAGCAGGAGTTTCGATTTCAAGTTTGGAAGACATGGAAACGTTATTCAAAGGAATTAATGTTGAAGACATTAGTGCTTCGATGACCATCAATTCAACAGCACCTATCCTCTTGGCTTTTTACATTGAAATGGCGCGAAAAAAAGGAGTATCTCCTAAAGCACTTAAAGGCACGATACAAAATGACATCTTAAAAGAGTATATAGCAAGAGGCACTTATATATACCCGCCTAAATCATCTATGAGGCTTGTAACAGACGTGTTCGAATATTGTACTTCATATGTTCCCCATTGGAATACCATAAGTGTGAGTGGATATCATATAAGGGAAGCAGGCGCAAATGCAGTTCAAGAACTGGCGTTTACATTTGCAAACGCCATTGCTTATGTAGATGCTGCTCTTTCTGCTGGTCTTGATGTGGATAAATTTGCTCCGCGTATTTCTTTTTTCTTTGTGGCTCAAAGTAATTTGTTTGAGGAAATAGCTAAATTTAGAGCGGCAAGAAGAATTTGGGCTAAAATAATTAAACAAAGGTTCAAATCACAAGATGAACGGTCGGCTAGGCTGAGATTCCATACGCAAACTGCGGGCGTAACTTTAACTGCACAACAACCTGAAAACAATATAATTAGAACTACAATTCAGGCACTTGCAGCTGTGTTAGGAGGCACACAGTCTTTGCATGTAAATTCTAAAGATGAAGCCTTAGCTCTACCCACTGAAGAGTCTGCACAATTATCGCTTAGGACGCAACAAATCTTAGCATATGAAACAGGAATTGTTTCTACGACTGACCCTGCGGGAGGCTCTTATTATGTTGAAGAATTAACTTCACAGATTGAAGCCGACGTAAATGAATATATTAATAAAATTGATGGCTTGGGTGGAGCTGTGTTGGCACTCGAGGAAGGGTTTCAAACTAAGGAAATACAGAATAGTGCATTCGAATATCAAAAATCGGTAGAAAACCAGAGTTCAATTATTGTAGGTGTAAATAAATATAAATCAGATACTCCTCCTATAGAAAAAATACAAATAATTGACCAAAAACAGACTGCTAGGCAAATACAGAAAATAAAAAAGTTGCGGAAAAACAGAAATGAAGAAAATGTAAAAGAGTGTTTAGCTAGGTTGAAAACAATATCAAAAACCACAGACAATATAATGCCTGCAATATTAGATTGTGCTAGGGCATATTGCACTCTGGGAGAGATATCAGATGAAATGAGAAATGTTTTTGGAGAATTTGGGAGTAATGATTAAAATTATCGAATATTATACAAATTTTATGAGCAACAATAACGAGCGATTTACAGGCTTTAATATTTGGAGATTAAGGTAATGCCAGACTTTATGATTTCAGATGAAGAACTGCTTTTAAAAAAAGAAATAAGGCGATTTGCCCTTAGTGAACTAGAACCACATGCATCAGAGTTTGACTCCTCTGGAAAATTTCCTAGAAAAAATATAGAGGGCTTAGCTAATCTTGGTTTAACTGGATTAACCATAGATGAAAAATATGGAGGTGTTGGCGGAACTAGTAAGCAATTAGCGATCGTAGCAGAAGAAATAGCAAGAGGATGTGGGTCAACGAGTGTTATTTTTTTGGCGCATTTATCGTTATGTACGCAATTTATCAACACCTATGGCACTGAAGAACAAAAAACCAAGTATTTGTCGGATTTAATTTCAGCAAAATCAATTGGCGCATTTGCTTTAACGGAGCCTGGGGCTGGTAGCGACTCAGCAAAAATCGCCACTTCCCTTCATAAAGTTGGAGGAGAATATTTGTTGAATGGTACGAAATTATATACGACAAATGCTAAAGAAGCAGATGTTTTTGTAATAATCGCAAATCGAGATATTAGATTAAACAGAAAAGGTATTGTTGCATTAATACTAGAAAGAGGTGCAGAAGGATTTGTAATAAATCCACAATCTGGCAAGATGGGCATGAGAGCATCTTCAACCGCAGAGTTAGTTTTTAACAATACTCCAGTTCCTGAAAAAAACATTATAGGAGAAGGAGCCGATGGATTTAAGAAACTAATGGACATACTTAACGGAAGTCGTATAGGTATAGCTGCACAAGGAGTTGGTTTGGCACAAGCCGCGTATGATGTAAGTGTTTCCTATGCTAAACAAAGAAGTGCATTTGGGAATAAATTAGATCAATTTCAAGCTATTCAATGGATGATTGCTGATATGGCGACAGACATAGAAGCATCAAGGATGTTGGTATATAAAGCTGCTGAATATAAAGATGACGGTCTTAAATATGCCAAAGAAGCATCTATGGCAAAACTGTTGTCTTCTAGGGTAGCGGTTGAATCTGCTAATAAAGCTGTTCAAATTCATGGAGGTTTAGGTTATTTTGCGCCCACTGTTGCTGAACGACTCTATAGGGATTCAAAAGTAACAGAAATATATGAGGGAACTAGTGAAATACAACGTATGATTATTTCCAAAGAAGCCTTAAAATAATCTGATTAGACTATAAAACCATTTTATATTGGAATAATTTTATGACTCAATCCCCAAAAGAATTTCCCCATGAAGCGATTTGCATAGCAAAGTCAATAAATCACGTATGTATAGCAGTTGATAACATTATCGAATCTATCAAGCTGTATGTTAAATTGTTCGGCCTGGCTTCGCCAAAAATTGAGATAATTTCTGAACAAAAAGTTAAAGCTGCTATGATTCATTTAGGGATGACCAGCTTAGAGTTTATTGAGCCTATTGGGAATGATAGCGGCGTAGCTAAGTTTATAAAGAATAAAGGAGAAGGAGTACACCATATTTGTTTTGAGGTGGAAAATATCCAAGAATCGATTAAAGAATTACAAAATGCTGATGTTAAACTGATAGACCAAGAACCGAGACAAGGTCTTGAAGGGATGATCGCGTTTATTCACCCAAAGTCTACAGGAAATGTTTTGGTTGAATTAATAGAAACAGATTCATCTAAAAAAGAAGGTTAAATTAAATGGAAACTAAATTGCTCAGAGTGCTTGTAGGCAAATTGGGTCTGGATGGTCATGATAGAGGTGCAAAAATTATTGCCAGGATGTTGCGTGATAATGGAATGGAAGTTATTTATACAGGCATTAGACAAACTCCATCAATGGTAACCCGGGCGGCATTAGAAGAGGATGTGGACTTAATTGGCATAAGCATACTTTCTGGTGCACATATGGACTTAATCCCTGCACTTTTTGAAGAACTCGACAAACAGGGTGCTAGTGATATCCCTGTTGTTGTTGGCGGAATTATTCCCGACCAAGACAAGATTAACCTTTTGGAAATGGGAGTGGCTGAAGTGTTTGGGCCAGGAACTTCAAGTGCCGAAATAGTAAAGTTTGTTCGTAATAATATAACTAATAGTGGCAATTGACACATAATTAGTATCGGGATCAACTATGAAATTTAATGTGTCTGAAATTTTATTTCAAAAGGCAGGGTTTGTTAGTTCTTTAAATATAGAAGATTATATTCGAGTTGGGGATAAAGATTTGTTTGTGGTTGGGAGGGGTGAATTTTTGAGAACTGATAAAGGTATTTGGGTCAGTGCCCGCATTGATACTGAAATAGAAATCGAATGTGGAAGATGTTTGAATAAATTTCCGTTTGGCATAAACTTTGACGTTGAGGAAGAAGTGTTTCCTAGTAGTGGCTTTACCAGCGAAAGTGTCCTAGAGAAAGAAGAACAAGTAGGAATTAGCTTAATTGATGCAAACAATATGCTAGACATATCAAACATGGTCGTTCAATATATTGATATCAGTATGCCAATAACTGTGAAATGTGATGTACAATGTAAAGGTCTATGCGTGAGATGCGGAATAAATCTTAACTCAAATTCTTGTAAGTGCCAAACAGACTCAATCAATGATGGATGGAATATATTGTCAACTACGAGAATAATTGAAAGAAAACAGGAGAACTAAATAAAAATGCCACCAAAGAAAAAACATTCTAAAAGAAGGCAGCGTAACAAAAATGCAAATGCTGGGATTAAAGCCCCTTCTATAGCTCAATGTAAACAGTGCAATGCGTATATTCAAGGACATAGAGCTTGCTCTGAATGTGGGTATTACAATGGAAGACAAGTTACTTCTGTTGAACAATCTGAGTAAATAAGGGTTTGATATATGTCTGCCCAAGAAGAATCAAATAGCAAATATGCATTTCTATTCCCAGGACAAGGTTCTCAAACCGTTGGTATGGGATTTGATTTATATAAAGCCTCTTCATTGGTTAAAGATGTGTTTGAAGAAGTAGATGATGCTTTAGGAAGGAAGCTTAGCCAAATTATTTTTGAAGGCCCTGAAGAAGACCTTAGAAAAACAATTAATGCACAACCGGCGATTATGGCAACCAGCATTGCAGCTTATAGGTTTGTTCAAGCCTCTATAAAAAATGTTCCGGATCCAATTTTTTTGGCTGGACATAGTTTGGGTGAGTTTACTTCGTTGGTGGCTTCGGGGGTGCTGGATCTTTCTGAGACGGCGAGATTAGTTCAAAAAAGAGGAGAACTGATGCAAAAAGCCTGCGAATTAAGGCCTGGGGCAATGGCAGCAGTCTTGGGCTTAGATGCAGTTACTTTGTCAGAAATTAGTGCCCAAACAGGCACTTATGTTTCAAATATAAATACTGAAAATCAAATTGTAATAAGTGGAGAAAAAAAACAAGTAGCAATGGCATTGGATATGTCGATGGCTCGGGGTGCTAGGAAAGTTGTTCCCTTAAAAGTTGCTGGCGCTTTTCATTCAGGGTTAATGGAGCCGGCAAGAGAAGGTTTAATCAATGCGATTGCAGTAATGGATTTTAATGAACCAATAATACCAATTGTTGGGAATACAACTTTTCAAAAGCTAGATACATCAGAACAGGTAAAAGATGAGCTAGTTAATCAACTATGCAACTGTGTGAATTGGAAACAATCGGTGGATTACATGATAAATAATGGAGTGTCGAGTTTCATTGAATTTGGACCTGGCAAAGCACTTACGGCAATGATTAAAAGAATAAACTCCGATTGTAAGGTTTTCAGCGTTGACTCTGTTCAAAGTGCCGATAAGTTAGATTTATAGCGTTTAAGCTGATATGGGTGTAACACAAAAACCTGAAATATTTACGAATATGCTAAGGCGGAATAGGAGCAAAGGCAGGTCTTTAGCACTTCAAACGTTGTTTGAAATCGATTTAACAAAACATCATATGGATGATGTTTTAGGTCATCTTATGGTAGAATCTGACTTGGACGAAAATCATCTAAAATTCGCCCGAGAAATAGTATTTGGAGTATTAGATAAAAAAAAACAAATAGATAGTTTAATAGCTGAATGCGCTACAGAGAGAGAGGTTGGAGATCTTTCGTCGCTAGACAAAAGTGTTTTGCGAATGGGGATTTTAGAGCTTTTGGATTTTTCCGATACTCCTCCCAAGGTAGTTGTCAATGAAGCAGTTGAACTAGCTAAAATATATGGTTCAGACAACTCTTATAAATTTGTAAATGGAGTTTTAGGATCCGTATTGCAAAAACTAAAAATAAAGGAATAAATGTTTAAGGAGTCTTTAATATGGCTACGGTTTTAGAAAGAGTTCAGGCTGTTGTAGCAGATAAATTAAGTGTAGAAGAAGTTGAAGTAAAACCAGAATCCAGCTTCACAGAGGATTTGAATGCGGATTCTTTGGATTTAGTAGAATTGATTATGGCTTTTGAAGAAGAATTTGGAAATGATGAAACACCGATAGAAATAAGTGACGATGATGCCGAAAGCATCACCACTGTTCAGAAAGCTATCGATTATCTTAAAGATAAAGGTGTTCAAGACTAAGAATCATTTGGTTTAGAAATGATGGTGATGGGCTGAAAGAAGCAAGAATACCTAGTCTTTTTAAATGATTGAATATAAAAACTTAGTTGAAAAAATCAACAATTGTACAAACTGCTGTCTTGGGTATAAGAGAACAAAAGCAGTTCCTGGTGAAGGATCGTTTTCATCAGACATTTTTTTAACCGGGGAAGCACCCGGATATTATGAAGACCAATCAGGCAAGCCGTTTGTTGGAAGAGCAGGTCAATTGTTGGATAAATTGCTAGAAAGCATAAATCTTTCAAGAAAAGATGTTTACATAACAAATTTGTTAAAATGTAGACCTCCTAATAATAGAGATCCGTTGCCCGACGAGATTAATGCGTGTGGCGATTACCTTAAGGAACAATTAGAAATGATTTCGCCTAAGTTGATTGTGACTTTAGGCAGGTATCCATTGACCAGATTTTTACCAAATAGGACCCTCGCTAATTCTAGAGGGAGATTAATGAAATATAAAAACATCCCACTGTTTTCAGTCTATCACCCTGCTGCCGGATTAAGAAACGGCAATATTATGGCTATACTAAAAAATGATTTCACAAAGATTCCAGAAATAATGGAGAGATTGAATGTAGCGAAAAATAAAGATATACAAACAGATTCCCAGTTGAATTTGTTTTGAAAATAGAGTTGGCGGTTAGGACGAATATTAAGGAATAAGAATATTTATGATCAATTACATACAAAATAAAAAAAACGGAATAAGAATCATTCCGTTTGGGGGATTGGGAGAGATCGGGAAGAACATGATGGCTATAGAAGTCGATAAGGAAATATTTATTATTGATTGTGGCATAGGTTTCCCGGGCCAACAGGTTACAGATATTGATTTTTATATACCAGACTTTTCATATCTTGTAGAAAATGTGGAAAGAATAAAAGCTATATTAGTAACACATGGGCATGAAGACCATATTGGGGCTATACCATATTTAATTAAAAATATGGGTCTTCCTATATATGCGTCATCTCTTACTAACGGACTTATAAGAGTGAAACTCAAAGAACATGGTTTAGCTGCAGAAACAGAGTTGAATGATATCGAGCCTGGAGTACCAATAAAGATTGGAAATGTTGAAATAGAGTTTTTTAGGGTCTGCCATTCTATTCCAGACGCAATGGGAATTTCAATTAAAACTCCTCTGGGAAAGATAATACACACCGGTGATTTTAAAATAGACCATACACCAGTGGACGGAAAACCGACAAATTTTCAAGCTATGAGCACGGTAGCAGGTGAAGGGGTATTGCTTTTGTGCTCAGACTCTACTTATTCAGAAAACGAAGGATACACCCCGTCTGAATTCATAATAGAGGAAGCTTTTAATAAGGTTATTGGAGAAGCTAAGGGCAGGATAATTGTAGCTACATTTGCTTCGTTGATTTCTAGAATGCAACAAGTGATAGATATAGCTGCTAGATATGATCGTAAAGTAACGATAGCCGGGAAAAGCATGATAAATAATGTGAAGATGGCAAAAAAGATGGGGTATTTAAATATTCCCGATGACATGCTTATTCCTTTAGATGAAGCAACAAAAATCAAGGATAGGCGCATTGTAATACTTGCGACGGGGGCTCAGGGAGAACCTTCATCCGCTTTAACGCGCATAGCAAATAGCGACCACAAACATCTTAAAATCAAGAAAGGAGATACAATCATTGTTTCTGCATCTCCAATACCGGGTAATGAAAAAGCAATATCAAAAACGATTGATAATTTATTCAGGCAAGGAGCAGATGTTTTTTACAACAAAAATTCACAAGTGCATGTTCATGGGCATGCAAGTAGAGAAGAATTAAAGTTAATGATCAGCTTATTTAAACCAAAATATTTCATGCCTATCCACGGAGAATACCGCCATTTGGTGGCACATGCTAGGCTGGCACGAAGGATGGGTGTTGATAAAGACAATGCTTTTGTAATAGAAGATGGAGATGTGTTATTTTTGACCAATGAATCAGGTGAAGTTGTAGGCAATATTGGAACTGAGCTTGTTTCAGTTAAAGGAAACAAGATATCAAGTCACTAATTATGCTGAAACACTGACCTTTTTAAGCGATGAGGTTTTAGGCGTCCTTGGTTTAAACTAAAGCTATAATAATTAAGGAAAACTTGTAATTATGAGCAGCGCCATAAATTTCATATTTGCAAGAAACTGGGTTACTTATGCTATTTTTGGGTTGAGCATAGTAATAATTATTTGCGTCTATTTTTTTAGAAGCAATATATCGCAGTTTATCAGCAATGTCGTTCAAACCTCCCTAGATTTAGCTGGATTTGCAATAATTTTACCTCTGATTTGGGTTTGCATTTTTTGTTATGTGTTGATTAAGAAAGAATTCAATTTTAAGAATATAAGGCATTTGGCAAGCTTGATTCTGAGCCCTATATTTATTATTGGATTGTTGGGATTAATTTCTACTCAAATTCAAAGCAATTACTTCTTTGGAGATTTTCAAATTATAAGATTAGGTGGGTCCTTGGGTGTGCAGGTATCTGGATACAATTTTTTGTTTGGAATAATCAGGTTGTTAATTATATTTTTTGTGTTGATGTCAATTTCTTATCCGAAACTAATTTTGACAAGTGGTGTTGGGCTCTGGAAAGTAGTATTAATGATGTATGTAGGTGCTGCGTTACTTTTCAGTTCTATTTTTAACAAGTCACCCGTAAATTCCAAATCGACTGTTAAAAGCTATCAACCTGATGACAAAACTCTATTAGAAGAAAACAGTCAAATAATTTCCGAAAACCATGTTGAAAATCAATTGCTTGATGAAGAGGCGATAGCGTTACAAGATAATTACCTAGGCGAAGATTTAGGCGAAAATCAAAACATGCCCAGTTCATTTAGCAAAGATTTCGAAAAACGAAGCGATAAACTACAGCAAAAAAACACTGAAAATAATGAGATGGATAGAGTTAAGTTTGATAAGGAATTTATTAGAAGGGGCAATTTAGATATAAAGATATCTCAAAATCAACAGGTTGAAAAGTTAGAACAACAAAAAGAAACAATAAACACTGATTATGAGGGAGCGAAACTTGGTAAGTGGCATCTGCCTAATACAGATGTTTTGATTGAGACATCTAGTGTAGGTATTACTCAGCAAGAGATTGATCAGACGTCTAAAATAATAAAGGATACTTTAGATGAATATGCTATAGAGGTTGAAGTTGGGCAAACTAAACCGGGTCCAGCAGTAACAATGTATGGACTAATTCCTGGCTGGATACGTAAATCAAAGCAAGTAAAGAAAACAGATCAAACTGGAACTGTTGTGAAAGATGAATTGGGAAAACCAGTTATTGAAAAAATTGAAAACAAAATCCGAGTGAAGGTTGACAGTATAATTCAAAGAGAGAAAGACCTATCTCTTGCGCTAAAAACCCCTAGTATTCGCATAGAAACTCCAGTAATGGGACAATCTTTAGTCGGAATTGAGGTGCCCAACCCTTCACCTGCTTTGGTAGGCCTCCGTTCTATAATGGAAGAAAGTGAATTTAAAAAACTTAAGTCAAGTGCTAAATTACCTATAGCCTTAGGCAAGGGTACAGGTGGACAATCAATCATTTCCGATTTAGCTGATATGCCACACTTATTAATTGCAGGAGCAACTGGTAGTGGCAAAAGCGTTTGCATAAATACCATTATTTCATGTTTGATTATGGAGAAGTCTCCGAAAAACATGAGGTTAGTAATGATTGACCCTAAAAGAGTCGAGCTAACTCCATATAATGGAATTCCTCATTTATTGACACCTGTAGTAGTAGACCCGCTTGAAGTTGTGGATTTGCTGAAGAGCTTGATTAACGAAATGCTAGCTCGTTATAAACGTATGGAATCTGTGGGTGCTAGGAATATTGAAACATATAACCAAAAAAGTATTGATCCTATGCCACACATAGTAGTCACAGTAGATGAGTTAGCAGACCTTATGATGACTGCGTCCTTTGATGTAGAAAAGTCTTTATGCAGATTGGCACAATTAGGGCGAGCCACGGGCATACATCTTATAGTTGCAACGCAACGACCATCAGTAGATGTTCTAACAGGATTAATCAAAGCAAATTTTCCAAGCAGAATTAGTTTTGGAGTTGCCTCACAAATTGATTCGAGAACAATATTAGATGTGACTGGGGCAGAAAAATTGCTTGGAAAAGGAGATATGCTGTATTTGGGTGCAGATAATTCTAGGCCCGAGCGTGTTCAGGGTGTTTATATTTCGGATAAAGAAGTAGAAGCTTTAGTTGAATATTGGATCAAGTGTCCAAAAGGCGAAGTCGGAGAGGTAATATTGGAATCACCTGAAGATCAAAACGGCCAAGCCAATTCTTTAGAGGGTGGAGATGCAAATAGCGACCCTATGATGGAAAAGGCAATTGAATTAACAAAATTAAATACAAAGCTTTCTACATCGTTATTGCAAAGGAAATTAAGGATAGGATATCCAAGAGCAGCTAGGTTAATGGATGACTTAGAAGAAAATGGTTTCGTAGCCCAAAGCGATGGTTCTAAATCTAGAGATGTTATAATTTAATCAACTTAAATATGGCTGAAAGATAAGTGGCACCAAATCTTAGTGATTTACTAATATCAATATCTCGAAGAAAAAACCTTGTTAACCAAAGGCTTGATTTTGGCGATGTATGTTTAGTATGTGATAAATCTTTATCTGAAAGCATGTTTTTTAAACAATATCATGTTTGTGAACACTGTAATTTCCATTACACCATGGATGCAAGGCAGCGGATTAATTGGATAAGCGACCCTGACACTTTCCAAGAGTCTGACAAATTAGTATATTCTGCAGATCCGTTAGAATTCAAAACTCGCTTAACTTACAAAAAAAAGTTGTCAGGCGATTCTGAAAGAACTGGATTAACGGAAGCAGCTGTTACGGGTGTTTGTGAAATCGGTGGAGTTCCTGCGCAATTAATTGTATTGGATTTTGGATTTATGGGAGGAAGCATGGGGTGTGTGGTAGGAGAAAAAGTAGCTTTGGCTTTGGAGAGGTCATATAAAAAAAAGATTGCTTGTGTGGCAGTTATAACTAGTGGCGGGAATCGATTTCAAGAAGGAGTTTTGTCTTTAATGCAAATGGCAAAGACAGTTACAGTTGCAAATCAACTCAAAACGAAAGGCATTCCTTTTATATCAATTTTGTCTAACCCGTCTACTGGGCACACATTTGCTAGTTTTCCTAATTTATCTGACATTATTTTGGGAGAGCCAGGGGCAATGGTAGGCCTTCAATCTCTACAAGTTGTTCGGAAAGAGAGTTTGGATGTTTTGCCTGATTCCGCTAATACCTCTGAGTTCCATTTAAAACATGGAATGATTGACGCAGTTGTAGAAAGACCCAAATTAAAAGAAACCGTTTCAAACATCTTGGATTTGCTTAGTTCCGAATACAAAATAAGCAGGAAGGTTAATCGTTCTACAAGAAGTACTAGAAAAGTTAGCATAAACAAACTAAATAATAATGTTTGGGATATAGTACAAATTGCCAGACATGATTCTAGGCCAACAGCGAGAGGATACATAGGAAAAATCATAACGAATTTTGTGGAAGTCCATGGCGATAGGTATTATGGAGATGACCCCACAATAATTACCGGTGTAGGTTATCTAGGAGGGCAAACAGTAGCTATAGTGGGTCAGGAAAAACATAAAACCAGTCCCAACGAAACCTTAAAAAATGCAAAAACAACACCTGAAGGTTTTAGAAAAGTCCAAAGAATGGTGGAACTAGCAAGTAAATTTTCCCTTCCTTTAATAACATTGGTAGATAGTTCAGGGCCAAAGCTGGGAATTGATTCAGAAGAGAGAGGACTTGCCAATACTATCGCCACAACTATTTCCAAAATGGTGAATTTAGAGTCGCCATCAGTATCAGTGATTATTGGAGAAGGTGGTAGCGAAGCGGCTCTGCCCTTAATAGTTACTAACAAAACCTTAATGTTGCAGAATTCTATTCTTTCAGTTGTATCTCCTGAAGGTGCAGCAGAGATGATTTTTCAGGATCCTAAGAAAGCTAAAGATGTTGCAGAATCATTGAAAATTACTGCAATAGATTGTTATGAATTAGGAATAATTGACAAAATAGTATTGGAACCTTCGGGAGGATCTCATAATAATATCGATGATGCTGCGAGGATTTTATCAAGGGAAATTATAAAAGAACTTTCGATGATTCAGTCTTTACCAAAAAGAAAACTCGTTTCGGAGCGACAAAAACGTTTTCGTAATGTTGGAGAATATTCATCCTATTTCAAACAGGCGATTTATAACGAAGTTAGATATCTTAAAGAGCTAGTAAAACGATAATTTAAAAAACCAACAAATTTATTTTTGCAGCATCTTTTTCTCGTAAGATCTTATTTTATCTTCGTGTTTTAAAGTAAGACCAATATCATCTAAGCCATTCATCATGCTGTATTTTCTAAACTTGTCGATATCGAATTTGATATAGATTTCTCCCTCTTTATCATTAATTGACTGTTCGCTTAAATCTACAGAAATTTTGTATCCAGGTGCGTTTTTAGACTTTTCAATCAATTTGTCTGACGTTTCCTCATCTACTGTTATTGGTAATATTCCGTTTTGAAAGCAATTATTATAGAAAATGTCTGCGAAACTTGGAGCGATTATACATTTAATGCCAAAATCAGATAATGCCCAAACTGCATGCTCTCGGGATGAACCTGAGCCAAAGTTGCGTCGTGTTGCAATAATTGAACAGCCAGCATATAGGGGGGAGTTCAAAATAAAATCAGGGTTGAGTACTCCGTGCTTTTTATATCTCCAATTGTAGAACATGAATTGGCCAAACCCATTCCGTTCAACTCGTTTCAAAAACTGCTTTGGAATTATTTGGTCGGTATCGATGTCTGTTTTGTCTAATGGGGCTATTACACCTGTATGTTTGACGAAAGATTCCATTATGATTTAATTTCCTTAATTATTAATATTAACTAATTCCAACCTCTTATATCAACGAAGCGGCCTTTTATCGCTGCAGCTGCAGCCATCGCTGGGCTAACAAGATGGGTTCTTCCTTCTTTCCCTTGTCTACCTTCAAAATTTCTATTCGAAGTAGAAGCACATCTTTCTTTTGGATTAAGAATATCTGGGTTCATCCCAAGGCACATGGAACATCCAGATTGTCTCCAATCAAAACCTGCCTCGGTAAAGATTTTGTCCAACCCTTCCTCTTCAGCTTGTTGTTTAATTTGTGTCGATCCTGGAACAATCATGGCGTACACTTTTTCGTGTACAGTTTTTCCTTTAGCTATGCTTGCAGCTTCTCGCAAGTCTTCGATTCGGGAATTAGTACAAGAACCAATAAAGACACGATCCACGGTAATGTTTTGAATGGATTCGTTTGGATGCAAACCCATGTATTCTAAAGCAGATTTTATTGCTGATTTTTCCTGATCAGTTTTTGATTTATTTGGGTCAGGCACTTTTCCTAATACATTAGTCACCATGGCAGGGTTGGTTCCCCATGTGACCATTGGTTCCAATGAATCTGCTTCAATATTAACAGTTTTATCAAAAATAGCATCTTTATCCGTTTTTAGTGAAGACCATCTTTTTATAGCGTAGTCGAATTCGACTCCTTTTGGGGCAAATTCTCTACCCTTCAAATATTCAAATGTTTTTCCATCGGGAGCTACCATGCCAGCTCTTGCACCAGCCTCTATCGACATGTTGCAAAGTGTCATCCTGCCTTCCATGGATAAGGATTCTATGGCTGAACCGGAATATTCTATTACATGCCCTTGGGCTCCATCGACACCAATTTTCCCTATAATAGCAAGAATTATGTCTTTTGCTGTTACCCCTCTTGGTATTTTGCCATGCACTTGGATATTCATCGTTTTAGATTTAAATTGACGTATGGTTTGTGTTGCAAATACATGTTCTACCTCAGAGGTGCCTATGCCTAGAGCATAAGCACCAAATGCACCGTGGGTGGATGTATGGCTGTCCCCGCAAACAATAATAGACCCTGGCAATGTCTTTCCTTGTTCTGGTGCAATAATATGAACAATCCCTTGTTTTGGATCATTCATCTCGTATAGATTTATTCCAAATTCTTTGCAATTTGAGCTAAGTACATCTAGTTGTTGCTTGGCTATTAAATCCAAAATTGGCAATTCGGATCTATTGATATCCGTAGGGGTATTATGGTCAGCAGTGGCTAACGTTAAATCGGGCCTCCTAACCTTGCGGTTTGCGTTTTTTAAACCATCAAAGGCTTGTGGGCTGGTGACCTCGTGGATCATGTGCAAATCCACGTATAATATGGATGGTTGTCCGGGTTCCGAATAAACAACATGGGAGTCCCAAATTTTTTCGTAAAGAGTTTTTCCTGGCATTGTAAGTTGGCTCCTTATACACAGGTTAAAATTTGCAAATGAAAGTTTTTATTCAAACTTATGGAGTGAACAAACTTCCTCCTGAGTATTCTTCGTCGTCTCTGATAGCATTTTTGTGTGGTAGATATTCTACGATTACATCGATATCGGTTATTTCTATGTCTAGAACCAATTGAGGGTCTTTTGAGTCCAAAGAAATCGAAATTGTATTTTGTCCTTTTTGGGGCAATAAATCTTTCTCTAGAGGAATGTGTAACCTATATCCCCTAACATAGTCGGGTCGTGGTCTCATTTGAAATATCCAATCTGCCCACCTTATTTTTTCAGGAGCTATCTTTTTATCATTCCATACAACAGATACATCGCCGTTTTGCATGAGATTATTGATCATTATACGTAATTCGCATTTCCACAATTCACCCATAGAAAGCTTCGATTGGATATCATCGGCTATATAAATACTAATAGGCGTAGGAGGTTCAGACAGCGATAATACTTTGGGTAATTGTGGGTTGACTCCAAATATTTTTTCAGGTTTGTCCCTGTCCTTACTTGGTCCCATATGAAAGATTTTGTCCATATGTTCTATTAAATCAGGATATGCTAAGAACCGTAACCTGTTGGTGTCTTCTGTGGAATATGGATAGCGGTTAGGGTCTGGGTAATACCTGTGGTACATACAGCCCTTAACGCCTGCATCGTAAACGTTAGCTACTGCGGCTCGTTGTACTTTGGGGGTTTGTTCGGAACTTACACTGTCAATTCCGGCAATAATTTTCGTTTGAGAATTTTTTGTTAGGTTTACTATTTGTTGTAAGTCAGAGATGTCAGTCCCAAAATCACCTTTTACGGGCATAGCGACTAAAACATCAACTAACTCGTTTTTTATCCACGTAGCAATATCGTGTCCCATTAAAAGATTGCCATTTAAGCTTGCACCAATCCTTACAAAGATCCTCTTTTCTCTTTTTTGAATCTTGGAGGCTTCTGTAGCAAGTTTTCTGATTTCGGTAAGCCAGTTAGTTAATGTTGTTGTGTGTTCGTCAACTTCCTTTCTGGCGATAAACGGAGAATAAGTATAAAAGTTGAGTTCTATGCCATCAGAATCGTAATCAAATAGCAATTCTTTTATTACAGCTAGTCTATTTTCTCTTACTTCATCGATAGCATAAGACAGCCTTCTTGGTTGGTCATTTTTGGATTCAGGAAAATCTGGTTCTTGGCCAACTTGCCATTCCGGATGGTCAGTTGTGAAGTCGGCAACACGACAATCTGTAACACGCCCATGAGGAGTATGTACCATGTTCAATAGGAGGTGGGGTATAAACTTAAATCCTCTTTTATGAGAATGATCGCATACTAATTTTAAAGGATCTATTCCCCTTTCAATCATGGATTTTACATTTTGAGCTGCTCTTAGCCATACTGTATGATTCGCTAAATCTACATTATGCCCCCATAATTCTCCGACTTTAGTATCGTATAAAAGGACTGCGCAATCCCCTACCACATAGCTAATTGTGTCGATTCCGAGGTCTACTAGTTCGTCTATGCACTCAACGTATTGTCTTTCACCCATTGGGGGTTCGTACAAATAGACACTTGAATGCCTGCCATCTGTTTCAAACATTATTTCATTTTGGAGACTCATAGCATACTCCTTTTAGAGTAGATAAATTAATTTCTAATCAATTAAATTAAAGTATAAATATCAAGAAAATAAAATACTAGCTTTTTTGAATTTTGTCACAAAATATAACAGATGATGGCAGGCATCCAATAAACATGAACTTTACAGAGCATATATTTTGTTATTGGGAAGCCACACATGCGCGATTTAGAGCGTTCATATATGCTTTAGCACTCGCAACAATGATATCTGTATCTGAGCCTCTTCCAACGAAGGTTCCATCATCATTTTTTATTCGAATAGTAACGTCCCCAAGAGCGTCGATCCCTTCTGTAACTGAATCAACTCTAAATTCTGTTAGAGAATTTGGGATTTCTATTATCCTGTTGATGGCTTTGTAAACAGCATCAACAGGCCCTGTTCCCGTTGACGCATCAGTTACTAGCTTATCATCCGGAAACAAGATAGTTACTGTAGCAGTTGGAATTTGTTGGTCGCCACAAGTTACTTGGACATGATCTAGTTTATAAGATTCTTTGATGTCGACATGTCTCCGGTGGCTTGACATCAATGAAATAAGATCCGCATCTGTAATTTCTCGTTTTGCATCAGCCAATTCTTTGAAAGCGTCAAATATTTGATTCAACTCAGTATCATCAGGGCTATATCCTAGTTGTTCCAATCTAGATTTTAAACCTGCCCTACCGCTTAATTTGCCCAAAACAAGAGAGTTACTGGACCAGCCTACTACCTGAGGGTCCATAATTTCAAATGTAGTTCTTTGTTTAATTATTCCATCTTGGTGTATGCCAGATGCATGCCTAAAGGCGTTTGCTCCTACTATGGCTTTATTGGGTTGTACTATAAATCCAGTTATGTCGCTTACCAGGCGACTAGTGGGATAAATTTCGGTTGTGTCTACGTTAGTAGTTAAACCGAAAATATCCTCTCTAGTATGGATCGTCATGATTACTTCTTCAAGGGATGCATTACCGGCACGTTCTCCAAGGCCATTTATACATCCTTCTACCTGCCGTGCTCCAGCCTCAACAGCTGCAATACTATTAGCAGCTGCATTGCCCAAGTCATTATGACAATGAACGCTTAATACTGCCTTATCAATGTTGGGAACATTGTCTTTAATTAATTCGATTCTTTTCCGGAATTCAGACGGGATAGTATATCCTACAGTGTCAGGAACATTTATTGTTGTAGCGCCAGCTTCAATAGTCGCCTCTATCAATCTATATAAATATTCAAGATCTGTCCTAGTTGCGTCCATGGGGGAAAATTCTACATCGTCACAATGCTTTTTGGCTTTTTCTACGGATTTTACAGCCATTGTCAGTACTTGTTCGGGGTCTTTGTTCAGTATGTCCATTAAATGAACGTCTGAGCTAGAAATGAACGTATGTATTCTCGGCCTAGCAGCTTTTTTAAGAGCTTCCCAAGCTAGGTCTATATCATTTTCGACACATCTTGCCAAAGACGCAATAATTGGAGTTTTTACTTCACGAGCTATTGTTGTTATTGCTTCATGATCGCCAGGGCTGCTTGCAGCAAACCCCGCCTCGATAATATCGACTCCTAGTCTCTCCAATTGTTTAGCAACAACCAGCTTTTCTTCAACCGTTAGGCCTATACCAGCTGACTGCTCTCCATCTCTTAGAGTAGTGTCAAATATTAGCACTTTTTCGTTTGTCATTTGTAACTCCTTCGATTACCGGCTTGAAATCAGTCGAAATCTGAGTGAGAGAGAAGGTATACAGACTAATCGGATTCTTTTAAGAAAGGCATCATTTCTCTAAGTTCTTTCCCTATTGCTTCTATTGGGTGAGTAGTGTTCTCTTTCCTTAGTTGGTTAAATTTATGTCGTCCTTCATCATTTTCACTTATCCATTCTTTTGCAAAAGACCCATCTTGGATGTCGCTGAGGACTTTCTTCATGTTTTGTTTGACGTGATCATCAACTACTACTGGACCTCTTGAATAATCTCCGTATTCAGCAGTATCACTTACAGAATATCTCATATATTCCATTCCACCTTGATATAGTAGGTCTACAATGAGTTTTAATTCGTGGAGGCATTCAAAATAGGCTGATTCTGGTTGGTACCCAGCTTCTACTAGTGTTTCAAAAGCTGCTTTTACTAATTGTGTGACTCCCCCGCATAAAACGGCTTGTTCGCCAAATAAATCAGTTTCCGTTTCTTCTTTGAAAGTTGTGTCTAATACTCCTGCCCTTGTACATCCTATTCCTCTGGAGTATGCTAGTCCCGTTGAGTGGGCTTTCCCTGAAGCATCATTATGCACGGCAATTAGTCCAGGAACTCCTCCTCCCTTCACAAACACCTCACGAACTCTATGACCTGGAGCCTTTGGTGCAATCATGGAAACATCAATGTTTTTAGGAGGTGTAATGGTTTTGTAGTGTATATTGAAGCCATGGGCAAACATTAAAGTGTTTCCTGATGATAAATTAGGTTCAATTGATTCTTTATAAACCGATGCCATTGAATGGTCATGAAGAAGTAGCATTATTATGTCAGAATCTTTTGCAACTTCAGATGCGGTTTTAACTGTAAAACCATCTTTTTCTGCGACAGCCCAACTTTTGCTTCCTTCATAGAGTCCAATTTGAACGTTTAAGCCAGAATCTTTAAGGTTGAGGGCATGTGCATGTCCTTGGCTACCATAGCCAATGATACCAATGGTTTTATCCTTTATAAGAGATAAATCAGCATCTTCTTCATAATACATTTCAGCCATTTATGTTAACTCCTGTGTTATATCTAAATTAAGATATTTATTTAATTTATACTGATGAGGCTTCTTCCCAGTTTTCGTGTTTGTATTTTATATTGTGTGAAACTACTGGTCTGGTGGGCTGAACCCCTCGATTCAGAGCAATGGTTCCGGTACGCATAATTTCAATTACACCAAACCCTTTAAGAACTTCGTGCAATGAGTTGATTTTATCTTCATTGCCGCTTACTTCAATAATTAAAGAGTCTAGCGATATATCTACAATATTAGTTCTGAAAGTCGAAGCTATTTGCATCACTTCACTTCGATTTCCACTATCAGTTTTGACCCGAATTAAAGCCAATTCTCGGGAAACGATATTTTCTTGAGAAATATCACTTACTTTAATAACATCGATCAATTTATTTAAGTGTTTAGTAACTTGCTCTACCACTTTATCGTTTCCATCAACCACGAAGGTCATCCTTGACAATGACTCGTCTTCGCTTTTACCGACAGCTAAGCTGGATATGTTGAATCCACGCCTTCTAAACATGCTGGAGAGTCTGTTGAGCACCCCGGGCTTGTCTTGTACTAAGGCGGTTATTGTATGTCGATTATTTTGGTTAATACTCATGTTTTGATTTCCTCATTGGCTGGTTCCTCTATGAGATTTTCAATAGTTTGGCCAGCTGGAATCATTGGATATACATTTTCCTCTTCTTCAACCACGAAGTCGATTAAGGCAGGACCATCATGTTCCATTGCTTTCTCTATGGAAGACCTAACCTGATTTTTGGAAGTTACTCTTATTCCAAGCATTCCAAAAGCTTCTGCGAGTTTGACGAAATCAGGATTGTTGGTATAAGTAGTAGCGACGTATGATTTATCGTAAAAGAATTCTTGCCACTGCCTAACCATGCCTAAAACGTTGTTGTTAATAATAGCAAATTTAACAGGGATTTTATTTTCCACCAATGTAGCGAGTTCAGACATGGTCATCTGGAATCCGCCGTCTCCCGCTATGGACCATACAACTCTATCAGGGTTTCCTACTTGCGCCCCCATAGCTCCTGGAACTTCGTAGCCCATTGCCCCAGAGCCCCCAGAAGTAATCCAACTTCTAGGTTCAGTATACGTATAATGTTGGGCTGCCCACATTTGATGCTGGCCAACCCCAGTTACCATTATTGCCTTACCTTTAGTTGCTTCAGATAATTCTCGAATTATATATTGAGGCAGTAATTTGTCTGTTTCCCTTATTTCTAGTGAAGGGTGGTCTGATTTTAGTTGTTCAATATTTTGTATCCATTCAACATGGGTATTTGATTCAACATATTGGTTAAGTTTTTCTAAGACGTTTTTAATGTCACCAACAATCGGTACGTCAACCGGAACATTTTTCCCGATTTCAGAAGGGTCTATATCGACATGTATTTTTCGAGATGCTTTGGCAAACTCGCTTGGTTTTCCGGTGATTCTGTCGTCAAATCGCATGCCTAAAGCTATCAGAAGATCGGCTTTTTCTATGGCCAAGCTAGCGTAAGCAACTCCATGCATGCCAGGCATGCCAACACTTAAAACATGGTCCTCAGGGAAGGAACTTATTCCAAGAAGAGTTGTGATAACCGGGATTTGGGCTTTTTCGGCAAGGGTTTTAAGTTCATTATATGCGCCAGAAAAAATAATCCCGTGACCGGCTAAAATTACGGGCTTAGCCGATTTATTTATTAGCTTAGCGGCTTTTTTGATTTGACCAATATTTCCAGCAACTGAAGGTTTATACCCGGGCAAGTTAAGAGATTCTGGATATATAAGCCCATCGGGATATTCTACTTCTTCTGTAAAAACATCTTTGGGTATGTCTACAAGAACTGGACTGGGTCGTCCTGTAGTAGCAATATGAAAGGCTTCTTTTATTATCATTGGAATATCTGCTGCGTCCATTACCAAGTAGTTATGTTTGGTTACTGGTAACGAAATTCCTGTTGTATCTGTTTCCTGAAAGGCATCGCTACCTATCGAGGCACGAGATACTTGTCCGGTAATAACAACCATGGGTACTGAATCCATTTGTGCAGTTGCAATACCTGTTATTAAGTTAGTGGCTCCCGGACCCGATGTGGCCCATGCAACACCAGCTTTGCCTGTTACTCTTGCATAGCCATCTGCTGCATGAGCAGCTCCTTGTTCGTGGCGAACCAAGATATGCTTCAATTGAGTATATTCAGGCAATGTTTGGTAAAGAGGCAATATAGCTCCGCCAGGCAAGCCGAATATGGTATCAACTCCCTCTTTCATTAAACTTTCGCAAACTAGTTGAGCACCTGTAAGTTTCATGAACTATCGGTCTCCTTCATAAATCATTATATTTGTATATCCTCTTAAAAAAAATAAACCCGTCCTTTCGGGACGGGATCATGTTAATCTCGCGGTACCACCCAAATTGCCGCTATTTTTAAGCGACCTCTTGTCTTGGCCTTATTACGGGGCCTAACCGCCCTACTTTACTTGATTTATCTGGTTCAAATAGGGAGCTCTGGGGCGAGTTCAAGGATAATGCTGGGTTTCACTAGTTCCAACTCTCTGTAAATTGTATCCTTTACTACTCCCCTTCTCAGCCTGTATTTCTTCACATATAAATTAACACTAGCATGGAATTACATGCTAGTCAATCTCTACATATATACTGCTCTTTAGGGTTTATGCACTTGTAACGTCAATATATAAACCATTTTTGAATCGGATTTTCAGATGCAATTATTGTAGCTTGTTGGAAATAATTTTTGTATTATTGCATCTTATTTGAAACAAAAAATTAAAGTGGTAACCAAATGACTAACATTTTATATAAGAACTATGTAAACGGTGAATGGAAAACCTGTAAATCGAAAAAATCATATGCTATCTATAATCCTGCAAATACTAAAGAAAAAATAGGTAGCGTGCAATATTCAAGTGATTTGGATGTAGCCGAAGCGATTGAAGCTGCTCGCCAATCTTCAAAAACATGGAGTGAGACGCCTGCACCTCAAAGAGCAGATATTTTATTCAAAGCGCACCGTATAATACAAAATAGGTTTGATGAGCTAGCAGAGAGCATCACGCTAGAGGAAGGTAAATGTATAGGTGATTCGGAGGCAGAGGTAAAGAGGTCATTGGCAGTAATTGAATTTATGGCAGGAGAAGGAAGAAGGATGCACGGATATACAGCTCCTTCAGAATCGCAAGGCACTTTGGATTATACATATAGGAAACCTTTAGGAGTAGTTTCTGTAATAACTCCATGGAATTTTCCTCTAGCTATACCTGCTTGGAAAATTGCTCCTGCCTTGGTATGTGGAAATACTGTGCTATTTAAACCTGCTTTCTCTACTCCAATTACTGCGATAAAGTTAGTCGAAATTTTTGAACAAGCAGGATTGCCAAAAGGTGTTTTAAATGTAGTAACCGGTTCTAGTTCAGAGATAGGTAGTTCTTTTGTAGAAAATGAGATTGTAAAAGGCATATCCTTTACGGGTTCTACTGAAGTGGGTACAGAAATTTACAATATGGCTTCTAAATCACTGTCTAAGGTGCAATGTGAAATGGGAGGTAAAAATGCCGTTATTGTAATGGATGACGGTAATCTTGAGAAGGCTCAAGAATCTATTTTGCAAGGAGCATTTGGTTCTTCAGGACAGAGGTGTACTGCTACAAGTAGAGCAATAATTCACCAAAACGTTTTTGATGACTTTGTAAAAGGACTAGTGTCAGAAACCAGGAAGATTTCTGTAGGACCTGGATTAAATAGAGAATCAGACATGAGTTGCCTGGCAAGTAGGCAGCAACTCAACCAAATTCAAGAATATGTAGATATAGGTATAAATGAAGGTGCAACCCTTTTAACTGGCGGAAAGAAGATTGTGGACAAAGGTTATGAGGATGGATATTTTTTTGAACCTACTATATTTAAAGATGTGGAAACAAATATGAGGATAGCAAAAGAAGAAATCTTTGGACCAGTGTTAACGATATTTAAATGCCAAGATATAGACCAGGCTATTGCTATTTCTAATGATAGTGAATTTGGACTTTCGTCTTCCATTTATACGGAAAATATCCATAAGGCTTTTACTTATATTGAACAAATAGAAACCGGAATAATCCATGTTAATTCACCAACTCTGGGTGGGGAAGTACATATGCCATTTGGGGGAATAAAATCATCTGGAATTGGTAATCGCGAACAGGGATTAGAAGCGATAGAATTTTTCACTGAAATAGTTAGTGTTTATATCAGTCATTAGAACTTAAAGTTTTATAAATTACTTTTAAGAATTTCAAGCTTTTGAAAACTGCGGACATTTTCTTCCTCGCAACCCAGAGACTTTAAATTAGTCCAAGAAACTTCAGATAAATACAAATCATTTTTTGAATCTATCGATATGCCATGGGGAGCAATAAATTGCCCTGGTTGTAATCCAAAGCCTAGAGACCCTAATGTAGCTAATTTAACTCCTTTTGTATTCAATATAGTAATCCTTGGTCCGATATTCGGCATATTGCGATTAACAGATAATCCACTGCCAAGTTCTCCTATATAAACGAGTTGTTCTTTACTTATATATAGTGCGCATGGCCGATGTAAATTATTCCATTGAGTTTGATATTTGCCGTTTTTATCAAATATTTGTATCCTGTGATTTTCTCTATCTGCGACATATACATAACCTTCTTTATCAGTTGCTATATTATGTACAATATTGAATTGCCCGGGGTCCGTTCCAGGTTCTCCCCAAGAAAATAGCAATTTTCCATCTGGGCTGTACTTATGCACTTTTGAATTCCCATATCCATCTGACACATATATTTCGTGAGTAAAGGGGTCGAAGGCAATATCTGTGGGTCGATGAAAAGGATGTCCGCTTTGATATTGCGATGCGTTGCCAGGGTTACCAAGTGTCATTAATACTTTTCCTTCAAGAGTACATTTGCGAATTGTATGGTCTCCATCATCGGCGCAGAAAATGGTGTTGTCTGGTGCCAAAGTTAAACCGTGTGGTCTCGTGAAAATGTTTTCTCCCCAAGAAGATTTGAAATTGCCTAAGCGATCGAAAATAATTATTGGGTGGACGCCTCTATTAAACACATAAATGTCATCATTATTATCAGCTATCACCCCTGCGGTTTCTTTCCAGCTAAAACCATTGGGTAAATTTTCCCAATTCTCGTTTATTTTATACCTAAATTCGCCTGAACCAACGATTATGTTTTCTCCCATGACATCTCCTTCATCAGATTACTCTTTTATGTTGATTTGGGCTAAATCTTCTAGAAAATTTGCTATAGCAGAATGGTCAAGTTCTCCTTTCCCCTTATTCATCAAAGAACCAATCATTTGTTGTATCAAACTAGTGACCGGTAGAGGAACTCCTAAATCTTTACCGGTTAGCAAGGCATTATGTAAATCTTTTTGGTGTAATTTTATTCTAAAACCGGGGTTGAAATCGCCGGCTATCATCATAGGTGCTTTTGCGTCCAGTACAGTACTTCCAGCAAGGCCACCTTTTATTGCGTTGAATACCGTATTGGGATCTAGCCCCGCTTTTTTTGCTAAAACAAGGGCTTCTGAAACAGCTTCGATATTCGCTGCAACTATTATTTGATTTGCTAGTTTGGTAGTGTTTCCTGCACCGTAGTCTCCGCATAGCACTACGCTACTGCCCAAAACTTCAAATATAGGTTTACATCGTGTAAATATATTTTCTTTGCCACCTACCATTATCGCCAAGCTACCATCGATAGCTTTTGGTTCACCACCACTAACCGGAGCATCTAAGAAATTGACGTTATTTGCCTCGCACATCTTTGCGATTTTTTGAGACATTCCCGGAGCGATTGAGCTCATGTCGATTATTGTTTTATCTTTAGACGTTCCTTCAAGTACTCCATTATCTCCTAATATCGCCTTCTCTGAGTCTGCTGAATCAGGAACCATAGTGATTATGTATTTACTTGATTCAGATACTTCTTTTCCTGAATTTGCTTTGATGCATCCATATGTCACAAGTTCATCAACAGCTTTTTGGTTTATGTCAAAAACTGTTAATGAGTATCCAGAATCGATAAGATTTTTAGCCATTGGCTTGCCCATTATTCCCAAACCAACAAACCCGATTTGACTTGTAGTCATATGCTTCTCCTTGCTGAATGATTAAGTAAAAAAACAAAGATTTTAATAGTAGGATTATTGTTAAGGTAGTCTTATTCGTCAAGTCGATATTAAACCAAAATCTTATTATTCAAAACAGTTGGCCTTGATGCTGCAAAGATAATGTCCAAAAATTTCAAACATGTTGAAATCTCACGATATATAACGATAGCTACCTGTGGTATTATTTCGAAACGATATATTTATATCATAAACATTTAACATTAATTTTTGTTTATATCGATATTTAAAAAGGCGCATTGTTTGTTATGGATGTTAGGAAATACATAGAAGAAAAAGAGAAATTGTTATCACCCCATGCTACTAAATCTTTTGATACTGTTGGACGTAAACAACATGAGGAATTAGATCCGATTAGAACTGAATTTCAAAGAGATAGAGATAGGATTATTCATTCAAAGGCATTTAGGAGGCTCAAGCATAAGACGCAGGTATTTATTGCTCCTACTGGTGACCATTATGTTACAAGATTAACTCATACATTAGAGGTTTCACAAATAGCTAGGACGTTGACTAGGGCTTTAAACTTGAATGAAGATCTAAGTGAAGCGATATCGCTAGCTCATGACTTAGGGCATACTCCTTTTGGACATGTAGGAGAAGCTGAATTAAATGATTTACTTCCAAATGGGTTCAGGCATGCTGCGCAAAGCCTAAGGACAGTTGATTTGGTTGAAAAACAGGGTAATGGATTGAATTTAACTTGGGAAGTGAGAAATGGAATAGTTAATCATTCTAAGCCTAAAGGGGATTTTTTATCGGAAAAAATCATACCTGACATAACCCTAGAAGGACAGATTGTTCGCATTTCAGATGCTGTGGCATACCTTAATCATGATTTGGGCGATGCCTTCAGGGCAGGTGTTTTGTCCCCTGACGAAATCCCTAAAGACATTATTGAGGTGCTTGGTGATACTCATGCCAAGAGAATAAATACGCTAGTAAATGACTTGGTGTTGACTAACGAAAATATATCTGGCTTTAGAAACAACGTTGATTTATCTAAGACACAGATACAAATGAGTAAACCAGTCAAAAAAGCCATGAATGATCTTAGGGATTTTATGTTTGAAAAGGTTTATGAGCCCGAGGATATAAGTGAACAAGGGAATGCTGCTCGGAGGATTGTCAGAGCTTTATATGAATATTTTCAAAAAAACCCTTCGGCAGTATCCGAAAATAATATGACTATAGTCGATTTTATATCGGGTATGACAGATTATTATGCTGTAAAATTAGCTGAAAGCATAAATCCGCAACTAACGCATGGCATCGAGAAAGGTAGAGGCATAAACATTTGAGCAGCATTAATTTAAAACAAATTAAAGCGAAAATTTCGATGATAGAATTTCATGTCAAAAGTATTCAAAGTGACATCGACGGACGACATTTTGACAACTGGAACGGTGAAGCGAGTCAGATATGGAAGGAAATTTTTCGTGAAATTTCAGCAATGGAAGATTCTGAAAGAACAGAAGCTCTTGAGTTGATTAGGGAACAGTGGATGGATTATTTGAAACATTTTGCGTCTATATAGGATTAAAGATGCAACAACACCATATATTTTTAAGGAGGGGCTGTGCACAATAATAGCGAAACAAAAGGCCAAGAACAATCAATTGATGGTTATGCAGAGCAGTCGTCGGCTTTGGCTCATAGTATATTGGTAAAATTGGAAAGTGGGCCAAAAACCAGTATAAATGCGAGTGAGTCCGTTAATTTAGCTTCTGACCTTTCTCACATTTGGGCGTCTTCTAAGATGGTTGAAAGTCAGATTCAAGCATTTTGTGCATCTGAAAATGGTGAAGATGAAACCTGTATGGTTGAAATGTTGACAAATATTGAGCACCTTTATTCTCATGCACTAAGTTCAATGGGTGTTTTATCTAAAATGATGAAAATCAACAGTGTTGTCACTGAAACAGAGTTTTAAATTCAACCTACTTTGATTGTCTGTCAAATTTAAAGGACGAAATTTGGAATCGATTGATTTAATAAAACAAAAATTAGATATCATCGACATTGCATCTGATTATTTAAAACTTACTAAAGCAGGTAGTAATCATAAAGCTCTATGCCCATTTCACACGGAAAAAACCCCGTCATTTATTGTTAATCCAGAACGCCAGACTTGGCATTGCTTTGGAGCATGTGGTGTTGGAGGGGATGTAATTGAACTGGTTATCAAAATCGAGAAAATAAATTTTGCTGAGGCTTTGAAGATGTTGGCTCAAAGAGCCGGCGTCCAATTGAACAACATTAGTTCAGATAAAAATTCTAGGCTTTATGATATTAACTTGGAAGCATGTATATTTTTTAAAACACAACTTGAATTACCCGAAGGAAATAAAGCTAAAGAATATATTGATAAGCGTGGTCTTAATGATGAAGCATCGGAGATTTTTGAATTCGGTTTCAGCCCTTATGGGAATAGCGCTCTTGTTGATAAATTAACTTCTCTTGGGTTCAAAGAACCTGAAATAATCCAGTCGGGATTAGCAATCAAAAGAGATAATAACCAAATCAGAGACTTCTTTTATGGTCGCTTGATGATACCAATAAAGAATTCCACTGGTAAGGTGATTGGATTTGGAGCTAGAGTTTTAGATGATAGTAATCCAAAATATATCAATACACCAACTACTCCGGTTTTTGACAAAAAATCTGTTTTATTTGGACTTTCTGTTGCATCTAAAGGAATTAGAGATAATGATTCTGTTGTGGTTGTCGAGGGCTATTTGGACGTTATAACTGCACATCAATTTGGATTCAAAAATGTGGTTGCATCAATGGGAACGGCATTAACTGCTAATCAAGTAAGTAGTTTAAAATCTCGTACTAACAATTTTATTCTAGCTATGGATTCTGATAGTGCTGGTAGAGAAGCTGTACTAAGAAGTTTGAGGAACACCTATCGTGTTTTTGAAAGACAACTGGGGCAAAAATCTGAAGTTAATTTATCCGTTGTATTGATGCCAAGTGGTAAAGATCCAGATACTCAGATAAGAAACAATTTATCTGAATGGAAAAAAACCATTGCTAATCCAGTACCTTTCGTTCAGTTTGTTATCGATAGTATTATTGAAAAATACGATATAAATTCCTCATCTGGAAAAGGGCAAGTAGTAGGCGAAATTGCTCCACTTATTACGCATATGGTTAATCCCTTTGAACAAGATCACTACATTGATTTATTGTCTGGCAAGCTAGGCGTCAAAAGAGAAACAGTTGAATCGGCTTTAGCAAAATCAATGGCAGGTTCTGCAAGAAAAAGACCAGCTTTGAAAAAACTTGCTAACCAAAATAAAGATAAACCGTTATATTCTGATGTCACTCTTAAGGAAAATTGGCTAGAGGATTATACTATGTCTGTATTGTTAAAAATGCAAGAGAAGACTAATTCTGATATGATTAATTCAGACTATTTTAGGCGCACAGAGAATAGAGAGATATACTCCCTTTGGCGTGATTTAAATGAAACCGATAAATTGGGTGATATCATGTCTGTTCAATTAGAAGGTCATTATAAATATCTGTTGAGTATTCAAGGAAATATCCCTGCCTCCGGTTTGAATAAAGAGGCTTTATTGCAATTATCTGACCGATTAGAATATAGGCATCTACAACATTTGCAACGAGACATTCTTTCATCTAGCGAAGATATTCCTTCAAGGGAAATAGAAGATTCTGTAATTAAATTGAATGAACGGATTAAACAAATAGATGAAAGAAACAACTCCTACAATATTAAATAAAAAAGGAAACTAATATGCGCGACAACTCTGGTGATAGTGTTAAAAACATACTTGGTCCTGAGATAGAGAATGCTTCACGACTAGGTATGGCGAATCAAAGTGACGAATTTGAAGAGGGACAAAAAATATCTAGCAGTTACGAATATATAGATGAAACAGATATTGGTGAGGATTCAGCAGAATCTGAAAATTTTGATGGAGACGATTCAGAAATCACTGAACCTTCAGAAGAAGAACTTGAACTTGCCAAAGATTGGAGCCAAACTCTTGAAGTTACCTCAGAACTAACAGATGACCCAGTAAGAATGTATTTGAGAGAAATAGGCAGGGTTAACCTGCTTAAAGCATCAGAAGAACGCATGTTGGCAAGAGCTATGGAAGCTGGAAAGTATATTGAAGATATTAAGTCTAAAGCAGTTGAATCTGGAATAGGTAAAGTTTTATTTAGTGATTTTGTTTTATTAATTTTATCGAAAATTTCTGAATCCTCAAAAATCGCTGAGATTATAGAAGAATTTTACCAAAAATCGAAAAATACGGGTAAATCCAAGAAAAGCAAAAACAATGATAAAACACATAAATCATTGATTGATTACATATCTGATCCTGACTTAAGAAAATTGATTGACAATGAAATTTCGCTAGAGCTAATAGAAATAACTCAAAAAAAGATGAAAGTAACTGAGGAAGAAGCAAGAACAAAATTAGGGGAATTTTCGTTATATACCAGATTGTTGGGCAATTGTGCTAAATTGGATAATAGTGAAACTCAACCTCCTTCACCTCCTATTGATTTAATAGAGTATGGCAAAAATCTGGGTATTGAAGAACTAGGTAAATTGACTCAATCAGGGCAATTCATAGAAGAATTAAAGCAGTTTGATTTACTGTTTGAAAAATATTATTCAGAAGTGGAAAGTCAAGGTGAATTGGCCCAAAGTCATTTGGCTGAAGCAAATTTAAGGTTAGTGGTTAGTGTTGCGAAGAAATATATAGGTAGAGGAATGTCTTTGCTGGACTTGATTCAAGAAGGCAATATTGGCCTGATAAGAGCTGTAGAGAAATTTGACTACAGGAAAGGGTATAAATTTAGCACCTACGCAACATGGTGGATACGTCAAGCTATCACTAGAGCGATTGCTGATCAGGCACGGACAATAAGAATACCTGTACATATGGTTGAAACTATAAATAAATTATTGCGTGTTAGTAGAAGGTTGATTCAAGAGTATGGAAGAGAACCTACCAGTGAAGAGGTCGGTTCGGGAATGGAAGTTGCTCCTGATAAAGTCAGAGAAATTGTAAAAATATCTCAGGAACCAGTTTCTTTAGAAACCCCTATTGGTGAAGAAGAAGATTCTCATCTTGGCGATTTTATTGAAGATAAAAATGCGTTAGCTCCGCCGGATGCAGCATCTTATCAGTTATTAAAAGAACAAGTCGAAGATGTTCTTGAAACATTGAGTGAAAGAGAAGCTCGAGTTCTTCAGTTAAGATTTGGGTTGGAAGATGGAAGAAATAGAACTTTGGAAGAAGTCGGTCATGATTTTGGTGTTACTCGTGAGCGAATCAGGCAGATAGAAGCCAAGGCGTTAAGGAAGCTAAGGCACCCGAATCGGTCCAAAAAACTAAAGGATTTTTTGGACTGAAGACTTTTAAAATTGGATGATGTAAAAATGTTCAATGAAAGCTAAAGTATCAGTTATCAATACAAGCGCACAGACTTTTATTAATGATGCTGATCGCAGTTTAGATGTAGCAGGCATAAGCCAATGTTTTGATTCGAATCAACAGACTTTGTTAAAAGTTAACATTTCATGGCAACACTACTATCCTGCCTGTTCAACTACTCCATGGCAATTAGAGGGGGCAATTAAGTCTTTAAGAGGCCATGGATTCAATGATTTATTGTCGGTTCATAATGGAACTGTAGTTGTTGATCCCGTAGAAGGTGCGCGAAATAATAAGCATGTTAATGTTGAAGATAAATGTAAAGTGCCAAATATTTTCCTGGATTTTCCTTCAACAAAGTGGATTATCTATAAACCCAAAAATAAATTACTGGCTTTGGACAAAATATTTCCCGAAGGGATATATATCCCTGAAGTATTGATTGGTAAAAATATTTTACATTTACCTACAGCCAAAACACACGTATTTACTACTATTACAGGGGCGATGAAAAATGCTTTTGGGGGTTTGTTAAATCATAGAAGGCATTGGACGCATTCAGTTATTCACGAAACTCTAGTAGATTTGCTAGCCATTCAAAAAGAAATCCACACAGGTGTTTTTGCAATGATTGATTCTTCTTTGGCGGGTGATGGCCCTGGTCCCAGGGCCATGAATTGGCATGAAAAAAACCTCATTATTTCTGGGTCCGATCAAGTAGCAGTTGATGCAGTAATGGCAAAAATCATGGGTTTTGATCCGATGTCCATAAAATTTATCAATCTAGCACATAATCAAGGTTTGGGTTGTGGTGATATTAGAGAAATAGAAATATTAGGTGAAGATATAGTTGAAACTAATTGGCATTTTAAATCGAGCCAAGACACATTTGCCAGCTGGGGTCAAAAGCTCATTTATTGGGGGCCTCTAAAAAAATTTGAAAAATTTTTGTTAAGGACCCCGATAGTACTTTGGGCATATTGGGCTTCGAATTTGTATCATAATCAATATTGGCTTAGGTTTATTGGAAGTAGAAGGGTTAAGGCTGCAATGAAAACACAGTGGGGGAAACTGTTTGATCAATATTAAAATACTGCAGTGAATTGTTTTTAGTTATTCTATCAGGGTCTAATATGCCCGTTTCCTTCGACTATCCATTTGTAAGAAGTTAAAGATTCAAGACCCATTGGACCTCTTGCATGAAACTTACTTGTGCTTATGGCAACTTCAGCACCCATACCTAGTTGCCCACCGTCGTTAAAACGCGTACTTGCATTTACCATAACTACACTCGAATCAACCTGATTCAAGAAAAGTTGTGCTGTGTTGTTGTCCTCTGTAATAATACTATCAGTATGTCCGGCTCGGAATGTAAAATGTTGAATATGCGATATAGCTTCTTCAACATTTCTAACCGTTTTTATTGATACAGTTAGGGATAAAAACTCTTTGCCCCAGTCGTCGTTTGAAGCATGAGAAATATTTGCCTTTTGATCTCCAATTATTTTTAATGCTCGGTTGTCACATTTTATTTCAACGTTATGAACAGAAAGTTCTTCTACTATTTTTGGTAAGAATTCATCAGCTACAGTTTCGTTAACAAGAATGGTGTCTAAAGCATTACATACATAAGGATTAGAAATTTTTGCATTGCAGCTAATTGCAACCGCCTTTTCAATGTTTGCATCTGAATCAATATAAATATGAGATATTCCTATTCCTCCTGTAACAGCCGGCATTTCAGCTTTTTCACCAACTAATTTAACCAATTCTGCGCTGCCGCGAGGTATTATCAAATCTATGTATTGTTTGAGTGAAAGCATTTTTGGGACTAATGCACGATCAGTATTTTCAATCAAGGCTATGGCATTTTGGGGCAGAGCATTATTTTTTAGAGAGTCCCGTATTAAACGGGTCAAATAAACATTTGTACGTATAGCTTCTTTGCCGCCCCTCAAAATTGCGCAGTTCCCTGATTTGATGCATAGTGCGGTTATATCAATTGTGACGTTTGGTCTACTTTCATAGATAACGCCGATTACACCTAAAGGTACTGTTTTTTTGTATACTTTAAGACCGTTTTGCAAATCATTTTCATCAAAAATAATTCCAATAGGATCTGGCAAGTTAATGATATTTGAAATGCCATCAATAATAGCATCTATGGATTTTTTGGTAAGCAGTAACCTTTCTAATGTAGCGGAGCTGTTATTTCGCAGTTTACCTTCTGAGTAATCGAGGTTGTTTTCTCTCAGTATTTGGTTTTTGTTATCGTTGAGAGAGTTAGCCAAATCTTCTAATGCTGAATTTCGGTTTTGGTGGTCCGAAATTGACAAAGACTTAAAAGCTTCTTGCGATTGTACGGCTTTTTTAGTAAGTTCATTCATCTTTTGTTCCTAGGCTTTGTGAGCCAATTATATTTATCGAGGTTGTCTAGGCGGAATTCACGAAAATACATCTTTATCATTAATAATTACCATATTGTTCCTATGGATGACTTCGTCTCCATAATGATGTCCTAATAATGTAAGTATTTCCGTTGAATGTTTGCCCTGAATCCTGTTTGATTCCAAAGCATTATAATTGGATATTCCTGCTGCAATCAGTTTGGATTCATTGTCATATATGGATACTATATCTCCTCTATCAAAAGAGCCTTGAATATTAATTATTCCTGCTGGCAATAGACTTGTATTACCATTGAGGAGTGCTTTTTTTGCACCGTTGTCAATTTGTATAAATCCAGTATCTGTTAAATTACTTATCATCCACCTTTTTCTACTTTCAAGCTTAGAATTAGTAGCAGAAATCAGTGATCCTATCTGTTCCCCTTTTGCAAGTCGGAGTAGTATATTGGGTTCCAAACCGTTACAGATTATTACGTTCGTTCCTGAAGAGGTAGCGAGTTTGGCAGCCTGTAGTTTTGTAGCCATTCCTCCTCTGCCCTTTGTGTCAGATGGACCGCTTGCGTTTAAATTCGTATTTGAGTCGGTTAAGTCTATGTTCATTAAAAACTTAGCTTTTGGATCTATATTTGGGTCGGAAGTAAATACTCCTTTTGTCTTTCCTAATATGATTAACAAATCTGCATCTATCAGGTTTGATACCAGTGCTGAAAGATTATCATTATCACCGAAGTCATGATTTTCAATTTCTTCTATAGCAACCACGTCATTTTCATTGATAATAGGCAATATATCCATTTCTAATAAATTGATTAAAGTATTCCTTATGTTCAAATAGCTTAGTCTGTCTGATACATCTTTGCGTGTAAGCAAAGCTTGGGCAATTGGTATATCGTATTGGTTAAATATAGCCGTATATTGATTCATTAGTTGGATTTGGCCGGTTGCAGCCAAAACTTGTCTGATTGCTATGGGGTTTTTTTCTTCTTGTTTTTTTAAAACTTGTCTTCCGGCTGCTACTGCACCTGAAGATACCAATATGATTTGTAAGCCATCGGATCTTAATGACCCAATTTGTTTGGCAAGAAGATTTATAACGTCAGTATTGAGATTGTTATTTTTATCAGTTAGAAGTGTCGTCCCTATTTTGACAATTATTCTTTTGTAAATGCGATTATTAATTTTATACCTTTCTCTTTAGATGATAGATATCAGTATAAATAATTTAGGTGATATTACCAAGAAGGATCAATGTCTTCGTATGTATTGTTAGTAAGTCTTTGCTGGTTGTCTCCAGTACTTGACATGGTAAATATTTCTGCGTCACCGTCTAGGTAGGAAACAAAAGCTATTTTTGAACCATCTGGCGACCATACTGGAGCTTCATCCAAGACTGAATTATGAGTCAATTGTTTAGGTTCTGGATTATCTTGGCGAGTATCAACGATATATATTTCGGGGTCGTAAATATCAGGGTCCAATTTCTCTCCTGATTCTTTTTCTCTCGTTGCACTAGAGCAATTGCTTAAAAGGTTAATAGGATCCCAACAGTTGTGTCTTGACACGAATAGAATATATCTCCCGTCTGGTGACCATGATATATCGCCTTTGATGTACTCATCGTTTGTTAACCTTTTTATGTTTGAACCATCGTCGTTCATTAAGTAAATATCCGATTTCGAATTAGTTTCAGAAACGTAAGCAATTTTGTTCGTAACAGGTGACCACATTGGATTGGAGTCGATAGTTGTGGTTAGCCTGTATTCATTTACTCCATTGGGGTTTCTAACATACGTTCCCTGTTGATATTCATCTTCAACTGTGAACGCTACTCTTGAGCCGTCTTTAGACCAGTTGCCGCCGGTGTGAACTTTTAGCGATGTTAACCTCATAGGGTTACTGTCATTGGTTTCAACGATATACAGTCCAGATTGGATTGCAGTAGATGTACTCGATTGAATAAATGATAATCTATCAGAGTTTGGTGACCATTCGATATTGTTGAATAGAGGAATGTCGTTAGAATTATTAGTTAGTTGATTTCTAGGCCCTCCAGATATAGGCATGGTTTCAATCGAGTATCTATTTACATCTTTTGTTATAAAAACGATTTCATTTCCGTTTTTTGCAACAATTGGTTTAGATTCATCGTATCGGCTATTGGTCAAATTCACTTCCTCTAATGTGTCCGTGTTTATAGAATAGATATCTAAATTGCCGTTACGATAAGAAGAAAAAACCAATGGTGATTCAGAAGATTCACAACCAGTCAATAAAATTGTTGCCATAATAATCATCAATAGCAATGAAGGAATCGTTCTTGATAAATGTTTTGCCATGTTTAATACGCTAATTTTTAATAGGTTATAATATCCAATAGTAATCCACTTTATGCCTTAAAACGCAAGCAGAAAATCGTTCTCGTTATTAAGTATTTTATTTGTTTGTAGAGGGTATTAGAGTCATATGTCTTAAGCAAAGGTAGTTCAAAAATTAATTGGAGCAATTAATGGTATTAGGCCTTGCAGTTATTTTGGTGAGTTGTACTGTATTCAAATTTAATCTTCTAGTTTTATCTTGCCCAAGCATTTTTACAAACAAGATAAGTTCCTGCGTCAGGATTGTATTTAAATCCTCAAAGTTATATTTGGTGCCAATAATTGGCACTCTTTTATCGTTAAAAAAAGAGAGAGAAAATAAAAGGGTAACTAGCCTGAACAATTTATTGCTTGAATTACTCTTTGTAGGGTCTGCCATAGCGCTTTTTTATCAAGGCAGTTTGACGTTTGATTTGATATTCAAGTTATTTTGGATAGCAAATTTTTTGTCACTGGCTTTAATCGATTTAAATAGCAGAAAATTGCCAAACAAGATTATATTTGCTTTAATTTTGATTTTGATATTTCTAATTCCATTTTGGAATCTGATGGATTATGAAAGGAATCTTATCGGCTTTTCTGGTTATACGGGTTCGATTATTAATACAAGTTTTATGTTTGTTGTCCTGACGGTTTTTGGAGTGGGGATATATTATTCATATCCAGGTTTTATAGGAGGTGGAGACATTAAATTAATGTTAATTATTGGACTGTTTTTTGGGTTTCCTGATGCTTTAAGCGTGATTTATTTATCAGTTATGATTGGTGCTTTAGTTAGCATAATCAAGATGGTAATTGATAAGAATATACGTTCGGTATCAATACCTTTCGGAGCAGTTTTATCTTTGTCCGCGATAATTGTTATAGTTGCCCACAATCATTTAACTCACGTTTATTCATTTATGCAGTTAATGTGAGTTTTTTAAATAAGTAGGTTTATGAAATCGGAGGTGTTTCTTGAATCCATGGATTATTGGATTCAAGTTTTAGAGATGCTGCCAGAACAGTAGCTTCGCAATTGGGTTTGCCAATTATGTGTAATCCTACTGGCAATTTATTTTTAGTGAAACCGCATGGTATGCTCGCTGCTGGATTTCCTATCATATTTATTGGGAATGTATTAGGAAATGCTCCCCAGAATTCGTTTGTTTCATGACCGTTTATTTTGGTTGGAGGTTTGCCAACGGGAAATGCTGGAACCGAAGTAGTAGGAGTAAATATCAAGTCGAAGTTTTCAAAGGCCGAAGCAAATTTTGCTTTGATAATGTCAATTTCGCCAACGGCACGAGCATAGTCAACTCCTGTTACCTTAGATCCATATTCAAGGCATTTTTGTGTATACCAAGCTAATTGAGATTCGTTGTTTTTATATAATTTTTGATATGAAGCAAAGACGTTTGTGCTGAATAATGTCCAAAATGCTTCAAATGGTTCACCTATGTCAATTCCCACTGAATCAACATTTCCATTTTGTTGTATAGAATCAACCGTTTTTTTACAGATTGAAACAACTTCTTCATCTATCTGTCCAAAACCAAAATGGTCAATCCACCCAATTCTTAATTTATCAAAATTGGCTTCATTTAAATCAACTATTTCATTGGGAGATTTATTAAGAGATATGGGATCTCTTTCGTCATGTCCAGCAATAACGCTTAAAAGCATCATAGAATCTTTTACTGTTCTTGTTATTGGCCCAGCTTGACTGGTTTGGTTTGCAAGAGGAGGAGTAGGAAAGCCTGGGTAACGTGGGATTGTTCCTAAGGTAGGTTTTATACCGTAAACACCACAAAAACTGGCAGGTATCCTTATTGAGCCTCCACCATCACTGCCTGTGGCTAAGGCACATAAACCGGCTGATATCGCTGAAGCAGCTCCGCCGCTAGAACCTCCAGATGTCATTTCATTGTTCCATGGATTTCTACAATGATTTTCCCAGGTTGAGCCGCCCAATCTATTTTCTGTTGATCCCAAAAGCCCGAATTCTGGTGTGTTTGTTTTACCTAAAATAATTGCACCGGATTTGCGTATTCTTTCAACCACAATCGAATCGAATTCGGGAACCTTTTCCTTGAAAATTAAAGACCCCATCGTTGTTTTTATTCCTCGTGTAGATTCAAGGTCTTTTATCGATATTGGAATGCCATGGAGTGGGCCTAGGATTTCTTTATCCATTATGGCTTTTTCAGCTGCCTGAGCATCTTCCATAGCTTTTTCTGGAGTAGTAGTTATAAAAGAATTTAAATGTTGATCCAAGGCATCTATCCGATCAAGGTAAATGCGCGTTATTTCAACTGGCGAAACTTCTTTGTTTAACAGTAAATCACGAAGTTCTGAAGCAGGTTTAAAGGCTAGTTCTTTAGAGTTCATTTTTCACCTTGCTAAATTAATCAATCTAATAAAATCGAGTCTAACATTGGTTTTTATCACGGTCAACGAATATAAAAATAGTATAATATCTTTAACTGTATGCTAATAGTTAAGCGTCAGGATTATTTTTCAAATCGCACAAGGCTTCAATAATCTCTGCACTAAACGAACTTGAAAAGAAAATGAAAAACAAACTAGAAAAAGTTAATGTTCGGATTTTGTATTGGAAAGAAATACCGTTACAGGTAGAAGTTGAATCTGATGGAAATAAAAAATCATGCCAACTAGAGGATAGATTCCAAGAAGGGGTGGACGCTATAGCGATGTTTGAAAATAGTTATGGGACGGATGATTATTTAAATGGTTTCTTGTGGGGTGAAAGCTCTTTAGCACAAGGGGAAATAAATAGTGTGTTACAAGATAAGGTTAACCTGTTCAACAATAAATTCCCTAGAGATTTTGTGTCTAAAATCAGAGATTTACAGAAACAAGGCAACAGAAAACCCACACCTGGTTCTATAGACCACTGGATAGAATATTAGGCAAAACTTGGGAATGAATTTGTTAAAAAGAATTGAAAGTGGCGAAACTCTTGTATCTGATGGCGCTACAGGCACCTATTTGCAAAGTAATGGGTTGGAGCCAGGAGGGTGTCCAGAGCACCTGAATTTAACCAATCCTGAACTTATTGTTAAAATGGCAACCGACTATTTTATTAATGGTGCGGATTTAGTTTTAACAAATTCATTTGGCGGCAACCCTTTCATGTTGTCTAAATATGGATTAAGGAACGAATTGGAGAGGATTAACATAAAAGCAGCAGAACATGCTAAGAGCGCTTGCCCAAGTGATAAATTTGTTTTAGGTTCTGTTGGGCCTACAGGCGAATTTTTGCAACCTCTCGGTTCTATAAGTGAAAAGGAAATGTTTGCAGGGTTTAAAGAACAGGTTAAAGCTTTAGAGAAAGGTGGAGCTGATGCAATAATCATAGAAACTATGACATCTTTAGAAGAAGCTATTTTAGCTGTAGAAGCTGCAAAACTCAACACGAATTTAGTTGTGATGGCTACGATGACATTTGATTTAGGACCTAGGGGGTTTTTCACGATGATGGGAGTGACTCCCGAAGTGGCAGTTCGGGAAATTCGAAGAAAAGGAGCAGATGCAGTTGGGGCAAATTGTGGAAATGGGATAGACAATATGGTTAAAATAGCAAAAATAATGAGAAATGTTGATGATGGGCCCTTGGTTATACACAGCAATGCAGGATTTCCTAAAATCATAAAAGGGAGGATAGTTTATCCTGAAACTCCCGAAATCATGTCTGAAAAGTTTAAAGAATTGATTGATGCAAAAATAAATATAATTGGAGGATGTTGTGGTACAACACCTAGTCATATTTCTGCTATAAACTCTGTTGTCTCAAGTTATCCGAGGGGTAAAATATAAATCAAGAAAAAGGCAATAAAATGAATCAAATAGATAATAAAGAAAATGTGAAAGATATCTTAGATAGGATTGGAAAATGCTCAGAGCTAATATCGATTGATCCTCATTTTAAGGATATCAGTGTGGGTTTGTATGAAAAAAATAATGTTTACACTGTTTGGACATTTAGTAAGGTGCCTGGCGTTTCTAATAGAATAAGTGAGATAAGAGATCAATTAGTTAATTTGGGTGGGATGGTGCCTGTGTCAGATACAAATAACCAAGTTAAATTTCCCAATGATGAACTGTATGATAGGCCAGTCAAATTTTTAATTAAGCTAGCTGTAGAAAAACCTTCTAATTATAGGCATCCAGACGGCCCGATTACCATTAAAGATCTTCGATCTCCTCTGACATTGATTATCAATTCTTATGACGAAAATGATAAAAGAATTTATGAAGTAACCACTGAAGGGGAATTTAAAAACCCAGAATTGCGGAAACGAGCAACAGTTCAAGGGTTTATTAGATATGGAGATATGGAAAAAATAGATAATACTAAAGTGATGTTTAAAGGAGGATATCAAAGGGATGAATTAGTTCGTATTATTCTCCCTTACGCTCGAAATATAACAGGGACTCAGGACATGTTAGATGCGGACTCTATGCGAGGCCAAATGACCACAAGCACTCTTGGGTTTTCAACCCAAGAATAAAAATCTCACGCCAATTATTTTAGGAAATTCAGGAGGACATCAATGGTTGCAACTAAAAAAATGACACCTAGAGAAAGAGTTATGAATGCTTTGAATGGATTGCCTGTAGACCGCACGCCTATCTCGAATCCGACGAATGTAGCAACAGTTGAACTTATGGATTTAGTAGATGCACCTTTCCCAGATGCATGTCGAGATCCTGAACTTAATGCAAGGTTAGCTGCTACAGGATATACGGAATTAGGGTTTGATTCTATAGCACCATATTTTACGATTATCCAGGAATCTTCAGCGTTGGGTTGTGAAATGCAATGGGAACAGAAAGACAATTGGCCTACTGTAAGGATGAGTAATCCTATTTGGAAATCGGTTGAAGATATTCATGTTCCAGATAATTTTTTGCAACATCAAGATAATTTGGCAATTATAGAGTCCATAAAAATACTTAAGCAAGAATTTGGAAATGAGGTTGCCATCATTGGAAAAACCATGGGGCCATGGACTCTTGCGTATCATGTGTTCGGGGTAGAAACATTTTTGCTTATGTCAATTGATGATCCTGATCTAACTATTAAATGTTTAAATAAATTGAAAGAGATATCGGTTTTATTTGGACAGGCTCAAATAGATGCAGGAGCTGATGTGTTAACATACCCAGATCATGCAACCGGAGATTTGGTAAGTGGCGAATATTATAGAAAGTTTTTGCTAGATATACATCAGGAAGCAGTCGAGGATTTAAAAGTGCCACTTATATTGCATATTTGTGGTTATACTTTAGACAGGATGGATTATATAGCACAAAATAAAATGGCAGCTTTTCATTTTGACTCTAGAAATGATCCGGCAAAAGCGATGGAGATAGTAGATGGCAGGATACAGCTTGTAGGGAATGTTAATAACCCAGTTACTTTGTATAGTAAAGGGCCTCAGGAGGTTAGAGAGGAGGTTTATAAATGTTTGGATGCCGGGATTCCATTAATTGCTCCTGAATGCGCCATCCCATTAGCCACCAAGTTGGAAAATTTACTTGAAATACCAAAAGCGGTACAAGATTGGACTGATGAAAATTTATCAATCTAGAAATAATTCAACCTTCCAAAAAATAAATGGAGAAACATTAGAAATATGTCGGACAAATTTATAATTGTAGGCGAGAATATTCATGCTACTAGAGTGTTTCGTTCAAGTGGTAAAAGAGTGGTTAAAACTGACGAAGGATTTGAAGCTGTAAGCTACAAGGATGACTCTGGTGAACAAAAATTTATGAAAGTCCCGGAATGGTTTAAAGAAACCCAACCTTACCAGCAAGGGCAAGTTAAACATTTTCTTATAGCAATGACTAATTTGATAAGTAATGATGACGATGCAAGATTGGAAGGAGAACAATATATTCAAAACGCTGTTTACAGGCAAATTAAAGCAGGGGCGAATTATATTGATATTAATGTGGATGAAGTGCATTATGATCTAGAAATACAGAAAAATTGTATGGCTCGTACGATGGAGATTGCTCAACATGTTTCCTCTGTGCCCATCAGTATAGATTCATCTAATTCCGATATTATAGAATCAGGGTTGAAAGCATATAAAAGAAACAGTGTTCCGCCTTTAATAAACTCAGTAGCATTTGAACGCCCTGAAGTATTTGAGATGGCGTTAGAATATAAAGCAAATGTTATTGCAATGGCAACTAGTGAAACAGGTATGCCCGAAGATGAAGATGACCGCGTAGAAAACGCAAAAAAAATATTGGATGAATTGGTTCGGATTGGATTTTCCCTAGAAGAAATTTATTTAGATGCAATTGTATTTCCAATCTCAGTAAATTCTCAATATGGGAATCATTATTTCAATGCGGTAAGACAATTACGGAAAGAATATGGAAGCCAATTGCATATTGGAATGGGTCTTAGCAATGTTTCATTTGGAATGCCTATGAGGAAATTGATTAATCAGGCTTTTATACACTTAGGTATTGATGCAGGGATTGATTCAGGATTAATAGATCCAATACAAATAAAGTTGGAAGAAGTGTATAACATTGATACACATTCCGAAAAAGTTAGTCTGGCTATAGATATGTTGACCGGAAAGGATGAATTTTGTGTCAATTATCTACAGGCCTATAGAGATGGAAGGCTTCAATAAGCCTATTTGCGTTACTATTTACTAAGAGTTCAGTATAATGGTATTTTAAAAATTTAGATTTACATTTGGAGTTTGAAGATGCCGATAGTAAATGAAGGTGTGTTGCAAGAGATGAAGCATATTGCCAATCCTTCCGAATTAAAACACATTCAAGAAATGTATGAACAAACAGAGCCTTTGATGCAGGAAATAGCTTATGCGTTGATAACAGGGAATGATAAGGAAGTAGATCAACTTACTTCTAAAGCACTAGACGCAGGATTTACTGCTAATACTGTCATGGATGATGGTTTAATTGCGGGGATGGCTATTGTAGGAATAAAGTTCAGGGATAATATTATTTTTGTTCCTGAAGTTCTTATTTCTGCAAGAGCTATGAAAGCTGGTATGGCGCATATAGAACCGATTCTTTCAGAATCAGATATACCGCCTGTAGGTACGGTGATTATGGGCACTGTAAAAGGTGATTTGCATGATATCGGGAAAAACTTATGCATCATGATGATGAGAGGGGCCGGATTTATAGTACACGATTTAGGAGTTGACACTAAGCCAGAAGATTTCATAGATGCTGTTCAGGAACATGAAGCTCACGTGTTAGGTATGTCGGCTTTGCTTACAACCACTATGCCTAATATGGGAAGAGTCATACAAGCTTTTGAAGATGAAGGCATGAGGGAGGAAGTGAAGATTATGGTAGGTGGTGCACCAGTTACTCAAGATTTTGCTGACGATATGGGAGCTGATGGTTATGGTAAAGATGCAATTGATTGTGTGGAGATTGCGAAAACATTAGCTTTACAAGAATAACTTTAACTGATTGGGAATAAACCTTGAGTTCTAATAGCGTAAACAAAAACAGGTATTTTGAAAGCATAAAAAAACTCGAAGCCATATATGAAAATATAGCTACAAATGCAACAGAAGTTTCGAAATGGCGATGCCCATACAAAGATGCCAAGGATAATTGTACCGCAAAGTTTGGTTGTAGGAATCAGGACCGTTCTATCAATGATGGGTCTCCCTTCCCTTGTATAGGAAGTGATAAGTTAGATTATCGTAATGCTTGGGAAGTTTAATAAATTAATACAAGTTAGTATTAATGAATTGTTTAGATAGTTTATCCAATTTTAAGTTTATGGATTATTTGATTTAATTTTCAAAACTTATCAGGAATTATAATGATATGTCTCCTGTAAATTATGGCGACCAAAAATTAGAATCTGTTTCGAATAAAACATTATTTGAATACGCTGATATATTGAATGTTCGCGTACCTACCTCATGTGGGCGTAATGGAAAATGTCATGAATGTATAGTAGAGGTGAAAAGAGGCATTTCTTCTTTGAATACACCTACTTCAGCCGAATCTTTTCTAACGCAAGGATTTCGGTTGGCGTGTCAGGCATATATAGATGATATTGATGCCGAAGTACAATTTAATGTACTTCGCAGGCAACCTAAAATATTGGTTGAGTCTTCCCAAAAACGGCTAGAACTTGATGCTTTGACTAAAATGTATGATGGAAAAGTATATTATGAAGGCAAATTAATAGATAAATTCAAGGGTGTTATGTATGGGTTGGCTATAGATATTGGAACTACTACAGTTGTAATGAATCTACTGGATTTAGAAACTGGAGAAGTTAAATACATCACGTCTTTTGAAAACCCTCAAAAATTTGGTGGGAGTGACGTGATGAATAGGATTTCGTATGATACATCTGAATATCAAGGTGAATTACAAAAAGTAATGATTTCAGCTATAAATTTTGAAATAGGATTAATGAGCAGGCAGTTGAAATTTCACAGAAGGTGTATTTATGAAGTAGTAGTAGTTGGTAATGCTACCATGAGAGATCTATTTTTTGGGCTAGACGTAGCTAGTATAGGAGAAAAGCCTTACAAATCAAAAATTGAGATTGAATTTAATCAAAACAAAGTTAAAACTACGGCATTAAATACTAAAGCTAAACAAATTGGTTTGCGAGTGTTTCCTGATGCGAATGTATATGGAGGACCTTTGATAGGTTGCCATGTTGGGTCAGATGTAGCAGCTGATTTGCTTGCCGTTGGAATGGGTAACAATGAACAGATATCTATGTTAGTTGATGTTGGGACAAATACAGAAGTTGTTGTGGGAAACAAAGATAGAATGATTGCTGCTTCTTGTCCTGCTGGCCCGGCTTTTGAGGGGGGAGAAATTAAATATGGTATGCCTGCTTATGATGGTGCAATAGAGCACGTTCAGTTTGAAAGGGATATCCTCAAATATAAAACTATATCAGGAGTAAATCCGACAGGTATTTGCGGTTCAGGATTGATAGATCTTTTGGCTGAACTCAAAAACGCGGGTAAAATGAATTACTTGGGAGTGTTGGAAAAAGGACTGGATGAATTTATTATTGCACCCGAATATGATCTTGCTTTGTCACGAAGCGATATCAGTGCATTAGCACAGGCAAAAGCTGCAAATTATTGTGGTCAAAAGATAGTTCTTAGAGAATATGGAATAATCCCTGAAGATGTTTCAAACATGTACATCGCGGGTGGATTTGGGAATTATTTAGATATCAAAAATGCTATTGAAATTGGGTTTATTGCGAATGTAAGACTTGAAAATATCCATAGGGTTGGCAATACAGCTCTTCAAGGAGCTAGTCAGATGCTGGTTTCAGGTCGATTAAGATCGCAAATAGAAGAAATATGTAACAATATAGAACACATTGAACTTGAAACAACGGAAGATTTTTTTGAGTTATTTGTAGATGGGTGTCAATTTAACCCGATGATTATGTAGGTATGATAATTAATAATGAGGTGTGAATATGCCAACAAAAAAAGTACTGATAACAGATTATGTATGGCCTTCGACGGAACCAGAAAAGAAAGTGTTGGCCCAACATGGCATTGATCTTATAGTTGCTCCTGATGGAAATGAGGATACTTTAATAGATTTGGCCAAGGAAGTTGACGGGATTTTAACTTGTTTTGCCAAGGTTACAGATAATGTTGTTAAGTCAGCTAAAAATTGTAAGGTAATAGGTAGATTTGGAGTCGGTGTTGATAACATTGATGTGCAAGAGGCAACTAGGCAGGGCATACTTGTTACATATGTGCCGGACTATTGTGTAGATGAAGTGTCTGACCACGTAATTGGCTTATTATTGGCATGGAATAGGAAAATAGTTTTGCATAATAATGATACTAAATTATCAGGTTGGGGTAATGCTGGGTTAGGTATGCGCATAATGAGGTTAAGGGGTAAAACATTAGGAATTGTCGGTTTTGGCAGGATAGGCCGGATGGTAGCTGAAAAAGCACAATCCTTTGGATTAGATGTTTTATCTTTTGACCCAATGATTGAATCTGATTTTATGAAGCAATTTGGCGTTAAAAAAGTTGAACTAGACGATTTATTGGCTGAGTCGCATTTTGTTACTTTACATTCTCCACTTATACCTGCTACTGAAAATATGTTTGGCAATGAACAATTCAAAATGATGAGAAATGATGCATTTCTTATTAACTGTGCTCGAGGAGGGTTAATTGATGAAGATGCTTTACATGAAGCATTAAACTCGCAAACTATTGCTGGAGCAGGAGTAGATGTTTTGGTTGATATAAAACCTGATACAAATCATAGGTTAATCAAAAATCAAAACGTTATAGTGACACCTCACACCGCATTTTTTTCGCAGGAAGCTGTACTTGAACTAGAACAACGAGCGGCGGGTCAGGTTGGGAACGTTTTGGTTGGCAAAATACCCGAAAATATAGTTAATATTGGATTGTTGGAAGCAGATAATTTGAGAGCCAAGATTAAGTAATAAAAATTAACCTGAAGTTGTTGGGTATGAACCATATTCGATAATTATTTCCGCATCTTCAATGCGGAGAGGACTTATAAGGTCTTTCGCTCTTTCCACTAAAATAAACTCAAGAATATTCTTTCCCTTACAAGGACGAACTTTTTCTAGAGTGAATTCAAGCCACATCAAGTTATATGGTTTAACATCTCCGTAACTTCTTTTGCAGGTTTCGTTTATTATGGATTTCCCGTTTAAATTGAAATTTATATGATCTGAGGAGACTAGGTCATGTATACGTACTTTTAAGACGATATGAGTTATTCTGTCAACTAAATTTTCAATGTCATCAGCAATATAAAACTCTATAGGATGAGATATGCCGGCTTTTTCAATTGGTATAGTAATCGGAAGGTTTGTTTGGTAATCAACTGTTGAGAGAATGTCAGTCGATCTATTGATAAAATAATGTTTATTTTTTTCCTTCAGCACCGATTTATTTCCAATATTTGAGAGTATGTTGGTTTCTACTGCAGATAATGGCCATTGTAGAGAGTGGGTATAAACACCATCAGCACCTTTATCATAAAAATTGGATGCAGCACCATACATCATCTCGGGGGTTGCATATTCCAATTGATAGAGTTCATTTTCATTATCGTGATATCTTGGTTGGAGCATTGGATAAACTGATGTACTAGAATTTTTGGTTAAATCAATTAACCATTCTATTGGCATATTAGAATCTAATACATTGTATGCGTATATCATTGGAGTGACATAATCTAATAGACCTTCAGATATCATTTTTTTTACATCGATTCCGGCAGATAAATTTAATTTTTCGGTTGGATAGATTCTAGCACCCAAAATCTTTGGTTTATTACGGTGTTTAACCATCGATGATATCTCTGAAACCCAATCGGTTATAATGCCTTTATCTTTATATCTATGATTTTCAGGTAATAGGTAACTGTCTCCGCCGGGTGGGGCTGCAAAATCAAGTTCCAAACCATCAGTCTCGTAATCATCAGCAAGTTCTTTTAATACTTTTGATTGGTGGCTTCTGACTTCCTCGTGCAAAAATCCTCCGCCTCCATTTTCTAACAGAAATTCAGGTTTTATTCCTCCATAAGAACCTAGCCGTAAACTCGCAAAAAATTCCATGTTTTGTGCATGGGCTTTATCTATAAGGACTGATAATGGATCTATGCCTTTATCCATCAAGCTTTGTAGGTTGTTCCATAAGCGCCAATAAGCCGCCTGTTTAAACCCTGGTGAATTTGGTCCGTGTTCACCGTGCTTGAACTGCATTCCTACTTTTGAATCGTAAAAAAGACCATCTGCTCTAGCTACTCCATAAATAAATGTATCTACAGAAGTACCTGAACACTCATCTATTGGTCTGGTGGCGTCTTCAATAGTCATTGGAGGTTCGAATACGAATAGATAGTAATGTCGAGCATCATTAAAATAGATTGTACGCTGTTGTTTCAAATAACTTTCCTTAGTGAGTTTAACTAAATTGACTCATCATAACATCGAATAACTTTGGCCACCGTCAATTACAACACAAGAACCTGCCATAAATCCTATACGGTCAGAAGATAAAAATGCAACTAAATCTCCAACCGGTTCAGCCCATCCGAAGTTCCCCATAGGCAAATTATTTTCTATAAAATCATCAACGGTTTCTTTTGTGTTCTCATTTTGGAATTTTTCCCAGCTGCCTTGAGGGTGGGAAACTGACCCGGGAGCTACACTGTTAATAAGGATGCCATGTTTAACTAGTGATACAGCCGCATGTTTTGTAGCTGCGATTAAAGCAGCTTTAGCAGACATATAAGAAATATTTCCGCCGTATTCTCTTCCCCAAATAGAAGCTATATTAATTACCCTGCCCCATTTTTGGGATATCATATTTGGCGTTACGAGTTTCATCAATTCGAACGAGCCAAAAAGATTTAAGTCAAATGTTTCTTGCAGTCCCTCAAGCGATGTTTCAGTGAAATCACCTTTTGCTTTTGATCCCCCAACATTATTGACTAATATTTCTATTGCACCTAGCTCTCCAGTAATTTTGGAATGCAAATTGCTAAGTTGGGATAAATCTGAAATATCCCCCACAAAACCCGTTGCTGCCGCTCCTAAACCTTTTAGTTGTGCAACGGTATCTGCAACAGTATTTCCATCCCTGCCACAAATGCCAATAATAGCACCTTCTTTGGCAAGTGATATTGCAGCTGCTTTCCCCAAACCTCTACTGCCGCCTGTTATAAACGCTACTTTTCCTCGTATACCTAGATCCATTTTTGACTCCTACACTTTTGATTTTATATAAATTCAATGAATATGCTTTTTGAGACTATATCCTGTTTGTGATACTGTCAACGTTCTGCAAATCATGTGTATAATTTGTCTCAACTAATTGTGTATTTTGCATGCAAGGTTAGTTTTGATTTATAAAATGTGCATATAGAGGGGTAACTATTTATGGGTGTAGTAGTTGAACCAAAGGTTTTTTTGCTAGGAGAAACTCAAGCTAATCAAGAGGGTATTAATCAGTTATTAGAGCACTTGGGAGTTCCTGATTGGAGTTCAGATGCAGAATCATCAGCGGAATTACTCACAGAAATTTATGGAAGGAGTTGTTACCGTTCGTTTGGAACAACGTTGAATCCGAATGTTACTAGAGTACGTAAAACTAACAGCGACTATATAGAAAATACCCTACAAAAAGGTGACGGTTCGATATTTGAGCATGTGACAGCAAATTTCTTTTTTGCAGATGTCAGCAGAGTTTTCACTCATGAATTGGTAAGGCATAGAGTAGGTTCTGCAATGTCTCAAGAAAGTTTGCGCTACGCTAGACTTACTGATATTAATTGGTATGCTCCTACGGTAATAAAAGAAGATAACGAAGCGATGAAGATATATATGTCTAAGATGGAAGAGTTAAGTAAACTGCAAAATGAACTTGCAGATATGTTTGAGTTAGATCAAGAAGATAAAAATTTTACAGTTAAGAAAGAAGCAACATCTGCTTTTCGAAGATTGGCTCCGATGGGAGTTGCTACGAATATTGGTTGGTCAGCAAATATGCGTACCATAAGACATGTTATTGAAATGCGTACCCACCCCGGTGCAGAGGAAGAAATAAGATTAGTTTTTGCAAAAGTAGCTGAAATTGCGATATCCAAATGGGGAAATATATTTGCTGATTATAACAAAGAAATCGTTGATGGCTTGCCATGGTACACTACGACTAATAGAAAGGTTTAACCTAATATGAAACTTGGTTTTTATCTAGAAGAAATGCAAATAGTGTTGCAACTAAACAAACAGCCATCGCTATTAAGAAAAATTCTGTCAAAACGGTCATACCGTTAATTAGCAATTGATTTACAGATGAGTTATCGGTAGTTAAAAAAGACAAAGTAAAATCGGCATTTAATTTTTGGAATCGATAAGCTCCCCATACTGAAATCGAAGATATTCCTAATGTCATGCCTAGAAATTTAGTGGTGTTAATTAATGATGCCGAGATCCCTTGATTATTGTCGCCAGCATTATAGGTTGCAGTTTGAGTTATTGGACCAATAAGTAGGCCAAGACCACTTCCAGCCAAAAATAGATTAACCGTCAATAGTGGCTCAGATATATTTGTATTCCAGTTGCTTAGGAACCAATATGCCGTTGCAGACAACAGTAATCCTGCAATAATTATTGTCCGATTACTATATAATTTGCCGGAAATGCTTCCTGCTAATGCCCCGAAGGCAACTCCAACAGTCATTCTTAAAAGCCACAACCCTGAATCAAGAGGTGATAACTCAAAAATTGTATTTCCCATAAGGGGTATAGTTACCATCCCTATTATTAAAGCGACTCCAGCTAGGAATTGAATCATATGCGCTAGGATGAATTCTCTAGTAAAAAGAGTGTGTGGAATTATAGGGTGACTTGATGTGATTTGCCTGAATATTAATAGGACAGCAGTCGATATTGTTATTATGCAGCACGCTATGGTCGTTAAATTCAAATTCTGTAATCTAGAAATAAATAACGTTAAAAATATTAATGCTAGTGTTAGGAAAAGTACACCATAGGAGTCAACATGTTGATTTTTTTTGTTATCAGTTTTAACGCTTCGATATATTACGGGGATTATGATTAGTGTCAACGGTATGTTTAGCCAAAAAACCCATCTCCAATCCAGAATATTTATTATTATTCCACCCCACAGAGGACCTGCGATAGCTCCAATTTCGGCGGAGGCACCGATGATTCCGTAAGCAATAAGATGATGTTTTTTGGGCAGCGAAATATTCGCGATACTAATTGCGAGTGGAATAGTAGCTCCAGCGGCTATTGCCTGAAAGATTCTGCTTGCTATAAGAAATGAGAGATTGCTGCTCAATCCAACCAACATAGAACCAATTGCAAAAACAATTAATAAGATAATAAGTAAGCGTTTATGGCCAAATATATCAGATAATTTTCCTGCCACAGGCATCATGCATATATATCCAAGCAAATACCCGGTTATAGTCCAAGCAGCTTTGTCTATGTCTGAAATATTTATATGTAAATCTCTCATTATTGAAGGAAAGATGGTTGCTATAACGGTTTGGTCGTCAGCGGCTATAAAAACAGCTAGGCATACAGGAAATAATCTGCCAAATGGGGATATTTTTGAAAAAAGTGTATGTGTAAAGAATAATCTAGTAATCATTCAGTTACTGGCATTTCTATTTTTACTGGTTGGTTATGTTTATTTATTTCGATAAACAAATCTGTGTTAGATTTTGATTCTGTAAATCTTCCGTTTAGTTTCGCACTGTATAGCAATTTATTGCCCTTGCTTATCGATAATGAAACTTTGATTTGAGATTGTGTTGGAATGTCTCCCAATAGATAAAGCAATGAGTCGGAATTCAGGTTCCCGTGCAAAATATAATAATCATCTGGGCTATTTTCATGTGAAAGCCTAACGTCATATAACTCGCTCATGATTTTCGAAATTCCTTGATGCGGAGTGAAAAAACCTGTGGGATTAAAATTGTCAGAAACAGCCTCCCACTTTTTGTTCAAAGGATTTAAAATAAACCCTTCCTTATTATTTGAGATTAATCTTGTTTTAAATACTAGTCCTGAAGAATAAGAACCGTTTATTTGAAGGTTCATGTAATCAGGTTTGAGGATTTCGCCTTGAATTTGTGTTAATAACAGAGTTTCTGATGCTGAAATTGATCCAGTAGATTTAAAATGAAATGAATTCAAGTTCTCCATTAGAATGACAGATTCAGATAAAACTTCAGATGCACTCAGTATTTCATCAGATGTGAATACCTTTTCATTTTCTGGATGATGTAAGCAATTTGAATGAAATATTGATATAGTAGCTAAAATCAATATCAAATAGCCAAATTGGAAGCAATGTTTAGATTTAATCATAGAGGAATAAAGACCTAACATAAATCTAAGTAGGTTTTTATCACGCATTTGCAAAGAGTGGCTGCTTGTTGTTATGGGTCGCTACAGTCTCGCATGTAGCCACATTTAGTACATTTAAGTTTACAATGCACATCAGTGAATTGTAATCCGCAAATATCACATTTAATAACCGGAGATCGTTTTTTGTCTTTGAGGTTATAATCAATAATAACAGCGTTAGTGAGGTTTGATTTGGAAACTTCAGAACTTATTCTTTTGAAACCCATATGTTTTATTAACAAACCTGCCACCTGAAACTATAAGTGGCAGGTTTGTTAGGTATATCAAGCTTTAGATTTTGAATAAGCGTATGCTATTGTAGTTCCAGTTCCGATAAAGATTAGGCCGAATAATGCTAGAAGCATTATTGCCATATCTAAAGGTTGTCCACCTGTAGAAGGTAGCGTTGCAGCTGGTATAGATACGGTAGTATCAACACCTGATAGACTCGCACTAGCTGATTCAGCTTGGCTTATACCAGGATGACTACCCCAGCCATTCAAAGATGCTTCTAATCCAGAAATTAAAGTATCCCCGCCTGGTCCGATATATATATCGGCTAAGCTAGTTGAGCCAGCATTAGAAACGCTTCCAGCGGCAGTATTTGAAATAGCAGACCAAGACGAAACGTTTGCAATAGCATTGTTGATAGTGGTCGTATATGCAATTGCATCGGCATCTTCACTAGCCGTTGCTGAGTCAAGCGCGCCTTGAGATTGGACGCTCGCAGCAGAAGCAAGTGCAAGTACACCACCTGCCCCGGTGATTTTCGCTGCAGCTGCTTTAGCATAGCTCTGCTTCTCTGCTAGAGTCGTAGCTGACTTTGCAAGATTTGCTTGAGCAAGAGCCTGTGAAACCTCAGTTTTTAGAGATGCAAGAGTAGCATCTAGCGCTGTAGTCGCTGCATAGGTCTGAGAGTTACTTCCTAATATAGCTAATGTTATCGCTATAACAGGCAAAAAGATCTTAATAAACAACATATATTTCTTCATTTCGCTTCTCCACACTACTGTAGTTGAGAGAGATTTTGGACCGCTTATGCATGTCCTATTAGGTAATAAGTTATCACAAGCCAACGGTTTAGCCTAGGCTTCTGTATACTAAATTTCAATAAAGAAAAATTTAAGTATATCTGAGCTTTGTATATTAATAAATTTAAGGTATATGAACTAGAGTTATATTTAATACAAATCTATAATTCAAAAATTCATTGCAGGAGAAAGCTCATGTTAGAACGTTTTAAAGTACCAATTAAAGACCAAGTTCGGGTAAACCATGTTGATTTGAGAGAAACTGTTAAACAAATATTCCAAAAAATGGGTGAGACTACTGAGGATGCAACTATTGCATCTGAAGTATTAGTAGACTCTGATTTGAGGGGTGTAGAAAGTCATGGAGTTTCTAATATGTTGAAAGAATATATTAGTTATTATGAGAGTCAAATAATTAAACCAAGAGCTGATTGGAAAATTGTAAAGGAGTCACCATCAACTGCTACTGTAGATGCTGATACTGGATTAGCTGTAATTTTAGGTCCAAAGGCAATGAATATCGCTATCGAAAAAGCGAAGAAAGTAGGTGTTGGTATTGTGACTATGAGAAACGCTGGTCACTCTGGGGCTATTGGTCACCATGCTTTGATTGCTGCCAAGCAAGATATGCTAGGGATGTGTATGACCACCGGGGGTATGAGAGTTGTTCCAACTTTTTCATCCGAGCCTTTATTGGGAACAAATCCGATTGCAGTGGCCGCTCCTACAAATAGCAAGCCAACATTTTTGTTTGATGTAGCAACATGTTCGGTTGCAGGGAATAAGATTAGATTAGCTCAAAGAAGTGGTAAAAAATTAATGCCCGGCTGGGTAGCTGACCAAAACGGTTCTCCTGTAATGGAAGAATCTAAATTAGCTGATCATATTGATATTCCTCCATTATTACCACTTGGCGGTACTAGGGAAATAGGTTCACACAAGGGGTATGGATTGTCTTTAGTAGCTGAAATAATGTGTTCCCTCATGTCTGGTGGTATTCCTAGTATGTTAGAAGGCCATGAAGCTGTAAGTAAGCATTTTTTTGCTGCTTATGACATATCTGCTTTTACTGATATAGGCGAATTTAAGACAAATATGGATGATATGTTGAGTAAATTGGTTAACTCTAAACCTGCTCCTGGGTTCGAACAAGTTTTGTATCCTGGTTTGCCAGAATTTGAGGATGAAAATGATAGATTGGTCAATGGGATTCCTTTGCACAAAGAGGTTGTGGACTTTATTAACAAAACAGCTTCAAGTTTAGAAATAGACCCTCTATTTTAATTTAGCTATTAGTTGGAAATTTAAGGTTTGCCACTAAGGGTTGATTTTTCTCCTGAAATTATGGCCACAGAACCAAATGACATTTTTTGAGTTGTTATGTTAGTGAAACCTGATTGTTGCAACAAATTTTCAATCTGATCAGATGTGATAAAACTGCTGACAGATTCAGGAAGATATTTGTATGCGCTTTTGTTACCTGCAAAAATTAAACCAAATATAGGAACAATATTTTTGAAATAATAACTAAATAATTTTGTTAAAGTGGATTCGGATGGGTTTTTTACAATTTCCAGTATTGTAATTTTTCCTCCTTGGCAAAGAATTTGGTTTATTTCGTTCAGGGCTTTATTGATGTCGATGAAATTTCTAATTCCAAAAGCGATGGTTACTAAATTAAATGTTGATGGAGGGAAAGGTAAGTTGTGCGAATCAGCAACTAGGTAGGTTAATTTATTGTTAACCCGTTTTGATTTTTTGTGGGCAATCGAAATCATTTCTGGAGTAAAATCTAGTCCAATTATTGAAGTTAACTGAGGATTTTTCGATAAAAGAATGGCCATATCTCCCGTGCCTGTGGCTATATCTAGCCCTCGGCCAGAAATACCGGTTGTACCTATAGAAATTGTTTTCCTTCTCCATATCCAATGTTGCCCCATGCTTATTATTGTGTTTAGCAGATCGTATCTTTTTGCAATTGCTGCAAACATTTTGGAGACATACCGACTTCTATCACTACCTTTTAGTTGTGCCAAATCAATCCCTCGATAATTATTAACAATTGTAGTTACGAATGTAATTGATGGTTTCGGGAATATACTCTAGTAGGTCATTCGCTAATGATCCCTGATCCCCGAATTTGCAATTGACATATTTTCCAGATTGGCCATGAACAAAAACAGCTAATACTGAAGCTGATTGCACTGAAAGCCCTTGAGCCAAAAATCCTGCAATTATCCCTGCCAAAACATCTCCCGTGCCAGCCGTGGCTAAAGATGGATTAGCAAATGGACTTACAAAAATTGATCCTGTGGGTAAAGCTACGATGGTGTTTGGGCCTTTGAGGATAATAATAGTTTGAGATTCAATTGCGATTTTAGAGGCGAGCGGTATTTTGTTTGAGTTTATCTTGCTAATTGATAAATTAGTTAATCTAGAAAATTCTGCTAAGTGTGGAGTTAATATTGTTTCCTTAGGTAAATTAGACCACCATGTTTTCCCAGTAGATTTACTCAAAATATTAATTGCATCTGCATCTAATATTGTGGGTGGAAGCAATTGTTTTTTATCTAACATCTGCTGCAAAAACATTTGCGTATCAAAGTCTGCTCCTAACCCTGGGCCAATCAAAACAGACTTATATTTGGTTATATTATTAAAAACTGTTTCGATATTTTGATTTCTATTAGTGTCGTTAGAGAAATCTGATAAAGGCAAGTATGTTGGGATTGGAGTTAATGAAGATATGGATTTTTGAACCTCGGATGTTACTGCTAGAGTCACCAATCCAGCCCCAGACCTTGCGGCGGCTATTGCTGATAGATAAGGTGCACCTGAATAGAATTTTGACCCGCCAATGATTAAGGTTTTGCCAAACGTACCCTTGTGGGCATTTTTCGGCCTATCGGGAAGGACATTTTTAACCCAAGACCCAGTTGTCAAATTGATTTTGGAATTTGGAATGATGTCATCTGGAATTCCGATATCTAAAACCTCCACTTGGTCTGTTAGCGTTGTACCTTGATTTAAATAAAGTCCGAGCTTAGGATAACCAAGGGTTAATGTCAAATCAGACTTGATACTCAAATCATCTGCATTTCCTGTATCAGGATTAAGTCCTGACGGAACGTCAATCGATATTCTGTAAACGTTTTGGTTATATGTTGATTTAAATAACTTAAATATTGCTGCCAATTTACCGTCAATTGGCCTAGATAATCCCGTCCCCATTATTCCATCGAGAAGGATTGTGGATTTTGATATTGTCAATTTTAAATCCGTTAGCTGTGAATCAGTAATGAAGTGCTTGATTTGCACTCCTAAATTTTCTAGAGTAGTTAGTTTCGGATAGGAGATTTTTCTGGTAGAGCACAAATAAACAGTGACTTCTGCGCCCCACATTTTAAGATATTTAGCTGCAATTAACCCATCACCTCCATTGTTGCCAGAACCGATTAAAGCAAGGATGTGGTTAGGAGCTAAATTTCCCAAAAGTAATCTTATCTTTCTTGCTATACATAAACCTGCATTTTCCATCAATTCTTGCTGAGATATACCCTGAGTAGCAGCTTGATTTTCTATTTTTATCATTTGTTGTGAAGTTACTATCTTCATGCTTGCTTATGTATTTCCCCTACTACTACAGCTATAGCAAATTCTCTTGAATGAGACAGTGAAACGCTTAAGTTCGTTATGTTATTTTTAGCAGCATGCATTTTTGCCTTTCCGTGCAATAATATTTGAGGGGCCTCACCAGGATTTCTAGTTACTTCTATATCTTTCCAATTGACCGTTGTGCCTGTCCCCAGTGCTTTCATCACAGCTTCTTTAGCTGCGAATCGAGTAGAAAGTTGGTTAGCCCTATTGTTGCAATAAATCAATTCTCGAGGTGTATATATTTTGTTCAAAAACCTAGATTTATATTGGTCTAGTATTCTGCTTATACGTTCAATTTCAATTACATCTACGCCAGTGACTAGCATAATAACTTATGTGATACGCTGGGCCTTTAATTTCTTATATTTGACTGGTCGAGGATATCAGGAATTGTATTTTCCCACCCGATAGCCATAACATGTACCCCGTCACACATTCCTTGAATTTCCTTTATGATATTTGAAGTGATGGAAACACTTTCTTTTTTGATGGCTTCTCTATCGTTTAAATCAAGACTTTTAATAATATTATCTGGTATTGATATTCCTGGCAGGTATGAGTTCAAATAATTTGCCATTTTGGTGGATTTAAGAACAATTATTCCGGCAAGAATTGGAACATCAAACTTTTTTGCTGTTACCATAAATTCTTCCAAAGCATCAGGTTCAAATATCGCCTGTGTTTGGAAGAATTGAGCTCCGCTTGAAACCTTTTCTTCCATTTTGGCAAATTCACTCTCAAGGTCTTTGGCTCCAGGATTTACTACAGCGCCTCTAAAGAATTCGGGATTACCTTCTAGAACGTTTTCCCCGAGATCTTTTCCTCCCTGCATAGACTTCATTGCATCTAATACTTGTGTTGAATTCAGGTCAAACACAGGTTTAGCTTCTGGATGATCCCCGTGTTGAGGTGGGTCACCGCTCATTGTCAAAATATTGGTTATTCCTAGAGCACTAGCAGCAATCAAATCTGCCTGGATTGCTATCCTATTTCTATCCCTACCTGTGATTTGCAATATTGGTTCAATCCCTCTATGGTTTAAAAAATGTGATACTGCAATAGGTGCCATAGTCATATTCGAACCTGCCGAATCTGTAATGTTGATGGCTACTACTCGGTCTTTTAACATATCGGCTTTTTTGAATAGTTTTTCTAAATCAGTGCCTTTGGGAGGATTTAGTTCACATGTTACTGCGAATTTTCCGGATTTTAATTTGGTTGAAAGTTTACTCAAAGGTTAATTTCTCCGATTAATTTATAGATTTCCATGAACGCTTTATTTCGAACATTATATTAATATTCTTATACAAGATAAAGAATATTAATTTGTATAGTGTAGTTTAATAGGTTAGTAATGTATATTGTGCTGAGGAAAAAATAATGTCTACTATAATTGATGGTAAAGCTATTGCAGATAAATTGACAAAATCTGTGGCTGAAGAAATAAATTTAATAAAAAAAACCAATTCTGGATTTGTTCCGGGACTAGCTGCGGTTTTGGTTGGAGAAGATCCAGCATCTAAAGTCTATGTTAGAAATAAGAAAAAATCAGCAACAAGTGTGGGAATGGAAGCCTTAGACTATTATCTTCCTGAATCCACAACCCAAAAAGAATTGGAAGAGTATGTTCGTAAATTAAGTGAAGATGTCAAAATAGATGGAATATTGGTGCAATTGCCCCTACCAGCACATATTGATCAAGAAAAAATAATTAATGTAATTAACCCAGACAAGGATGTTGATGGACTTCATCCGTATAATGTAGGGCTTTTAGTCAAAGGGCAGCCTAGGTTTGTTCCCGCTACGCCAGCCGGAGTCCAATATATATTGAGTGAAAGTGGTATAGAAGTAGTTGGTAAACACGTAGTAATATGTGGGAGAAGTGAAATAGTCGGTAAACCACTAGGCTTACTATTAATACAGCGTAACAAAAATGCAAATGCGACTGTTACCATGTGTCATAGCAGGACTGAAAATATTCGAAACATCACTAAGCAAGCAGATGTCCTTATTGTAGCTGTAGGGCAACAAAATTTCATTAAAGCAGATATGGTGAAAAAAGGAGCTGTCATAATTGATGTAGGTACAAATCGTATCCAGGATGCAACTCGCAAATCAGGATATAGGTTAGTAGGAGATGTGGACTTCGAAAATGTTAAGAAGATTGCATCTGCAATTACTCCGGTTCCCGGAGGAGTTGGTCCTATGACAATAGCAATGCTTTTAAAAAACACACTTGAGTCCGCTAAACGGAAAAATCTAGTTTTTGATTAACTTAGTTAGGCACATATATTAATGAATATAGATTGCTTTGATTACTTTCTACCTTCAAATTTGATAGCAAATACGCCAGTTGAGCCACGCCACTCTTCACGGTTAATGGTTTTAGATCGAATATCACAGGTAGTTGAGCACAAGAAATTTTGGGATGTAAAAGAATATTTCACTCAAGATGACTTGCTAGTTTTTAACGACACACGTGTATTGAAGGCCAGGTTATATGGATTTTTTTCAGGTGCTTCTGAATCTAAATTAGAAGTTTTACTTGTAGAGAAAATTTCCATTCTGGAATGGAAAATCATTTGTAAGCCTGCAAAAAAATTTAAACTAGGTACAGAAATAGAATTAATTGGTCAAAAAAGACGTATTAAAGGAGTGGTTAATCAAATATATGAAGGTGAATACAGGTGCATTAAATTTGATAAAGAGTTGGACTTACAATCAGATGGAACGATGCCTTTTCCTCCTTACATCAAAAACCCATTAGATGATGAAGAAAAATATCAAACTGTTTATTCAAGAAAACTAGGGAGTATAGCCGCACCAACTGCTGGACTTCATTTCACTGACGAATTAATGGTTGAAATTAGAGATAAACAGATAGAGATGGTTTACTTAACACTTAATATTGGTCCAGGCACCTTTCAGCCAGTTAGGGTTAATCAATTAAATGAACATAAGATGCACCACGAAAAATATCGAATTGATAATTCAACAATAAAAGCGATTGTAAATGCAAAGAATCAAGGTAGAAGAGTTATATGCATAGGAACAACGACCGTTAGAGTATTGGAGCATTTAGCTAAGTCCAGAGAATTAAAGTTTGATCAAGAATCTCCAAGCAATGGGTTTTTAGAGGGAGAAACAGGTCTTTTTATATACCCTGGATATAAGTTTCAAGTAGTCGACGGATTAATTACAAACTTTCATTTGCCACGTTCAACTCTATTAATGTTAGTAAGTGCTTTTGCGGAGCAATTTGGTGAAGCCAATAGTGGCACAAAATTTATAAGGGAAAGTTATAGAAAAGCTGTCGAAATGAATTACAGGTTTTATAGTTTTGGTGATGCAATGTTAATAATATAAACACTAGCAAGTGTTAGTGTAAAGTATTCAAGAAAATTTTTAAATTATAATCGTTGTGACGTAAAAACAGCGTTTGGAATTGATGGGTTGGTGTTATAATCTCATGCAATATTAATTCAGATTGGAGTTTTTATGGCAATAAATAAAGAAGCGGCTGAAGTATACGAATCACTTGGGGTAAGACCAGCTATAACTGCTTCAGGTGCAACTACTATGTACGGTGGTAGCAAGTTAAGACCAGAAATCTATGATGTTATGAATAAAGCATCTAGTGTAATGGTTAACATTGACGAACTTAACATTGAAGCCGGTAAAGCAATTGCTAATATGATTGGTGCAGAAGCTGCCATGATTACGTCGGGTTCAGGAGGCGGATTGATATTGCAAGCAGCGGCTTGTATTGCAGGTTCTGATCCAGCGAAGATGGCTAAACTCCCTGATACTACCGGAATGAAAAATGAAATAATAATACATAAAAGTCACAGATTCGCTTATGATCAGCTTTATCGTGCAGCTGGTGCACAATTGGTTGATATAGGAGATGCACTTAGGGTACATCCTTGGATGTTGGAAAATGCAATTAATGAGAATACAGCTGCGGTAGCATATCTTCACTGTAACTTTGTATCAAGAAGAGCATTGCCACTTGAAACTGTTATTGAAATTGCGCATTCTCATAATGTTCCTGTTATTGTGGATGCTGCTTCTACTTTGCCTCCGCGGTCAAATTTAACCAAACATATTGAACAAGGGGCGGATCTTGTTCAATTCAGTGGAGGTAAAGGCGTAAGGGGGCCACAAGGAACAGGAATACTTTTGGGTAAGAAAGAGCTTGTTGAGGCTGCCTATGCAAATGCATCACCGCATCAGTTTATTGGAAGAGGAATGAAAGTCGCAAAAGAAGAAATCGTTGGGCTTGTAGAGGCACTTAGGATTTTTTTGAGTGAGGACGAAAATGAACAGATGCGAAAATACCAGAAGATGTGTGAAAAAGTCTTGGATGCTTTTGTAGAAGTACCGGGATTGAAAGTAGATATAAGACATGACGAATTTGACTATTTGGTTCCCACTGTAGTGATCACCTTTACAAAAGAGTGGACAGGATTAAATAGAGATCAAGTCTTGCAAAGTATGGAAGATGAAAATCCTAGGATTTTCTTATGGCAATTAGGTAATCCGGATGAAGTGGGCATTGAACCGCTAAACTTAGATGAAGAAGAATTAGACGTAGTTATAAGCAAATTAAGAGAAAAATTAATCAATTAACTATATTGCTATACCTATGTATGGATTGGCAAATTCAATTTGATTCTAGTATGCTTATCACGCATGTGCCGCCAGTGCCGCCCACATTATGCGCTAATCCAAGATTCAGACGTTCTTTAGATAGTTGCCTCGTTCCGGCTTTATTTGAAAGTTGAGACCATAATTCAACAATCTGAGCAACGCCAGTTGCACCTACTGGATGTCCTTTGGCTTTTAACCCGCCAGATATATTCACAGGTAAATCGCCTGTTTTTTCAGTTTCACCTGCTAAAGTAGCGTGGCCGCCTTGCCCTTTTGGGAAAAACCCGATATCTTCTATTGCCATGATTTCAGCAGGCGTAAAACAATCATGTACTTCGGCTAAATCAATGTCGCTAGGAGTTATGTTAGCAGAATTAAATGCTTTTATTGCTGCATCCCTACTAGAAGGAATTGATGTTATATCATTACCCCAGCTATACAGTGGGCCCGCGCTTGCTTGCTCCGTGGCAAGTATATTAACGTAGGAATCAGTAAATCTAGAGGCAATTTCTTCTTTTGTAATTATTAAGCAAGCAGCACCGTCAGTTATTGGAGCGCAGTCAAACAGGTGTAGTGGCGAACTAACCAAAGGATTTTGATTTAAATCTGATAGAAATTGAAATTCGTCATCCCAATTTACTTTGTTATTACCAGTTTGATTTAATCGAGACTTCTTTTTTTCCATTATTTGTCTGATTGAAAGATTAATTTGGGCTTTTGGGTTTACACTCGCATTATCATGGTTTTTGATTGCAACCTTCATTAAGTGTTTTCGGGTCATTTTATATTTTTCCATGTACGCACTAGCCATGACTGCGTAAAAAGCGGGAAATGTAAATGATCCCTGATCAACCTCAATACTTACGTCCGCTGCTTTTGAGAGGTAATCTTGCACCAAGCTAAGTTCAGTATTAGCCATTTTTTCTACTCCAATAACAACGGCTATTTCCGAAGTTCCGGCCTTTATTGAATTAACAGCTTGTCTAAATGCGAGTCCCCCGCTAGCGCATGCTCCTTCTATTCTTGATGCAGGTATAGGTGTTAAACCCAGCCAATCAGCAATCAGATGTCCAAGATGTGCTTGCCCTTCGAATGAATCGTTGGTGAAATTGCCTATAAAAAGTTCATCGATTTCAGCTAGATCGATTCCTTTGTCAACTGATTTAATTGTTTCTGTAAAAGCTTCATACACTAGGTCTCTAGAATTGAAAGATTCAAATTGGCCAAATTGTGAAACTGCACCACCGATTATAGCGACGCCACTAGATTTTGAACGTTTTCTTGTATGCATAGCACTTTTCCTTGTATTCTTATTATATCAATCAATTTGGTTTATAATCAGGTGGTAAAATCTAAATGGATACAGTGATAGACATTCAATTTAACCAAGCAGATGTTTTAATAGAGTGGTCTAACGGACATAAATGCACTAATATTGCACGTGATTTAAGATTGAATTGTCAATGTGCCGAATGTGTTGAAGAATGGAGTCATAAAAAGTTACTTGATCCAGTCTCAGTCCCAAACGATTTAATTGCTGAAGATTTTATGTATGTTGGAAAATACGCGATACAGTTTTTGTGGAGCGATGGTCATTATACAGGGATTTATCCTTTTGATTTGTTATCAGAATTATGCAATTGCCAGAGTGAAAAATAATCAGAAATTATGAATTGAAAGCCTTTTTATTTTCCCAGTGTTGAATCCAATGATTTTAGAAAACCATTTAACTTAATAGAAAATCATTTATTAACTTTGTTCAAACTACAATAATATTGATAAACATTAATGAGGTGTAGAATGAGAATAGGTGTGTTGGGAGTAGGAGCAATCGGAGGAGTTATTTCGGCTTATCTTGCTAGAGCAAAGCATGAATTAATATTAATTGACCTTTGGCCAGAAAATGTAGACTGTATCAACGAAAAAGGTTTGAAAATCACATCTATTGAAGAAGAGTTTGTTGTTAATCCTAAGGCTTTGCACTTAGGAGAGCTATCGCGGATTCGCCCCGAATTCGATATTATCATTTTGTCGCTTAAATCTTATGACACTGCATGGGCATGTAAGTTTATTGAACCCCATATTTCTCCATGTGGATTTGTAGTTTCTGCTCAAAACAGTATTAATGAAGATGTTATTGCAAGTGTGTTAGGTTGGCCGAAAGTAGTTGGCTGTGTTTTAACGTTGGGTGCGGGTATGTATACAGCTGGTCATGTTGAAAGAACTAGTTCAATTGAAAGACCAGCTTTTACCATAGGCGAGCCCAGTGGCTTAGCAACCAAAAGATTAGACCAGTTCGCGGAGATTATGAGTGCAGGTGGTATAACGAAGATAACCAATAATTTGTGGGGCGAAAGATGGGCAAAATTGGCGACTAACTCGATGAGTAACGCCATAGCTGGGCTAACAGGACTGAAATCGGCAGAACTGCGCCAAAATCCTGAAATTCGTTCATTATCAATTGAAATAGCATCTGAACTGGTTAATGTCGGTAACGCTTTAGGAGTACAGATAGAAAAAATTGGTATGGTCCCTGCTAATTTGTTTCCTCAGGCTCTCAAAAATAATGAAATTAAGGAAAAAGTAGAAGGATTAATTATTGATGGTGGTAAAACTATTGGTACAGGAAGACCGTCCCTTGCTCAGGATCTTTTAAAGGGTAGGTCTACAGAAGTTGATTATCTAAACGGTTATATAGTTGAGAAAGGAAAGCAATTGAATATTCCTACACCTGTGAATGAATCAATAGTAGAATTGACAAGAGAAATAGAAAAAGGATTTATACAGCCTTCCCTTTCAAACCTAGGGCTAATAAAAAAAATATAGCGTTAAGGAATTCTTTTTAAGTAGATATTATCAATAAGCCTAGTTTTCCCTACAAAAACTGCTATTGAAACAAGAGCATTATCTTCCAAGACGCCTAATTCTTTAAGATTAGATGGATTGGCAATACTGATATAATCTACTTTGGCTAACGGTACAGACTTAATCAATTTAGACATAGCATTTTTAATCAATTTTGGCTTATTTACCCCTTGTAAATACAAGTTTTCTGCAAGAACAAGAGATTTGTATATAATTGTAGCTGAACACCGTTCGGATTTGGAAAGATATATATTGCGACTGCTGATTGCCAAACCATCTTTTTCTCGAACTGTTGGGACCTTTGATATTTTTGTTTTTATATTTAAATCTTTAACCATTTTATCAATGACTAAACATTGTTGTGCGTCCTTTTCGCCGAAATATACATTATTTGGTGTTGTTATCAGTAGTAGTTTACATACTACGGTAGCAACGCCGTTGAAATGACCTGGTCTGGATTTTCCTTCCAATAAGTTCGATATTGGGCCTACATTTATCGAAGTAGAGAAGTTATCTGGATACATTTCTTCTGTAGACGGTAAAAAGACTAGATCAATTGGAAGGCCTTGTAGTTTTGTTAGATCTGCTTTAATTTTTCTTGGATAATCATTTAGGTCTTCATTGGGGCCGAACTGAAGTGGATTAACAAATATGCTAGTGACTATAGTGGAATTGTTTTTGGAAGCTGCTTTGATTAATTCTTTGTGTCCATTATGTATTGCTCCCATCGTAGGTACTAGACCTAATGGCCGAGAACAAGTTTCAAGATAGCTTATACACTCTTTGATTGTAGTAATAATTTTCATTGATTCGTTGTTTGATTCTAGATGCTATTAATTAAATCATCATAGACGTCTTTAGGTAGTGTGAAGCTTTCAGCTTTAGTTGGAAATTTCCCGTCATGGACATCGTTGACATAATTCTTTATCGCTTCGCCAATTATCGATGACAAATCAGCATATTGCTTTGAATGTCTTGGTTGGAAATTAGCATCCATACCCAATACATCGTTAATTACTTGTACTTGTCCGTCACAATATTCTCCTGAACCTATTCCTATTGTCGGTATATTTAATTTATTTGTAATAACTTTAGCTATTTCAGATGGTATTAGTTCTAATACTACAGCGTATGCTCCAGATTCTTGCACGCTAATTGCATCTTCAATCAGTTGTTGTGCTTCGACCAATGATTTACCTTGTATTTTGTATCCACCAAGTTGGTTGAAAGATTGGGGAGTTAACCCAATATGACCCATAACTGGGATTCCAATTTCAACTAGAGTTTTAATCGTTGTGGCCATATGGCTGCCGCCCTCTATTTTTACTGATTGAGCTCCTGACTGCTTTAATATTTGTCCTGCGTTAGCGACTGCTGATTTCAAATCAGATTGAAAACTCATGAATGGCATATCAGCTACAATATGCGTGGTTTTTGTGCCTCTTACTACAGCTGTAGCATGGTGAATGATTTGTTCGATGGTCACCGGTACCGTTGTATTGTACCCTAAAACAACCTGGCCTAAACTATCCCCCACAAGGATTATTGGAATTCCAGATGATTCCACAATCTTAGCAGTGGTATAGTCGTAGGCAGTTATCATGGGGATAGGGATATTTTGGGTTTTTAAAGCTTGTATTTCGTTTATAGTGAGTCTCATGTAAGAACTCCTTAGGATTTTCCAAATTTATTCTAGTTTGTAATTTCCGGACATTCTTTATAGGATTCTAGCAATTTCTTGATGTTAATATAGTGTTCATTGCTAAGGCCGTTCATTTGCGCATATGGTAGTCCTGCCAAGGCTAGCTCGCAATATAACGGCAGAAGGTTTGGAGAGTATTGAAGTAATGCGTTTAAGTGAGATTTTACAGTTCCAATATCCCCTCTTACATACGGGCCGGCAATGCCTTTAGGGATTCCAGATGTATTTAAATTAATTGCTACTTGGCTGATCATAGGGGTTAATGCCTGAAGGGCAGTATCTGAATCTATATTCATTTGACTCCATAAGTTAGCAGATATCGCAGCTAAGCTAGCTAATAAGTTACCTAATATAACTCCTGATAGGTGGTATAATGCTTTATATTCTGATTGAATAAAAACAGGTACGCCGCCTAGTTCTTTAGCAACTTCATGCAGATAACTTTGAACTTCTCCTGTTCCTTCAATCCCAAAAGTAGTTCCTGGTATGCTCTTTACTCCGTTTTCAATTGATGAAAATGCTTGCATGGGGTGAAAAGAACCAACAGGGATATTTTTGGAGATTGCAGAATTGAAAACATTAATCGTTTTTGCTCCTGAACAATGTACTAAGGAATTATGTGGATTCGGCTCAAATGAATTAGCTGTTGATTCGATGCTATCATCAGGAGTGGTAATGAATAAAACTTCGCAGTTAGAGGCGAGAGCTTGTATATCCTGATAGGTCTGGCAATTTGATATTGCTGCGGATACATTATTAGCAGAACTAATTGATTTGCTATAAGCTCCTGTCACATTGTAATTAGCTTGGTCCAATGCAATTGCTAAAGAAGTTCCAACTTTTCCGGCCCCAATAAAACCTATATGTGATTGCTTTGATAGTCTCATTCTCATTTCCCCATAGTTAATTATTTAATTAAAAACAAAAACCTTCCATTACAGGAAGGTTTAAATGGGTGATATATGAGATTAAAATTTGAATTACTTATATAAAAGCAATATAATTTTGCAAACAAAATGCTCACCGTTCCTGTCGGATTAGTTGCGCAAAGTATGATAGCATCTAACATTTGCGTTTACAATGCTTTCTAATTCGTATTGCGGTTTTGTATTATATAAAGATAACTGATTGTTGATAGTATTATAAAATAAATACGTATCCAAAAATATGTTGTTTGGTTGAAGGAGTATGTAATTGACCGATTATGATCTTATTGTTATAGGTAGTGGCCCTGGAGGTTATGTTGCGGCTATCCGGGCAGCGCAGTTAGGGATGAAGACAGCGATTGTTGAAAAATCGGATATTGGCGGAGTCTGTCTTAATTGGGGCTGTATTCCGTCCAAGGCATTAATACGAAATGCGGAAATTATTAATTTGCTAGGAAGAGCTGATGAGTTTGGGATTGAAGTTTCTGGGATTAATTATGATTTTGGTAAAGCTATAGATCGTAGCAGGAAAGTGGTTAGAAAGCTTACAAAAGGTGTAGAGTTTTTGTTGAAAAAAAATAAAGTAGATTGTTTTCAAGACGAAGCAGTCTTAGAGAGTACGAATATTGTTAATTTGATAAACAGCAATAAAAAACTTATTGGTAAAAATATAATTATTGCTACTGGAGCCAGTCCAAGAAACATACCGGGTTTAGATATAGACTATAAAACGATAATTACTAGTAGAGAAGCGCTTGAATTTAGAGATGTTCCTGATAACGTGGTGATTATAGGCGGAGGTGCTGTTGGAGTGGAGTTTGGTTACGTTTACTCCCAATATGGAGCGCAGGTTACTATTGTTGAACTAGAACCAAGACTTGTTCCTACAGAAGATGAAGAAATAAGTGCTTATTTGCAGAAATCTCTCGAAAAACATGGTATTAAAATCAAAACTAGCACAAGGTTTGAAAGTGTGGAGGTTGAAAACGGTGAAGCTATTGTTTCCGTCAAAGCAAATGAACAAACTGAAATAATAAATGCCGGTAGGGTATTGGTTGCAGTAGGAATGATGGGGAATGTTGATGGCTTAGGATTGGAATCTATTGGGGTAGATATAAACAAAGGTTATATAAATGTTGATTCCAATATGTCTACGAATGTTTCTGGGGTGTATGCGATCGGAGATGTTACCGGTAAAATGTTGCTTGCTCACGTAGCATCAGCACAAGGAGTTTACGTGGTGGAGAGCATTGCTGGTCTTACTCCGTCTGGGATAGATTATGATTTGATGCCGAGAGCAATTTACTGTCATCCACAGGTTGCTAGTTTTGGATTGACTGAAAATCAAGCTCTTGAAAAGGGATACGATTTAAAGATTGGTAGATTTCCACTTTCTGCTTCAGGCAAAGCTATTGCAATGGGGGAAACAGAAGGCATGGTAAAAGTGGTGGCTGAGAAAGAAATAGGAGATATTTTAGGAGTGCATATGATAGGAAGTGAAGTTACTGAACTTCTTGGAGAAATTGGTATGGCTCGTATGTTAGAAAGTACGACAGAAGAATTGGGTTGGCTAACTCACCCTCACCCAACGATATCAGAGGTGATTAAAGAAGCCGCTTTAGATGCTGAGGGTGGAGCTGTTCATATTTAAGTTTTAAGTCTATTTGTAATAATCAAAAGGAAATGAATTGTTAGATAAATTCCAAGATCCGCAAGGCGATGCAGTAGATGTATTGAATGAGTACAAAGAAGAGATTCCTGCATTTTATAGAAACATGTTGCTTATCAGAAAATTTGAAGAGCAATGCGGAAGATTATATATGGAACAAAAAATCAAAGGATTTTTGCATCTATACATAGGCGAAGAAGCTATCGCTACTGGTGCGATTTCTGCGTTGCGAGATGATGATTATATAATTACTCATTATAGAGATCATGGACATGCATTGGCGCGAGGATTAGATGCCGGAGCAGTTATGGCCGAATTAATGGGTAAAGCGACTGGGTGTAGTGGAGGCAAAGGCGGCTCTATGCATTTGTTTGATGTTTCAAAAGGGTTTATGGGTGGACATGCAATTGTTGGTGCTCACCTTCCAATAGCCGTTGGTTTAGCTTTTGCTATAAAACAACAAAAAAAAGATAGTGCTGTATTATGTTTTTTTGGAGATGGAGCTGTCAACCAAGGTGAATTTCATGAAGCTATGAATTTATCTGCAGTCTGGAATCTCCCGGTACTTTTTGTTTTGGAAAATAATCTATATGGTATGGGCTCACATGTTTCTAGAACGCATGCGGCAGGTCCAGATATGTATAAAATAGCAGAATCTTATAATATGGGAACATTACAGGTTGACGGAATGGATGTAATAGATGTAAGGCATCATGTAGATAAAGCACTTGAACACCTAAGAAAAGGAGAAGGCCCATTATTTTTAGAAGCTAAAACATATAGGTTTAGGGGCCATTCAATGGCTGATCCATCTGCATATAGGGATTCAAGTGAAGTTGTTGAATGGCAAACAAAAGACCCAATCGATAATTTAGCGAAACTAGCTATTCAATATAATATTTTTGAAGAATCGGATTTAGAGAAAATAGATAAGGAAGTTCAAGAATCCGTTGATGATGCGATTGCTTTTGCTGATGGAAGTGATGAACCGGATATGACGGAACTATACAATAATATTTATGAAAACATTTAATTTGATTAGGTGCAATAATGTCTGAAATGAGATTGCGAGAAGCTCTATCGCTTGGTTTGTCTGAAGCCTTGGATAATGATGACAGGGTGGTTTTGTTGGGCGAGGATATTGGTAAATACCAAGGAAGCTATGCTGTTACTAGAGGTTTTTTTGAAAAGTATGGTGAAGATCGAATAAAAGATACGCCTATATCAGAAGCTGGTATAGTAGGATGCGGTATTGGATCTGCAATGATAGGGTTGCGTCCAATAGTGGAGATTATGACCATCAACTTTCTTTTGATGGCGATTGACCAGGTTGTTAACCATGCTGCTAAATTGCGTTATATGTCAAATGGTCAAATCTCGGTTCCTTTAGTTATAAGGACGGTTACGGGTGGAGGGGCTCAACTGGCAGCTACTCATTCTCAATCTTTTGAAGGCTGGTTGGCTTCCGTACCTGGGTTGAAAGTGGTTGTTCCTTCTGACCCCTATGACGCACTTGGCTTGCTAAGAACATCCATAGAAGATAATGATCCGGTTATTTTTGCTGAACATGCATTACTTTATGGGGTAAATGGTGAAGTGCCAGAAGAATATTATTCTATACCTTTCGGCCAAGCGGCTGTAAAAAAATCTGGTACCGATGTTACATTAGTTGCTTATTCTAAAATGGTTCATGAATGTCTTGAAGCAGCAGAAAAATTTGAATCTATGGGTGTATCTGCAGAAGTTATTGATCTTCGAACTCTTAGGCCTTTAGACACAAATACTGTGTTTGAATCCGTTAAGAAAACCAACAGGGTTATTATTGTAGAAGAATGTTGGCAAACAGGTGGATTTTCAGGTGAATTAGTAAGTAAAGTACAGGAAGAATGCTTTGATTATTTAGATGGTCCTGTAGGTAGGGTTTCGGGTTTGGACGTTCCTGCCCCATATAATGGAACATTGGAAGCAGCAACTATACCAGATTCAGATAAGATAATTGAAGCAGTTCGAAGATTGTATGCAATATAAGATGTTGATAAGATATTAGCTATATATTTTTAGAGAGGTGAGTTCTGGCAACTCCATTGAAAATGCCCCAAATGGGGTACGATATGCAGGAAGGTACTTTGGTTAGGTGGCTTAAATCAGAAGATGATTCTGTTACCTTAGGAGAACTAATCGCCGAAGTAGAAACTGATAAAGCGGTTGTGGAAATAGAAGCAACTGCTGCGGGAACAGTATTGAAACTTTTGGTTGACGAAGGGACTAGTGTTCCAGTTGGAGAGGCGATAGCAATTATTGGAGAGCAGGGTGAAGATATAGGGGAAGTACAGGCTGATATGGAAGAAAAATCGCATGACAAAGATGAAATTGACGTTGCGGATGTGAGGGTCGATATTAATGAAGACGTCAAAGTTGGAGAAATTACTACTGCGTCCACAGGAGAGATAAAAGCTTCTCCTATAGCTCGGAAAATAGCCTCAGAACAAAATATAGACCTTGCATCAGTCATAGGTACGGGTCCTGGGGGACGAATTACTAAAAACGATGTTATAAAAGCAGAATCAAAAGTTGGTGATCGTAGTAAAACGGTACAAACAACATCCTCTGATATTGTTCAAACGGAAACTAAGACTAATTCTTCTCAAATAACAGACCAAAGTTTTATCCCCTTAAATAAAATGAGAAGCCAAATAGCTCGCGTAACCGTTGCAAGCAAAACAAATGCTCCTCATTTCTATGTTTCAGTAGAAGTTGAAATGACAAAATTGATGAATGTTAGGTCTCAAATTAATGAGACTTTGCAAGATCAAGGTGTAAAAGTTAGTGTAAATGATTTTGTAGTTCGTGCCGCTATCGAGACGCTGAAGAAATTTCCTAAATTTAATGCATCTTTCATCAACGAAGGAATACAATTCAATGATGAAATAAATATAGGCATTGCTATTGCAACTGAAGATGGATTAATTGTCCCAGCAGTTACTGGCTGTAAAAATAAATCAATTGTTGAGTTAGCACAATCAACTAAGGACCTGATAGAAAGGTCTCAGAGTGGTAAATTGACTCCAGATGAATACACAGGAGCAACGTTTAGTATTAGTAACTTAGGAATGTTTGACGTTGATAATTTTGTTGCAATAATTCTCCCTCCGCAAGCTGCTATGATGGCAGTAGGGTCTGTAAAACCAAGGCCAGTAGTAAAAAATGGCGAGATAGCGATTGAACAGACGATGAATGTCACCTTATCTTCTGATCATCGAGTTGTTGATGGAGCAGAAGGGGCAAAATTTATTGGTGAATTGAAAAGGATTTTAGAGTCACCTTTACTACTTATCCTGTAATAATCATACTAATATCAGCCTATACCTCTTTTTCTATAATCATTAATAACATGCCATTTGAAACTGTTATCTCTGCATGATTATCTAATACAATATTACTAATTCCTCTGGTTTCTCCTATATTTAAGTTCTCGAAAAACAAATTGTATTTTAAGCCATCGGTTTTAATGCCTTTGACGGTATCTGATAGAGGAATTAAAGAAAGGGTTGCATTTTTGCAATTATCCAACATACAGGTTTCATTCGAATTTACTAGTGAGATTTCAACATTTTTTTCAATTAGACGAACATCTTTGCTTGCAAGTAATTTTGAAGTCAACAGTAATATGTTGCCTATTCGGTGGTCATATCGAGAGTTACCGTATAATCCCGCAACTATATTAATTGTTTCAGCGCCAAGATTTATAGCTTCCTCTATTGCCAATTGTCCGTCTGTTTTCTCCTTTTCTTCAGGGAACATTTTAATTTCCCACCCAAGTTTTCGGGCAGTATTTAAATCTTTATTTGAGACCGAATCAAAGTCGCCAATACAAATGTTGGGTGTAACATTTAAAGTTAGGCAATGGGAAATACCTTTATCCGCGGCTACTATAATATCGGAGGATTTAAAAACATCTTTAATCCAAGATCCTATTATTAATTCTCCACCTAAAACAATAACTGCTTTTTTGGGAGTGGTTTTTGGCATGCTGATGATGTCTCCTTAATCGTCTATCGTGATGTCGCGATGCTCAATATCTACTTGGTTAAATTAAAAATAGTATTATAATTTATAATAATGTTAATTTCATTTTTAACATATTTGTCAAAATTCATATACTGAAAGTTAAGATATTTGTAAGTGAGTAGGAATTGATTGTTTCATACAAAAACGAGTTGGTAAATAATAGGATTGTAGGCACATTTTGTTCAAAATGTGAAACTAAATTCTTACCCCCTAGGCCAATGTGTGCCATTTGCAATAACGATAATTTAAGCAGTATTGAATTTAAGGGTACAGGAGTGATTGTTGGTTTCACAAAGGTTGCGGTAGTTCCTTCATCAATGTCCAAAGCTGGGTTTGGAGCAGACAATCCATATTGGACATGTATTATATGTCTTGAAGAAGGAGTTAATATTCCGGCAGTTCTTGATTTAGATGGATACAATAAAGCAATAAAACCATTCATCGGAATGAGTGTGAAAATAGAATTTGGTTGTAAAAGCGAAATTTATTTCAAGCCTTTGTAATAACTTTTACTCATCATTGAAAACATAGAGGATATTATGGTTAATCTCAAAAACGAAAACATTGATATTGCAATAACGTGTATAGATATTAATGAAACAAGATATTTCTTTGAAAAAATATTGGGATTAGATTTAGTAACAGAATTCAAAGTAGATGAGTCTACAGCAAATAATTTGGGATTATCGCCATTAGGCTTTACCCAAACAAGGTTTGTTATAGGTAGCACAAAGATTAAACTTTTGCAATTTGATTCTGATGATATAAGCAAAGCGAATCATCATATAGGTATAAATCAAGGGGTAAGATGGATTAGTCTATATGTTGATGATATATGTCAGACATATAAAATATTGGAATCGGAAGGATATGAGTTTCTTGGAGGCGTTCCTACTGAACCAAAGGGTATATTAGTGCTTAAAGGTCCTGAAGGTATCCTTATAGAATTTATCGGAGGATAACCCGAAATTCAGTATAAATCTTTTGGATTCTAAACCGGTTAAAATACTTATAGACGTGGTATACAAATACAAAACATCAATTATTATAATTCTGATATTAGTAATGATTCCTTACATTGGCGCGTGTAATTCAAATCATAATAATCAGGACTCAAAAATAGGTATAATTGAGCAGGAGGATTCATCTGAGCTAACATTTGCTAATATTGAAATAAATTTGTTTACAGGCGAACAAATAAAACTCGCTGATTTAAAAGGCAAAGTAATAGTATTGAATTTTTGGGCTTCTTGGTGTCCTCCTTGTAGATGGGAGATGCCGTATTTTGAAAAAGCGTGGAAAGAATATAAAGATCAGGATATTGTATTTATTGGTATATCCCAAGATCTAGATGTAAACGATGCAAAAGAATTTGCGGAAAGTACTGGAGTCACTTATCACTTAGGGCTTGACCCAGAGAATAGGATGTCGATTGAGTTGGATGTCATAGAATTACCAACTACAGTTATATTGGATAAATATGGAAAAGTAGAAAGAAGATTTACAAAATCTATAGGGGAAAAATTATTGAATAGGATTTTAAATCAAGTAATTAGAGAGCAAGATAATGAATAGAAATGATCAAAGAGCACAAGACGAGTTAAGGGCAGTAGAGATTACACTAGGAATTCAAAGTTATGCAGAAGGGTCTGTTTTAATCAAAACAGGAGACACACATGTGATATGTTCTGCATCTGTTGAAGAAGGAGTACCTAATTTTCTTAAGGATCAAAACAAGGGATGGATTACTGCTGAATATAACATGTTGCCCCGTGCTACTCTAACTCGTACTAGGCGTGAGAATAGTAAAAAAGGACGAACACATGAGATTCAAAGGTTAGTTGGTAGATGCTTAAGAACCTCTGTAGACCTAAATTCTATTGGAGAAAGATCAATACTAATTGATTGCGATGTTGTTCAGGCTGATGGAGGAACAAGGACTGCCGCAATAACTGGAAGTTACGTTGCCTTGTATCTAGCGATTCTTGATTTAGTAAAAAAGAACAAAATCGACAAAATGCCAGTTATTAATCAGCTGGCGGCAGTCAGTGTTGGAATACTCCAGCAACAAGTACTGTTAGATCTATGTTATGAAGAAGATTCCAGTGCTGATGCAGATTTCAATATCGTTATGAATAACAACGGTGATTTTATTGAAGTACAAGGTACAGCCGAACAAACTCCTTATTCCAAAGAATTATTGGACAAAGTGCTAAACGTCGCATCTATCGGAATAAAGCAACTTTTTGCTAAGCAAAATGAAGCAATATCTAATATGATATAAAAAAATCTTCATGTGATTTGTGTTAATTGAACTTTTCCCGTGATGAATATATAATTGAAGTTTGGATTAAATTATGTCTAAGAGAACTTACCAACCTAAAAAACGAAGAAGAATGAGAGTTCACGGCTTCATGTCTCGCATGGCGACAAAGAACGGCAGAAATGTTCTTAAAAGAAGAATTTCCAGAGGCAGATACAAGTTAACTGTATAGTGTGAATACGATTCATTATAGTTCAATTACTAAACCTCAAGATTTTGCTACAACTCGTAAAAATGGTTTAGTGTTTAAAAATCAATTTCTGGTTATTTTTGTTAACCGAAATGATTTGAAAATGACTCAAATTGGATTATCCGTAGGGAAAAGAATTGGGAATGCAGTTAATAGGAATAGGGTTAAACGTCGATTACGAGAGATTTTGTCTTTGATAAATATTGTAGATGGTGTTGATATTTTAATAGTAGCAAGGTTGAAAGTATCAATAGCGACATATAAAGAATTGAGCCATTCCGTTTTCAATTTGATGCGAAAAGCTGGTATTTTAGAAAATATTTAATGGCTAATTACTAGAAGGATTACAAAGTGAATAAAGTTGTATTGGGATTTATTCGTCTCTACCAAAGATTACTTTCTCCTTATTTACCTAGTTTTTGCCGTTACACTCCTACTTGTTCAGAATATGCAGTTCAATCTTTTGAGAAATATGGTTTCTTGATCGGTATTTGGCTTACAATCAAAAGACTTGCTAGATGTAATCCATTTGGCAGTAGTGGTTTAGACCCAGTGCCATAAAACTAGATTTTAATATGGAAAAAATTATTTGAACACAAAAATGGATTATCGATATGTTAAAGAACAAATATCTATTTATTGGGTATTAATAGTTGCGGTGTTTTTTATCGCGACTTCTTTATCTTGTGTGGGCAGTAGTGCACCGATTGGATTGCCTGCGGGGGTAATAGTTGGAGAAAGCCTGTATATAGGTACGATGGACAAAGATATCAGGTCTTTGAATTTAAATACCGGAGAATTGGTATGGGTTCATAAATTTGATAATGATGATGGTAGCAATATAGCATTTTATGGTGATCCATTTGTCAATAATGACTGTGAGGGTTGTACTAGTGGCTCAATATATTTCACAAGTTACAATGGGAATCTGTACATCGTAAGATTTGAAAATGTTAATGGCCAAAAAAATTCTAAGTTAGATACAGACATCAGGATTGGTGCCGGCCAACCTATTGTTGGTGGTTCAGTGTTAATTGAAGAAAGTTTAATGGTGCCGTCTTCAGATGGTAAATTGTACGCCTATGATTTAGATCAATTTACCAAAGCATGGGAATTTCCAACATCTAACAAAATTTGGACCACTCCTACTTTAAAGGATTCGGTAGTTTATTTTGGTTCATTAGATCAAAGTTTATATGCAGTAAATACGATAAATGGTACTTTGGCTTGGGACAAACCTTTTAAAACCAATGCTGCAATAGTATCAAGGCCTTTAATATTAGATCAAACAGTATATGTAGGGTCTTTTGACGGAGTTTTTTATGGAGTTGATACTGAGACGGGGTTAGAAAAAGCAAGATTTTCGGATGCAGGAGGATGGTATTGGGGAGGTGCGATTACAGACGGAGAAACAATATTTGTAGGCTCTTTAAATGGAAGTATTTATGCTTTAAACAAATTCGACTTAAGCCTTAAATGGACTATAGACGTTAAGAGTTCTATTGTTGGATCACCGATAATTTTAAGTGATAAGTTGGTATTTTCTGCAAGTGACGGAAGGTTGAGAACAGTAAACCTATCAGATGGTCAGAATATGCGTCAATGTAAATTAGATATAAAGCTTAAATCTAATTTAGTATCAAATGGGAAGATGGTTTTTATTAGTGGAGACGACCATTCAATTAGAGGAATTATTGTTAATTCAAACGGAAATCTAAATGAGGAATGGGTGCACTATACAAACAAGGAAGATCCTGTTCCGAGGGAATTCGACCGTTCTTGTTAAATTTGTTGCCATAATTATTGGAATATTTTAGCAATTAGTTAAATATAAACTTTTTAGGGAATCAAGATGGAATTATTAGGAATAATTTGGGAATCGGTAATAACCAAGCCGATGATAAATAGCTTGGTTTTATTGTACTCGATATTTTTTAATAATTTTGGAATAAGCATAATTATTTTTACGTGTTTAATCAGGTTGATTTTATTTCCTCTGACTTTGAAGCAGAGCAGACAAATGAAAGCCATGTCTGATCTTGCTCCAAAGATGAAAATAATACAGGCGAAATACTCTGAAGACAAAGCCAAACAACAACAGGAAATCATGAAGATGTACCGCGAGAAAGGCATGAGTCCATTGGGTTGTTTGGGTCCAATGATAGTGCAAATGCCAATATTTTTCGGTTTGTTTTGGTCATTGAGAGCTACTTTAATATCTACTCCAGAAAGATTAAGTGAATTGTCTGAAAAACTTTATTCTTGGTTGCCACAAGTACACTCGGCGATACCAATTAATAGTGAGTTTTTGTGGATGGATTTAGGTGAATATTCCAGAAATTCACCATACCCTTACCTTCTACCAATTTTAGTTGGAGTTTCAACTTGGATGATGCAAAAAATGAGTAGTAGTGTTGCGACTACTCCACAGCAAGAATCAACTAATAGATTAATGCTTTGGATGATGCCTGCAATGTTTGGGTTCTTTACTTTAAATTTTGAGAATGGTCTTGCTTTGTATTGGATTATGTCCAATTTGATTGGTATATTGATACAAGGCTTTATTACTGGATGGGATCCTTTATTTAGACTGTTAAATATTAGAAAAAATCAAATTACTGATAATGATGAAAGCATTATTGTCAATGAGGAGGAAATATCAAATGAGGAGGATAGAAACCTCGGGGAAGACAGTAGAAGAAGCGATAGAAATAGGACTAAACGAACTCGACGTAAATCGAACAGAAGTAGAAATAGAGGTCGTCAGTAAAGGTAAAACTGGTATTCTTGGAATTCGGAGTGAGCCGGCAAAAGTTACATTAACTGTTGTTGAAAAACCGACAGATTTGGTTAAAGTAGCTACTGACACACTTCAAAAGCTGGTTGCTCGAATGGACGTTTCAGTTTTTGTTAACCTAATTAATGTACATAATGAAGAGATTGGTGGACCTTCATTTGAAATTGATGGTGAAGATGCCGGCTTACTTATTGGTAGAAAAGGTCAAACTATGCGATCGCTGCAATTCATAACTACAATGATTTCTAGCAATAAATTAGAAGATCAGGTACGAATAGACTTAGATGTTGCAGGATATAAAAGTAGGAGGTACGATTCATTAGCAAATCTTGCATATAAGGTTGCTGAACAAGTTGTAGATACCGGTAACTCTATTACATTAGAACCAATGCCTGCTAATGAGCGTAGAATAATTCATGTAACATTAGCGGATGATCAAAGAGTATCTTCTGTTAGCTCAGGAAGAGGCGATTCACGTAAGGTAACAATCAACCCTTCTGAGTAAATATTTATGGAGACAACTAGATCCCCGGAGATATTGCTTATTGGCCATATGACACTTGATGAAGATTCTTATGGAGTACATTTGGGTGGCAGTATATTTTTCGCTACACAGCTATTGAGAATATTGAAGCAGAGAGCCTATATTGTCACGAGTTATGATACCAAAACATTCACACCAATTTTAGGTGATGAATTTACTATGAGTGTGGTTAAATCTAATTCTACAACTACATTTGTAAATTATGATAGTTCAGGCAAAAGAGTACAATTGATAAAAAGTATTGCTTCTCGCATTACACAAAAAGATATCCCCGCAAACACATTAAACTCCGACTTAGTATTTATAGCACCGGTTATCGATGAAATAGATTTAAATGTTATGTCACTTTTCAAAACTAATTTTGTAGTTGCAAATCTACAGGGTTGGTTACGTGAAGTTGATAAAGGAGGTTTTGTTCATAAAAAGATAATCGATTTTGAACATATATTGCAAGATGTAGATATTGCAATCATTTCGCATGAAGATATTAATGACTTGAGGGTTTTAGAGGTTTGGAAGGACAAAGTTGAAGTTTTAATCGTAACTATTGGGTCTGGTGGTTGTAATTTGAATGTAAATGGTAAATGGCACCATATGCCTGGTATAAAAGCTGTTGAAATAGATGCGGTAGGGGCTGGTGATATATTTGCTACTGCCTATATGGTGAAATATTTTCAAACCTATGACTTTTTTCAGTCTGCAACGTTTGCTAATTATATTGCAGGTTTGTCGATTGAAGGGCGAAGAACAGCAAGATTAATGGACACCATGTTGAATAATTTATAAAACGAGGTGAAAGGTACCGTTTAAATAAGTCGTATTAACTTATTCAAGGTATTTGATCGAAGCCAGTATACTCTCTCAACGGTTCTGGTATATTTATGGTACCGTCATGTTGCTGATTCTGTTCTAAAATGGCGATTAACACCCTCGGTATAGCGAGTCCAGATCCATTCAGAGTATGTACAAACATAGCTTTATCTTTGGGATCATTTCTGAACTTGATATTTGTTCTTCTTGCTTGGAAATCACCGCAATTAGAGCAAGAACTTACTTCCAGCCATTCTTTTGAACCTGGAGACCAGACTTCTAAATCATATGTTTTTTGCGCAGCAAACCCTAAATCACCGGTGCATAGTTCAACAACTCGATAATGGAAATTCAGTGCTTTACAGACGCTTTCAGCGTTTTCAAGTAAAGACTTTAATTCTTTGTCGGATTCTTCAGGGGTACACAGTTTATACATTTCAACTTTTTCAAATTGATGAACTCTTTTTATGCCCCGTGTGTCTCTTCCGGCTGAGGCTTTCTCTCTTCTAAAACATGGCGTATGTGCAATGTATTTTAGCGGGAGGTCCTTAGCGTCGATTATCTCGTCTTGGTGAAGACTTGTCAGTGGAACTTCCGCAGTTGGTACTAACCACAAATCATCTTCTTCATCTCTATACATGTTGTCAGAAAATTTTGGTAGCTGGCCACTGTTGATAGCGGTGTTTTTCTTTACCAAATTAGGTAGATATGCTTCAGTGTAGCCGGCTTCGCGTATGTGGTGATTTAACATCCATTGAATTAAGGCCCTTTGTAGCGTAGCTCCTTTCCCTTTCAAAACATAGAATCTAGAACCTGATAAATTAACTCCAGCTTTGAAATCTATAATCCCTAAATTAGATCCTAATTCCCAATGAGGCTTAGTTTCAAATTCATATTGTTTTGGGTTTCCAATGGTTTTAATCACTTTGTTTTCAGACTCATCTAATCCATAAGAAACTGATTCTTCGGGTAGATTTGGTAGATTCAAAAGTAGTTCGCTTAGATTTAATTCTATATCTTTGACCTTAAGTTCCAAATTCTTAATTTCGGTTCCTACATTACGCATATCTTCGATTATTTCAGGAGGTTTATTTTTCAGATCTGCCAATTCTTTGCTTATTTGATTCCTTTTAGCTCTAAGCGTGTCCGTTTTATGTATAAGGCTTCTTTTATTCAAATCCATAGATAAAATATCGTCAATAGGGGATTTGTCTCCGCGCCTAGCTAAATCGGCTTTGACTTTTGCTGGGTTATTTCTGATTGTTTCGATATTTATCAAAATTACTTCCTTTAGACCAAGAAATAAATCTATATTTAAATTAGCACAATCATTATACTCTTTGCAGTATAAAGGCATATCATCAATAATCCAATTTAATCAAATCACCGTTGGTTTGAATAAATATATAAGGTAGGATTACTTTTTAGTTGTTGGGTATTCAAATCTGGGATAAGTAATAATAAAATATGATAATTGATTTTCACACCCACATTTTTTCACCGCAAGTAAAAAATAATAGAAATTACTTTTTAGATAAAGATAGTTCGTTTGAAACTCTATATTCTCAAGAGGATTCAAAAATTATTACAGCTGATGATTTAATTAATGTAATGGATGAAAAGAGAATTAATTGTTCAGTGGTTATGGGTATAGGTTGGCATGAATTAGATTCAGCAAAAGAATCAAACGACTATATAATCGAGTCATGTCAAAAATATAAAGGAAGATTGATAGGGTTGGGGTCAGTAAATCCTCTGTTAGGCCAAGATGCTATCGATGAATTAAATAGATGTTTAGATAGTGGTTTGATTGGTATGGGAGAACTTCATCCGGATTTACAACAATTTAATTTAGATGATTTCAACATAATGAGCGAATTCATGAATCAATTAAAAATTAGAGATGGATTATTACTTACACATTCTTCGGAACCTGTAGGACATTCATATGTTGGAAAAGGCCGTACAACTCCTGATAAAATCTGGAGGTTTCTCAACATGTTTCCTGATTCAAAAGTGATTTTAGCCCACTGGGGAGGTGGATTGCCTTTATATTCGCTAATGCCTGAAGTGGCTGAAGCAATATCAAATATTTATTTTGATACTGCTGCTTCTCCTTATCTATATAATCAATCTATCTTTGATGTTGCTAATCGATTAATTGGAGCAGACAGAATATTATTTGGGTCAGATTACCCAGTGATATCGCAAAATAGGATTATAAATCAAATTAAAGAATCAGGTTTGTTGGTAGAACAACAGCAGAAAATATTGGGCAACAATGCGATGCAGCTACTAGCGAAATTGAATAGTGTAGATGAAACTCAAATCTATGAGTTTCAATGAACAATATAAGGTGTTGCAATGATCCAGAGGGATACAAACGTGTGTTTGTATCATTAAAATTGCCAAATCCTGTATTGCAAAGGATAGAATCAATAAATTCATTTATTGATGGCCGATTAGTAAAAAAAGTTAAATCACCAGGTTTTCATTTGACTTTGCATTTTTGCGGGGTGACAAAAATATGGCAAGCAAAATTTCTTCATTATGAACTGATCGATAAATTAGGTCATTTGTCTTCTGTAAGATTAAAATTAGGTGTAATAGGTTCTTTTCCAAGACCAAGTAATGCCAAAATTATTTGGTTGGGATTAAATGGTGATTCATCAAAATTAAATTATATTCAATCTTGCGTTAGTAAAGCGGCTATTGGATTGGGATTGGAGGTTAACATTACAAAATTCAAGCCTCACATCACCTTAGCTAGAATAAAAAATGGCAATAAATTAAAGCAAAATGAAGTTTTTTTGAAAGATATTAATCAGATTGAAAAATCAATTTTGGATTTTCCTGAATTTGAAATTAAATCAATAGATATTATCAATAGTATTCATTCAAATAGCAGGCACCAATATATCGGAATTGGTTCAATATATTTAGATAACCAAACTTGTTGTCCGAATTAATGGAGTGATATAATTCAGTTATTAAATGTGAGGTTAGAGGAGAGTTAAAGTGGCGAACGAAAATTTCCCTATATGTAGAAAATGTGAGTCCGGTAATTTATTGCCTTTATCTGATTTTGGCGGGCAAGGTGCGTCAATTCAATATAAAGCATGGGTTTGTAGCAATGCTCCAGATTGCGGATTCAATATAAAAATTCGTAACGGAGATGTATACATAAATGAGCCTATAGCTAGTGGAGCAGGTTATTCCCCTAGAGTTAGATCATAAACTATCATATAAAACCGTGTTGAGATTTTTGATGGCAATTGCGTCATTACGTCTTATTAGTAAATATCTTGTTGGAAATAGATTGATTTGAGATGTGCAACTATTCAATTTAGAGTTCGGATTTAGTTGGCTATGTTTAAGGTGATTCGATCAAATTGGCTTAATCAATTTAAAGGAATTCTTAGCAACAATGCCATAGATCAAAAATTGTGGGATGAACTAGAGGAACTTTTAATAATTTCTGATATCGGATTACATTCTACTCAAATTATATTAGATAATTTCAAGACAGTACTCAAATCTAATAAAAGCAACGCTTCATTAGAAGATGTAATCGATTTGTTGAAAACTGAATTGATTGATTTACTTGATGATAATGGTGGAAAGGAGGGTGTGAATTCTAACCGTAAACCAGTTGTTTTAATGATGGTTGGAGTTAACGGTGTTGGTAAAACCACATCTATAGCAAAATTAGCTAATTTTTATAAAACTAAGGGCAATTCGGTAATGCTTGGTGCAGCAGATACTTTCAGAGCTGCTGCTCAGGAGCAACTTACAACTTGGGCTGAGAGAATAGAAGTTCCTATAGTGACTGGACAAATGAATGCCGATCCTGCGTCTGTAGCCTATGATTCGGTTAGCTCAACTGTAAAAAGAAAGATTGATGTGTCGATAATAGATACAGCTGGAAGAATGCATACATCTTCGAACCTAATGAATGAATTGATTAAGATCAAAAGAGTGATTTCAAAAGTAATCCCCGAAGATTCTATATTTCCAATTTTAACTTTAGATGCCACTTTAGGCCAAAATGCGTTTTTGCAAGCCAAAGAATTTTCCAAATCTTTAGGTTGCAAAGGTGTGTTTTTGTCAAAGCTAGACGGTACTGCTAAAGGTGGCATAGTTTTTCCAATAGTAATGGACTTGCAGTTACCCATCTTATGGATTGGAACCGGAGAAAAACTTGATGACTGTGATGTTTTTGAATCCAAAAAATTTGTTGACGCGATGTTCGCCTAAAATGTGAAGCTGATGGAAAATTCTTATTTGTGTATTATTAATATATGAAATTTGAGTTACTTGTTTTTGAAATAATTGGTTGTCAAATATGTTGGACACAGTAATCTGGTTAATTGTAATTGAGTTAATAGGATTAGCATCATTTCCATTTTGCTATTATCTTTTACCTTTTTTGCGAGACCGCGGGTATTGTGTAAGTAAACCGATTGGCATCTTAATATTAGGTTATTTTGTGTGGATGCTAAGTGTATTGAATTTGTTGCCAAGTATCCAGCCTACTATTATTGGTTTGACAATTGGGTTCATTGGTTTAAGCATTTTCGTTAGTTATAAAAATCGTAGAGAATTGAAATTATTCTTCAACGAAAATCTTAAGGTTGTGATAGTTACTGAATTAGTATTCATGTTTTTTCTTTTGTTTTGGATTATTTACAAAACATACGACCCTAACATAAATCATACTGAGCAGCCGATGGACTTTGGGTTTTTTAATGCCTCGATTAGATCTGTTTATGGACATCCTCAAGATCCATGGCTGTCAGGTAATAGTATCGATTATTATTATTTTGGATATTGGATATTAGGCACTATTACCGAGATGGTAGGGATGGCTACAGAGGTTGCATATAATTTGTCTATAGCGCTAATAGCAGCTTTATCAGCTTCTTGTATTTTCGGGTTGGGTGTGAATTTGGTTTCTTTTAATTCGAACAAGTCTTCGAATCCATATATTGCTGGAGCAGCCGGAGTGGTGTTATTGATGATGATAGGTAACTTGCAGGTAGTTTTAGAATTCCTAAGGTTTAATTTGATAGGATCCATTGAATTCTGGAATTGGGTTTCAATTCAAGGATTGGTTACTTTGCCAGAAACTGCGGGTAATCTTTGGAGGCCAACTGAACATTGGTGGTGGTGGCATGCGACTAGAGTAATTAACACAATTCAAGACGGTGCAACAATTGATTACGTTATCCATGAATTCCCGTTTTTTAGTTTTATGCTGGGTGATTTACATCCACACATGGTTTCAATACCATTTTTGTTAACTTTTATCTCGTTCTGTTGGAATTATTTTAGAACTCCCTTTAAAGGCATAAACAGTTTTGCATTCATTTCTAGTCTGGTACTGGGCGCATTTTTGTTTGGTTCGATATCGTTTATAAACATGTGGGAATTACCTGTGACGTTCTCAATATTTGCAATTATTGTTTTAATAAAAATATATATTCACACAAAAAAAAGCGTGGGGGTTTCACATATTAAAGAAATAATGATTGTACCGACTATGGTTATTCTAGGTTCGTTGATGTTTTTGCCAAATTTGATGAACTTTACTTCTCAAGTTGAAGGTATTGGAGTTCTTGATTCTAATATGACGAGATTTTTTCATTTCATCTTAGTTTGGGGTGTGCATTTGCCTATTATTGTATCTATGGTTTTATATTGGTTTTGGAAAACAGACCTAGATCATAATTGGAAAAGGACAGGGTTTATTGCGCTACTGATAGCATTAGGCCCGTATTTTGTTTGGGGTGTCGCAGCCGTTTGGTTGAATATGAGTTTTGCTGATTTGTTCAGCCAGTTAATGCATGTCAGTTTCACAATAGTCATGATTGGGTTCTCAATATATTCATTGTTTTGGTTTGCAGAAAGAAAACAGCCGGAATATGCCAAAATATTTACGTTGGTATTAACTGTCATTCCATTCATGCTTTTAATGGGGGCGGAGCTTTTTTATATAGATGATTCGTTTTCTGGAGGCTCTGAAAGGATGAATACTGTTTTTAAATTTTATTATCAATCTTGGATATTATTTTCTATAGTAGCAGGTATTTCTATATATTATGGGCGCCACATTATAAGTAAATTGTTCGGTGTACAGAGAATATTTGGAGAATTATGGAAATTCGCTTGTGTAATATTAATTTGTTCAGCTTTTTACTATGTTCCTGCAACACTAGATACTAGGACAAATTCTTTTCAATCAAGCCAAACCCTAAATGGGCTTCAATTTATTGCTAAAACCAATAGAGATGAATATGAAGCGATTAAGTTTTTGCAAAAAGATAAAGATGCATCTGCTGTTTTAGTTGAGGCTCCGGGAGGAGGGTACAATGACTATGGCAGAATTTCTTCTAGCACTGGCATACCGACGTTGATTGGATGGATTGGCCATGAAACCCAATGGCGAGGTACTAATGATGCTTTTGAGGCTAGATTGATTGATGTAGCGAATATATACACTTCTCCAAATTTGGAAATAACTAAAGCTATACTATCCAAATATAATGTTAAATATGTGTATATTGGACACAGAGAAGTTGGTCATTTTACTGAAGAACAACTAGGAAAGTTTGGGTTGTTTATGGATTTGGTTTTTAATTCAGGCAATGTTTATATTTATCAAATACGTAGTTAGAATTTAAAGGTATGAAATTGAAACAAAATATCACTGCCGCGGATTACAGGTTGCTTTTTTGTTTTGGCACGTTATTTATTTTGGCATTTATATTTAGGTTTTGGGATTTAGACCAAAGAGCCATGCACCATGATGAAAGCTTACACGCATTATATTCTTGGTATATTGATGTAAATGAAGGGTTTTTTGGAAATGGGTATAAACATGACCCAATGATGCATGGTCCGCTTCAGATGGAATTGACTGGTTTGATTTTTAAGATTTTTGGTGACAACGACTATACCGCTAGAATTCTTTACGTTCTTTGTGGATCCGTTCTTGTAGTGATCCCCTATTTTTTAAGAAGCCGATTAACAGATGGTGGTGCAGTGATAGCAGCTTTGATGCTAGCTTTTTCTCCAACCATGGTGTACTTTAGCAGGTTTGCCAGAAATGATATTTTGGTGGCACTATTGACCTTGTCTTTAGTGATTTGTATTTGGCGTTATATGGATGAAGGGAGGAAAAAGTATTTATACTATTCATCAGCTCTATTAGCGTTATTATTTACAGCGAAAGAGACAGCGTACATTATAACTGCAATATTCGGTTTTTACTTTTTTATGCTGGTTAGTTTTGAGAATGTTGATTCTGTAAAGAAATTTGCATTTTCAAGTAAATCTAATGTAATTATAGCAATATATAGGTTCATATTAGCGCTGTGCGCTAAATTTTATAAAGCAGTTAAATCCAAGTATAAATCAAGATCATTGGACTTGATAATATTATTTATTTGTCTTAGCTTGCCTCTTTGGACCGCAATATTTGGATTGATCCAGTTTACACCAATATTAAATTGGTCAGGTCTGGTTTTGATTAGTCCAGTTGGTGGGAATAATTTTGTTGGAGCTCCATATGCTGGGGGGTTGGTAATAGCAACCGGTTTTGTGTTATTTACAATATGGATAGCTTCGCGGTTAGGAATATTGTGGGATAAGAAAATATGGTGGAGATGTGCTTTATTATTCTTTTTCATATGGGTTTTATGCTTTTCCTCGTTTTTTACGAATTTAGGAGGGATTGGCAGTGGAGTATGGTCTTCACTGGGATATTGGTTGGTGCAACAGGAAGAAGCAAGAGGTGGACAACCTTGGTATTATTATTTGATTCTAATCAATTTATATGAATTATTACCTATATTGATATCTGTTCCAGCCACTATATTTTTTTTAAAGCGCAGGGACAAATTTGGGATTTTTCTTATTTACTGGAGCATTTCAACTTTATTGGCATATACGATTGCGAGTGAAAAAATGCCATGGTTGTTAGTGAATATAATTTTACCTGTAATTATTTTATCGGCAAGATACATGGGGCTTTTAGTTGGAGCAATCAAATTCAATCAACTTTATTCAATGAAAATTGTGAGCTATGCGTTATTACCTTGTTCATTAATAACATTTTTATTAGCTACTATATTTTACGGAGATTTGATAGCTACATATAAAGTTGCAGGGCTATTTATTTTAGGGTTTTTCTTAATTTTGATTATAGGGACAACCAGTATAATAATTAAGTATAAACTCGAACTGAGGCTTTTTAAATTTGGGTTTATATTAATTACAATAATTTTGTTTGTTTTTTCCATTTATAATTCTTGGAGGGTAAGTTTCAAATATCAAGATACACCTGTCGAGATGATGATCTATACACAAACATCTCCAGATATCACAAAATTAGTGAAGTTTATTAACGGGTTTGAAGAAAGCAATGGCAAAGGTAGTATAAACATAGGTATAGATTCGACTAGTGGGTTTACTTGGCCTTGGTCATGGTACATGAGGAATAATCGAAATACTCGATATATACCATATACACAATCTAACCTAGTGACTATATCTGATTCAGATATAATTTTAGTGCATTCAAGAAATAAGAATGAAGCTGATGAATTACTTAAAGGAACTTTTCATCCAGGGCTTTTGGTAAAGCATCGATGGTGGTTCCCCGAAGGATACCGAGACATGACTCTAAATAAATTTGTTCATTCAACTGTCAGCATAGATACTTGGAGATGGATTTTACGGTATTTCTTGTTTAGGGATGGGGTAGCTGAAAGGCTAGGTAGCGAGAATGCCTATGTTTATTACTCTTTAGAGAGATTTCCTGAATTGCAGTATGGTTTAATCGAGTAGTTATGTTAAATATTATAAAATCTAAAAACCCAAATGTTAGATTAACTTTTAATTTTATTTTGGGGGTGTTTGTCAGTGTTGTATTGATGGGCGTTTTCTTTTTCACTTTAGAAATTGATTCATTGGTTTCCACACTTAAAACGGTCAATTATTGGTTGATAATACCTTCGGTTGTAAGTTATATGATTTCTGTGTTTTTTAGGGCATTAAGATGGAAATATCTGCTTATTCATTTAAAACATATCAGAATGAACATTTTGTATGTCGTTGTTGTTATTGGTTATATGGCTAACAGTTTGTTGCCTATGAGAATAGGAGAGCTTGTACGAAGTTATTATTTAAGTAATGAATCAAATGTCAGTAAATCGTCAGTTTTGGCAACTATTTTGGTCGAGAGGGTTCTAGACGCAGTTACTTTATTGTTGTTTATAGGGATAGGTGCAATTTTTGTTCCAATGGCAGGAATTTCTTCTATAGTACCGTTTGGGATAAATATATCTTCAACAATGTTGGCTATTTTGTTTGTTTCTATATTTTGGGGTACTTTTATAATCCTTATTATTATAGCAAAAAATCCTTTGGTATCCGTTGATTTTGTATATAAGTTGACGGCATTATTATCTTTGCCTTTTAAAAATAAAATTGATTCATTTATAAAGACTTTTTTTGAAGGTTTAATATCATTAAGGCACTTCAAAAATGTTGTATTTCTAATAGCTTTATCAGTTCCAGTTTGGGGTTTTGAAGCAGGTGTGTTTTCAATAATGGCTCATGCCTTCCACATAGATGATGTTTTTGACAATTGGTGGCAATTTATGCTCTTAATGGTTTTAACTACTTCCATATCGAATGTAGGTAGTTCAGTTCCGGCTGCTCCTGGAGGCATTGGTTTATTTGAACTAGTGGCAAGAGAAACTATTGTCTGGTTGCCCTTCGGAAATATAACTAGATCTGTAGCTGGGGGTTATGTTGCGATGGTGCATGCTGTTTTGATTATACCTTTAATTATTTTGGGCCAAATATTTTTGTGGACTATGAACTTCAAGTCAATCAGAGGGGTGTTTAGGGAAGAAAACTAGTACGCATACTTAAAAACCCAACTACTTCTCCTGAGCCTTAGTAAATTATAGTGATTTGATTGTGACTGAAACCTTCGCTGTGCTATCATTTTGTATGTTATTAAAATAGGTTTAGTTGATGGTTAAATTAAGTTCTGAAATTGCTATTGAAATAAGGGAAGTTTTAGAATCCCTAGATACAAAAAAATCGACGGTTCTATCAGCATTGTTGGCAATTCATGATGAATTGCATTATTTGCCTAAAGAAGCTATTGAAGAAGTGGCGTCTTACAAAGACGTGAGTATCAATGATGTTTGGGGAGTTGCAACCTTCTACACGAATTTTAGGATTTCCGTTCCTCCTACAAAGCACCAAGTAGAGGTTTGCTGGGGGCCAACATGTCATCTGATGGGAGCAGGTGCCGTTTTGGGAGCGGTCCAGCGTGAATTGGATTTAAGCGATGAAGGTGATACTGCTGATGGAAGAGTATGTTTGAAATATAATACTTGTATAGGAGCCTGTTCTCAAGCTCCAGTTATGATGGTAGACCACAAAATAATTGGAAAAGTCACATCAGAATCCGCAATCAAACTTTTAAAGGAACTTGATTAAAGAATCAATGAGTATATTTGCTGAAATAGAGGCTGAATCTAAATCCATTTGGAAAGACATTGAGAATGGAGGAAAGCCGTTTATTAGAATTGGAACTGCTATGTGTGGAATTGCTGCTGGAGCAAATGCAGTAGTAAATGAAGTAAAAAATATCTTGGATGAGAATGATGTTGATGCAACAGTTAGCGAGGTGGGCTGTATAGGGATTTGTTTTGCAGAGCCCATTCTCGATATAAAAATTCCTGATGGCACCAGACTGCTATATGGGAATGTAAGTCCCGAAAATGTTTCAAGTATTTTAGATGGTTGCTTGTTGCAGTCAGATTTTCCTAAATCAAATTTGATTGGGGCATTTGGCAAGGCAACTGAAGGTAATGGTGCTATCCCTGATTTATTACAAGATCCTATTTTTAAATTGCAGCATAAAATTGTTTTAAGGAATGCTGGTGAAATCGACCCTTGTGATATTAATCAATATATTGGACGTGGTGGATACTCGGCTTTGAATAAAGCCTTAACAAGAATGGAGTCTGGAGATGTTCTTCAGGAAGTAATGGATTCGGGGCTAAGGGGAAGAGGAGGAGCTTTTTTTGCTACCGGTTTGAAGTGGAGTTTTTTGTCGAAGTCTAATGCGAAAGAAAAGTATATATTATGTAATTGTGAAGAAGGTGACCCGGGAGCTTTTAACGATAAAGGCATATTAGAAAGTGATCCGCATACTCTTATTGAAGGGATTATTTTAGCTGGATATGCTACAAATTCATCAGATGGAATTGTTTTTGTAAGGCATGGCCACGATGGACCAATAAACAAAATTGAAACTGCTATATCGCAAGCATATGAAAAAGGTCTTTTGGGTGAAAATATTTTGGGTTCAGGCTTTTCTTTTGATATAGATGTTTCTTTAACCGGTGAATCTTATGTCGCTGGTGAAGAAACTGCACTTATGGATGCAATTGAAGGTAAGAGGTCAATGCCTAGGTCAAAACCGCCTTTTCCTGCTGCTTTTGGTGTTTGGGGAAAGCCGACTAATATAAATAATGTTAAAACTTTGTCTTACATACCTTCGATAATAGAGAATGGTGGTGAATGGTTCAAAAATATAGGGGTAAATAAAAGTACAGGAACAGCTATAATCTGTTTGAGTGGAAAGATTAACAATCCTGGGTTATACGAAGTACCTTTAGGTATCTCTATAGGCGAAGTTATTAATCAGATAGGTGGTGGTGTAAAAGGTGGCAATAAAATTAAATTACTGCAAACAGGAGGTCCTCTTGGAGGTGTTTTGGGAGAAGCAGGATTAGATATCAATATAGATTTTGATGAAATGGCTAAAGCTGGTGCAATTTTAGGTTCAGGAGGGATAATTGTCGCAGATGAAACTACATGTGCGGTTGATTTAACTCGTGTCCTTGTGGCTTTTTGTCAATATGAGTCTTGTGGCAAATGTTTTCCTTGTAGATTGGGTATGTCGCAAATGCTTGAGACTATCAATAGCATTGCTGAATATAAAGCTAGTGAACAAGATCTTGAAAAATGCAGGAAAATAGGTGGGGCCATGCAAGCAGGTTCCTTATGTGGCCATGGTCAACTTGGATTTAATCCGATAAGATCTGCTTTGCAATATTTCAAGTCTGATTTTGACACTCATGTATTTGAAAAAAAATGCCCTACTGGTGGATGTGAATCCGAATATCATTTCCCTATTTCAACAAAGCCGTATGGGTCTTCTAATCCTCCAGATTCTAAGCCAATCAATTTGAGTTTCACTGGAAAAATGAATCAATAAAGGATTTTAATCAAGGATGTCTAATCATATCGAATTAAATATAGACGGACAACTAATCAAAGCGCAGCCTGGGACTAATATATTACAAGCTGCTATCGATGCTGGGATGTATATCCCTTATTTATGTTATTACCCAGGGATGAAATCATTTGGTGCTTGTCGAATGTGCGTTGTTGAAGTGGAAGGAGGAAGGGGTTTACCAGCTTCGTGCACCACCCCGGTATCTGATGGAATGGTTGTAAACACCAATACTGATACCGTAAAAGATTTGCGTAAAGATGTGATGGATTTGCTTATATCCGAACACCCTCATGGATGTTTGAATTGCCACAGGATTGATTTATGTGGCCCTGCAGATACTTGTTTGAGACACGTTTCAGTTAATGATAGATGTGTGACATGTCCGAAGAACGAAAGGTGTGAACTTAAAGACACCGTTAGATATTTAGAAATGGATTTGGACACTAATTTTAAATACAACTATAGGAATTTACCCCTCAAGGTTGATGAGCCTTTTTGGGATATGGACCTTAATTTATGTATCGTTTGTGCTAGATGTGTCAGGGTGTGTGACGAAGTTAGAGGTGATAATGTTCTTACGCTCATGGATCGGGCAGGTAAAAGCTTAATTGGTACATCCACAGGAAATTCAGTATTGGAATCTGGTTGTGAATTTTGTGGTGCATGTATAGATGTGTGTCCTACTGGGGCACTAGTAGAAAAAAAACACAAATGGTCCAAAGCCGTAACTACCACCTCTACTGTTTGTAATTATTGCCCAGTTGGATGCAGTATTGAACTTGAAATAGATTCTAAACAAAAAATTATTCGCACTAAGTCACCAGTTAAGTCCCCTGCTAATCATGGGCAACTATGCTTTAAGGGTAAATTTGGTATGGAGTTTATTAATAATTCTAATAGACTCGAAAAACCATTGATTAAGGCAAAAGAAGGATTTACAGAAACTGAATGGAATGAATGTATATCTTATTTGAGCAGCAAATTAAATGAATACAAGGGTGATGATTTTGCACTGATAGCATCTGGTGCGGGAACAAACGAAGATAATTATGTCGCTCAAAAGTTTGCGAGACTTGTTATGGGTACCAACAATGTAGATGTTTCTACTAATCTATATCCTGAATTAGTTGATTCTTTAGAGGGAACTCTTGGTTTGCAAGCTGCTACTAATAGTATTTGGGATTTGACAAACTCTGATGGATTTTTAGTTATGACTACGAATTTGACCGAAGAACAAGGAGTAGTTGGTGTTCCAATAAAAAAAGCAGTTAAAGCTGGTGCTAAACTTGTTGTTATAGACTCGAGAGAAACAGAATTGACTAGACAAGCAAAAGTTTGGTTGAGACCTAAGCCAGGAACAGAAGCGATTTTAGTGGCTGGGATTATCAGAGTAATACTGGATGAATCTCTTGATGACCATGATTTTTTGGCAGAACAGTGTGAGAATTTATCTGAATTCAAAAACAATATATGGTCATATGATCTTGTCAAAGTATCGGAAATAACTGCAATTGCTCAAAATGAAATTCAAAATGCTGCTCGAATAATAGCAAATAGTAAGCCGTGTTCATTTATATATGGAATGGATTCTCTAATATCAGAATACCCTAGAGAATATGTGGAAAACATAATCAATTTATCTCTGGTCACTGGTAATATTGGCAAACCAGGAGCAGGTCTATTCCCAATGTTTCATGGAGCAAATCAACAAGGTTCTCGTGATATTGGTTGTACCCCGGATTTATTACCTGGATATAGAAAAGTAAGCGTTGAATCTAATCGTAAAGCGTTAAAATCTGTTTGGGGTATGGATATTCCAAATAAAACTGGGATTCGAATATCTGAATTAGGTGACAAGCTAAAAGAAGGAAGTGTAAAAGCTCTTTACATATTAGATGGAGATGATTTTATTACTGAAAACGATATCGACATAATTATAAACAATAGGAATAAATTAGATTTGTTGATTGTACATTCTTCTTTTAGTAATGAATTAACCCAATTAGCTGATGTAGTAATTCCATCTAAACTGTTTGTTGAAAAAAGTGGCACATATACTAATTTAGAAAGGCGCATTCAACTCCTCAAAAAAATACCGGGTGGGAATCAAGATTTAGTAGAGGATTGGGAATTTCTCTCAAATTTAAGTTCTAAGATGAACATAGATGGATTTACTTTTAAGGATTCATCTAAAGTTTTTGAAGAAATTGCAAATGTTACCGGAGTTTACTCAGGAATCACATTTAATGAACTAGACGATGGTGGTGCTCAATGGCCTTGGCGGCATGATGAATTTGAAGGCACTGGTATGTTATATGGAGGAAGTTCTAATAAATTCAATCTTTCTCCGACAAATCTAAAAAACAATAGTTTAGTAGATTATAAATCCATTAATTCAAAGGAAAGGCCGTTTTTGTATGCTCCTGGCCGTATTCTCCATGATTCAAGTAGGAAAGTGGAGATTGAACCATTTGGGAAAATAAATAAACTAAAAGTAGAGCAGGTAATTGAAATTAGTCCTGAAGATGGTATGGAAATTGGTTTAATTGAAGGGGATAGGGTTAATCTAACTACTGATTCAGGAACTGTTGAAGGAGTAGTTAGTTTATCGGGCCCGCACAAAGGTTTGGTTTCAATCACATCTATATTCGGAGAAATCATTACTGATTTAAGCAAAAATAAAGATCCAAGAGCAGTTTCAAATATTGGCAGATTGAATATTAGTACTGCAAATCTTGCAAAAATAAAATAAGTTAAGGTCCTGATTAAAAATGGTAAATAAAAAAACATTCAAACCAAAATTATTGGAAGCAAAGGTTACAAAAAGAGTAGATGTGACTGAAGATTTGCTTATTATGTGGATTACGAAGCCGGACGGATATTCATTTAAGCCTGGACAATATTGCACCATAGGAATTGACGGTTTAGAACGGGCCTATTCAATAGTATCTGCTCCTCACGAGAATGAATTGGAGCTTTTTGTAGAACTCGTTCCACCGCCAGATGGTATGTTGACTCCAGAAATTTGGAAGTTGAAAGAAGGTGATATTGTTTCTATAAGGCCGAGAGCTAAAGGAATATTTACATTCAAACCTAAATATAATAAACACTTATTTGTTTCTACTGTAACTGGAGTAGTTCCATATATAAGTATCTTAAGAGATTATTTGTATCATAATCAAACAGGCCATGAATTTTATGTACTTTTTGGGGCAAGCTACCAAACTGAATTTACTTATAAAGACGAAATTGATGAAATAAGTGAAAACCATAATGAATTTGTGAAGTTTGTTCCGACAGTAAGTAGGCCTAAGGAAGCCGCTAATAGTTCATGGGATGGTGAGATTGGAAGAGTAAATGAAATAGTTGGTAAATACGTTGAAAAATTTGCTCTTGATGCGGAAAATACTTTGATTTATGCTTGTGGCCATCCGGGTATGATTGAAGATGTGAAAGAAAAATGGATTCCAAAGGGGTTTAAAGTTGAAGAGGAACGGTTTTGGAAAGAAGATTGATGTTTTTGACTTAACTGTCTTATCTAGTAATTTCACTTAAAACTGACCATGCATACTTTGAAGATTGTCGTTATTAGTAGTAGATTTGAAATATTTTGTTGATGGACGTTAATTGGATACTCCTGCAAGAAAACAATATCTGCGCATAAAGAGCGAGCATCCTGAAGAAATACTGCTTTTTCGCATGGGTGATTTTTATGAAACTTTTGATGATGATGCTCGGGTTATTTCTAAACAATTAGATATAGCTCTTACTACAAGAGAAATGGGAAAAGGTAAGCGCATTCCTTTGGCTGGCATTCCTTATCATGCTTTGGAAGGATATTTAGCTAAGTTGATTAAGGCCGGCAACAGAGTGGCTATATGTGAACAAGTGAGTGAACCATCTGCTTCGAGAGGTCTGATCGAAAGAGAAGTAGTAAGAGTTGTAACTCCTGGGACAGTGATAGAGGATTCATTGATCGAAAGAGGGGCTAATAATTATTTGGCTGCTGTTATAACTTCTAGCGAAATTGCAGGGTTGTCTTATGTTGATATAACTACTGGCGAATTTATGGCTACTGAGTTTTCAATAGATAATTTGAAAGAAGAAATTGAAAGGATAAATCCTTCAGAAATCATAATAGATGAAGGGTTAGAAGACGCATCCAATTGGTATTCAAGTATTACAAGGTTATCTCAGTTTGGTTTAGATATTAATTCGGCGACTAATATATTATTGAAGCATTTTGAAGTTAAAAGCTTGATACCTTATGGATGCGCCGATATGCCTTTGGCTATAAAGGCTTCTGCTTCTATAATAAATTACCTTTCAGGAGTGCAAAAATCTGCTTTATCTCAAATAAAATCTTTAACTACTTATTCTATAGACGATTTTATGATTATTGACTCAACTACTAGGAAAAACCTTGAGTTGTTTAGTGGGGGTAGGCAAGAAGATTCAGAAGCTTCTTTGAGATGGGTTTTGGATTTAGCTGAAACTGCTATGGGAAGCAGACTAATAAAACAGTGGATTGGGCGTCCATCCTTAAACATTCAAGAATTATGTGAGCGCCAAAATCTTGTTGAATGGTTTTATGACAATTCTATTATTCGGGCAAAAACAAGAGGGATTTTTAATAATATACCAGATTTAGAACGCATCGTTAATAAGGTGCGTGGTGGTAATGCAGGACCAAGAGATTTGATGGGACTAGCTTTAGGTCTTGAAATGATTGCTGACTTCAAAGGTATGATTAGCACCTTAAATTTACCGGAAGTGGTGATTGATGCAACAAAAAACGTAAACCATGAAAATGATTTAATATCTTATATAAGAAATGCCATCATAGATGAGCCTGCAATTTTACCTGGCGAAGGAAAAGTTGTTAAAGAGGGATATTCTTCCGATTTAGATCAACTTCGTAATTCCTCGAAATTTGCTCACAAGAATATAAAAGAAATGGAAAATAAAGAAAAGGAAGCATCTGGAATAAAATCATTGAAGGTTGGATATAATAGAGTGTTCGGTTACTACATTGAAGTGAGTAATTCCTATACTAAATTGGTCCCAGATCATTATATTAGACGTCAAACGCTCGTAGCGGGTGAACGCTATATAACTACCGAATTAAAAGAATACGAATCTATTGTTTTAAATGCAAAAGAAAGCCTTCAAAAATTAGAAGTAGATTTGTTTAAAGATATTTGTTCACACGTAGATAAATATAGTGATTCAATTATGGAAACTGCGAGAGCAATTGCTAAACTAGATGCACTGGGATCCTTTGCTGAGGTAGCTTCAGTAAATGGATATATAAAGCCAGAATTAAAAGATGATTACGCAATAGAAATTAGTGACTCGAGGCATCCTATAGTTGAAAGAAAATTGTTTGGAGGTGAATTTGTACCCAACGATATATTTTTATCTAATGAAGACCAGCAGTTGGTTGTCCTTACAGGTCCAAATATGTCGGGTAAATCAACATATTTGAGGCAAGTTGCTTTAATAGTGTTGATGGCGCAAATAGGTAGTTATGTACCTGCGGGAAAGGCTTCTGTTGGGATAGTAGACAGGATTTTTACAAGAGTTGGATTAACTGATGATTCGGTTCTGGGTCAGTCAACCTTCATGGTTGAAATGATTGAGACAGCATTAATTCTTAATCAGGCAACACCACAATCCCTATTGATTTTGGACGAAATTGGAAGAGGTACTAGCACTTATGACGGGCTCGCAATCGCTATAGCAGTGGTCGAACATATACACAATAGTAAATTGTTGGGATGTAAAACGTTATTTGCAACGCATTATCACGAGCTTATTGAAATAGCGGATAAATTACCAAGAGCCAATAATTATAATGTTTCAATCTATGAAGAAAATGGAGAAGTTGTTTATTTGCGGAAAATTTTAACTGGTGGGGCAAGTAAAAGCTATGGAATACAAGTAGCTGAATTAGCTGGGCTACCGGAAAACGTTATAAGTAGATCCAAAGAAATCTTGAATTTACTTGAAAAAGAAACTAATTCATTTGATAGTAATGATGTTTATGATAAAAGCATATCTTGTGTTGAAATAAGTTCTGACCACAAAGCTGTACAATTACCATTTCCAGTAAGTATTGATGTCTTGAAAAATATTTTGAATTTGGATATCAATTCTATGACTCCTTTGGAAGCAATGAATAAACTAAATCAAATACAAAAGGAACTTAAGCAATTAGACGGGTTAGTGTAATATGTTGCTAAGAAAAAATATAGGTTAAATAAAAATGATTACTTCTACGACTCAAATCCCCAAATATATAAGGTCCCAAATAAGAAATAACGAGATAACCACTCATACTTCTAAGCTTGCACCTGGTTACGTTCAAGCTAATGTTGTTATTTTGCCTAAAACCGCTGCTTTTGATTTTCTTCTTTTTTGCCAACGTAACCCGAAACCATGTCCAGTACTGGAAGTTTTGGACGAAGGCTCATATTTCACTAAATATACTGCTGATAAAGCTGATTTAAGGTACGATGTTCCTAAATACAGACTGTATGAATATGGTGAAATTCAAGAAGAAACCAATAATTTGGAAAAGTATTGGAAAAACGATTTTGTGACGTTTTTATTGGGGTGTAGTTTTACATTTGATTCAGCGCTAATGTCTGCTGGAATAGAAATAAGAAATGTAGCTGAAGGTAAGAATGTTCCTATGTTTGTCACAAATATCCCAACATCTACTGCAGGAATATTCTCTGGTCCTACTGTCGTAAGCATGAGGCCAATTCCTAGAGATAAGATAGTAAGAGCAGTTCAAATTACTTCTAGATTCCCAGGGGTACATGGTTCTCCAATACAAATAGGCGAAAGTGAAAAAATTGGAATTAAAGATGTATTTAAGCCTGATTTTGGTGACCCTACTGATATTTTAGCGGATGAGGTTCCAGTGTTTTGGGCTTGTGGAGTTACTCCACAAGCTGTAGCCATGGAAGCCAAGTTACCATTGATGATTACACATTCACCTGGGCACATGTTTGTAACTGACCTCAAAGATGAAGATTTATCAGTTATATGACCGTAGTTTATTTGTGTTTGCGAAATTTGACAGATTTAACGTGATTTGTATTTATGAAAACAGTAGAAGATATAATATTAGATTTTGACCAACGCAATATTTCTTCATTAAGAAAACACTTGCCAGCTAATTTTTGTGGTGAAGCATCTCATTTAATTCTAAAAAACCCTGGGACGGTTTTGATAGCTACTGGTTTTTACATACTCGCCGGAGGGGCAGCTGAAACGGATGGTCCTCCTGGCGCTATAGCTTTAGGGGATTGTCTTAATTCATTGGGATATAAAGTTTATTACGTAACCGATAAATATTCTAAACCTTTTGTAGAAGCAATTAGTAAAGGTAATAAAGTAATCGAATTTCCAATTTGTTCGCATCAAGAAAGCAAACAATTTGCTACAGAAACGTTAGATAAATACAAACCTTCCATTTTGATTTCAATTGAAAGATGTGGATTTACAGAAAAAAGGGATTATTTAAATAGATATGGGAACTCAATAGCAGATTATAATGCCAAAATAGATTATCTATTTGAAGGATTTCCTGTCTCAGTTGGGATTGGAGATGGAGGTAATGAAATTGGTATGGGGACTTTAGCTGCGGTTATACCCCATTATGAAAATCTTTCTAGTCCACCCAGTGTTACCAAAACATCTAAATTAATCATATCAAGTGTATCCAATTGGGGTGCATATGGTTTAGTGACTTCAATCTCAACTATTGTTGGTAAAAGACTATTAATTTCAAAAGATGAAGAAATTGATTTAATTAAAAAAATTGTAGGCTTGGGCGCGATCGATGGGACCACTAATGTAAATGTAAATAAAGTTGACGGATTCAATTTACGTGAAAATAGCAGAATTATCACATCCCTGCACCGTTATCTAGAGCAATCAAATATCAACTGAGCAGTATATTATGCCGAGGCTTAATTTAAATATAATAGATAAAGTTACAAAACAAAACGTAGCTGCTAGGGTTCAAATTCTTGATTCTCAAGGCGACTTTTTGTCTCCAGCGAGTTCTATATTAAAAATAGGGCCAGGATTACCATTTTTTTACTCTGATGGGGTTGTTGATTGCGAAGTTTCGAGAGGACCTTTGCATGTATTGGTTGAGAGGGGTACTGAATACGTACCGAATGTGATGTCTTTAGATATTTCTAACGAAAAAAAGAATGTAATGGTTGAATTGGCGAAGTGGTCTGATCTAGAGGATAAGGGGTGGCATCCGGGCAATACACATATTCATTATGACGAGAACGAACAAGACCCCGATGGGCGATTACAATTAGATCCTAGGGTTGAAAATTTGCGTATGACAGCAGTAAGCATTTTAAAAAGATGGGACTTGGAATATGCTACTAACAAATTTACCCCTGGTATTCTAAACGATTTCTCTTCCGAACACTATTATGTGGAATGTGGAGAGGAAAATAGACATAATGCTAACGGTAGTCACGATATTGGATACGGTCACATAATGTTACTCAATATAAGCAATATAGTTCATCCAGTAAGCAGGGGTTTATTGGTGGATGCTTTTGATCCTGATTACCCACCTTTGTCTTACGCTTGTGATGATGCACATAGGCAAGGCGGTATTGTTATTTGGTGTCACAATGGTAGAGGCATGGAAGCTCCGGTTGCTGGAGCCTTAGGTAAAGTGGATGCATTTAATGTTTTTGATCCGACCTGGATGGAACCTGAGTACGATATTTATTATAAAATGCTAAATACAGGTATAGAATTGCCACTTTCAACAGGATCAGATTGGTTTGTTTCTAATGCAAATAGAGTATATGCATATACAGGATCAATTTTTAATTATGATGAATGGCTCAAGGCACTAATTTCAGGAAAGACTTTTGTTACTAACGGACCTGCTATTTATCTTGAAGCAAATGATGTGAGTGTTGGTGATACTATTGAGACGCAATCGAATGCTAAGGTTAATGGAACTATAAAATGGGATTCTAATTTCCCAGTGCATGGCGTTGAACTTATTTACAATGGGGAAATTATTATTTCTCGTAAATTCGAACAAGGATTAAAAGTAGGTTCTATGGAATTTGATTTAAATCTAGAGTTTGAAGGTTGGATTGCAGCGAGATTACATAGTAAATCTCGTGATAGTTTTAATCAACCAGTGTTTGCCCATACTAGTCCTATTTATTTAAAGAATGGTAGGTATAGCACAATACGAAAACAATCTGCTAAATGGTTTAGCGATCGAATAGAAGAATCGAAATATTGGATTGGTACTAAAGGGAAATTTTATAATAATAAACAAAGAAGAGAAGTTATGGATTTATTTAATCATGCGCAAGCAATATACAAAAAGAAAAGTTGAGAGAATTCTGAACTTATTTTACAGGGTTTATGCTGGGTATATAGGGAGAAATATATGAAAGCGGTTTTTATGTTAGAGCATGGAAATGTAGACGTACTGCAATACGGTAATGTTCCAGAACCAGAAATAGATGAAGATGAAATTAAAATTCGCGTGAAAGCGTGTGGTATAAATAGACTTGATATTTTTACTAGAGCAGGCAAAAGAGGTGTTAAAGTAAATTTTGATGGGCCACATATATTGGGAGGTGATGTAGCTGGAGATGTGGTTGAAATCGGAAAATCAGTAGAAAATTTCAAAATAGGACAAAGAGTAGTTGTTAATCCCAGATTGGTATGTTCAAAATGTAAAGATTGCTTAACTGGCAATGATGAAAGCTGTATGAGGTATAGAATGTTAGGCACTTCGATTAATGGAGGATATGCTGAATATACTAAAACACACAAGAATAATGTTTTTGAAATACCGGATTCTCTTTCTTATGAAGGGGCTGCTGCTTTGCCTACTGTTTACGTGCCGTGCTGGAATATGTTTAAAAGAAGGGCGCAATTGAAAAGTTCAGAAACTGTTTTGATTGCTTCTGCGTCTAGCGGTGTTGGTAGTGCTGCTATCCAGTTTGCGAAATTTGCTGTAGGTGCAACTGTGATTGCAACTACTAGTAATGAATTTAAAGCTCAACGAGCCAAAGATGTTGGAGCAGATTTTGTTATCAATTATAACGAAGAGACTATTGCCAACAAGGTGATGGAAGTTACTGAAGGTCGGGGAGCTGATGTTATATTTGATCACGTTGGAACAGATTTTTGGAACCAAGCTATTCCTGTTCTCGCTCCTAGAGGCAGGTATGGTATATGCGGGGTGACTTCTGGATACAAAGCAGATTTACAAATGGGTACTTTGTTTATGCGTAATCAATCAATATTTGGAATTCATATGGGGAAAAGGAATGATTTATCAGAAATCATCAGATTAGTTGGAGACGGGGTAATAAAACCTGTAATTCATAACACTTTCGATTTGGAATCAGTCCAACTTGCTCATGATGAAATGGACAAGAATGAATTTTTTGGCAAATTAATCATAAATGTACCCTAAGATAAAATAGTATTTTTTATTAAAGATTATTTTTCCTGCGAGAATGGAACAAATAGTGGTTGGCGAATCCTGCGTATTCACCAAAATGTTCCTGGCTCCAATGCCGCATATTAATTTTAGACATCTTAGTTGGTTTTTTGAAATATGATTCTCGCAAGACACGGTCAATCCAAACATCTACTGGAAAGGCATGAGGTTTATCTAGAGAAAATAGCAATATGCAATTCGCGATTTTATCACCGATGCCATCTATCTTAGTCAAAAAATTTAAACAATCTTCGTAAGATTCTTTTCTATAAGAGTCCAACTGTTTTTCCATTTTAGAAACAGTTAAAGCAGCAGATTGAATATAATTAGCTCTATATCCTAAACCTAATTTCCTGAACTCTTCGGAAGTAACTTCAGATAAAATTTCCGGTGAAGGGAAAGCTTTTCTTGAATTTTTACCATTTGATATTGGGTTACCAAATTTATCGCATATAGCCTCTATATTTTTTGAAATCCGTTTTATGTTGGAAGCTGAAGAACAGATGAAGGATATCATGCATTCCCATGGATCTTGCCTGAGAATTCGCATCCCTCGATACTGGTTTATTGATTCAGCAACCGATTTATCCTTGGATAAGGATGAATAAATTTCATTCATGTTGTATTGGTAGCCTAAGTAATCTAATAGTGATGAAGTGAAATGTTCCTCTTTATCCGGTTCACAATAGAATTCAATTTTGGTATCGGATATCTCTCTTAGTCTAATTCCCGTAGCACCAATAACACCGTCGAACCAGCTGGATTTGTATCTCCATCTAAAAGCTTGTCCACTTGATAGAGTAGCGTGTAAATTTATGGGTTCAATTAAATCTAATATCAAGATTGTTCCTGTTTTATATAAATGAAAATTTATTTATTAAATCAAATAATATATTCATTTGGGTTTGAAGTAGTTGTTTGGATTATTGTAGAAGAAATGGAATGTAGGTCCCATAGGGCAAACTTAATTTGTTTGGCGATAGCCCTTGTTGTTGTTGGTACCATTATGGTGGGTCCACTTCCAGCTAGATGATATTCATGTACACCTAATTGCTCGAGACTTTTTGAATATTTTTTATATGTTGGGAATTGATTGGGTGCAATTTTGTCGAAGCAGTTAAATAATTTCACGCTTTGTATTTCTTTGCAAGAATTAATAATTGAAGCAATTTCATGGCTAATTTGGCCAGATGTATATTCATTTTTGGAAATTGCTTTATACATGGAATAAGTTTTGTTGGGCAATATGGTTTCATTGTGTAGTAATAAAAATACCATTGGCTTTATGTCAGATAACCGTTCAACTATTTCGCCTTTGCCAGTGATTAAAGCGGTACCGCGTGAAATAAAAAATGGCACGTCAGAGCCAATTGATTGCGCCAGAGAAATGAGTTTATCTGAATTCAGATTCAATCCCCACATTAAATTTAATGCTATTAGAGTTGTTGCAGCGTTGCTACTACCGCCTCCCAACCCACTGGACATAGGTATGTTTTTATGAAGATATATTTTCACACCGCGGTTGATTCTAAATTCATTTTGCATTAAATTTACGGTTTTATATATCAGATTTGTATCTGAATCCAGTTCTTTAATATTTGAAGAAATTAAAATATCTTTATTGGGTTCATAAGTAATGACGTCAAAAATGTTTATAGTTTGCATTATTGTAGATATATCATGATAATAATCGTTCCGGCGATTTATAACTTCGAGTGTGATATTGATTTTGGCAGGTGATTTGTAAACTAACATTATGAAAGACTTGGTTTGATATTTCCTGAGCTTTTAAATTCATTATATGTTTTGTATAGATTCCCCCATTCAATAATGCTTAGCTCTTGTGGTCTTTTTGATGCATCAATTTTTGATTTATCCAGAAGTTCAAATGAATTGGATTTTGGGATATTTAATCCATGGTGTATGGAGTTAACAAGATGTTTTCTTGGGGTAGAAAATCCCAGTTTTACTAATTTAAAGAAGTCTGGTTCTGAATCTATTTTCAACACGGGTTCGTCGTAAGGTTTTATTGCTATTAAGCTAGAATGTACTTTCGGCACAGGTTTAAATGACTTGGGTTTGATATGGGTTACGATACTAGGTTTGCCGTAAAATTGGACTATTACAGAAAGCATGCGCATTTGTCCTATACCAGCAGTAATTTGCAATGCGACCTCTTTTTGCAGCATAACAACTATCAAACTAGGTTTATTATTTCTTTTCAAAAAATTGATTAATATAGGATTAGCTGCGTAATATGGCAAGTTGGCTATTAATTTATATTTGCCTATTGAGCTATATTCATCAACATTGTAAAACCTTCCATCTTCTGAGAGGATATTTAGGTTCAAATTTTTTTGGAATTTCACCTTTAATTTTTCAATTAGAATTTGGTCAACTTCTAATGCGATAACTTTATCAGAAAACTTTATTAGTTCAGATGTAAGAAATCCTTTACCGGCGCCAATTTCAATAACCGTTTCGTTGGCTTCAATTTGAGATGCTTTGATTATTCTTGATCGAACGAATTTATCAACTAGAAAATTTTGGCCTAAAATAGTTTTGGAAGGAGACATAATATTTTCTCATTACGCTAATATTGTTTTTTTAAATATTAAATGAAAAGCTGTGCACCCCTAATTCGATAAACCTACTGTAGTATTGAAAAACAAATAGACTCAAGTAAGGTTATTCCACGTCACCCAGAGTGGCTGGTTACCGCTGCTTCCTTCCGGACCTGACGGGGTTTCCAGAACTCTGCCGCGTGGGACCCAACTCTCATCACCTATTTATTATCCAAGAGGCTGAAGTAGATAAACCTCTAAAGAGGAATTCAGTCCCGCTAGAGCGGTTTGCGAGTACAAGGCACCGCTAGTTCCCCACTTAGCACAGCCAATTTTATACTACAATGTTTAGGTATTAGGGTAAAGTTTAATAATTAAATTATAAGTGTTTTATTGTTCACTATTGAGCACGCTTAGAAAAGCTTCTTGTGGTATTTCAACCCTACCAACTTTTTTCATTCTTTTCTTGCCTTCTGCTTGTTTTTGTAATAGCTTACGTTTTCTGGTTACGTCGCCCCCATAACATTTCGCCAATACGTTTTTCTTCAATGCTTTAATGTTGGTTCTAGAAATTATTTTTGCGCCAATTGCAGCTTGAATAGGCACTTCAAATAATTGCCTTGGGATTGAATCTTGTAACTTCGTAACTAATTGTTTGGCTTTAGAGTAAGATTCGTCTCTATGCGTGATTATTGAAAGTGCATCGACTTTTTGACTATTAACTAAGATGTCAAGTTTTACCAAGTTACCTTTTTGGTAATCGGATATTGAGTAATCCATTGATGCGTATCCTTGAGTGCGTGATTTCAATTGGTCATAGAATTGGACCAGCATTTCTGACATGGGCATATCGAACTCTAAAATGACACGATTCGAATTTTCATTAGAAATAGTGCTCTCTGTATCAATTGAATTAACATCAACATTGCGTGAATTGGATTGGATATATTCCATTCGTGTTAATTTACCTCGTTTGTTTGTGACCAAATCCATTACTTGGCCTATGAAATTTGATGGAGTTAATATTGTCAGGTTGGCCCAAGGCTCAAGTATTTCGGAAACCATGTTTTGTTCAGGTAATTTAGAAGGATTATCAATAATGACCGTTTCTTGTTCTGTAGTAATTACTTTGTAAGACACGCTGGGTGCGGTGATTATTATAGTTAATTCATACTCCCTTTCTAAACGTTCTTGAATTATTTCCATATGCAATAATCCAAGAAAGCCGCATCGGAATCCAGAACCGAGTGCGAGCGAATTTTCAGGAGTATAGTTTAAAGAAGCATCGTTCAGCCGAAGCTTGTCGAGAGCATCTTTAAGAGTTTCATAATCTTCTCCATCTGCAGGATATACTCCTGCAAAAACCATTGATTTTAATGGTGTATACGTGTCTAAAGGTGTTTCTGCAATCTCTTTTGCACTAGTTATAGTGTCTCCAACAGTAGCATCATTTATTGATTTCAGGCCGCTTGCTATGTAACCAACTTCTCCTGCCTTTAAAACCTCCACTTTTTCAGGTTCCGGGGTCAGTATTCCTAGTTCAATTATGTCACTCTCAATCTTGTTAGACATCATTAGTATTCTGGAATTATGTGACAAGGTGCCATCAACTATCCTAACAAAAGCAACTACTCCTTTATAAGGATCATATTTAGAATCGAAAATAAGGGCCCTTAATTTTTTCTCTTTATCTGCTGCCGGTGGCGGTATTTTGCTTACAATGGTTTCTAAAAGTAATGGAATCCCTTTGCCACTCTTGGCAGATACCATCAAAATTTCATCTCGTGTAAACCCAAATGTTGCTTGTAATTCTCTCGCGATTTCTTGAGGTCGTGCCACATCTAGGTCGATTTTGTTGATTACGGGTATGAGTGTTAAGTTTTGGTCAATAGCTTTGTAAACGTTAGCTACAGTTTGAGCTTGAATACCTTGAGTAGCATCAACGATTAATAATGCTCCCTCGCATGCTGAAAGACTACGTGAAACCTCATAAGAAAAGTCTACATGTCCAGGTGTGTCTATCAAATTCAGTTGAAAAGTTGTTAGGTTATTGGCTTCATATAATAACCTAATTGCTTTAGCTTTTATGGTTATACCACGCTCGCGCTCTAAGTCCATTGAATCGAGAGTTTGTTCAATAACAGTTTGATTATTATTTTTAGTAAGTTCTATTAAACGGTCAGCGAGTGTAGATTTGCCGTGATCGATATGAGCGATAATGCAAAAATTTCGGATGTTATCATTCATATTAGTGATTTTATATTGAGTTACTATATTGCGAACATGGGTATGTAGTTTATTTTTATATGTTTATTTTTGGTGGGGAAGCCGGGACTCGAACCCGGACGCCAATAGGCACGTGATCCTAAATCACGCTCGTCTACCAATTCCGACACTTCCCCAACCTAATAAATATATGGATTAACAAAATCCAATTTTTTATATTTCCCTATATTCCCCTTCCACAGTATTTTCATCGTCTTTTTCGGATTTTTCTTCCTCGGTGGATTCGCTTTGGTTTTCGTCATCAGGTGGTGGTGTTTGACTATATACGGATTCACCAAGTTTTTGGATAGTTTGCTGTAAAGATTCTGTTGCTGAAGTTATTTCTCCAATCTCTATAGATGTTTCTGCCATTTTATTTTTTAATTCGGATATTTTTGTTTCGGCTTCGGTCTTTAATTCCTCAGGAATTTTGTCGTTGTTGTCAGCAATCATTTTTTCTGATTGATAGATTAGACTATCGGCATTGTTGCGAATTTCAATTTCTTCTTTCTTATTCTTATCTTGTTCCTCGTTGTCTTTCGCATCTTTTATCATTTGGTCAATTTCATCTTGGGTTAATCCAGAACTAGCAGTTATAGTGATAGTTTGTTCTTTACCAGTTCCTTTGTCTTTGGCTGAAACATTTAAAATGCCATCTGCGTTTATATCAAATGTAACTTCAATTTGAGGAGTACCTCTGGCAGCTTTTTGTATTCCATCTAAGTTGAATTTGCCTATTGTTTTATTTTCATTTGCCATAGGTCGTTCACCTTGTAAAACGTGAACTTCGACACTAGGTTGATCATCTGCGGCAGTGGTGAATGTTTGTGTTTTCGCAGTTGGAATAGTAGTGTTTCTCGGTATCAAAGCAGTTGTTACACTGCCTAAAGTTTCTATGCCTAATGTTAATGGAGTTACATCCAATAACAGAACATCTTCCACATCTCCTTGCATAACTCCCGCTTGGATAGCTGCTCCTACAGCTACAACTTCATCTGGATTTACTCCTTGATGAGGTTCTTTACCAAAGAAAGTAGACACCATTTCTTTTATCGCTGGCATTCTAGTCATGCCGCCAACTAGTATTACTTCGTTGATTGTACCCTGTTGAACGTCGGCGTCTTTCAGTGCTTGTTCACATGGGGTTTTAGTTCTTGTAATTAAGTCTGATACTAATTGCTCAAGTTTAGATCTGCTTAAAGACATCACTAGATGTTTAGGGCCTGATGAGTCAGCTGTTATAAAAGGTAAATTGATTTCTGTTTGTGTTGTGGTACTGAGCTCTATTTTTGCTTTTTCAGCCGCCTCTCTTAGTCTTTGTAAAGCCATGCGGTCGGATTTAAGGTCGATACTTTGTTCTCTTAGAAATTCTTCACAAATCCAATCAATAATTCTCTGGTCGAAATCATCTCCTCCCAAATGAGTATCTCCGTTAGTTGATTTGACTTCAAAAACGCCATCTCCAATTTGGAGTATAGTTACATCAAAAGTTCCACCTCCAAGATCGTATACTGCTATGGTCTCTTCAGTTTTTTTGTCAAGTCCATAAGCCAGTGATGCAGCAGTTGGTTCATTTATTATCCTTAATACTTCTAAACCAGCTATTTTACCTGCATCTTTTGTAGCATTTCTTTGGCTATCGTCAAAATATGCCGGTACTGTGATAACTGCCTGGTTGATTTTTTCACCTGTCTTGGCTTCTGCATCTTGCTTTAATTTTTGTAATATCAAAGCTGATATCTCAGGTGGCGAATATGTTTTTTCACCCATTGCCACATGCGCATCACCATTTTTTTTATGTTCAGTTACTTGGTAGGGTACCAATTCTAAGTCTTTGGAAATATCAGTTTCTTTGAATTTTCTTCCCATGAATCTTTTTATAGAATAAACAGTGTTTTCTGGATTTGTTACTGCTTGTCTTTTTGCAGGGTTACCTACGTACCTTTCATCCGATTTTGGGTTTATAGCCACTACAGAGGGTGTTGTTCTTGAGCCTTCAGTGTTTTCTAAAACTCTTGGTTCGCCACCGTCAATTATGGCCATGCAGGAATTTGTTGTTCCAAGATCTATGCCTAAAACTTTTGCCATTTTATTTTATCTCCTCCTGAGATTTATCTTCTTCAATTTGTACTGCCTTTGAAACTATAACCTGAGCAGGTCTTAGAATTTGGCCGTTAAATTTATATCCTTCTTTTATTACTTCGATTACAATATTTTCTTCGCAATCCTTAGTTTCTTTATATTGGATAGCCTCGAATTCCCACGGTTCGAAATGTTTACCTATAGCATCTATTTTGGTTACCATTTGAGATTCGAGTAGATTTTCAATTTTACGATGGATTATTTGAATACCTTCCAGCCATTTCTTGGACCCTGGCATCAAGGAATCCTGCTTTAGCAAATCACCTGGTAGCATATCGATTGCCAAGGTCAAATCGTCGAGTATTGTAATGACTGATAATAATATATTGGATTTTATTGAGAGTCTTTCTTCTGCTTTTTCATCATCGGCTCTTCTTTTAAAGTTTATTAGGTCTGCTTGAGCCCTTTTAGCAATGTCTTTAAAATTTTCTGCTTCAGACAGTGCATTTTCTAATTCTTCTTTTAATAAAATTAGATTAGATTCTTCTATAGCACTAGATACTGAATCAGAATCGGAAGGACATTCTTGATTTTTCGGTGTTTCTTTAGAATCTTCCATTTGTTGAAATGTTCTCCTAGGTGTGGCCTTCATTTTTATGGGCATGGATGCTCTCAAATAGTTCATCAAGTGTCGTATTCATGAATTCCCTGATTTCTAAATCATTGAATTTATTTTGTAATGTCTTGGCTTTGATTAGTCTGTTAAAAACGTCCAATGCAAGTTGTACTCCTGCTAAGTTTAAACCAAGGTCAGCAACAAGGTGTTTAATTAATTTTAGCCTAGATATGTCTAGCTCTGAATATAATCTTAACATTCCATTGGTACGAGATGGCTGTATAAATCCTGCTCTTTCATATTTTCTAAGAGTCTGGGGGTGCATCTCTAGGATTCGAGAGGCAACGCTTATTATATAAACGCCTTCTTCAGAATTTGAATAATATGTTGATCTACTGTTAGGTCTACTAAACATTAGAATCTCCAGACTTTCCTTAGTTGATTGGTAGGGAAAAACCATATAAATCACACAATCAAATGTGAGTATCTATATTTATTTATATTCTAATAGTTGATACAAACTATGTCAAGTACTATACTATGGCGCATGCTATATCGAAATATTGTTAAAACAACACTTCCCATTGTGGATTAGATTGAATTTATTCAAATCTTTGTTGTTTCCAAGGGTCTCCTTCCATGTGATAACCACGAGATTCCCAAAATCCAGGGTTATTATTTCTAGTAAATTGTAATCCTTTGACCCATTTTGCACTTTTCCATGCGTATCTTTCAGGCAAAACTAATCTAAGAGGGCCTCCATGTTCAGGCTTAAGCGGTTCTTGATTATGTGAGTATGCCAAAATACCTTTGTGCTGAATTAACGTACTATATTGGACATTTGTTGTATACCCTCCGTAACAATGTATCATTATATTGTCGGATAAAGCTGTTATATTCAAAGATTTGATTAGTGTTGATACTAATACACCTTCCCATTCGTCATTTATTCGACTCCATTGAGTTACGCAATGGAAATCTGACAACAGGTTATATTTTGGGAGTTTTTGTAATTCTTGCCATGTTATGGTGATTGGTTTTTGTATTAATCCATATATTTGTAATTCCCATGTATCCAAGTTGATATCTGGAATTGAACCGAAAGTCATGATTGGAAATTTATCTGTAGTTATTTGGCCTGGCGGTATTTTCATATAGTTATTCTTTAAGAATTTAAATTGTATATCATCTAGTTATAAAATTAAGTTAATCTTTTGGGAATATACCTACAAAATTTAGTTGCAAATCCTTCAGGGTAATATCTATGCTTGCCTTTACTAATTAATGCAGTATTATTTGAATATAGATATAGGGTAATATAAATATCTAATAAATTGTAATCAATAACTCATGGTGAATTATATGGTTAATTCGAATGGTAAATTTGAAATAAAAAGACCTGTGTTAGTGGGAGATACAGCGGACATTCATTTGCAAAGAGCACTGACTATTTTGCGTAATGAAAATATTAATCCTATTGTTTCAGTAGAACTCGCCCCACAAAATAGTGGGGTATTTTGTGGCCGAGAAGAGGTTATCACCTTATTGCAAAAAATATTACCAGATAGTGGTACAGAAGTATGGTCGTTAGATGAAGGCGAATCTGTTGAAGCAAACGAAGTAGCATTTACCATTAAGGCACCATATGGTTCAATAGGACTTTATGAAACTGCTATACGTGGCATGCTGGCATCTTATACTGGTTGGGCCACAGCAGCGAAAGAGTGTGTTGATGCAGCTGATCCTACCAAAGTTGTTGGATATGGGGCAAGCTATATTCATCCGGGTGTGGCTGCTGAGTTAGATTATGCTTGTATAGTTGCTGGATGCATTTCATGTTCTACCACACTTGGAGCAAGATTAGCTTCTATACATCCAATGGGAAGTATGCCCTCTTCTTTGCTTTTGATAATCGGAGATACCCCCAAAGCTACACAGTTGTTTCATAAACACATGACCCAAGATGTTAGGAGATTTGCATTGGTAGATGTGTTGCGGGATGAATCTGAAGATGCTTTGGCTGTTGCACAAGTGTTGAAAGAAGAGTTGAGAGGTATAAGAATTAATACACCTGAATCTCGTGGAGGATTAAAGGTAGACTTAGTTAAAGAAATAAGAAAACGGCTAGATTTAGCAAATTACAAACATGTAGAAATAATGGTAGGAGACAATTTAACACCTGCAAAGATTTCAGAATTCGTTAAGGCTGGAGCGCCTGTTTCATTATTCGCAATTGGAGCATATGTAGCATCTGCTCCATCTAATCCGTATTCCTTTGATATTAAAGAGATTGACGGATCTCCTGTTTCAAGAAGAGGTAGTGTGCCTGGAATGAGTCAGGTTCCTAGATTAAATAGGGTAATCTAGGGGTTCATATTGATTCGAAATTTATCTGAATAGCTTTATTGGTTGTATTTTTAATTTTTGCCCAATTTGATATGCGCCACCCTACTACCCAAATTATCCCAGCATCAGAACATACTAAGGGAATCCTATCTCTATCATAGGAAGGTATTTTCAAGTCGACCATAAAATCCTTTAATCGTTTGGAGTGATTCATCCCTAAGGGAATAAAAGTGTCACCTAGTTTTCTAGTTCTTACGTGTAAATCCGTTTTCAATAGAGAAATATCAAAAATTTCTGAATAAGGTGATTTTTTCAAATGTTTTAATAGGTCTAGATTATTTTTATCTGGTATATCAATCAATTTTGATTTGATTTTCCAACTAGATAAATTCATTTTGCCTGGGATTTTAAGTTTATGAGATCCTTTGATTGCCGGTAAGATATTTAGGTCGGTCTCATTTTTAAAAAACAATGCTTGGCCGTAGCTTATCAGGCAGTAAAATTCGCAAGTCTGTTTTTGTGAGCCAGTTCTTGCATTTTCAACTAACGAAATCAAATCATAATAGTCATGGTGCTCTATTCCTCTTAAATCTCCGCGTAACCGCCTTATGGTATGCATTAGTATCTCGATTTTAATATAGGTGGTTTGTGAATTGAATTTGTCAATATCTATCGCAAAATGGTTCCCTTTTAATGAGACAAGTTCGTTGAATGTCTTTTTAATATTATGTTGTGCGTCGTTAATTACAGTAGAGCTAATCTTCGATAATTTAAGTAGAGAAGTTTTAATTGATGGATTGAATGTTTGCAGATAAGGAATTAGCTCAATTCTAATTTTATTGCGTGTAATCTCGGTATTAGCATTGCTTTTGTCTATTCTTACTTCAATGTTGTTGGTTGTACAATATTCAAGTGTTTGATTCCTTTCTATATTCAGCAAGGGTCTAAATAATGTGAAGTTATGAGAATTGATTTTTCTTGTAGTGAGTGTTTCCATGCCCTTCAATCCATTTAGGCCGGAACCTCTGATTATATTCATTAATATAGTTTCTACTTGATCATCAAGTGTATGGCCTAGAGCTATTATTTTTGCTGCCGATTTTATAGCAACCTTAGACAAAAAATCATATCTCAAATCTCGTGCGGCTTCCTCGACAGATAATTTTTTATCATTTCGATATTTTGAAACATCTATAGATTTAACAGTATATGGTATGTTAAGTTTTTCGAAGTGATTTTTGACAAATTCAGAGTCATTTAATGAATCTGTTCCTCTTAATTGATGATTTAAATGTGCGCCGTGTATCTTAAAATTATATTTCGTGCTTAATCCATGCAGGCTATTTAGCATAGCCATGGAATCTTGGCCACCTGAGATAGCTGCAATAATTACAGGTTGCTGTTTGAAGTTTATGGTTGAAATGGAATTTTGAATTTCTTTATAAAAGAAATTATTAATATCATATCCGGACATAATACATTTTATTTTTCATGTTTATTTGCTGAGAATTGTTAATTTTACTTTTTCAATTTTCATTTTATTCATCGAGATGATTTCTAGCCGAAAGTTCCTGTAATTAAAAACCTCGCCTCCTGAAGGTATATCTCCAAGAATATATAATACAAATCCTGCTAAAGTTTCATAGTCTCCGTCGGGGATGCTTGTGCCCAAAATATTATTAACATCGTCGATATCTATTCCGCCATCGACTCTGTAAGTATTGGTGCCTATAATTTCATATTCAATGTTAGGACTAGCTCCTTCTTCTCCAACACTTCCAACTATTTCTTCTAAAAGACCTTTTATTGTTACCAGACCAGCTATCCCTCCAAATTCATCAATAGCGATTGCCATCTGATTGCCAGTTTTACGAAGTTCATCAAATAATTCTGAAATACTTTTTGTCTCAGGTATAAAATATGCATCTCTAATTACATCTGTCAAAGGTGATTGGAGATCAAGATTTTTAGGGCGTAAAGACATGCTTTTTAAAACGTCTTTTGCTGAAATTATGCCTATGATATTGTCATTGGTTTGTTTGAATACTGGGTATCGAGTGTGGGTATGTTTTGCGATAGTTTTTAAGAATTCCTGGATTGTTGAATTGTTAGGTACAAATATCATTTCTGTCCTAGGCGTCATAACTTCTCTTACTTCTTTATCTCCAAATTTAAATACTCGGTCTAATAATTCAGCTTCTTTAGTTTCAATTACGCCTTCCGATTCACCTATGTCTATCAAAGAACGTAGTTCATCTTCAGTTATTGCAGTATCTTGTTTAGTATCCTTTTCAAAAGCTTCTGATAATTTGGTGATTGATTTTAAAGCGAACAAAATTGGTAGAAATATCTTGGATAATAAATTCAAAGGGCTACAATAAACGAAAACTAGGTTTTCGGCATATTTAATTGCTAGTGTTTTAGGTAGAATTTCGCCAGCGATTAACAAAAGAATTGTTCCTGTTATAGTAGCAATTAGAATAGCAACATTTTGATCGCTAATTAAAGAAATTGCTAATGCGGTAATGGTGGCGGTAAAGGTTACGTTTACAAGGTTATTACCCAATAAAATTACTGAAAGCAAATTTGCGGGATCTTCAAGAAGTTTAGATACTCTTAGTGCTCGAGGATCCTTTATGTTTATCAGATGATTTAATCTAGAAGTCTTTTGTATTGTCAAAAAGGCTGATTCAGCACTAGAGAAAAAAGCAGATAGAAATATACATACAACTATTATTCCAAGTGAACCTATAAAATCAAACATATAATTGTCCTAGCATATTTCAAAAAAATATTTGAGCTTATATAGTTTTCAGTTGATGTTTTCAGAAATTAAACTTTGGATTTGAGAAGAAATCTCTATATTTTCAGATAAGAATGATTTCGCATTTTCCTTACCTTGGCCCAACTTTGTTTCATTAAAGGAATAGAATGCTCCACTTTTTTGTATTATTCCTAATTCCGTACCAATATCAACAATATCTGACTCTTTACTAATGCCAGAATTAAACATAATGTCGAATTCAGCTACTTTAAATGGAGGAGCAACTTTATTTTTAACTATTCTAGCTTTAACCCTAGATCCAATTATATCGGTACCCTTTTTTATAGATTCGGTTCTTCTTAAATCTATTCGGAGAGAGCTGTAAAACTTTAATGCTCTTCCACCTGGTGTTGTTTCGGGGTTACCCCATATAATGCCAACTTTCTCTCGTATTTGGTTTATAAATAAGACTGCGCAATGCGATTTATTTATTGCTGCAGTCAATTTTCTTAAGGCCTGAGACATTAATCTAGCTTGTAAACCTACATGCGCATCACCCATATCACCTTCAAGTTCTACTTTGGGTACTAATGCTGCTACACTGTCGAGTACAAGTATTTCAATAGCCCCGCTACGTACTAAATATTCGCATATTTCTAAAGCTTGCTCAGCAAAATCGGGTTGTGATATTAATAAGTCTTCTGTGTTTACACCACATCTTTTGGCGTAATCAGGGTCAAGGGCATGTTCAGTATCGATATACGCAGCAGTACCACCTGTTTTTTGACATTCAGCCATCAAATGGTAAGCTAATGTTGATTTTCCAGAAGATTCTGCACCGTAAACTTCAGTTACTCTTCCTTTAGGGATGCCATTTATTCCTGTTGCGATATCTAATGACAGTGATCCGGTTGATATCCCCCCAACTACTTGAGCAAGGTGTTTTGACTCGCCAAGTTTCATTACCGAGCCATTCCCAAAATGATTATTTATTTGCCCAACAGCAATTTCTAAAGCTTTAGCTTTGCCACTATCCATATTTTATAATTTCACCTTTTAATTCTTAGATGTTCGAATAATAACATGAGTTTAAACCTCACTCAATTATAGTTTTGTGTTTGGTATAGCCTCGTTCGTGTACCATTATGAGGAAAATCGATTAATATTGATTGCCAAAAACAAAAACTAGGTTTGCAATATATCCTAAAGGATCAATTAAATAATTAGTGGTTTCAATAAAACCAGCTAACGTTACATTTTTAAGTATTAGATGAAAATTCGTAATTTTTTACTAGATCGATAACAGATAATACAAATTTACGGTCAATTTCCGACAAATGAAAAAGATTAACATCTATCGATAAATTCAGTGAACCACCACTTTTTAAATTAATGGTGGATTGATTTATGTTTGATTCACTTGATTTAATCGAACTAATATCTGTTGAAAGAAAGTGTGTCGCAGGATTTGTTTGTGGAGCTTTCGGTCCTGTTTCTAAACTTTTACTTTTTGACCTGTATTTTGACATTTTTTTAATCGAATTAGAAAGAGGGAGTTCTGCTTCTATGGAGGCACTTATAAAAAAAGAAATAGCTTTCCTTAATGTGTGCCCATCTATCGGATATGTTTTGAACCAGGAAACTAATATTGCAGGAGTAGCTCGATGCAATTCTTCAAAATGTACGAAATTATAGGAGTTTTGTATTAAGGCCTTCAAAATTAAAGTTTTCTTGTCAAAGTTAGCTTGTATTAAATTTTCAAGCTCTGGTAATGGGCTGTTTCCCTCAATTAATTTTAAAAACCTTAACGATGCCATCAATTGAGATCCTGTACTTCCACTAAATTTATCATGCCAAAAGGATCTATCTAGTCTAAGTGGCACACCCTCTACCTTTAACCAATCCAATAAGGTTTTAAATGTATTAAAGCTTACATAAGGAGGAGATAGACTGTGATTGTATTGGATTTTATCGGGTAAACTATTCATTTCAATATCATTATGCCACAAATCAATAATATGTGCCATATGTTAATGGCACACCCTTGGACTAAATTTGAAACAGGTAATGGCACATGATAATTTTGTAATATGTTGGCAGTTAACCAACAAACTGAATATCCTCAGGATTTGTGTATTTTAACCGAGGATACCCCAAAGTGTTTCAGGGGAAGTGCGCCCTTCCCCTGAAACAGAAAGGTATATGAATTAGTTATATAAGTGGATTTTCAAAGAAACTCGCAATTTGGAATATAACCAAACTATTGGTAGTTTTTTATATTTGTCTAAAATTTTTATAAGTTTTATACTAGCAATAATGTTTCAATCTATCGGTGTTTGATTTAAGTTGATAGGAGGCTGATTTGGTTACAAAAACACAATATGGATATGTGAAGCCTGCTTCTCTAGAAGAGGAGATGAAAAAATCCTACCTTAGTTATGCCATGAGTGTAATAGTGTCTAGGGCTCTTCCTGATGTACGTGATGGTTTAAAACCTGTACAAAGACGGATTCTCTATGCAATGCACGATTTAGGAATGAGACCTGGTTCTTCTTTCAAAAAGAGTGCTAGGTTGGTTGGTGAAGTTTTAGGAAAATACCATCCACATGGCGATAGTGCTGTGTATGAGGCTATGGTACGCATGGCTCAAGATTTTTCTTTGAGGGTTCCTTTAGTCGATGGCCAAGGTAATTTTGGTAGTGTTGATGGAGATCCTCCGGCAGCAATGAGGTATACAGAGTCGCGATTAACTAGAGAAGCTGAATTAATGTTGGCTAATTTAGATCAAGATACTGTTGATTATTCCGAAAATTTTGATGGTACTCTTGAGGAACCGGCTATATTGCCCGCAAGATTGCCTAACCTATTGGTAAATGGAGCCACTGGCATAGCTGTTGGTATGGCTACAAACATACCTCCTCACAACCCGACTGAAGTATGCAATGGAATAATCCATCTAATAGAAAATCCTGAATCTACAATAGAAGAATTAATGAAATATATCAAAGGTCCTGATTTCCCCACAGGGGCGACGATTATGGGCAAAGAAGGTATTAAGAACGCATTTGAAACAGGAAGAGGTCAAATTATTGTAAGAGCTACAGCATCTGTTGAAGAAGCAACAAAAAGATCAAGCAAGATGAAAATAGTTGTATCTGAACTACCTTATCAAGTAAACAAAGCTAGTTTGGTTGAAAAAATAGCAAGTTTGATTAAAACCAAAAGACTTGAAGGTATATCAGAAATACGAGATGAGTCAGATAGAAAAGGGATGAGAATAGTTATGGATTTGAGGAGCGGAGCTCAAGCCCTCGTGTTGCTTAATAATTTATATAAATACACGCCTATGCAAAGTTCTTTTTCAGTTAATATGATTGCTCTGGCTAATGGCGTTCCAAAACTAATTAACATTAAAGAAAGCCTGAATTACTATATACAATTTAGACAAGAGGTCATTTCAAGGAAATTCAAGTTTGAGTTGAAAAAAGCTAAAGCACGATGCCATATATTAGATGGGTATCGCGTCGCCATTGCTAATATAGATGAAGTTATTGATTTAATTAGATCTTCCCAAGATGTTGATGAAGCAAAAACGCAACTTATAAGCAAATTCAGTCTAGATGCAATACAAGCCCAAGCAATTCTAGAAATGCAATTGCGAAGACTAGCAGCACTAGAAACTCAAAAAATTGAAGATGAGTATCAGAATTTGCAAGAGCGAATTAGATACTATGAAGAACAACTAGCAGATCCTCATAAGATACTTGCAGTTGTATCTGAGGAAACTCAAGAAATGAAGAAGGCACTGAGAGGTGCTAGGCGTACGGCTATAACGGGAACAGTCCAAGAATTTACAAGAGAGCAACTTGAAGCTCATGAACAAATAGTCGTTACACTTAGTGAAAATGGATATATAAAACGTATACCTGCAGATACATACAGGAATCAGCACCGCGGTGGTAAAGGTGTTGTAAGTATGAATATCAAAGATGATGATCCAGTAAAACATATAATTGTATGTGACACCCATGACACTCTGCTGTTCTTTACCAATAAAGGTAGAGTTTTGGCTATGAGATGTTTTGAGTTGAGAGCTGATATAGCAAGAAACACGCGAGGAGTTCCAGTCCGAAATGTAATATCTCTTGCTGAAAATGAAACTGTTAAATCTATAATAGGTGTTAACAGTCTTAAACGTCCTGATTTATATTTAGTTTTAGCAACCAAGAATGCTTCAATTAAAAAAGTGCAGATGAACAAGTTAAGTTCATTGATAACGGAAAGCGGTCAAATACGCAGAGGTGGTTTGATTGTTATGAAGGTTAAAAATGACGATGAAGTAGTTTCAGCAAAGAATTGTAAAGAAGATGATGATGTAATGATGGTTACAGAAAATGGAAAGTCTATAAGATTCGCAATTACTGATATTTTGTCACGTTCCAGGCAAGCTGGAGGGGTTAGAGGGATGTTATTGGATAAAAAAGATAAGATGGTTTCAATGGATGTGGTTGTACCTGAATCCAGATTATTAGTAATTAGTAAAAATGGTTATGGTAAGTTAACAGATTTATCAAAGTACAGGCCACAGAAAAGAGCGGGGTCTGGATTAAAAACCATGAATGTAACTAAAAAGACTGGAACTGTGGCAGCAGCAGAAGTTATAGCAGGTAGTGATGAGGTTTATGTTATTTCTAGGAAAGCTCAAGTAATGCGAACAAGTTTAGATGAAATAAGGAAAACCGGAAGAGTTGCACAGGGTGTGAGGATATTCAACCCGCGTCCTGGAGATTATGTTTCTGCGATGGCTTGCATGCGGGAATTCAAATATGAAGATCAACCTGAACAATTGAAACTTGTAGGTGCCAAGTTAATGAATAAAGAAAAAGAATAGTTTTTTAATAAGTCCTCAAAATTGCGTTTGATGGGTTTATTGGTTTAATGCTGTATGTTTGATTCTATCTCCACAAAATTAAATGATATCTTTTTCATGCTGGGTAAGAAGGGTACCCTAAGTGAAAAAGATATTGATAAAGTTCTACGTGAGATAAGAATTGCCTTATTGGAAGCAGATGTTGGGTTTAAGGTTGTAAAGCAGATTATAGAAAACATAAGAGAAAAGTGTAATTCTGTAGAGTTGCGTACCAGCGTTGCTCCTTCACAGGTAATTCTAAATGTTACTTCGGAGGTTTTAACTTCCATTCTTGGTTCTGAAGTAAGTGAATTGCAATTGAAATCTGAGTCTATTCCAGTAATTTTAATTGTCGGACTTAATGGTTCGGGTAAAACCACTACAACTGCGAAACTGGCTGCGCATTTAAAAACTAATGGACAAACACCTGTTTTGATAGCTGCTGATATACATAGACCTGCTGCTGTTGAACAACTGAACATCTTAGGTGATTCTATTGAGGTTGCAGTCTATTCTCCAAAAATCAGTGACTCAGCGCCCGAGGTTGTAACAAGAGGGATAGAATTTGCAACTAAAAGGCAAGCAACTTGTATTTTAATTGATACTGCTGGAAGATTTCAGGTAGATGAAGACCTGATGAAAGAATTAAAGCAAATTTATGCTAAAGCCAATCCAATTGAGACTTTACTTGTATTAGACGCGATGGCTGGTCAGGATTCGGTTAACGTGGCTGAAACTTTTGCGAAAGACATTGGATTAACAGGTGTAGTGTTAACTAAGATTGATGGAGATGCTCGTGGAGGAGCGGCGTTATCGGTAGTTTATACAACTGGTGTCCCTTTGAAATTCCTGGGTACGGGAGAAAAAATAAATGATATAGAAATATTTCACCCAGATCGAATAGCATCAAGGATATTGGGAATGGGAGATATCGCTGGTTTAAGTGAAATCGCTGGTAAGTCATTTAGCCATAACCAAGCAAAGCAATTAGAAAAGAAGATAAAAAGAGACGAATTTGATTTAAATGATTTAGTTGCTCAAATGAATCAAATAAAAAAAATGGGTTCATTAACCGGGCTTATTGAAAAAATCCCTGGATTATCCAAAAAAAATATTCAGTTACCGAACGGTGAAGATGGAGAAAAAAACCTTAGGAAGATAGAAGCCATTGTAAGCTCAATGACGTTGAATGAAAGAAGAAAACCAGGAATTATTGATGGTAGCAGGCGAAGGAGAATAGCAAAAGGAAGTGGTACAAAACCCAATGATGTGAATAATTTACTAAATCAGTTTTCTCAAATGAAAAAAATGATGAAACGAATGAGCAAAGGTGATTTAAAGGGGCTTTCAATGTTTAGATAGCAACCAATCTTGTGTTATATATGTTTGATACGGTTATCTTTTTTAATTTAATGGTTTGCAATCATATTTTGAATTGTTGGTTTTTGGTTTAATAAATTAAAATAAGTTTCTTATAAGGCAATGAGAATTATTTTATTTTCGATTTTCACAATGGAGGGATGGCAGAGTGGACGAATGCGACGGTCTTGAAAACCGTTATATCGGCAACGGTATCGTGGGTTCGAATCCCACTCCCTCCGCCATGAGGTACTAATATTTTGAGTTTTAAACTCAAATGCTTATAGAGGTAAATATAATTGAGGATACACGAATATCAAGCAAAAGAAATTATTAGCAATTTTGGAATAAAAATTCCAAAAGGAGGTAATGCCGAAAACCCGGAAGTCGCCTTCGATTTAGCTAGAGGATTAGGAGGTAGGTGTGTTGTTAAAGCACAAGTATATTCTGGTGGTAGAGGTAAGGCTGGAGGAGTTAAGTTAGTTCAAAACGCTGAAGAATCCAAGACAGAAGCAGCACGTCTAATAGGATCTCGATTATATACTGAACAGTCAGGACCTAACGGATTATTGGTTTCATCAGTATTGATAGAAGAGCCAATTAACATATCCGGAGAAATATATATATCAATTTTGGCAAATCCTGAAACCGAAACACATATAGCTATGTTAAGTAAATTTGGTGGAGTTGATATAGAAGAATTAGCAGAAAAATCTCCTGAAAAAATCAAGCGATGCGAGATTGATCCAGTTATTGGTTTGATGGACTATCAGGTTAGAGATTTAATTTATGAAGCAGAGATAGATTTCGAAAAACGTAAATCAGTATTTCATATTTTGACAAGCATGTATCAAATATATAGTAAGTATTATTGTTCTTTGATAGAAATCAATCCTTTAGCAATTACAGATAGTGGGGATTTAATTGCTGCTGACGCAAAGATTTTATTTGATGATGATGCTTTATATAAAAATAAAGAATTATTCAAATTAAGGGATATTGCTCAAGAGGATCCTTTGGAATCTATTGCCCGTGAACATAATATTAGCTATGTCAAATTGGATGGAGACGTCGGTTGTTTGGTAAATGGTGCTGGTTTAGCTATGGCAACAATGGATGTTACTACTAGTTCAGGTTCTGGACCAGCAAATTTTTTAGATGTTGGTGGAGGAGCAAGCCCTGATAAGGTTTGCGAAGCGATGAAAATCATACTGTCGGATAGTGATGTCGAAAAGATATTGGTGAATATCTTTGGTGGTATTCTTCGTTGTGATTTAGTAGCAACTGGAATCATTAAAGCGTTTGATAGTGTAGAAAACAAAAATGTTCCATTGGTGGTTCGCATGGCTGGTACTAATGCAGATGAGGGTATTTCTATATTAAAACAATCTGATTTACAGGTTGTTTTCGTACAAAATTTGGATGATGCTTCAATTGCGATCAGGGAGAGTTAAAATCAATGTCGATAATAATAAATAAAGATACAATTGTCTTAGTTCAAGGGATAACTGGGAAAGAAGGAAGTTTCCATGCTGAGAAATGCTTAGAATATGGAACTAAGATAGTTGGTGGTGTTACTCCAGGCAAAGGTGGTTCTAAAATATTTGGTGATTTAGATGTTTACGAAAATATGAAAATTGCCGTAAAAGAGACTAATGCGAACACCTCTTTGATATTCGTTCCTCCCGCATTTGCTCCTGACGCTATATTTGAAGCCGTTGATTCGGGAATTAAAACTATAATAGTAATTGCTGAGGGGATTCCAGTAAGCGATACTTTGAGAGTAATAAACAGTATTAGGTTAAAAGAGAATGTAAGATTAATTGGGCCAAATTGCCCTGGGCTTATTTCACCAGGAGACAAATGTAAAGTTGGTATAATGCCTGGTAATATACATAAGCCTGGTAGAGTTGGAATAGTTTCAAGAAGCGGGACTCTTACTTATGAAGCAGTAGCTCAACTAACAGAATTAGGTATTGGTCAATCAACTTGCATAGGCATAGGTGGTGACCCAGTTGTAGGAACATCATTTGTTGATGTTTTGAAATTGTTTAATAACGATCCGAATACCGATTCAGTTGTTATGATTGGTGAAATTGGAGGTACTAAAGAGCAAGAAGCAGCAGATTATATAAAAAATGATTTTAATAAACCAATTGCAGCTTTAATTGTTGGTAAAAGTGCCCCTGCTAATAGAAGAATGGGTCATGCAGGAGCAATAATTACAGGTAAATCTGGAAGTGCAATGGATAAAATCAATGCTTTAAAATCAGCAGGGTGCTCTATAATAAATTCACCTGCCCAGATTGGGGCCACAGTGAGAGAATTATCAGAGTGTTAGGAGAATTGTGCGGATAATGATTTATATGCGAGGTGATTTTGTCTGTTTTAAAACAATTTGATATCTCTGGCAAGAATATTGTTATTACGGGTGCTTCGAGAGGGATAGGAAAAGGGATTACAAGGGTACTGGCAGGATCTGGTGCAAATATACTATGCACAGCTTTAACTAATGTGTATTTAAAAAAATTAGTTGAAGAGCTTAATTCTGTAGGTGTAAATATTGAGGTGTTGTCTACAGATAACACTACAATTTCCGGGTGGGATAGGACAATAGATTTTGCCTTACAAAAATTTGGCAGTATCGATGTACTTATAAATAATTTAGGAGATGCGATATCAAAACCAGTGGCTAACTTGCCCGGTAATGAATCTTCAATGACGATAACGGATTGGAATAAAATAATAGATATAAATTTAAACCACGCATTTTTGGGTTGCAAAACTATTGGTCCACATTTTCTTAAGCGGAAAAAGGGTAAAGTGATAAACATCACAGGTGTTGCAGCAAGACAAGGGTCTTCTCATATGACTGCATACGCAGCAGGAAAGGCTGGATTGGCTAGATTTACGCAAGCTTTGGCTCTAGAATGGGCGCCATATAATATATTGGTTAATTCTATTGCTCCTGGTGCTTTTCCAGATGCTGATTTAGAGGATGAGCAATTTTTGAAAGAAAGAGAAGAATGGGCTAAATCAAACGTACCTTTAGGTAGATTTGGCGATTTAAACGAAGTAGGTTATTTAGCGGCATATCTGGTTTCAGATGCATCCAACTATATGACCGGCCAGACTATATATTTAGATGGTGGCCTCACATACGCTTGAAACAATATTTATACTGTTACTACGCTGTTTTCCAATATACCAATATCAGTTATTTCTATACGTACCAAGTCCCCTTCTAACAAGCTGAATTCAGGTGGTGGTATTATCGGTGTTCCCGTTAAAAAAGTTGTCATGTTCGGCACGGAGTTACTTTTGATTAGCCATTTTTTGAGATTTTCGAATTCTCGAGACATGAGCGAAGTTGAAGAGTGTTCTTTGAATATGAGTTGATCTTTTCTAAATATAGAACATTCTATAGTTAACGCCTTAGGGTTAGTCAAGCTACCAATAGTTGCAAAACTAGGCCCAATAGCACAACATTTATTATATGTTTTAGCTTGTGGTAGGTATAAAGGATTTTCTCCTTCGATTGATCTGCTACTCATATCATTGCCAATTGTATATCCAACTATCTCATTTTGATATAAAACTAGTGCTAATTCTGCTTCTGGGACATTCCAGTGTGAATCTTGCCTAATGCCGATTTCGTCAAATGGGCCGACAGACCTTTCTTTTGTTGCCTTAAAAAAAATTTCTGGTCGGTCTGAATTGTATACTTTTGCATATACGTCAGGGGTTTCACTTTCTCTTTTACGTTCAAGCTCACTTGATTTATAAGTTACTCCAGCAGCCCATATTTCTGTAGGTGTATAAGGTTGGCACATTCTAAATAGGCCAGATTTTTCTTTAGATGAAGAAATCAAGTCTTCTAAATTGATCTTAAGGTTTGTTGGGTTCAATAACGACAAAGCTAGATTATCTAAGGCGGTGAAGTTACCATCGGTTAATTCCAGCAATTTTTCAATGCTTGATAACGGTCCATCGTTGTAAGCCATACCGCAAAGTGTGCTGTCATCTATTTGTGCGGTTAAAAAGACTTCTTTTGTATTATTATTGACTACTTTATAAAATCGCATTTTATTAATTCCTTTCAATAATACTTATAATTTATCAACATAATAACATTTTAAATATTTGGTGGAGACTGTTTAGTTGACAAGAAAAAACAGACAAACATATACTTCCAACAATAAGTAGTTTCACTCATGGAAAGTGTAGCCACCAAGTGGTGGTAATAGTAAACTTCTAATCTGTATATGTGATACAAGGTATTTGATAATTTGGCAAAGTATATTTTTGTAACAGGTGGAGTAGTCAGTTCAGTAGGTAAAGGTATAACCACTGCCTCAATAGGACGTATTCTCAAAAATCGTAAACTTTCGATTTCAGTGCTAAAACTTGATCCATATCTTAATGTTGACCCTGGAACTATGTCACCATATCAGCATGGGGAGGTTTTTGTAACAGAAGATGGTTCCGAAACCGACTTGGATTTAGGTCATTACGAGCGATTTATTGATATTAATTTAGATAAATTGTCCAATATGACTGCTGGTCAAGTCTATGTGGATGTTTTGGCACGTGAGAGAAAAGGAGAATTTTTGGGAGGGACTATTCAATCGGTTCCTCATGTAACTGATGCTATAAAAAAGAGAATAATAGCTGTTGGCGATGAGAGTAAATCAGAAGTTGTAATAGTTGAAGTTGGTGGTACTGTTGGAGATATTGAAGGACAACCTTTTCTTGAAGCTATTAGGCAGTTAAGAAATGAGGTTGGTAGAGATAATGTTTTTTATATACATGTAACTTATCTCCCTTTTATCAACGCTACTGGCGAACTTAAGACCAAACCAACACAACATAGCGTCAAAGAACTTAGAGCTATAGGAATACAGCCTGATGCGATATTATGTCGAAGTGAATACGACGTTGATGAAGATATAAAAGATAAAATAGCAATTCATTGCGATGTTTCAAGAAAAGGCGTTATTGGCATGCCTACTGTACCAAACATTTATCAGATCCCGTTAATTTTAGAAGAGGAAGGGTTAGGAAGCTTGATTGTTAATGCACTTAGTTTGTCTGGTAAGAATGTAGATATGGTTGATTGGGATATTATGGTTCAAGGTATGTTGAATTGTAAGTCGAATATGGAAATAGCAGTTGTTGGAAAATATATTGATTTAAAGGATGCTTATATTTCAGTTAAAGAGTCTTTGACTCATGCCGCACTTAAGCGTGGTTACAAATTACACATCAAATGGATTCATGCTGAGGATATAGAGTTGAGTGGCCCAGAAAATGTCCTTTCAACTGTCTCGGGTATAGTTGTTCCTGGTGGGTTTGGTCCTCGAGGAATCGAGGGAATGATTGAGACAGCTAAATATGCATATTTAAATAAAGTACCTTATTTAGGTCTTTGCTTAGGAATGCAGGTTATGGTTATATCAATGGCCAGGCATCTTTTGTCTTTACACGGAGCAAATTCTACTGAATTTAAAGATAAAGTATCTGAACCAGTAATAGATTTAATGCCGGAGCAAAAAAATATAACGGATATGGGTGGGACAATGAGGCTTGGAATATATCCTTGTAAATTGATGGATGGTACAAAAGCAAAAACTGCTTATGGCTTAGATCTTGTCAATGAAAGGCACAGGCATCGATTTGAGGTTAATAATAGATATTTAGAAGATTTTGAGGAAGTTGATTTGATTGCTAGTGGTAAATCTCCAGATGGTAAATTAGTAGAAATAATGGAACATAGAATCCATCCATTTATGCTTGGTGTCCAATTTCATCCAGAATTTTTATCAAGACCTAATAAACCTCATCCTATATTTAAAGATTTTATCGGAAATGCTGCCTCCGTAATTAGAGAAGGTGGACAGCATTCATTGAATATGGATTAGATGTTGGTTCATAATCCATTATTTATATAAAATCTAGACTATGTTTTATTGATATGTTATTATGGCGATATAGTTGAAACACTTATCCAATTATCCAAGTTTTCCTCAGATTTGATTAGCCCCGCTAGCCATTCTGTTTTCCGCTCGACACTACAACCTACCTAAACATGCAAATTGCAATAAAATAAACAGTAATTTTATCGGATTCATTAATCACAATAACGTCAAAATGTTTGATATCGGAATTTTAAGTTCCTTGCCTACATAGTGGTCGAGTTTTAAATAAAGTTTGTAAATCATAGAGTGAAGTAAAATGCCCAAAAAGAAAGTTGATAAAGCCTCCGAACAAGATTCTGAGAAATTGGATATACTCGAATTTCAAAGTAGAACCGACGCTGATTTGTTTCAAGAAGCGTTCGAATTAGGTTTGTATGATGAAGGAGCTAATCCCAAGCGTAGAGATTTAGTTGCTAAATTAATAACTCATATTGTGGAAGGCGGTGTGGATATAGTGGCTAATGGTGTTTTGTCTATTACTAATGATGGGTTTGGTTTTTTGAAATCCAAGGGTCAGCACAAGAATTCTAGTGATGTATACGTTTCTCAATCACAAATAAGGAGATTCAGCTTAAGGACTGGAGATGAAGTTTCGGGTCAAGTTAGACCTCCGAAAAACGGAGAAAGATATTTTGGTTTAATTAAGGTCGAGACGGTTAATACTTTAGAGCCAGAATCATCAAAAAACAGGCCTCATTTTGAAAAATTGACTCCTATATTTCCTAAAGATCTTCTTAAGTTGGAAACAAAGCCAGACCAATTATCCACTCGCTTAATTGATATGGTCGCACCGATAGGACGTGGCCAAAGGGGCATGATAGTGTCTCCTCCCAAAGCTGGTAAGACCACCCTATTAAAGCAAATAGCTAATGGAATCACAGATAATTTTCCTGAAGTGCACCTGATGGTAGCGCTCATTGGCGAAAGACCTGAAGAGGTTACCGATATGATACGCTCAGTTGATGGAGAGGTTTATAGTTCTACCTTTGATGAACCAGTTGAAGATCATTGTAAGGTAGCAGAATTGGTTTTGGAGAGATCAAAAAGACTTGTTGAGGCGGGTACGGATGTTGTGATTCTATTAGATAGTTTAACTAGATTGACTAGAGCTTACAATTTAGCTGTACCTACGAGTGGAAGAACCCTTTCTGGGGGTATAGATCCTGTGGCTCTTTACCCGCCGAAAAAATTTTTTGGTGCTGCTAGGAATGCTGAAGATGGTGGTAGTTTGACTATAATTGCAGCATGTCTTGTAGAAACCGGTAGCAGGATGGATGATGTTATTTATGAAGAATTTAAGGGTACTGGTAATATGGAAGTTCACCTAGAGCGTAAACTATCTGAAAAAAGAGTTTTCCCGGCCATAGATATTACAAGAAGCGGTACAAGAAGAGAAGAATTATTGCTTGATGAAAAGATACTTAAGCAAATATGGTTGTTGAGAAGAATGGTTTCCATATCTGGAGATAATAGGGATGGAGACTCATCTGATGTGACGCAAAAAGTGTTGGGGTTCATGTCTAAAAGTAAAAGCAACGAAGATTTTCTAGGGAAACTTAATAAGACGAGTAATGGTTCTAATTCATGAGGTTCAAATCAAACAATAGTGTCTTAATGATGTTTTGAATCAACCCTAAGCGATATTCGGGATTTTATGTATGCAGATTAAGTTGACATATAAAATCCTCTAATATAATATTTCGTTATATATAAATTTGGTATGGATTTAATGCTAAAATACACAAAATTAACAAGCTTTATTTTTAGTTTGAGAATTCTCGGAAATAAGGGTTGCAACTTGCTTGACAATCAAATATTCGTAGTGTAAAAATTCATTCTGTGTCAGATACTTATTCGTATTTAAATATACAAAAATAAATATAGGAAAATATTCTACCCTTAACAAAAAATAGTTAATAGGAATATCAAAAGGGGGTCGTCGTGAATAAATTTGCGAAATTTTCAGCACTGCTGGTGGCAGTAGTTACGCTGGTATCTGGAGCTATGTTGTACATGGGTACTGCATCAGCACAGTCAGTATCAGTGTCGCTAGGCCAAAAGTACGTCAGTAACAACGCTGTTGCTGATAGTACGGTTACTGTAACGGTTACTGATGTTGCCAGGAATGGTAATGCATCATCTGCAGATACAGTAGCAGCATCCGCGACTGTTGTGAAAAACCTTACAACAGGTGAGACAGTTACACTCGGTCTTACAGAAACTGGTGCTAACACCGGTATCTTTACGGGTACATATAGTGTCACATCTAGTACTACAACAGGTACTACGATAAAGGCAGCTGATGGTGAAACTATAAATGTTTCATATACAACAGCTGGCAATTTGACTATAGTAGCGCTTACTTCTGACAGCGTTGCTTATTCAACAGTTGATGCAACTGGTCCTGTGATTTCTAACAAGAGTCCTGTAGATGCAACATCTAGCAGGAGTCAATCACAGTTATTCCAGGCTGAAGTAACTGACGCTGGAATCGGCGTAGGTTCTACTGCAAGTGCTGTTCAAGGTAATAATACGATTACTGTTGATAGTGCTGCTTTCAGTCCTGTAGTTACAGATCTTGGAAGCGGAAGCTGGAGAATTTCTGTTGGTTTGACTTTATCTGAAGCAGCTCATACATGGTCAATAACTGCGTTGGACGCTTTGGGTAACTCAACAACAGCTACGGGGTTAGATGTAGAGATAGACTTGACACCTCCTGCTTTAGTTACTTCTGGTTCTGATAAAGCCGGAACAGGCGAAACAGCAGATACATCTACAACTGCTGGAGCTATCACGGCTGCTAGCAACCGAAAAGCTATCAGAGTTGGATTCTCTGATAAATTGAGTGGAGCAAGTATCGATGCTGACGGATCTGACTTCCGTATTCTTTTGAATAACGCAGATCTAGATGTCGAGAAAGCAGAATGGTTCGATAAGACTAATCTTAACGACCATGTATTTATAACATTAAAGAATGATATGCCTGCAGACGCTACTCCTGTAGTTAGAATTGTAGGTGATATCCAAGACGATGCTGGTAACACTACTGCTGTAGGTGAAATTACTGCAACAGACGGTTTGAAGCCAGTGATTACAGCTACTCTTACAGGAACCAGTACTTCTGGTAGAGCAGCTACATCCGAATCGATCACTTTAGCGATTTCAACGGATGAAACTGTTGTAGCTCCTGTAATAAGTACAGCTGAAGTCAAGAAAGTTGGAACTAATAATAATGTTGCAACTACTACAGCTGAAGTTGCTAATTCCTTTACAACTGTAGCAGCAGGTACATCCTTCTCTTGGGTGTACAAGTTCTCTGATGCGGGCGATAAAGGTCTATACAACGTATATATCTCTTTGACAGATACTGCAGGTAACACTCAGACATCTGGTCATGCATCGGATGCAGGTAACACATCTGCTACGTTGTTTGAAGTTGATAAAGCAGTTGGAGCAGTTGCTGTATCACCATCCTCCACAGACGATGCAGAGGCATTTGTGAACCTCGCATATACTGCTGAAGATGATGAATATACAACAGGTGCATTGACTCATGACAGTCATTCAACTGTTTCTGTAAGCAGCATTACTGTTGATGGCACTGCTGCAACAATCAATACGATTGATAACATTACATATACACTAGCTGCACCAACAGGTGGTTGGACAGTAGGTGAACACACCGTTGCTATAACTGCTGTTGACAATGCAGGAAACACTCTTTCTGAGGAGAAGAAGTTTACTGTAACAACAAGAGCTGCGTTAAGTATTGCTCTTAAGCCAGGATTCAACTTGATATCTCTATCAGGTGAACCAACTAGCAGTGACATAAATGATGTGATAGCAAGTACTCATCCAATTAACATGGTGATGACTTACGATCCTTCAGCAGCAGGTGGTTGGTTAGTAGCTGAAAGAAATCCTGACAACGGTAATAAGTTTGAAGGTACTTTGAGCACAATCGATTCTTCTACAGCTTATTTGGTAAGGACAACTACTTTCCAAGCATTAGAAGTATTGATACCAAGAGTTAAGCTTGCAGAGAGAGCATTGCCTAGAACAGTCTCATTAAGCTCTGGTTGGAACTTCGTTCCTGTACTAGACCTTAGTGGTGACCAGGCTGCTGGTGCTAGCCAGAATGCTTCAACTTACTTTGGTAGTGTTAGCGAAGTAATGGTTCTCGGTATAGATGCTGAGGGTCACCTTGCTCCAGCTTCAACAGTTGAAGTAGGTAAAGGTTACTTGGTTTACATGGACAGTGCCGATACTTTGGTACCACCTCAGTAAACTATATAGTAAGTATATTTACTAACTAGCTTAGTTAACATCCCCCTTACCCAAGCGTAGGGGGGATGTTTTTTTGTGAGAAATTGTGTGATAAAGTCAGTCAATTAAAACCTTGTCGAAGCTTATTGGTAATCGGTTGATATGCTATCATTGATAACAACAATATCTTGAATGGAATGACAAAGAGGTGTTTTTATATTGAAGATAATGAAGCTGGTATTTTTTTTAGTATTTGTATTTGTTGCAGGTATTTTAATGGTGGACAGAGTTTATGCCGAAGAAGAACCTGAATTAGTTTTACCTACTACCTATAGAGGCAGCGTTATTGTAGCCAATGGGGCTAGCGCAGAGGGAATGTCGATAACCGCACAGATTATCAAAGGTGATGGCTCTGTTTATACAACTGAGCCAGTGGAAGTAAGAAATGGTAGATATTTCATGTTGATGGTAGCACCACCAGATCTTTCTTATAAAAACGAAATTGTACGGTTTTATTTGGATGGGATTATTGAAGCAAGAGAAATTGACAGATTTGTACCAGGCCGATCAGGTACTGATCCTGCTACAGGAATGCAGTTTGGACCATATATTTTTGACTTAAGTTTTTCCAGTGTTCCTACTCCTACCCCTACTCCTACTGCAACTCCCACCTTAACTCCTACTGCAACTGCTACACCACTTCCTGCTAACCCAGCTATATTTTCTGGCTCAGTCGTCATTGCTGGAATGAGAGTACAGGAAGGTTCAACTATTTATGCAACAATAGGTGATTACAAATCTTTTCCAGCGGTAATTGAAGGAAATGATACATACAGAAACCTTGTGGTAGATCCTAATGACTATAGAGCGTTTGGTAAGACTATATATTTCTACCTGAATGATGTTCAGTCTAGAACGACTAAAACTTATATAAGTGGTTCTATCAATAAAAACGTTGATCTGATTTTTGTAGGTGTCCCTACATTTACTCCAACACCAACTCCGACTGCAACATTTACTCCTACTCCGACAAATACTGCAACTCCTACTCCAACTAACACTGCTACACCTACAAATATCCCAACAGCAACTCCAACAAATACTGCAACTCCTACAAACTCCCCAATTCCTACCGTTACTCCTACATACACTGCAACGCCAACCCCGGCATCGCCATCATTCTTAGTAGATAAAATTGATAATAAATCTACAACTACTGATGCTTCTGGGGGACAATGTTTTGGACCAGCGAATGTTTCTATGGCTACGGGAATAGGGAATTCAGTTTTAATGTTGGCTCCAATTTTATTTTTGGTAGGATATGTGAGGGTAGTTAACAAAAAAAAGAAATCTATTTAATTTTTGAGTGTATTAATCAATTAAATTACATGGGATATTTTCCGGAATGAGTGTTGGGCAAAAAAATTATTATGAAGTATTAGGTTTATCAAAAGATGCTTCAATGGAAGAAATAAAAAAAGCTTTTCGTAAACTTGCATTTGAGTATCATCCAGATCGTAACAAGACTAACGCATCCGAAGCGAGGTTCAAAACGATTAATGAAGCTTATCAAGTATTAAGTGACCCAAAAACACGTTCACAGTATGATCAATATGGGTCAGATTCTCCTTTTATTAAACAAGCGAATGGATTTGATGGTTTTGGAGATTTTGTTGGTTTTGGAGATGTTTTTGATTCGTTTTTCGGAGGAAATGATCTATCAAAAGCAAAAAGCAGAAAATCTGATTCAACCATAAATATTTCAAAAACTTTAGATATATCTTTTGAGGAATCTGTTATTGGGTGTGAGGCGAACATTAGAGTTGTCTCTTTTCAAGCTTGTAATCTGTGTAAAGGTTCTAAATGCCAGCCTGGTACCTCGCCTGTGAATTGTTTGGATTGTTCAGGTTCTGGTGAAGTGAAAAGGTCACACAAAAGCTTTTTTGGCCAATTTGTGCAAGTTATGATTTGCGGTGGATGCCAAGGGAAAGGTGTTATAGTCAGAGATAAATGTCAGGAATGTTCGGGTAAAGGTACAAGCAGAGTTGAAAAAGACTTGTTAGTTAATATACCTGCAGGTGTAAATTCTGGAATGGTAATTAAATTAAAAAATGAAGGCCACATAGACATTGATACAAAAAAATTAGGAAATGTTGATTTAAAAATTAAAGTCAACCCTCATCCTACATTCACTCGGAGTGACAATAATATATTGATTGATCATAATATCAATGTAGCCTTGGCTGCACTTGGTGGTAAATCAATAGTCCCAATTGTTAAAGGTAAGCGGGAAATTCAAATTCCTCGAGGAATTCAATCAAATACTAAGGTTGTCATTAAAGGAGAAGGATTTCCAAATCTTTATAAGCCTAATAGGAAGGGAGATCAAATAGTAAATATAAAAGTTGAAACACCAAACAATCTGACCTTAGAACAACAAGAACTTTTAAGACGACTTGCATTAAGTATGGGAGAGGAAAGTGATTGTATAAAAGATGGTGATACGTGGATCAATAAGATCAAAGATAAACTAGGGAATTAGAAACAGATTATTTTTGGTAGCAATAGATGAATTGATAAAATCTTGATTTAGATTGGAGATTAAATTGAAATGGATAGAATTAAGTGTTGTTGCCGATAGTGAATTGATTGACCCTTTGGTACAGATTTTTGATAGGTATTCCAAACATGGAGTTGTTTTAGAAAATGTTGGAGAAGTTCTAGAACATTCAAAATACGATACAAAAGTGAGAACATACCTCAATTCTGATAGCGATTATGAAATTGTTTTCAATCAAATAGATATTGGAGTAAGATTGCTATCTCATGTTGGTGAAGTATCCAAATTGTCCAAACGTGTTTTGGATGAAAAGGAATGGCATGAATCTTGGAAAAAACACTTTTCAATTTTAGAAGTTGGCAAAACAATTGCAATTGTTCCAAGTTGGTTGAAATCTAAAGAAGTTGATAGAACAATAGTTGTGGAATTAGACCCAGGTATGGCTTTTGGGACTGGTCATCATCCAACTACACGCATGTGTTTGGAAATGTTGGAAACAATAGTTAAACCTGACCATACGGTATTAGACTTAGGATGTGGTTCAGGGATTCTTTCAATCGCAAGTGCCAAGTTTGGTGCAAAAAAAGTTGTTGGTATAGATAATGATGAAACTGCTGTAAAAGTAGCAATGGAAAATATGGAAATTAACGGGATCAGTGATTCGGCAACAATTTTAGCAGGATCCCTTCCAAATAAGAATATCGGCAAATATAACAATAATATTGTTGTTGCAAATATTTCAAGCAAAGTAATATTAGATCTTTCTAGAGTAATTACTGAATATCTTGACCCTCAAGGGTATCTTTTAATTTCAGGTTTCTTAGATACCAACGAACCAGAAATAATTAATGCTTTTAAAGAATTAAACCTAAGAGTTGTATATAGGTTGGCAACATCTGATTGGGTTGCCTTGTGTTTGAGACAGGTTTAAATGCATAGGTTTTATGTGGAGAAAAATCGAATTGAGAAAAAAGGAGTTATATTTGAACAAGATATCGAACATCAAATTCGTAACGTTTTAAGATTAATTGATAGTAATAAGGTAATAGTGTTTGATAACAGTGGTTATGAATATTTGGTTGAATTAAGGAATGTAAATAGCAAAAAAATATACGGAGAAATAATAGAAAAAACCAAAAAAGATAGTGAAGCATTAATGAAAATTTCTTTGTATCAGAGTGTTTTGAAATCTAAGGAGAGATTTGAATATATTCTTCAAAAATGTACAGAATTGGGAGTGGTTAAGTTTGTACCATTGATAACATCAAGGACCATATCTAAAATAAATAAGAGTTTGATTGCGTCAAAGCGATTGAGATGGCAAAAAGTAATAAAAGAAGCTGGAGAACAATCTGGAAGAGTCGTTTTACCTGAATTGTCTGAAATCAAATACTTTAATCAGTTGTGCGGGATGGATAAGGATTTAACGATTATATTGTGGGAGGAAGAAGAAGTTCAAGATATAAAAAATCAGTTGTCACTTATATCAAATGATGCATCTATCAATATATCTCGGATGAATATAATTGTTGGTCCAGAAGGTGGATTTGACAAAAATGAAATACAATATGCTAAAGATACTGGTATGAAGCCTGTATCTTTAGGAAAACGTATACTAAGATCAGATACTGCAGGAATAGCTGCAGTATCTTGTGTAATGTATGAATACGGTCAATTCGTGCCTTGAATCAGCCCCAATTTTCTAATTGAGGACTTCTTGCCATTAATTCATCTATAGCTTCTGATATGGGTTTGTTGTTGAAAAGTATTGAGTAAATTCCTTCTGTGATTGGCATCTCTACATTCAGCTTTATAGACAAGGATAATGCTGCTTTAGTTGTGTCTATACCTTCAGCGACGTGGTTCATGCTAGATAATATTTCATTTATAGACATGCCCTGTGAAAGTAACATCCCAACTGTGTGATTTCTGCTTAATTTACTTGAACAAGTAGCTATTAAATCCCCCATACCTGCTAAACCAGAAAACGTTATTGGTTTAGCTCCAGCAGCTGTACCTAATCTGGTTATTTCCGATAGGCCTCTCGCTATAAAAGCAGCTTTTGCATTGATTCCAAATTTCAACCCATCACATATTCCTGAACCAATAGCGATAATGTTTTTGAGTGCTCCACCTAGTTCCACTCCGATTAAATCGTCGTTAGCATATATTCTGAATTTGGATGAATTTATTAAAGATTGGGCTTTCTGAGCTGTTTCAATATTGCTACATGCTAATACTGCTAAAGCTGGGTTATCGTTAGCAAGTTCTAAAGCTAAATTTGGACCCGATAACGCACAGACAGGGTTTATAAGTCCGATATCTTTGAGCTCTTCATCAATTACTTCACTGATGCGTTTGCCAGAATTACTTTCAAGTCCTTTACTAGCACTTGTGATTATAGTGGAGGTATCTATATATTTAGCAATATTTTTTGCATTTTCCCGTATGTGTCTTGATGGTACAGCAAAAATCAACATATCTGCGCTTTTAAGGCAGTCTTTTGGCAAAGAACATATGTTTATGTTTGATGGAAGCTTAAATCCAGGCAGTTGTTTTCTGTTTTCTTTTTCAGTTTCAATTATAGATGCCTCAATTTTACTTCTAGTCAATAAATTAACGTTATATCCTGCTTTCCCAAGTACTATAGATAGAGTTGTCCCCCATGTAGTAGCACCTATAATTACTATTTTAGGCATCTCAAAATATTCCTGATATTATTGTTTTGTTTTTTTGGCCCGGTTGCCAATTTTAGGTTCCGTTTTAGCAATTAGCCTTTTTATGTTATCAGTATGTTTGAACATGATAATAATTGAACCGACTATTACATATACTAAATATTCTATATGTTGTTCTTGCCCAAACTGATATAGGAGTATTATAGATATAACACCCGTTATCGTACCTACGATGGACCCTAAAGAAACGATTTTAAAAACGCAGATTGTTAAAATAGCCAATACAAAGGATAGTATACCGGATAATGGTACTAGGATAATCAATCCTACAATCCCCGTTAACACTCCCTTGCCTCCTCTGAATTTTGCTGTTATTGGCCAAATATGACCCAAGATAACAAATATTGCTGCGATTGCTTTAATTAAAGGTTCTCCGTTCAGGAATAAACTGGCAATAAATATCGCTATTACTGCTTTTGATACGTCTAATATGACTACTATAGATGCTAGTGGCACACCTAACGTGCGTAAAACATTTGTAGCTCCTGTACTACCGCTTCCATGTTTACGTATATCTATGCCTCTACTTATAAATCCAACCATCAAACCGTAAGGAATAGCACCGATCAAATAACTGATTATAGAAATGAAAATATATATCTCTGTGTTGAGTGCCATTTTAATTTATTTTGATTTATAGTAGTTTTTTCTGAAATCGAGCAACAGGGGACTTCCTTCAAATCCGAATTCATTCCTTAAAGCATTTTCTAAATATCTTTTGTAGGAAAAATGAATTTCTTCAGGATTATTAACATATAAAACAAATGAAGGAGGTTTGGATGAAACTTGTTTGACACCATAGACTTTGACTGCTTTTCTGCCAGAAGTTGATGGTTGATGAGCTGATACAGAGTTCATTATCACATATTTTAGGTCCAAATTTGGGACCATTTTCGTATATTCACCAAATACATTGATACTCGTGTTAATCAAATTATCTATACCAGTATTGTTCATTGCTGATATAAAGCATATGGGTGCGTGATGAAGGAATTTGAAATTACGTTTCAACAATTTTGTCGCAGATTCTTCTGTTATTCCATACTTATCAGATAAGTCCCATTTGTTAACTGCGATAACTATTCCTTTTAAAGATTCAGTTATATATCCAGCAATATGAGAATCTTGATTTGTTCCTATTTCGGAGATGTCTATCATTAAAATAGAAACATCTGATTTTGAGATAGCATTTTGAGTTCTTAGCATGCTATATTTTTCAATTCCATGAGAGATTTTACCTCTCCTTCTTATACCAGCAGTATCCAAAATTAATATATTATTGTTTTTATATGTTATAAGTGTATCTATCGTGTCTCGTGTGGTACCTGCAACGGGGCTTACTATGGATCTTTCAGATCCAGAGATTGAATTTAGCAACATTGATTTACCTACATTAGGCCTTCCCACTATTGAAAGGTTGCATACCGTATCATCTTCTTCTGTATTCTGTACAGGAGGGAATAACGAAACTATTTTAGACATCAAAGATTCGATTCCTAAATTGTGGTAAGCACTTATTTGTATCGGTTCACCTAGCCCTAGCTCATTGAATACATAAGATAGTTGACTTCTTTCTTCATTGTCTGATTTGTTAGCAGCTATTATGACATTAGCTTTTATTTTCCTAACTACATCTGCAACCAACAAGTCTCCCGGTGTAATTCCGTCGTTAGCGTCCACTAGCATTATTACCACATCGGATTGATTTATAGCAGCTGTTACTTGGTCGTTGACTAAATCAGCCATTAAATCATCAGGATTTTCAACAAGACCCCCGCAGTCCGTCAATACAAACTGTTTTTCGCCCCAATTGGTTTTAGAACTAACCCTATCCCGTGTTGTACCTGGGACTTGAGAGATTATTGAAGTTCTCTGTCCCAAAATTCGATTGAACAATGTAGATTTGCCTACATTAGGTCTTCCTATTATGCTAATTACTGGTAAGGAAATAGAGTTATTCAATTCAATATTTGCCAACTTGGTTTGAGTTAAAGATTTAATTTGATTTTGTGAATATATGAGAGAGTATACCTTTTTGACCGTGTAATCGGTTTTCAGCTTGATCAAATACAACTGATTGTGGATGGTTTAACATGCCTACCGATATTTCTTCGTTTTCATGTGCAGGCATATCATGCATAAATATTGCATCTTGGTTGGCTAAGGACATCAATTCGGGATTTACTTGATACCGGCCAAATTCTTCAATTCGATTTTTTGTTTCATCTTCCTGCCCCATAGATACCCAGACATCAGTATAAACAACATCTGCATTTGAAACGGCTAATTTTGGGTCATTAATTATATTTAATTGAGCACCAGTGACATCAGCTCTTCGTTTTGCTTCTAGCCAGTGGTCGTCTTGGATTTCGTAACCTGTAGGACATGATAATATAAAATCGGCTCCCACTGAAGCGCAACCTAAACTTAGACTTGTAGCAACATTATTACCATCTCCTACAAAAACCACCTTCAATCCTTGCAAACTGCCTTTGTGCTCCTTTATTGTCATTAAATCTGCTATAGCTTGGCATGGGTGTTCTTGGTCGGATAACGCATTGATAATTGGAATACGTGTGTTTTTTGATAACGTTATTAGCGTTGAATGCTCAAAAACTCTTGCTATAATTCCATCAGCCCATCTATTCAAAACATTTGCGATGTCATAGGCGCTTTCTCTAGTATTCATGCCAACATCTTCTTTGTTCAGGTAGATACACTCTCCTCCAAGTTGACGTATGCCTATTTCGAAACTTACTCTTGTTCTTAAAGATGGTTTTTCAAACAGTAGAACCAAATTCTTTTTGTTTAAAATAGTTTGATTCGAGTTTGTTTTGGACAAACAACCAAGGTCAATTAGGTCACTGACGTAACCTATTGGCAAATCAGCTATTGATAGGAAATCTTTGTTGTTGTGCATAGTATTTACCCTAATCGGATGTTATCTAACAAACCAATTAGGCGCAAGTTATATTATGTTTATGTTATACATGTGTTCGATGCTCTTAGGGGAACAAGTTTGGATAGATAAGTTGAACACGTTGCTGAAATTTTTGAGTAAAATTTCTCTAAAGTAATTTGAATCAATGGATTTTATTCCAAGTGAATATAGCGAACAGACGCTTTTATCAGATATACCGCATGGTATGATAAAGTTAAAATAGGATAGATTGGTATTTAAATTTATAGAAAATCCGTGACTCGATATGCCTTCACTGATTTTAACTCCAACTGCGGCTATTTTAGAGTTCCCAACCCATACGCCTGGTTTTCCAACGGACCTGTTAGCATCAACCTCAAAATCTTTTAACGTGTTGATTATAGTTTCTTCTATTTTAAAAATATATTTTTGGGGTCCAAGTCGTAAATCTCTTAAGTTAATTATTGGATATGTTATTAGTTGTCCAGGACCATGGTAGGTGGCTTTTCCTCCTCTGTTCGTTTTAACTATCTTTACACCAGAGTCTGAAATAGTTTTAGTTGAAGCTTTAAGGTCTTGATTTGAACCAGTTTTACCAATCGTTATTGTGTGTGGATGTTCCATCGTTAGAAGGACGTTTGGGAGTTTTTTACAACTAATCAGCTTATGGATTTTATATTGAATCTCCATGGCATTTTTATAACTATTTGTTCCCAAATTTAAGTTCAAACAACTATTTGCCATCATTTCCACACCGACATTTACAATTTAACTGGTCGCACCATCGCTATTTAACGAAATCATGGTGGATTTTTTGTAATTCCAATTTTACATCAGTCATAAATTTAGATGCTTCAGCCCCATCCATTATTCTATGGTCGAAAGTTAAACAAAGGTTCATCATTGATCTGATATGTATTTTATCATCAATTATGACTGGCCGTTTTTGAATAGATTCAGTATTGATAATCGCAGCTTGCCCAGGATATATTATTGCTTTCCCTATTATCGATCCTAATGCGCCTGTATTGTTTATTGTAAATGTGCCATTAGTAACATCACTTAAACTCAATTGGTTGTTTCTTGCTTTACTAGTTAGGTTTGTTACAAGTTTACCTAACTCTATAACGTTTAATTGATCAGCTGATTTAATAACTGGAACGTGAAGTCCTAGATCAGTTGCAACTGCAAATCCTAGATTTATTTCATCTTTGAGTAATATACCTTCATTTGTCCATTGGGAATTTATTATAGGATTTTTCTTTATTGATTTTACTATCGCGCTCATTATGAACGGCATATAGGTAAGTTTAGTGTATGAGATTGAGTCAGCATTGGTTTTAAGTTCAACTAATTGAGATACATCAACTTCTATTAACGTCCATGCTTCTGGAATCTCTATAGAACTTTTTAACATATTGTCCGCTATTTTTTTACGAATTGGAGTCAATTTAACAAGTTTGCCGTTAACATGATTTTCAGAGGAGTCATTAAATTGTTTCGCTGAACTTGCGATTTCTTTTTCGATGTCATTCTTAGTTATTCGGCCGTTTTGACCACTACCACTTAATGAGGAAAGGTCTATATTATGTTGCTTCGCCAATTTAGTAACAATTGGGGAATATTTTTGTTTGGGTTGACGCGATTCTTTAACAGCAGGATCATTTTGTGCTACGTTTGCTGAGCCGGTTGGTCCTACAGGTGCAACTTCTTTCGAAAATTCTCCTATATGTCTTAACTTTTTAAGATTTGCTTCGTTTATTGAAGAAGCGGTATCTTCAGCAGGGATTTCGTCAGTCTGTATTTGCATTATTGGAGTTTCAATTTTGACAGTGCTTCCTTCAGAGAAGTATATTTCTGTAATTATTCCGTTAACTGGAGAAGGGAACTCCATGGTTACTTTATCGGTAACAATTTCAGCTAAAGGTTCATATTTTTTCACGCGATCGCCAATTGATTTCATCCACTTGTTTATAATGGCTTCAGTAATTGACTCTCCTACTTTTGGTAATTTTATATCCATTCTGTTTATTAATAACCTATCAATAGTCTAGTAGATCCCTTACTGATTTCTCTATTTTTTCTTCGTTCAGCATAAATTCATTTTCTAGACTTGGGCTAAATGGCATTGGAGGAACTTCTGGTCCAGAAAGCCTTTTCACAGGACCGTCCAAATATTCAAATGCTAACTCAGCGATGGATGATGCTACTTCTGCTCCTATACCGTAAGCTTGTGTATCCTCCTGTACTACTAAGCATTTGCCAGTTTTTTGCACTGATTCTACAATCGTTTGGATGTCTAAAGGACGTAAGCTGCGCAAATCGATAACCTCTAAGTTGACCCCTTCTTTTTTCATAGAGTTCGCTACTTGTATACAGTAATGAACCATAAGTCCATAACTAATTATGGTCAAATCATTTCCTTCAAGTTTAACATCTGCTTTTCCTATAGGTATTGTGTAATCAGAGTCTGGTACTTCGCCTTTTACCGATCTATAGGTGTGTTTATGTTCCAAAAATATTACTGGGTTTTCGTCTCTTATTGCACTTTTTAGCAATCCTTTAGCATCATATGGGGTTGAAGGAAGAACCACTTTGAGGCCAGGAGTATGCGAAAAAATCACCTCGATACTTTGTGAATGGTATAATCCGCCTTTCACTCCTCCTCCGAATGGTGTTCTTATGACCATTGGAGCATTAAGTTGACCAAAGGTTCCATAATGAACCTTTGAAGCTTCTCCTACAATTTGATTAATAGCAGGCCAAATAAAGTCAGCGAACTGTATTTCCGCTATAGGTCTTATTCCATTTAAGGCTGCTCCTAATGCTATGCCAACTATAGAAGATTCTGCTAACGGAGTATCGATTACTCTATTTGGCCCGAATTCATCGATGAATCCATCAGTGGCTAAGAAAACTCCTCCTCTTCGACCAATATCTTCACCTAATATTACTATATCGGAATCACGGTTTAGTTCTTCGTACATAGCTGATCTGATTGACTCAAGCAAAGTTACAATTGCGATTTTAGTGTCTCCTAATTAAGTGCTATTCGGTGGATTTATAAATATGAGAATCAAATGTATCGCGGTCAGGATAAGGTAGAGATTCAACATGTTCAGTAGCAGAATCCACTTCTTGATTAATTTGATTAGTTAATTTTTCAAACATATCATTTGTTAGAAAGTTATTTGATAGCAAAAACTTTTTGTAGATGTCAATTGGGTCTTCTTTATTAGAGAGTTCATCTAAATTCCTGTAGCGACTATGGTCATCATCACTGGTATGTGGTAAGAATCTATTGGTTTTAGCTTCAATTAATGTTGGACCTTCTCCATTTCTTGCACGTCTTGACGCTAATTTAGTTGTTTCGTAAACTAAGTTAACATCGTTTCCGTCTATTGTAGTACCTGGCATGCCATAACCTTCTGCTCTGGATGCTATATTGTCTGTGGCGATTTGTTGATTTAGTGGTACAGAAATAGCGTACCCGTTATTTTCGCAGAAAAAAATGATTGGCAATTTATGTATAGAAGCAAAATTCATTCCTTCATGGCAGTCTCCCGCACTAGATGCCCCATCTCCAAAATAAACAATAACAACTTCATCTGTACCTTTTATTTTTGCTGATAGAGCTGCGCCTACTGCTTGTGGTATTTGTGTTCCAACAACATTCGAAAGATTTATCAATTTTTTATCTGGAATTGCTCCATGTGTTGGGAATTGACGCGCCCCACTCATAGGCTCACCTGATTTGGCTGTAAATCCTTGCAGTATAGCTGTAAATGACAACCCTAGGCTAATTAATACTCCTAAATCTCTGTAGTAGGTGAAAAAAACATCTTTGCCAATTTCTAGAGCAACCGTACTTGCGATTTGTGCTGACTCATGTCCTTGAGCAGAGGCAACAATCGCGGCTTTTCCTTGACGGTTTAACATCCATACTCTTTTGTCGATTGCACGGCATGAAAGCATCAATTTATAGATTTGCAAATGTTGATTTTTTGTCAAATGTGATTCTTGAATATTCATTTCAAATTTTAATTTTTAAATCTATATCCAACATTCCAGACGGTTTCAATAAAAATATTTTCACCATCTTCAATCTTGCTTCTCAATCGTCTTATATGTACATCAACGGTACGAATTCCACCAAAATAGTCATACCCCCAAATTTGGCTAAGTAAATCCTCTCTAGAATAAACCTTTCCTATATTTGTGGCCATTAATAAAAGCATTTCGTATTCTTTAAATCTTAAAGGTATCCTTTGGTTATAAACTGTTACTTCATAAGTTGATTTATTTATCGACAACCCACGAATGTTTATTAAATTAGGGTCTGCACTAGTGTCAGATTTCGAAATAAGCTTTTTTACTCTCGCCAACAATTCGAAATTAGTTGGTGGCATAATTATAAAGTCACCAAAATTCATATCGTTCAAATAGGATTCAGGTTTAGTAACAAGTAAAAGAGTCGGTATTTTTAGCACGTTACATTTATCTAATGCTTGGTTGATGTAATCATCACCTAAATTCTCACAGTCAATTAAATATATTTGGGGGGAATTATCAGTGTTGATTTTTTCAATATCTAGATTTGTCGCGATTATTGAATAGTTTATCCCTGATTGGGATAAACTATTCAAGTAGTTATCTTTGGTATAAAAGGTTTGTATTGAATCTGTCATCTTAATATATTAGATAATAGTGGTTTTTAGATGCGTTCTTGCGATAGCAAAGCACTAAATATGTTTATTTGATTGGTTTACCTATTTCAATTGGAACGCCAATGGAATTTCCCCATTCTGTCCATGACCCGTCATAGTTTTTTACGTTTTGGTAATTTAAAATTTCAGATAAAACGAACCATGTATAAGATGCCCTGACTCCTAATCTACAATAAGCTACAATTTCATTTTCGGGCAGTGCGTTATTTGAAGCGAACATTTCCGACAGAACTTGGGGTGATTTTACGGTACCGTCACCATTGATGCAATCTGTCCATTGAATATTAACTGAATTAGGTATTCTGCCGTTTTTGGAAATTCCACTTTGAGGAGTACCAGGTGAAGATGCGGTTTCGCCTATGTATTCTTCATTTGTCCTCGTATCAATTATACTTAAATCATTCCGGTTTAAATTTTTTATAATGTAAGGTAAGGTCGCTCTAATTGCTTTGTCTGGGGGTTGGATTTGGTATTTAGTAGGTTCTGGTTTAGGGATTGTATTGGTAATTGGCTTGCCTTCAATAAGCCATTTAATTCTGCCTCCGTCAATTAATTTAATTTTCTTGTGTCTGTATAATCTTAATAACCAAAATGCCCAGGTTGCTGAGCGATTGTTTCCATCACCATAAAGAATTATGGTAGTTTCGTTGGTTATGCCAGAAATGCCTAATAGTTTTTCCATATCAGTTCCAGAAGGAATATCTCTTTTTACTTGATCTTCGAGGTCTTTATGCAAATCCCAAATTATTGCAGAAGGTATATGACCTTTTAAATAAGATTTTTCTGGATGTGAATTAACCTCAATAATAACGATCTCATCGTTTTCTAGGTTATTTTCTACCCAATCAGTACTTACTAATGAATTAGATTCAGTCATAAATAATCCTTCGTTTGAGTCTCAAACTTGAGATAAGTTAATTTCGGATGCTCCACTTTTGTATTGAATAAGGGTTTAATTCTAACCCAAGTCCATGTTTGTCGGCAAAGGGGGTGATTATGCCATTTTCTGTTTGGGGAATTTCTGTATATAGTACTTTATCTAGTTCATGCTCTGTATCTACAGATTCAATGGCTTTAACATTCGGTTGGTTGCAAGCAAGATGTAGATGTACCAATAAACATGCGTGAGGGGCTATGGGTACATTATACGCTTGCGCTAAATTAGCAACTTTTAGCCATTCAGTTATTCCCCCTACCCTTTCTACATTTGGTTGCACAATATCTACAGCATTATTTTGTAATAGCTGCTTGAATCCAAATTTAGTATATTCCAGCTCACCTGAGGCAACAGGTATGTTGATTTTGGATCGTATTTCAGCTAACCCTGTTATATCGTCAGGTATTGTTGGTTCCTCGAACCATCCTACCTGAATTTGTTCAAATTCTTTAGCCATGTATATAGCTTGTTTGACATAATAAGCAGTATTGGCATCAATGTACAAAGCAACATCATTACCAACAGCTTTTCTTACAGCTTGCACTCGCAAAATATCTTCTCTTTCTGATTTCCCATAGTTTTTTCCTACTTTCATCTTTATTCTTGTAAATCCCATATCTATGTAGTTAATCATGGATTTAACTAAATCTGATTCATTTAAGTTTGTCCAGCCGCCACTACCATATACAGGTATTTTATCGGTATATGATCCTAACAATTTATACAATGGCAATTGTAATATTTTTGCTTTTAAATCCCATAAACCTATATCAATTGCCGATATAGCACATATGGCTATCCCTTTCCTTCCATAGGACCTAACTCTTCTATACATTTGTGTCCACAGGTATTCTATATCTAATGGATCTTGATTAATCAGTATCGATTTCAGGTCTGTTTCAATTACTTCTCTAACGCCTGGTGAAGATTGACCAATACCTAAGCCTTCCAGTCCACTATTAGTTTTAATATGAACAAAAAGTTGGCTTTTACCGGAAAATGAATGTTCAGATGAAAGAGTGCCATCCTCAATAGCCATTATATTAGGATAAAAAACTTCGGTAGTAGTGATTTCAATAATTTTCATTTTATTAAGTGTTAATAATTTTTATAGTGATAACAGCTTAAGCATATGAGCGTTAATTAGCTTTAGGTGCTGATTATAACATTACAGGGTTTTCAGAAGTGTATTAATAACAGTGGTTAATGTTAATTTTCATTGCAGTGCTAATATAATATGAAAGCGCAACAGTGTTTTGGACTAAAAGGATATTTTTAGGCTAGTATATTTTATAGGGAGAGGTGCCAGAGTGGTTGAATGGGCCGGTCTCGAAAACCGGTATAGGAGCAATTCTATCGTGGGTTCGAATCCCATCCTCTCCGTTCAATTCTAAAATCTGATGTCTTAATTTATCTTGCTAATATCATTTATTTATATATATCATGAATGGGGAATATTAGGAGAGGTGCCAGAGTGGCCGAATGGGCGCGACTGGAAATCGCGTGTTCCGTAACCCGGAACCATGGGTTCGAATCCCATCCTCTCCGCCATTTAGTTAAAATGGTTGACTTTGTAAAATCCGTTGGTAATATTTGAATCTTGCACGAATATTTTATTTGAGAAAAATTGGTAAAGAGGTAATGATTATATGAGTAAAGATCTTGTTATAGTAGAATCTCCTGCTAAAGCGAGAACTGTTGGAAGGTTTCTGGGTCCCAAATATGAGGTGGTAGCATCGATGGGGCATGTCCGAGATTTAGCAAACACAGGTCCTGGTGGTTTAGGTATCGAGATTATTGAAGAAAATGGAGAAGGCGAGTTATCTTTTAATCCAACATATACTTCGATTATTGACCCTAAAACAAAAAAAGCTGATTCAAAGAAGAAAAAAATTGTCGCAGATATAAAAAAATCTGCTAGTAAAGCAAATGTAATTTATTTAGCAACTGATGCTGATCGAGAAGGAGAAGCAATTTCGTGGCATTTGTTAAGTGCGGCCAAAATAGATCAATCCAAGGCTAAAAGAGTTGTTTTTCATGAAATTACCCAATCAGCCGTAGAAGAAGCTTTTGCCAATACTCGTGAACTAGATTTAAACTTAGTTGATGCGTATCAGGCAAGAAGAATGTTGGACAAGATTATTGGCTACAAAGGTAGTAGGATTCTTTGGAAAAAAGTTAAGTCCAAGATTTCTGCAGGCAGAGTGCAGTCAGTAGCATTAAAGCTAGTCGTTGATCTTGAAGAAAAAATTAAAAATTTTGAAAAAGTTGAATATTGGGAAATAGAAGCCGAATTTGGAAAAATAAAATCTAATAGAAAAGATGAAAACTTTAAAGCCAAGCTTCGTACAATTGAAGGGAAAGATAAAAAACCATTAATTCCAAATCAAAATAGTGCAGATGATATATTAAAAGACATTGAACAGGTAGAGTATGTTGTTGAAAAAATAACAATTGAGGAAAAAACCAGAAAACCATATCCTCCATTTATAACAAGTACCCTTCAGCAGGATGCATCTCGGAAACTTAGACTAAGTCCATCTCAGACAATGAGCATTGCTCAGCAACTTTATGAGGGGATTGATATTGGGAGTGATGGTCAAGTCGGGTTAATTACATATATGCGTACCGACTCTACTCATTTAGCCGATATTGCATTAGATGAAACGGCTAAATACATATCAGGTAAATATGGATCTAAATATTTACCTGCTTCTCCTAGAAGATATGCTAAAACAGTAAAAGGAGCTCAAGAAGCTCATGAGGCTATAAGGCCTACTTCTATATATCGGGATCCTGCATCAATGAAACCATATTTAGATAACAATCAATTTAATTTGTACGAATTGATATGGAAAAGAATGGTTGCAAGTCAAATGAAAAATGCGATTTTTGATAATACTATTTTGGATATATCTACAAACGGTTCCAATTCTGGATTAAAATATGGTTTTCAAACAGTTGGATCTGTTATGAGGTTTGATGGGTTTAGAATTTTATATGTGGAAGCGACTGATGATAATGAATCAGATCATAAAAAAGACGATTTACTACCAGTTTTTGCTGAAGCGGAAAAAATAAATTGTTATAAAGTAGCTTCGCAACAAAAATTTACTGAACCGCCCGCTAGATATACCGAAGCATCTTTGATTAGGGCTTTGGAGAAGGCTGGTATTGGTAGACCAAGTACTTACGCGACAATAGTGAGAACTATCCAAGATAGAAAGTACGCCAACAAAGTGAGTGGACGGTTTGAACCTACAAAGCTTGGAAATGTAGTAACAATGTTCCTTAATCAGCATTTCAAAAAAAATATTATGGATGTTAAATTTACCGCAAAAATTGAGAAAGAACTTGATGAAATTGTTGAAGGTAGCGTAGGTTATAATCCAGTTTTAAGCTCTTTATATGGGCCTTTTAGAGATGATTTGCTTAAGGCAGAAGAAGCGGATGACGTCAAAAATTTGTTTTTTGAAACTACTGAGATTGTCTGCACTGAATGTGAAAGGTTCATGTTGAAAAGAGATGGTCGTAATGGACAATTTTTAGCGTGCTCCGGCTTCCCAGAATGTAAAAACACAATGCAATTAGCTGAAGATGGCAGTACGCCTTTGCCGAAAGTTCCACCAGTATTATCTGAATATAACTGTGATAAATGTACTAAGCCGATGGTAGTAAAGGAAAGCAAAAGAGGGAAATTTCTAGGATGTTCTGAGTTTCCCAAATGTCGAAATATAATGCAGTTAGATGAAAACGGTAAGCTACTGCCAAAGGCTGAACCAGAGCTATCTGAACATAGCTGTAATAAATGTAGTAAGCCGATGGTAGTAAAGGAAAGCAAAAGGGGTAAGTTTCTAGGATGTTCTGGGTTTCCCAAATGTCGAAATATAATGCAGTTAGATGAAAACGGTAAGCTACTGCCAAAGGCTGAACCAGAGCTATCTGAACATAACTGTGATAAATGTAGTAAACCAATGGTGATTAAAGATAGTAGAAGAGGGAAATTTCTAGGATGTTCTGGATTTCCTAAATGTAGAAATACAAAATCGTTACCAGATGTTGCCTAAAGAATTTGGTATTCGTTAACCAGAGATTTGTCCAAATTACACACCCAAATTCTAACGCTAGATTGATCATATAGATTTGAGATTAATATTTTAAGTTTGTATTTAGATATGAGATCTTGATTGGTATCTAACATGTAATAGGTTTGAGCATAGCTGAATTAAACCCGAAACAATTGACCAAAATATACTTAATTTATCAAAAGCGATGAGGTACATTTTTATTAAACATTCCCTTTTGTATGAACTTTGAGGATGTGGCATGAATTTTACTGTACTGAAATCTAAATATATTGATCATTTGAAACAAAATGGAAAATTAGCAGAATTAACGATTCGCAATTATGCTAATGATATAAATACCTTTGAGCGATATCTGGAATCTGAAAACAAGAATATTGGGAAAATGAATAAGGAAGATTTCAGGTCTTACTTTGTTTTTTTGTTTGACCGAGAGTATGCACATGCAAGTGTGATAAGAAAAATCAGTATACTGAGAAGTTTTATCGATTGGCTTATATTAAACGGGTTTTTGAAAGAAGATCCCCTTCCAATTGCCAGAAATATAAAAAAACAAAAACGTTTACCTAGATTTCTCTCATATGAAAATATAGATTTACTAATGTCAGTTCCAGATACTTCTAATAAACTGGGAGTTAGAGATAGAAGCTTTTTAGAATTAATATACTCTGCTGGTTTAAGAGTAAGCGAAGTTAAAGACTTGCAAACCAATAACGTTAATCTCACAACGAGGGAGATAACAGTTAGAGGTAAAGGTTCAAAGCAGCGTATATGTTTGATTGGGCCAATGGCTGCAAATTGGTTGGGAATTTACCTTAATAATGCTAGGCCACGATTGATAAGGAAAAATAGCCCTTCCAATGTTTATTTGAACAGGCTTGGCGGAGCACTAAGCGTTGTGAGTATCCAGACTAAAATCAAAACCTATGCTTCTAAAGTAGGTTTAGATGGGGTACATCCTCACACCTTAAGGCATTCGTTTGCTACGCATTTACTGGATTCAGGTACGGATTTGAGAATAGTTCAAGATTTGCTTGGTCATACTAATCCGGAAACCACCCAAATATATACGCATATTACAATGTCGTCTGCTCGTAAGTCATATCTTTCAGCACACCCACTAGGTCAAGAAGGCGATGTGTAAAATCACGAGTGCTAAGAGGAGTCTAAAATGAAAATACTTGTAATAAATGGTCCAAATCTGAATATGCTAGGTAAAAGAGATGATAGTGTTTACGGTACGAAAGATTATTCGGCTTTAGTTAATATGATTGAAGACGAAGCTGAAAAATTATCATTAGATGTTTTGTTTTTTCAATCTAATCATGAAGGTGAATTGATTGATTTTATTCAAAATAATTCTAGTACTGCCAGTGGGATAATAATAAACCCAGGTGCATTGACCCATTATAGTATAGCTTTAAGAGATGCTTTGACTGATTCTAAATTAAAGGTAGTAGAAGTTCACATATCGAACATTCATGCTAGGGAACAATTTAGACACATTTCTGTGATAGCGCCTATATCAGAAGGACAAATTGCAGGGTTAGGTTTTAATGGTTTTGTTTATGCTTTAAAATATTTTAAAGATTTGACTAATAATGAAAATTAGGTGTAAGTACCGAATTTCATAAGTATTTTTGAGAGGTTAGAAATTATGACTATAGGATACGGGAGTTTAAGAAAAGGTTTACCAATTGAATTAGATGGAGAACCATATGTTGTTGTAGATTATGAGAGATCTAAAAAAGAACAAAGAGCTCCTGTAGCAAGAATTAGATTCAAATCGTTACGTACCGGGAAAGTTTTAGACAAATCATTTAATGGATTTGACGTTAAATTTACTCCTGCGGAAATAGAGAGAAGAGAGGCCCAATTTTTGTATGGTGATGGAGAGCAATTTTATTTTATGGATGAAGCAAATTATGAACAGTATATGTTATCTACAACACTTATCGAATTTGCGATGCCATTTTTGATTGATCAGCTTAAAGTCAATTTAATCTTTTACAAAGGTGATGTTATATCCATAGAATTGCCCACTACTGTTGATTTATTAGTAAGTGAAAGTGAGCCTGGATATAAAGGAGATACGGCTCAAGGTGCAACAAAGAATGCTAAATTGGAGACAGGACTAAATATTCAAGTACCTTTGTTTATAGGCGTAGGAGACACAGTCAAGGTTGATACTAGAACAAAGGAATACCTTTCTAGGGTGTAAATAGGGAATTAAAGGTCTTTACTTAATATTTTGCCGCTAACATCTATTGTGTGTACTGGAATGCCTATTTCACAAATTTTGTCCAGCAGTAACTTTCTATCGCCAACTACAATTATTGCCAAATTATCCAAATTGATTTTTGATGAAGATACTTCTCGAACTTGATCAAGGCTTATATCATTGATGTTTTTTAGGTAGTGCTTGTGGTAATCAAGAGGTAAATCGTATAATGCGATTCGAGCCAAATTGTCAATATATTGGTCTTGGGTTTGGAAATTCGAAGCGTATCCTTTTAGTATTCCTTGTTTAGCTACATTTAATTCTGTAGGTGTAATAGGTGATTCGTGAGATATATTTTGATATTCTTTTAAGGTTTCAACAATGGATTCTTTAGTGACTTTGGTTTCAACAGATCCCCCAGCCAATAGCAAAGATGCTGACTCCGACCATTCAATAGTAGAATAGTATCCGTAACTATATCCTTTGTCTTGTCTTAGGTTTTTGAACAATCTGGATGTAGGCTGCCCTCCAAAAATGTAATTTATTAATGTCATTGCAAAATAATCTGGGTCTGTTCTTTTTATTGTTAACATGCCGGCTCTAATTACAGATTGGGGTGAATTGGGTTTATCTAGTATATAAATGGATGGGCCACTCTGAGCTATTGGATCTAAGCCAAGTGTTTTAACTTCATTATATGGTTTCTGCTTTTTGTTTAACCAGCTAGATAAAGATTCTTTTATTTCTGACGTAACTTCTGATTTAGACTTTCCGGCAACGACTAAAATAGTTGAGGTTTCAGGCAAAAATGTTTTATTGTATTGAGCTACACTAGCCTCTCGATCTATTTTTTGTAATGAAGATTCTGTGCCCATAGTGGGATGACTTAAAGGATAATTTTGGTTGTATATAATTGCCCTAGATGCTAAGCGACTGAGAGCTACAGGATCATCTGAAATACGTTTAATGTCAGTGAGTTCTTGTTTTTTTAATCTAGCTAATTCTATATCTGGGAAATTGGCGTTGGTTAATATATCTGATAATAGGTTTTGTGTCTTTACAGAATTTTCGTTCAATGATTGGGTATAAGCTACGGTATGTTCATAATAGGTGTTGGTATTAAGTGTTGATGCCATAAATTCTAATTGTTCATGTATTTCTTCTGATTTTCGATTAGTCGTACCTTCTGTAATTAATCTTGAAGTTATGTGATTTAATCCAGGAATGGTTTGAGGATCTGTATTAGAACCACCTTTGAAGACTATAGCTGTTGAAGTCAATGGAATGCCTGGTTTATTTAAAAATAGCATGTCGATATTATCTGATATGTTTATCCTTTCTGGTATTTCTGGAGTAAATCGCGAAAAATTACCTGGTTTAGGCATTTTAGTTCGGTCAATAGAAATATTTTTAGAAGTTAAATTAGGTTTTGGCAGTACTTTCAATACAACCCGATTATTTCCAATGGTGGATTTAATTGCTTTTTGAATATCTTTGGGTTCGACAGACATGTATCTTTGGAGGTCAGTATTTATAGTGTTAGGATTATTTGTAAATATGTTGTAATGATTAAGTTGGTCAGCACGACCACCGAAGCCACCGATATGTTCTAATTGAGAAATATGGTCAGATTTTACTCTATTTTTTGCACGTTCAATTTCTTGTTCATTTGGTGGGGTGGTGGTTAATTTCTTTATCTGGTCTTCAGTTATAGACTGTAAATCTTGTAAATCATCATTAGGATTATTTGATATGATTTCAATGCAGAATTCTCCCGCCAATTCTTGCCCATAATTATATATTCTTACCGATCTAGCTATTTGCTTATCTCTAACCAATAATTTATGTAGTCTAGAACTTTTTCCTTCTCCTAATATTGAAGCTAAGATATCTAGAGGAGCTTCAGAATTGTCGAACATTGGATGACTTGGCCATACAAGGTACAGTTTGGGTAATTGAACAGAATCAAATAATTGCAGGTTCACTTCACCTTTAAGTGGAGATTCAATTTTATGAATTCTCTTAATTGGTTGTCCTGGCTTAAGGTTTCCAAAATAGGTGTTTATTAAATCAAGAGTCTTATTTTTATCATATTTGCCTGCTATTGCTATACTTGCGTTAGAAGGCGAATAAAATGTTCTGTAGAATGATTTAACATCTTCTAAAGAAGCCGCATTAAGGTCAGCTTGCGAGCCAATAACTGGCCATGAGTATGGGTGAGGGTTAGGGAAAATTAATGGCTGTAACTCTAGTTGTGCTTGGCCGTAAGGCCTATTTTCATAGCTTTGTCTACGTTCGTTTTTTACTATTTCACGTTCTGTATCGAATCTTTTTTGGTCTATAGCTTCAAGTAAAAATCCCATCCTGTCAGATTCAAGCCATAAAGCTAACTCTAAACTGTTTGAAGGAATATTTTCCCAGTAATTGGTACGATCTGAGGTTGTGGACCCATTTATAGATGCTCCGATTTTTTGCAAAGGATCGAAATAATCATGCTTATGATTTTTTGAACCTTCAAACATCATATGTTCAAAAAGGTGTGCAAAACCGGTTTTGCCAATTTCTTCGTTTTTCGACCCTACGTGATACCATACATTTACTGCAGTTAATGGAAGGTTGTTATCTTCGTGCAATATTATATTCAGTCCATTTTCTAAAACAAATTTTTCATATTCTACTGTATACATTCAAGTCTCCAGGGAAATTGGTTTGATTTCAAAATAAAGATTATAGCATTTACGATTACGTGTCTTTGTTTCTACATGATATGATATAAGGAATGAATGTAAAATCATTCGAAATTATTAGGAGACAATGATTTGCTGAAGTTTTCACGCAATAGTTTTGCTTATGTTTTAATATTTGTAGCTCTTGTAGCAATATTTTTTACTTTTTATTCTGGGAATGTAAATTCAACTGAAATTCCTGTAACTCAAGTTATTGCAGAGGCGCAAAAAGGTACTATAGATAAAATCGAAATTAGTACCAATGGAAGGTTGAAAATAACGAATAATAGAGGTGATATTTTCACGTCTCGAACACAAGAATCTGGGGACTTTATGTTGTTGCTGGATGCTTCTGGCGTTGGATTAGGAACTGGCGGTATAGATGTTGAATACAAGGGTTCAAGTGGCTTTACTAATTTATTTGCAATAGTGCTTAATTTTTTGCCAATAATATTTTTTGGAGCTGTTTTGTTGTTTATGATGAGGCAAGCTCAAGGTAATGCAGGGCAAACTTTAAATTTTGGTAGAAGTAAAGCAAGAATGTTAATGAGTGCAGAATCAACTGTAAGTTTTGCTGATGTGGCAGGCGTGGAAGAAGCAAAAATCGAACTAGAAGAAGTAGTTGATTTTTTAAAGCATGCGGAAAGATTTTTAAACTTAGGAGCCAAGATACCCAAAGGGGTATTATTGGTAGGTCCGCCTGGGACAGGAAAAACATTATTGGCAAGGGCTGTTGCAGGCGAAGCAAAAGTACCTTTTTATTCTATAAGTGGTAGTGAATTTGTTGAAATGTTTGTTGGTGTTGGAGCTTCACGAGTAAGAGATTTATTTGATCAGGCCAAAAGAAATTCTCCTTGTATAGTTTTCGTTGACGAAATTGATGCGGTTGGTAGGCATAGAGGAGCAGGATTAGGTGGAGGACATGATGAGCGAGAACAAACCCTTAATCAGATATTGGTTGAGATGGATGGATTTGATACTAATGTGAATGTGATAGTGATGGCGGCTACAAATAGACCCGATATACTAGATCCTGCTTTATTGCGTCCAGGAAGATTTGATCGTAGAGTGGTGCTTGATAATCCAGATATAAAAGGTAGGTCTCAGATTTTGAAAGTTCATGCTAAAGGCAAACCTATTTCTGAAACAGTTAACTTGGATAGTATAGCTAAAGACACGCACGGATTTAGTGGAGCTGATTTGGCTAATCTTATAAACGAATCTGCGATTTTGGCGGCCAGAAGAAATAGTCTGAAGATTGACCAAGATGACCTTGTGGAGTCTATTGATAGAGTAACTATGGGACCAGAAAGAAAATCTCGAGTCATTAGTGATAAAGAAAAAGAACTTACTGCTTACCATGAGGCTGGCCACGCTTTGGTTGGTCATCTTTTGCCTCATTCTGATCCAATTACTAAAATTACGATAGTAGCTAGAGGTTCTGCAGGTGGTTATACAAAATCGGTGCCCGATGAAGAGAGACATCTTTGGACTAAGAACCAATTTGAAGATCGACTTGCAATGTCACTAGGTGGACGAGTGGCTGAAGAGACAGTTTTTGGCGAGATTACAACAGGTGCTAGTAATGATTTAGAGCAAGCTACAGATTTGGCTAGAGTTATGGTTACTAAGTATGGAATGAGTGAAAGACTTGGTCTTCGGACTTTTGGGAAGAGAGAAGAACATGTTTTCCTCGGTAAAGAAATATCTGAACAAAGAAATTATAGTGATAAAATTGCTGAGGAAATCGATGACGAAGTTCAAAATTTGATTAAAGCAGCCCATGGTAAAGCTAAAAAGACCATTGAATCGAATATTGAAAAACTTCGAGCAGTAGCCGAATATTTAATTAAAAATGAAACTATCGATGGTGATAGTTTTAATAAATTAATAGCAGCAAATTAGACGTTTTTGAGTGTAAGGTTGATTGCATCAATCGTTTCATCTATTTCTTTAGGCTTTACATATCCCAAATGACCTATTCTGAATATTTTTCCCTGTTGGGGTCCATAACCTCCAGCAAGGACTACGTCATGGTCTTGTTGAACTTGCTTTCTCAGGATGTCAGCGTCTAGTCCATCAGGAGATTTAACAGCAGTAACCGTGTTTGAGGCAACTGATATGTCCGGAAATAGACTAAGTCCGATTGCTTTAATTCCATTTCTTACCTGATTAGCAATAGATGAGTGTCTAGAATACACATTTTCCATTCCTTCATCTATTATTTGTTCTAGCGCTTTATCTAGTGCAAAGATAATTGATAAAGCTGGGGTCCAGGGTGGCTGTCCTTTTTCATAATATGATTTATATTGAATTAAATCGAAATAGAAACGAGGCATGTCAGAAACTGAATTGAATTTCCAAGCAAGGGGACTAAAACTTATAAAAGCCAGTCCTGGAGGTAACATCCATCCTTTTTGAGATGCACTTACAACGACATCACATTCCCATTCATCTGTTTGAAGTGGTATAGAGCAAACACTACTGATTCCATCGACTAGTAATAAGCGACTAGGATCTTTTTTTACGATTTTAGCTACCTGCTTCAAGTTATTTGTTACTCCAGTATTTGTTTCGTTGTGTGTTACTAGAACGGCTTTCACATTTTTATGATCGTTTAATGCCTGTTCCAAAACTTCAATATTTATAGATGTACCAGGTTCAAAATTAACCATTTCAACATTTGCTCCAAATCGTTTAGCTATTTCACCGAAACGATTTCCAAATGATCCTATTGATGCACAAATCACTTTATCGCCAACTGATAAAGTGTTAGATATTGCAGCCTCCATTCCTCCGGTTCCTGATGAAGATAAGATGAACATATCGTTTTCTGTTGCGAAAACTGTTTTTAACCTTTCAGTTACACGATAGAGCAACTCTTTAAATTCTGGACCTCTGTGATTAATCATCTGGCGCGACAGTATTTGTAAGATATCATCTGGTACTGGTATGGGACCGGGTATTCGTAAATTCAATTTTGACACTCCTAATTAACAGCTAATTGATTAGCAATTTCACATATTTATTTCTACCGATTTTAAGTAAGTTAGTTGTATTCAAATGCAACTCACTGACATTCAAATTTTCTTTAACAATTACATTATTAATACTCACTGCATTTTGATCGATTAATCTTCTCGCTTCGCTGTTACTTTTTACTAGATTAAAATTAGCGAGGAAATTACTAAGTTTTAGATTTCTAATGGTATTCAGATTTTCAATTGAAACTTCGTCTAAATCGCTGGGAATTTCCTTGTTTTGTACTACGCTTTCAAATTCAGCTTGAGCTGAATTTGCTGAGTTAATTTCGTACATTTGGGTGACTATTTGCTTAGCTAATGTTTTTTTGGCATCCATAGGATTAATGGATTCATTTTCCATTGCACTATTTAATTCTGATAACTCTTGTTCATTGATATCAGTTAAACATTCAAAATATGGCATTATTTGGCTGTCTGGAAGAGACATGGTTTTGGCATACATCGTTTTTGCTGTATCAGTCACGCCGATGTAGTTACCTAGGCTTTTACTCATTTTATGAGTTCCATCTGTACCAACTAGAATAGGTACAAGGATACATTGTTGAGGCTTTTGCCCCATCATTTGTTGCAAATCTCTTCCAACCAATAGATTGAATTTTTGATCTGTACCACCAACTTCAACATCAGATTTAACAGCGACTGAATCGTAAGCTTGCAATAATGGATACATGAATTCAGTAATCGCAATTGGATGATTTGCTTTGTACCGTTTAGAAAAATCATCTCTAGCCAAAAATTGTGCTACTGTGAAATTACTTGTAAGTTTAATTACATCTTTAAGTGAAAAATCACTAAACCATTCACTTTGTTTTCTAATTTCGGTTTTATTTTTATCTACAATTTTAAATAATTGAGATAAATATGTTTCTGCATTTTTATCTACCTGTTCTTGGCTAAGCATCGGTCTGGTTACAGATTGACCAGTTGGATCTCCTATTTGTGCTGTCCAGTCTCCAACTATCACTACTACTGTATGACCTTCCTCTTGTAATTGGCGTAATTTTCTTAGCCCGACGCAATGACCTAAATGAAGATCTGGGGCACTCGGATCAAACCCCATTTTAATTCGAAGTGGTCGTCTATCTTTTAAAAGTGTAATTAAATCAGATTTGACGATTACTTCTGCTATACCTCTATTCATAATTGTATCTAATTTAGACAAGCGAATATGCACCTATGCTTTGAATAACAACCATTATACTTCAGTTTGATAGAATTATTTGGGTTTCTTCTATGTCTTTTGACATCTGTTTTTTTAATTCCGATATAGATTCAAAATATTTTTGATCCCGAAGCCGTTTTTCGAATTGTATGCTTATGCTTTTACCATATATATCTTTAGAGAAGCCTATTATATAAGATTCTACTGTTTGTTTATTACCCGCAAAAGTTGGTTGACTTCCTATACTCGTAGCTGACAAGTATGATTTATTATCAACTAAGGTTCTGGTGGCATAAATCCCATCTGGTGGTATCACAATACCTGCATTCATAAGTTGTAAATTCGCTGTTGGAAATCCTAATTGTCTTCCTCTTTTCATACCTTGTATTACTGTTCCATCCAATGAATATGTTCTTCCTAATTGTGAATTAACGTGCTGGAAATCGCCTTGTTTTATCTGTTTGCGTATGGAAGTGCTACTAATATGAGCGTTTGATGTATCTGTAACTGATTTAATTGACTTTACTTGGAAACCCATTTTATCTGCTAATTTAGGTAGAGTTATAGATGAGCCACTTCTATTTCGGCCCATTGCAAAGTCGGGCCCTATCACCATTTTTTCCATTTTGATTGTTTTTTGCAAAAAACCAATAAAATGTTCAGCTGATAAATTGGCCACTTGTTTATCAAAACTAATAGGAATAACTTGTTCGACAGATAAAAGTTTCAATAATCGAATTCTTTCTTCTAACGAACAAATAAATTCAGTTGTGAAATTGTTTCGCAATATAGATGCTGGGTGGTTAACAAAGGTTATTATTGTTGGACACAATTTGTGGATGTTAGCTTCATTAACCACTTGTGAAATCAGATTTTGGTGGCCTAAGTGAACTCCATCGAAAACCCCAATGGTTACAATAGAGTTTCTCAAATCTTTATATTCTTTAAGTTCTTCTATTAAATTCATAAACCAAGTTATTGTGGATGTAGTTGCGGAAATATGGAATAAATTACTTTATTGAAATTATATCTTATTTTTGATTTGAGTATCTTTTATAAAAAACGAAACGGCTATTACTATTAAAGCACAAAATCCAAATATAGAGTTAGTTAATGTTATGCTATAAACATCGCTAATAATTCCAATCAAAAATGGAAAAACTGCTGAACCAATCTCGCCTACGGTATATAAATATGCGTAGGAAGATGATCTAGAGCTAATTGATACTGTTTTGCCAACTTGTCCATACAAAATGGAAGAAGTGCCGTTTAATCCAAGTCCTAAAATAAACATCAAGGGGAGTAATGGAAGTTTATCGGAAAACATAAACATAAAGAATATTAAAGCTGTTGTTCCTTTTGTAAATAATACAATCGATATAAAGTTGTAACGTTCATTTAGCCATCCACATAAAATTTTACCTATAGCTCCACCAATTAGTAGCGACGTTAACAAAAATAAAACATTATCAGTATCTAAATCTATGGATTTTAATGCGAAAGGTATAAATGTGATAGCTGCGGTTCTTATTCCAGAATCTATAAATAGGGCACAACAGAGGACGATAAATGGTAATGATGGCTTATAAATATTAGGTATCTTGTTTGAAGTGGTTTTAGATGTGAAATATTTGAAATGTTTTAATACGCTTAACGAATAAATAAAAATAAATATCAAAGTTGATATGCCTGTGACTTTAAGGCCTTTACGCCAGCCTAAAGTGGCTAAGATAAAAGTTCCACATAAAGGTGCTAAAATTTTACCTATATCCCCAGCGAAATTAACAGTTCCTATTGCAGTAGATTGATTTTTATTCTCATAAGAGCGTGACACTAAGTTTGTTGCGAGTGGGTGCTGAGCCCCTCCTCCAATACCGCCTACTAGACTAATAAATACTATAGACGGATAGGTTTGCACATAAGATAAAATTATCAAGCCGATAGTGACCCAGGCATTTCCAACAATTATTAACCAACCCTCGTTAAATAGATTAGTAATTAATCCAAATGGTATTTGAGATAAGCCTGCTGAGCCTGTATGTAACATCCTAATCACGCCAATTTGAGTGTAATTCATAGGGAGGTTAGGGTCGTCTTTAATTAGGATAAGTATAGGCACCATAAGGGCGAATAAGAAATCACTTAAAACATGATTTAAAGACCCGAATATCAGCGCCTGTTTGGGTTTTTTGTTTAACGGAATCATAAAAAATCTATTTGCTGATTTAAATTAGATTACCACAGTACCACAAACTAATTTACAATAAGAATATAAAAATATAAATGTTACTGAATTTCAACTTAATTTTTCAAATGCGTCTAGTAACAATTCTTCAGTTTGTTCCCATCCTAAACAAGAATCAGTTATAGAAACACCATATTCCAAATCTTTTGGTTTATTTTCATTCAGTGTTTGGCTACCTGGTTTCAGATGACTTTCAATCATCATTCCTGCAATATTTGAATTGCCAGTTAATCTTTGGTTTAATACATCTTGAAATACTAAAGGTTCAAGTTCAAAATTTTTATTTGAATTTGCGTGAGAGCAATCTATTATCAATTTATTGGAAACATGCGATTTATTAAGTATATTTATTGCATTAGCAACGGATGTTTCGTCGTAATTAGGACCGTTTGATCCCCCTCTAAGTACCAAATGAGAGTTCGGGTTTCCATTAGTCATTACTATTGATGCATTACCATGCTCGTCCACTCCAAGAAATCCATGTTTTGAATTAGCTGCGACAATAGCATCTGCGGCAAGTTGGATGCTCCCTCCGGTACCATTTTTAATTCCTACTGGCATACTTAATCCGCTAGCCATTTGTCTATGTGTTTGGCTTTCGGCCGTTCGGGCGCCAATTGCTGCCCACGATACAAAATCTGCAATGTATTGTGGAGTTATAGGGTCAACAAACTCGGTTGCACACAATAAACCAACGTCTGATAAATCACTCAAAAAGCTACGTGCTCTTTTAAGGCCTTCTTGAATATCAAGGCTACCGTTAAGATGAGGATCATATATCATACCTTTCCAACCTATAGTTGTTCGAGGTTTTTCAAAATAGACCCGCATAAGAACCAAAATTTCTGAAGCAATTTTTTCTGAGCATTTTTTAAGTTTTTTGGCATATTCGATTCCGGCGGTTACGTCATGGATTGAACACGGTCCTACAATTGCTAACAATCTATCGTCTTGACCCGATAAAATGTCGATAATAGATTGTCTCCCTTTGAATATAAAAGACCGCTGAGTTTCTGATATTGGTATACTCGATTCATATTCTGCAGGTGTAGGTAAATTTTGTATTTTTACTATGTTTATATCACGTAGTTCTTTGTTCATCGTTTATCTTTAGGTGTTATTAATTGTATTGTGCTTAAAAAATTTAAGCATACAACTTGTATACTATAGTCTTATTGAAATATCAAAGATAAATCAGGTTATTAATTTGGATGTTTGTAGACCTATTATCTTTTTTTTCTAAGATTCACTGCTTGATGCAAATAGACATTTTCAATTTGATTTGCTGGTATATCGGTGTTAACTAGTAATAAAACTCTTATACAAAGCTTAAGTGAATTAGGCACTTTCATTTGTGTATTGTCGAGTAAAGCGACATATTCCCATCCCATCATTCTAGCAGCGTATGCTGGAAATTCAGAATCAACGTCTTCTGTAGTAGTAAATATTGCAGCTGCAATATCGTCGATTTTTAATTTATTTTTGTCTACTATATCTGACAACATCTCTTGAGTAGCTTTAATGACTTCATCCTTGGTATTTTTATGTACTGTTGTAGCTCCTCTAATCCCTCTTACTTTTGACATTACCTCGCTCCCATTCTGTTATGTGGTATATCAATTAGATTTTCAATAAATTTATATGCTTTGGATATCGCTTTTTCGCCTTTATATTCTCCGATTGTGTCTAGCAAAGCACTTCCTATTATTGCACCGTCGGCGAATTTTCCTATTGTTTCCACATGGTCTCTATTTGATATTCCAAAACCAACCATAATTGGTATATTTGTATAGTTTCGTATTTGATTTACAAGTATTTCGATTTCAGGTCCTATACTTTTCCTAGCACCTGTTACTCCAGTTATACTTACGCAATAAATGAAACCACTGGCAATTTCACAGGTCTTTTTAATACGCTCAGCGGTACTAGTAGGTGCTAACATTTGAATTAAATGGATATTATTTGCGTTACATAGTTCACGCAGTTTGTTTGATTCTTCTACTGGTAAATCAGCAACTATAAGCCCGTCAACGCCAGCTTGTTTTGCTTTTAAGGTAAATGAGTGCAACCCATATTTTAATATAGGGTTATAGTAACCCATTATAACTATGGGTGTTGTATATCCCATTTGTCGAATTAAAGAGATAGATTCAAGACAATTAGTTATATTAGTACCGGTTTCAAGTACTCGAAACGTTGTTTCCTGTATTGTCCTACCTTCTGCGATAGGATCGCTAAATGGTATGCCAAACTCCAATATATCAACGCCCATTTCGCAAAGCTTAACACTAATATTGATAAATGTGTCATGATCTGGATAGTCAGTTGTCATGAAAGTTGCTATTGATATTTTATTTGAAGAAAATGAATTTTTTAATTGATTGTCAATCTTGTTGATTGGTGTCAAAAAATACTCCAGTATTAAATTAGTTATTGGATTCTAATAATTTAAGCTCAAAATAATATTTTGTCATTACCATAAATATATCCGATAATTATTAGGATTAAAATAAATCAGTGTGTATTGTTTAGTAAATAGCGTTAATTATGGCCAACTAATATTGGAGTGAAATCGAAATGGAAAAAAAATTAGACGAGGAAATGGATAATATAAATGGAACTACGCGGATTAATATTAATTGCAATCACTTAAAATCAATGCTTTATGTTGTACCAACTGAATCAAATTGGGTATGTGAAAATGGAAAAATGCATCTCCACTCATTAAGCGGATTTTTGAAGACTTTGGTTGAATTAAATAAACCTGAAATAAAAGATGCAATGCAGCAATGGGGTATTTATGTAAGGTGATTTAATTTTTTATGACTTTTGTAATTAATTATGATATTTTTTCTGATTCGGGATCAATTATCCTATGGATTTCAGGCCTAAACTGATCATCTTCTACAAAATCATCATCCCCATCATCACTCCAAGTACTTATTGGTAGTGGAGATTCATATTCTAAATCAATATTATCTTCTAGATTATTTGAATTAGGAAACTTACTTATATTTTTGTTCTGAAATGATGAAATAGATTTATTTAGCGATTTAGTAAAAGATTCTCGAATAAGAATTGTAATCTTTTTTGAATCAGAACTTTTAACGGTTGCAATGTATTTATTCCCCGAATCTATTAACCGTATTATTCTGGATCCTAGTCGTGGTTCAATTTGTCCAACTCTAATCCTATTGGAATCTAGAATATTTACAGTATTATTTACTATTTCAAGAGTACATTTGTGCCCAGGGCTTAATTTTAAAATATTGTTAGCAGAAGTTAAATTTATCAAGCTAGTACTGACTGTTTTGCTGTCTTCTATAAAGTCATCGGGAGTAGATAGTCGATGTTTTGATATACTTTTATCGGATGCCTGTATACTCTGAAGCCGCTGTAAATTTTTGATTGCAATTGGATTATTTGGAGAGATTTTCTGACATGTCTTAAATGTTTTAATTGATTTAACTATTAAACCTAATTCCATATAAGCTTTACCTAGTCTATTTAAAGCCTCTGTATCTTTTGGAGATTTATCTAAGATCTCTGAATTGATATCAACTGCGTTTTGCCATTGTCCTTTAATTGCCGCCTGTATAGCTTGTTGAGATAAATTATTTAGTAAATCAGCGTTTAAAAAACTAGAACTTTCCATTGATATTGTCCGCTATGATTATATTTATATTTGCGCGGTGATTTTATATCCCAATAAGTAATTAAATCAATATCTTTTTTGCAATATTTTTTTTGACCTGTAATTATTTGAAACGAATTAGAGTCAAATATTTAATCGCTTCTAGTATGATTTGGATAGACATTTTGGATTTTCCTTTGGTTCTATCGCGAAAATAGATTGGATGTTCTTTTATCAAATACCCACTTTGGGCACATGAATGAATCATTTCAGCTTGGAATCCAAAGCCGTCACATTTAAGACCTTCTAAGTTTAAGGCTTTTAAAACTTCTATTTTGTATGCTTTAAATCCAGACGTTACGTCTTTTATTTTTAGCCCTGTAACTATTCTTATGGATATTACGCCTAATTTACTAATCATTTTTCTTAAAAGATTCCAATCTCTGTCCACTTTACCGCCTTCAATGTAACGTGAACCAATAACTATGTCTGCATTATCAAGTTGTTTTAAAAACTCAGGTATGTACTGTGGCGAATGAGAGAGGTCTGCATCCATTTGAACAACAATATCGACGTCCGATGCGATAGCTTTTTGATATCCTATTTTGTAAGCACTGCCAAGGCCTAGTTTTGCCTCTCGTTGGATAAGTTCAATTTTGCCAGGATATTCTTTGGCTAGTTGATTTGCTATTATTGCAGTCCCATCTGGAGATGAATCATCTATTATAAGTAGATGTAAATTTTGTATGGACTGGTCAAAGATGTTTTTTATCAAAACAGGTAGATTACCTGCTTCGTTGTAGGTCGGAATAATTACTGATATTTTGGATGTTGTTTTATTGGTCACTTATATTATTTATTGTGCCTAATCGCTATTAGGAATGTGTCCTTTATCATTTTTATAGAATCAATATGGATTTTTACTTTGCTTGGTCTTTTGTGATACCACACAATTGGTACTTCAATAAGGTTGAAGTTTGCTTTTTTGGCTAATTTAAGAATCTCTATATCGAATGCGAATCCTTTGTTTGTCTGTCGCGAGAAAATATGTTCAGCAGCATTTTTTTTGAAACATTTAAAACCGCATTGAGTATCATAAAAATCAGTTAGAGAAACTTTCTTGGCAAACAAATTGAAAATACGTCCCATGACATGGCGGATTTTAGGTTCATTGAATCTTTGTGATTCAGATAGTTCTCTTGAACCCACAACAACGTCATATCCTTTAGCCATATGTTCAAAAAACTTATCTATTTCGTTAATAGGCATAGATAAATCCGCATCACACATGAAACGGAAATTTCCATTAGCTTTAGACATCCCTGTTTTTACTGCCCATCCTTTTCCGGAGTGGGGGATTGTTAGTATTTGTACTCTTGGATCTTTTAGACAGAATGATCTAACAATTTCTTTAGTATCATCTTGGCTACCATCATCTACAACTATAATTTCCCATATATGCTTTTTAGAATCCAAATATTTCTTTATTGTTTCTAATGTCGAGAGGATTTGTAGGGATTCGTTATAGCAGGGTATTACGATAGAGCAAAATGGGATAATGTTTGTGGTATTTATTGAGATATTATCCATATTTGATTTGGGTGGAAATAATCAGATAATCAATTAGTTTAATCTAAATCAAAGCTTGAATGTAGAATTCTTGCAGCTTCTCCAGTGTTTTCTTGTTTGATAATACAAGTTATTCTAATTTCTGATGTCGTAATCATCTCAATATTTATATTTGCATCAGATAAAGATTTAAACATTTGAGTAGCGTATCCTGGAGCATCCTGCATTCCTGTACCAACAATACTTATTTTAGATAAACCTGTGTCGTAGGTGAAAGAAGCATTATCTATATGCGAGCAGATTTTTTCCATTATTGTTTTAGTTTTAGTTAATTCACTATCTTTAATAGTAAAAGAAATATTAGTTTGGCCATCATTACCACTATTTTGCACTATAACATCGACACTGATATCAGCTAGTGACAAAGGTTCAAATATTTTTGTGGCTGTGCCGGGTATATTATTCAATCCATGTATAGTTATTCTTGATATATTTTCATCTGTAGCGATGCCTCTTACTCTGTTTCTTACCTCACCTACAGTTTTGTTGCTCAATTTATTGTCTCCTTGCGTGATCATGGTACCAGGCACATCATTTACGCTTGATGCTACTAAAATAGGCATTTTATATACTAACCCAAGTTCGATGGACCTTGGGTGCATTTTGGCACCTAAACTAGCAAGTTCAAGCATTTCTTCGTATTCTACCGAGTCCAATTTGGTTGCGTTTGGAACATATTTTGGGTTTGCTGTAAAAATACCGTCAACATCAGTATATATTTCGCATATATCTGCATTTAGTTCTGCAGCAATAGCAACAGCTGTTGTGTCTGAGCCGCCTCTTCCAAGTGTAGTAATATCCATAGAATCATTGAAGCCTTGAAATCCAGCAATTACTACAACTTTATTGCGATTTAATTCATCCCAAATACGACTGGAGTCAATTGATAATATTTTTGCATTGCCGTGACTTTTATTTGTAAATATGCCTGCTTGGGTACCAGTGAGGCTTATAGCTTTTATATCCATTGATCTCAATGCAATTGTTAGCAACGTACTGCTTACTAATTCGCCTGTCGATAATAGCAGGTCAAGTTCTCTTGAGTCAGGATTATCTGTTATGTTTAACGCTAGGTTTATCAAGTTATCTGTGGTTTCTCCCATTGCGGAAACTACACAAACTATTTTTTCACCTTTGTCTATCTTGAATTTAATTTTTTTTGCAATATTTTTTATTGCTTCAGCACTTGCCAAAGAACTACCGCCATATTTTTGTACTACTAAATTCATTTTTTTATATATTTCCCTAAATATCGCTTAGTTAAATATTTTAGGTGTTATTTGGTAAATATGCACCTGTGGTAGTTGGTTTAGAGAGAATGATTTGACCTTGGATATTAACATTAGATGCTGTCTTTGTGATATTTTTCGAAATCTCATCCACATTTGATTTAGTTATTGCCACAATAGATGGTCCACTTCCACATAGAAATGAACCTAATGAACCAGATTTAATACTTGAATCGATGATTTCATTTAGACCAGGTATTAATTTTATTCTGTGTGGTTGGTGAAGTTTATCTTCAGTAGCTAATTTGAGATTTTCGTTTATGTTGTTATTTAGTAAGTTAACTAAAAGAGCAGTTCTTCCAATGTTAAATACGGCGTCTCCCAAGCTAATATTTTGGGGCACAATTGTTCTTGAATCATCAGTGGAAGTAGTTTTATCTGGAACAAATATTATCAAATCCAAATCTTCAGATACATTGATTTTAGAATTAGATATAACGCTATTGTTATTATTCACAACTATTTGGCAACCACCGAATAGGCATGCGGCTACATTATCAGAATGTCCTTCAATTTCATTTGCTAGTTGAAGAATCTCTATATCACTGAGTTGATTATTGCACAAAGCATTTCCTAACAATAATCCTGCTATTATAGAGGCTGCGCTACTACCTAACCCTTTTTTTATAGGGATATTGTTATAGCACTCAATAGTTAAACTCGGAACGGTACGTTGTAATTGTTGAAAAACTTTACAAATTGATACGTAAACCAGATTAGTTTGATCTTTGGGTAGTGAATTTTGGCCAAAGCCATCAACAACAATTTTTTGTTGACCAAGTTTTACAATTACAGAATTCCAAATATCTATAGCCATAGCTAAAGAATCAAACCCTGGTCCTAGATTAGCAATAGTGGCTGGCACTTTGACTTTGAAATCAGACATTAGCTCCTCTTTATTAAGGGAAAAAGTGAACAATAATATAATATCATGATAGTAGCGTTTTTAATCTGATTAACCGACGCTCATAATTAACTACTATAACGTTAATATTAGTTTTTATTCAGGTTTGGGTGGTAGACATGATTTTTGACAAATTTATTGATTTACTACATCTAATTTTTATTAGTGTATTATTCCCGGCAGTGGTGTTGATTGGATGTGAATCTAATATGGATCAAAGTGATGAAACTAGGCAAAAACATGAATTAACGACGGTTACTAATCAAATACCAAAAGTAAAAATTGGAGGCGCTATTTTCGAAGTTGAATTAGCTATAAATCCTTCAGAAAGAGCCCTTGGTTTGTCAGGTAGAGATATTTTGGAAGAAAATACTGGTATGTTGTTTATATTTAGCCAAGATTCAGCGACTCAATTTTGGATGTATGGGATGAAATTCCCGCTAGATCTGATATGGATTTCTAATTCGTGCAAAGTCGTTGATATAACATACGATGCTAAAAATCCTGAAAACCCTAATTCTTCTGAAAACTTAGTATTATATTCATCTAAATCTCCTGCAACATACACGTTGGAAATTAATGCGGGGGAGGCCGATTTGAATAATATTAAAATCGGTTCACTTGTTGATTTTTTAAATTTCCCTAAGGAAAATATTGTTGATTGCCAATAAATGTTAGTTCTGGTATATTCGCTCAAAAATTAACGATTATATTATTCATTATTTTTACTTTTCGGTATCCAATATTTGGATTCCAATGTAATCGAAACAATAACGCTAATTAAAGGTAATGTGACAACTATAACTCCTAAATAAATGAAACAGAAGTGTGAATTTCACTAATTCCTAAAGCTATAAAGTTTGCTACTAGCCAACCTAACACTTTAAAATCAACCCTGACGTTTTTAGAAAACTAATACCTAAGATAATCTAAGGAACTGAACTATTATAGAAATTGATGTATGGACTGCCGTTGGGATTTTTGGTTTTTTTGTAGTAGTTGTCATTGGATTTGTCTTCTACTCTATGGGTTATAGAGGGCAAGGGGGAGATTAAATAATGAAAGGTGTATTTGGACTTTTTGCGATATTAACTATAGTAGGAATATATGTTTCTTATAGATATGTTCAATGATTGGTGAAAGGCGACATAGTTCTTACTATATGGATTATGGCTGGAAGTACAATAGTAGCCATCATTTGGGTTGTCCTTTACAAAATGGGTTATAGGGGAAGGATAGGATGTTAATGGAATTCCATAGAGCAATCCAACTTCTTTTTTTTATTGTTCTTGCTGGTGTCGGACTTATGATTTGGGGGAATACATAGAACCACTCTATTCTCAAGTAAATTGTCTTTGCCAACTGCAAATAGCGTATTCGTGTACTGAGCCTATGCTATAATAAACCGTCTTAGAATGAGTTCTATGGCAAATACAAACAACTGAGGTGTGAAAATATGAATACTCGTATGTTTTACTCACTAATACTCATGATTTGTCCAGTATTGATGCTTCTTGTATGGATGATACTTGAACCAGTTCTACTTGGGGAAATTGATTCTAATCTAGAGGGCAGAGAGGCAGCTTTGGCTTGGCTGCAGCTTAGCTCGGGAGAAAAAGCCCTTGCCTATCTAATAAATATACCAGGAACTTTTTTCCTCGTGGGAACTATGTTGGGGATTGCGTTTTTAGGAAGGTCTTTACAGGGAAGTGGTGCCGCTTTCGGGAGTTTATCTTCGTCTATTTTCACAGTCCTAATAGCAGTCCCGATTATCGGTATGGGAATGTCTTTGGCGGCTATGGATTTGTTTGATGAAGGAATTATAGAAACGGCTATTACAATTGACATGACTGCTGACGGTATATTCTCAGGTATGCCAGTGTTCTGGGCTCTTGGGGTTGTCCTTCTGGGAATAGGACTAGTTATGGAAAAAGGGTTTCTGCCTATCTGGATAGGTGGGCTTATGCTGGTTACTGGGGTAGTTGGTATACCTGGGGTCTTGATTCTCGGAGATGCAGGATTCATTATTTGGATGCTTACTCTTGTAGCAGCGGTAGCTTCGGGTGTGGTTTTGTTCATGAGAAGAGCACAGGAGTAATAAAGAGTCTAACGTTTTTGCCGTAATGTCATAAGGATAAAATAGCCTCTGAACTAAACTTCAGGGGCTATTTTAATGTGTATGTAAATTACGAAGTTAGAATAGACCTTAAAGAAGAGGATAATTGGAACTTTTAAAGACAAAACTAAGTATCCAACTATGTATTCTGCACTTTTAGGTTATTTATTTGTTATAATTCTAGCTTGTATTAGATACGAAATGGGGCTGTAGCTCAGTTGGGAGAGCGTCTGAATGGCATTCAGAAGGTCGTGGGTTCGACTCCCATCAGCTCCACCACGATTGTTAATGCTAAATTTATTGTTTTGGTGTAATAATAAAGTGGGCACTTCAATTTAAATATAGATAGGAGGAATTATTTTGAAATTATCAGATTCATTAGACAAGAGAGATGATCGCATTTTATCAATTCTTAATCCGGATTCTGAATTAGCAGTTGTGGGCTCTGGTTTTGAATTTACTGAAGGACCTGTATGGGATCACAATAATCAAAGTTTGATATTCAGTGATATGCCTGGCAACAAGATGAGAAAATGGACAGAAGCAGGTGGAGTTGAATCTTACAGGGATCCAAGTAATATGGCTAACGGTAACGCTTATGATAGTTCAGGAAGGTTAGTAACTTGTGAACATGCTACAAGTAGAGTGACGCGTACTGAAAATAATGGTGAAATAACAGTTTTAGCTTCCCATTATGAAGGCAAAGAATTAAATAGCCCAAATGACATTATAGTAAGTAAGAAAGGGGCAATATATTTTACCGACCCGACATTTGGAAGGATGGAATATTACGGTGTTTTGAGAGAATGTGAGATGGAAGTCCGTGGAGTATATATGATTGATGATTCGGGCAATTTGACTCTTTTAGTCGAAGACTTTGATCAACCAAACGGATTATGTTTCTCTGATGATGAGTCCAAGCTTTTTGTTAATGATAGTATGAAAAGCCATATAAGAGTATTCGATGTGAATTCAGATGGGACATTAAGTGGAGGAGCAGTTTGGGCGATATTAGAGTCGGATGGCGAAGGTGTACCAGACGGTATGAAAATTGATATGGATGGTAATATGTATTGTTGTGGTCCAGGTGGAATTCACATTTTGGATTCTAATGGAACATCGCTTGGTGTTATTGGTATTCCTGAAGCTGCAGCCAATTTTACTTGGGGTGAATCTGATATGAAAAGTCTGTTTATTACAGCATCAAGTTCTTTATATAAAATAAGGGTTAAAATTCCGGGTAGATTAGCTTATTGATGAAAACTAGCTAATTTTTAAGCAGGAAACGTGCTGGGTCTCAGAAATTTTTTTGAGGGTTGGGTTTGTTGTGGAACATTTTTCATCTGCGATTGGACACCTAGTCCTAAAAACACAGCCGCTAGGTGGATTAATTGGGCTTGGTACTTCTCCTTTTAAAATCAAGCGTTTACGTTGTGATTCTAAAGTGGGGTCTGGAATTGGTATAGCTGATATAAGTGCTTTCGTGTAAGGATGTTTTGGGTTTTTGTATAAGTCTGCAGTATCTGCTATTTCTACGATGTGGCCTAAATACATAACTGCAACTCTGTTGCTTATATTACTTACTACTGATAAATCGTGCGCAATAAATAAGTACGTAAGGTTGAATTGACGTTGTAATTTTTTCAGTAAATTGATTATTTGAGCTTGTATTGATACGTCTAGAGAAGAGATTGGTTCATCTAAAACGATAAATTTTGGATTAATAGCCAAAGCTCTAGCTATAGCAATCCTTTGTCTTTGACCTCCACTAAATTCGTTGGGGTATCTGTTGATAATATTGGGGTTTAGTCCAACAGTTTCCAAAAGAGATTTGATTTTATGTTCTCTTTCAGTTTTATTTGGTATTAATCCATGTATGATTATTGGTTCAGCTATTATATCCCCGCAAGTCATTCTTGGATTCAAAGATGCGTAAGGGTCTTGAAAGACGATTTGTATTTGTTTGCGTATAGATCGCATTTGTTTTGAATTAAGTTCATTAAGAATTAACCCATTAAATGAAACATACCCTTCAGTTGGTTTGATCAAATTTAAAACACACCTTCCCAGTGTAGTTTTACCACTTCCACTCTCACCTACTAATCCTAAAGTCTCTTTTTCGTTAATGGACAGTGTTACTCCATCTAGTGCCTTTACGGTTTGTTGACTTTTTCTGAATAGTGAAAGTCCGGAGCTCTTATAATGCATTTTCACATTATTTATTTGTATCAAAGACTTAGACATGGTTTGTTTTTAACGGCGATACATTCAGTATTAATTTAGTTCGGTGTAATTCCAACATGCAGTTCGGTGTTGATCGGATACAGGTGTTATTGTTGGTTCTACATTACATTTTTCATTAATTAAGTAACATCTTGGTTGGAAACTACAACCATTCGGAAGATTGTTTAAATCGGGTGGATTTCCTGGTATTGCTTCAAGGTTTGCGTCGGGGGAACTGTTTAATTTAGGAACGGACCTAAGCAAGCCTAGAGTGTAGGGGTGTTTTGGAGAATTATACAAATCAACCGCATTACCTTCTTCTACTATCTTACCGGCATACATTACAATTACTCTTTTAGCATACCTAGCTATAATACCTAGGTTATGTGTTATTAAAACCAAAGCAGTATCAGATGTTTCGCAAATTGACTTTAAAGTTTCAAGAATCTGTGCTTGTATTGTGACATCTAGAGATGTTGTAGGTTCGTCTGCAATGATCAATTTTGGATTACAACTGATAGCAATTGCTATCATGATTCTTTGTCTCATACCTCCACTCAGATTGTGAGGATATTTTTTTAAGATAGATTTTGGGTCAGGCATGCCCACGAGTTCGAGTAATTCTATAGCTTTTAAGCGAGCTTCTTTATATTTTAATCCTAAATGGAGTAACATTTGTTCTGTTAATTGTTTTTCTATAGTTAATACTGGATTTAATGAGGTCATTGGTTCTTGAAATATAATTGAAATCTCATTGCCACGAATTTTTTGCATTTCTTTTTCATTTAGGTTAAGAATATCTTTATTTTTATATAAGATTTGACCATCCTTTATTTCTCCATGTGGTTTAGGTATAAGTTGCATTATTGATAATGCGGTCACACTTTTCCCGCAGCCACTTTCCCCAACTATTCCAATAACCTCACCAGGATATATTTCAAAACTTACATTATTAGCGGCTTTAATTATTCCTTCAGAGGTTTTAAATTGAGTTTGTAGATTTTCAATTTTGAGCAAAGGGGATTTTAATTCGTTCATATCTTATTGTTTTTCTAAAATTAGGTTTAAAAAAAGGACCTCCAGTACAAGTCTGGAGATCCTTTTTATATAAGGTGTCTCTTGAACACCTAGAAGATACACCTCGTACTACTATGTTTCAAAAACGCACCTCCTTTATTAAAGGGACCATATATTTTAATTGAGCTGTCATCACACAACCCCTTCCCTTTATAATTACGTATTATAGAACTAAATATTAACTTATGAAAGTGTACTCGGATAAATAGACTTCCGAGATATTGTTCATGGATATAAAGGGAGTTCAGGTATGATAGGTGATATTGTAGGTGCTGTTATATGGACCGACAATTTTGAGGCTATGGTTAGTTTTTACAGCTATTTGTTTAAATATAAACCCAAAAGCAAACATGAGGATTTTGTATCATTTAGACTTGGTAATACTAAACTTGGGATCGGTAAACATTCAAAAATTCAAGGTAAGTCTTTTGATCCTTATAGGAATATGTTGCATTTGGAAGTTGATGATATTGAATATGAGTACCAAAGGTTATCCAGATATGGCATTAAGTTTTTGCGGCTTCCAGAGAAAGAGCATTGGGGTGGATTTGTGGCAACATTCCAAGATGTTGATAACAACATCTTGCAATTAATACAAAAGAGTTAGATATTCTAAAGATTATCGTTTTGAGTATTGTTTTGCTTTTCTAGCTCTTACTAGGCCAGGTTTTTTACGTTCTTTTTCTCTTGAATCGCGAGTTAACAAGCCATTTTGCTTTAGTGTTTTACGTAACTCTGGTTCTGCTTCTAATAAAGCTCTAGAGATACCATGACTAATTGCTCCAGCTTGACTTACTATTCCTCCACCAGCGACCTTTACACTAACACGATAATTGTTGTTGTTTGATGTTATTTTTAGAGGTTCGGTTACGATTTGACGCCATGTTTCATATCCCATTAATTCTTCTAGCGGTTTACCATTAATTATTATCGGACCCTTTTCTTTATATATACGAACTCTGGCTACTGATGTTTTTCTTCTGCCGGTACCATAGTAATATTGTTGAGTAGTCAAGAATAACTCCTGTCATGTATTATTTTGTGTTGATTTGAGCTGAATGTGGATGATCTGGCCCACTATAAATTTTTAGTCTGGCAAGCAATTTTTTGCGAAGAGAATTTTTAGGTAGCATACCAGAAACAGCATTTTTTATTATTTTAGTAGAATCTATTTCTAACAAATCTTCGAAAGATTGTTCTTTCATTCCACCATGATATCCGCTGTAATGGTAATATTTTTTGTCAGTTAATTTTTTCCCAGTAACGTTGATTTTATCAGTGTTAATGACAATTACAAAATCTCCGTTATTGATATGTTTTGCATAATCAACTTTATTTTTGCCTTGTAAGATGTTTGAGATTTTGGAACACAATCTCCCTAAAGTTTCTTCTTTAGCATCAATTAATACCCAATTGGGTTCGCTCGTCGTTTTTGTTATTGTGGAAGAATCATTCTTCATTTTGATCACCGTCCAAATTAAAGTATTTATAATTTACACCGACTAAACATAATCCGTGTGCAGGCAATGTTTGTGGTGTTACGTCAACTATTTTATTTTCTAACAAATCTTTAATTATATTTGGTTTAATAATTTCTGTTCCCACTGCGACTAAAGCACCACACATTCTTCTTACCTGATGAGAAAGAAAAGCACTGCCTTCAACTGTTATGTAAACCATTTTTTCAATTTTGTTAATATTAATATCGTATATTTCTCTTATTGTACTTTTAGATTCATTTCTTTTGATAGTAGAAAAATTTTTGAAATCATGAATCCCTAGGAAATATTTAGATCCTTTTACCATTATTGGAACATTAAGTGCTTTTCCTAAATAGTATGCGAATTTTGCAGTTAAAGGCGATCTTGAAGATCCACAGTCTATAGAATATTCATATTTTCGGCTAATTGCCATTCTTCTTGGGTCAAAATCCATATCTACCTCGCATCCGTTTTTTATAGAGATGTCATCCGGTAAAAAATGATTTGTTCCGTTTATATATGTTTGAATTGAATTTTGTGTCATGGTATTAAACGATATTACTTGTGACTTAGCATGAACTCCTGCGTCGGTTCGCCCCGCCGCACTGATTGCAATATTTTCTTTAGTTAACATACTAAGTGCATTTTCTATTGTGTTTTGTATTGTGGGAGCATTTGGTTGGCTTTGAAAACCTTTGTAGTGTTTACCGTCATATTCTACGATGAGCGCTATTTTTTTCATGTTACTATTAAGAAACTAATTCTATAATCGCTAGGGATGCTCCATCTCCTTTTCTTTTTGCTGATTTTGTTATTCTTGTATACCCTCCAGGCCTAGATTCATATCTTGGAGCAATTTCTGTGAAGAGCTTGTCCAAAATTGATTTATCTGAAATTATCTTGCCGGCTAAACGTTTACTGTTCAACCCAGGTTTTTTTGCTGTTGTAATAGCTTTTTCAGCCATTTTTTTTATTTCTCTTGCTTTTGATTCGGTTGTTTCAATTGACTCATATTTTAATAGGTCCATTGTTGCACCTTTTAACATTAGTAGCCTATGTTGTGTTGGTCGGGAAAGCTTACCCTTTGCTAGTTTATGTCTCATTATTCAATCCTTTTATATCGTTTGGGAAAGTTGTTAATCCTCCGTTTGATTAACAGCTTCTTTATTCCATTTTTCAGGTACTAAATTAAGTTCTTGCAACCTGTCATATAGTTCATTAAATGACTTTAGTCCGAAATTTCTGATTTTAAGTAAATCTTCTTCAGAATATTCTATGACGTCTCCAATCTTATTGATGCCAGTTCGCTTAAGACAATTCAATGTTCTTGCTGATAAAGAAAGATCTTCAACTGAAATATTGAATTGCTCTGGAGATATTGACAGGTTAGATTCTTGGGAATCCCCATTAGACTCGTTTGATTTACTTGCATTTGCAAAGATGAAAAAATGGTTGACTAGTGTGGACGCAGCGGTTTCTATTGCATTAATTGCAGATATTGAACCATCTGTCCATACTTCTATAGTTATTTTTTCACAGTCAGTTTGAGTTCCGACACGTATCGTATCTATTGTGTAATTCACTTTTTTAATTGGTGTATAAACTGCGTCTACCGGAAGGACTCCGATGGGTAATCCATCACGTTGAGATTTTTCGGAATATCCTGCTCCTCTTTCTACGTTAAATTCCATTGATAATTTTGCTTTGGCTGAGTTAAGAGTTGCTAAATGATGTTCTGGATTTACTATTTCATAATCAGCTGAAGCCATTATATCTCCAGCACAAACAGTTCCTTCCCCTGTTACATCCAGTCGAAGTTTTCCTGGTCTTTCAGTTTCTGTACGGAGTCGAATTCCTTGAACATTAAGTAATATTTCGTGGACTTCCTCCTTTACTTCAGGGATAGTTGTATACTCGTGTAATATCTGGTCTATTTTCACCCACGTTATCGCACTACCTTGTAGGGAACTGTACAATACTCTTCTTAATGGGTTGGCCAAAGTAATTCCAAAACCTTTTGCAAAAGGTTCTACAGAATATTTACCATAAGTTTCCGTTTCCTCTATTTTTTTAATAGTAGGGTCGGGCAATGTTGTTATTTCTTGGAAGGCTTCTTCTTGAGAATCAAATGGTTGGTAGTTGAACATTAATTTTTCTCCTGTAAAAGGGCATTTTGTGGAATTTATTAAAAATTTATCTCGAATAAAACTCTACTATTTGTCTCACGTCTATAACGATTTCGCCATCTTCAGGAGATGGATCTTTTATTACCGTGGTAGTAGAGGTGTTTTTATCTAATTGTAGCCAATGAGGCGGAGCTATTTCTTTAGATAACTCTACAGATGATTCGAATAGTTTCGTTTTTAAACCTTTTGATGTCCAAGCAATTTCATCGCCTATGCTTACCTGGAATGAAGGTATGTTTACTTTCTTGGAATTTACCGTGAAATGTCCGTGATTGACAGCTTGTCTTGATTGATTTCGTGTTGTGAACAATCCTGAACGGTATAATACGTTATCAAGTCGTTTTTCTAAAAGCACCATAAGGTTATCACCAGTAGATCCTTCTATTAGGGATGCTTTTTTATAATAATTGCTAAATTGTTTTTCGAGTATTCCATAAAGAAATTTAGCTTTTTGTTTTTCTTTCAATTGTAGACCATACCCAGATATTCTTCTGCGCCGACCTCCAACAGGATTCACCTTCTTTTTTTCACCGTAAACCCCGTATTTATCTAGCCCAAGTGACCTGAGTTTTTTTTGTATTGGTCCTGTATATCTTGCCATAATATTTTACCTTAGTTATTTATTGTGTATTCTTTGTGTAGTTTTGACCTACTGTGGTTTGAAAAATTTATATCAGCTAATAAATTATTAATGTTGTAGTTTTCTTTGTCAGATCTTATGTCGAAGTATAATAGTGTGCCTGCGGTTATGAGTATTGGGAAAACTATTATCGAATCAACAAAATTTCTCAAAAACAAGATTAGATAAAAAAGGATAGATGAATTGGCATTTCCAACATTTAAGCTATTATCTAATTCAGATAACTCTAATAATGCGAATGGAATATTTACGATAACAGATAGCCCAATAGCAAGTAACCCTATGAGAATAATCGCTGTAAAAACTTTAAGTAATTTACGATGTATTAGAGTAGCACTCCTTTTTATCCCATTTAACAAATCAAAACCTTCTATAATCACAGTTTGAGTATAGAATGACGTGTAAATTAGAAAAGGTATAAATATTAACATGACAATTACCACAGCTAACATTGATAAAGTATTTGGTTGAGTGTCAAATGCATTGTTTGCTAGATAAGTGATAGCAAATAATGGGGTAGTTAATAAAATGGCCCAAAAACTAATGGATAGGACTCTCCACCATGTTCTTTTGAAGCAAAAACTTAAAGTAACTTTATTATGTGCATAATGTTGCCCTATAGCTGCGATTATCAGAGCGGAACTAAAAGTCATAGCTAGGAAAGCTGTCAAATAGCTGATTATTTGCAAAATAATGTCATACCTGTTTTCCTGCTCTGTTAACCCAGAAAAATATAAAGATAGGATTATGGCAGGACCTTGAATTATTGCTACAAGAGCAACAAAAAATTTAAAACGGGCTATAGATATAGAAAAAGCTTCATTCAATATCCACTTAATCCCGTTTGGTTCAAATACATTTGATAAGTTGTTTGGTGATTTGTCCAATATTTACACTCTTCTTCGTTTCGGAGGCCTACATCCATTATGCGGAATAGGAGTTACATCTCTTATGCTTGTTACTAATATGCCTGCTCCTTGCAATGATCTAATAGCAGCTTCCCTTCCAGCACCAGGCCCCCTAACGTACACTTCTACCTGCTTAAGCCCATTATTTTTACCTTTCTGTGCTACGTTTTCTGCAGCTCTTTGAGCAGCAAATGCCGTAGATTTTCTTGATCCTGTAAATCCTGAAGTACCTGCACTACTCCATGCGATTACATTACCACGATTGTCAGTTATGGTGATCAATGTGTTGTTAAATGTAGATTGTATATATACTTTTCCGTTTGGTATGGATTTTTTTACTCTTTTTCTAGTTCTAGTTTTTGGTGGCATTTTGCTACTCCAAATATTGATAAATTACTATTTTGAAACTGTCTTTCTTCCAGCTATAGGGGTAGATCTACCTCTTTTAGCACGTGCATTTGTTCTTGTTCGTTGACCTCTCACTGGCAAATTTTTGCGATGTCGAGTTCCTTTGAATGTACCTATATCTATTAATCTTCTTATGTTCGAATTGACTTCGCGTCTGAGGTCACCTTCAATTATTCTATCTTTATCGATTATATTACGGATTGAATTTAATTCAGATTCGCTCAGGTCTTTTACTCTTGGATTATTTAATATTCCAACTTCATCTATCACATCTTTAGCCTGTTTTGGGCCAATACCATAAATCGATGTTAATGCAATTTCGACTCGTTTATTATCCGGTATATTTACTCCAGCTACTATTGCCATAAAAATCCCCTTTTAACTATCTACTAATTATCCCTGGCGTTGTTTACATTTCGTGTTTTTACATATAACCATTACTTTCCCATGTCTTCTAATAACCTGACACTTTGCACATCGAGGTTTAACAGATGCAGATACTTTCATTTTATTCCTCCATTTGTGATACGTTATAAGGCTATCTAAACCTATAAGTTATTCTTCCTTTAGTAAGGTCATAAGGAGATAGCTCAACTAACACCCTATCTCCAGGCAATACCCTTATATAGTTCATTCTAATTTTCCCTGACAGATATGCTAGAACTTCATGTCCGTTTGCTAATTCGACCTTAAAGGTAGCATTAGGTAAAGAATCCAAAACCTTGCCTTCTACTTCAATTGTTTCTTTTTTTGCCATATTTAATTAATTTTTTGAATTGGAATATTTTTCTTTTCTGGTATTTCGCTTAATACTCGAGATCCATCATTAGTAATTATTATTGTGTCTTCAAAGTGTGCAGAAATGCTTCCATCAGATGTTACGACTGTCCATTCATCGTCAAGAACTTTGGTTTCCCAAGACCCTAGATTAAACATGGGTTCTATTGCAATGGCCATGCCACTTTTAAGTTCTACCCCTTTCCCTTCACTGCCGTAATTAGGAACTTGAGGTTCTTCATGCAAGTTTCTGCCTATGCCATGACCTACATACTGTTTTACAATTCCATAGTTCAGTTTATCCCCATACTTTTGTATCGAAGAACCTATATCTCCTACTCGTGCTGAATTTTTTGCGGCATTAATTCCAATCTTTAAAGCATTTTTTGTGTCAGAAATTAACTTTTTTGTTTTATCAGTTATATCTCCTATACCGATAGTAAAAGCACTATCACTATGATACCCGTTGTATATTGCTCCCACATCTATACTCAAAACATCTCCATTTTGGATTTTCCTTTTTGATGGAATACCGTGGACTATTTCATTGTTAATCGATGTGCAAATTGATGAAGGGAAACCCATATATCCCTTAAAGGAAGGTATAGCCCCATGATTTCTAATTTCTTTTTCAGCAATTTTATCTAATTCGAGAGTTGATATCCCAATACGCAATGCATTTGCTAAAACGACTTGAGTCATTGCCACGATTTTGCCTGCTTGGCTCATCTGACCTATCTCATTTTCTGATTTAATTGTAATCCCTTTATGGATTTCGGTTGACAATTGGAACCTCTTTGAACTCGTTATTAGTAACTTAGCTTAATTTGATAGAATATTTTTTAATTGATTTGTCACAACATCAATAGAATTACTACCATCTATTTGTACAAGGATATTTGTTGCTTCATAGTATGATATTAATGGAATAGTTGATTCAAAATAGACTTCGATTCGTTTTTGTATAGCTTCTTTTTTATCATCATCTCTTAAGTACAGTTGTTCTTTACAAGTATCACAAACGTTATCATTTTGTGGCGGAGCATATTTGATATTGTATATTTGGGAGCAATTAGAGCAAACTAATCTTCCTGAAAGTCTAGATATTAACACATCTGTTGGTACGTCTACGTTAATTGCTTTATCCAAGTTTCCTAGTCCATTATTCGTCAATGAAAGATCTAGGGCTTCTGCTTGTGTTAAAGTTCTTGGGTATCCGTCTAAAACGAAACCTTTAGCATGTTTGTTATTTTCTATCCATTCCATAACCATCGCCACCGTTATTTTGTCTGGAACCAACTTTCCTTTTTGCATATAAGATGATGCTAATTTTCCTAGTTCAGTGTGGTTGTTCTGATGTTCTCTAAATAAATCACCAGAAGACACTTTTGGTATATTTAGATAATTACTTATCCAGTTACCTTGGGTTCCTTTTCCAGCTCCTGGAGGTCCCATCAAAATTATTTTCAAATAAATACTCCGTTTTATTGTTAACTATTAAATAATTGTAAACTTACAAAAACCCTTCATAATTACGCATAAGCAACTGTGCTTCGAGTTGCCGCATGCTATCAAGAACTACTCCAACCATTATCAATAAGCTTACTGAACTAAGAGTTAATGCCCTTACATCTGTAATTATTGTTACGAAAAATGGCAAAACTGCTACTATGCCTAAGAAAATGCCTCCACCCAACGTTATTCTCGTTACTACTTTAGTTAAATATTCTTGAGTAGGCCTGCCAGGTCTTATACCCGGTATGAAACCACTGTTACGTTGTAGGTTTTCTGCTAGGTTTTGTTGTTGGAAGGTAATGATTGTGTAAAAGAATGTAAATAACAGTACCAAAAAGAATAGTGCAATCCAATACCAAGGAAATTCTTCAGGAAAACTTCCTCCAAATCCATTACTGGGTGACAATGCATTTGATAGGAAACGTGCTGATTTAGCTATAAAGGATTCACTCATTGGGTCCCTAAAGTAACTAGCCATTGTTGCCGGCAATATTATTATAGATGATGCGAATATTATAGGAATCATTCCTGCCGAATTAACTCTTAAAGGCAGGAAACTTGATCCTGATTGTTTTTGCATTTTGCCTCCACGGAACACACTTTTCCCATATTGAACGGGAACTCTTCTCTGTGCTTCTGTGAATAAAACTATTACGTATATCAAAGCAAATCCAATTATTGAGAGTAAGATTAATCCGGCGGTGTTTTCTCGTTGTAGGAAGCCACTGCCTATCATTTTAGGGAAATTAGCTACTATACCACCAAATATAATTAATGATATGCCATTTCCTAAACCCCTTTGAGTGATTAATTCTCCGAGCCAAACTAGGAACATCGTCCCTGCTACCATTGAAAGCAATATTGTTATTGATGGTAAGTTGAGGCCAAATTGGGTGTTTGGCAGGACTGCTGATTGACTTAAAAATGTAACCGTTCCCCATGATTGGAAGAAAGCAATTGGAACTGTTATCCAATGAGTTATTTGATTGATTCTCTGCCTTCCATAATCACCTTCTTGTGAAAGTGATTTTAATTGAGGAATGATTGGTACAAGTATTTGCATAATAATTGATGAGGTAATGTACGGATAAACACCTAAAGCTGCTACACTGAAATCTGATAAAGCTCCACCACTGAACAAGTCTAGAAAGCCTAACAAAGCTTGTTGTTCGAAAGCCTGCGATAGCGCTTGGCTATCTACTCCCGGGACTGCAACATGCGCGATAAATCTATATACCAATAACATGGCAAGTGTAAATATAATCTTACTTCTAAGATCTGGAACACGCATTGCATCAATCATTGATTGAATCAATTGAGGCCTTTGTAGGCTACTTTGAGTTGTTCGACTTTCTCTCAATCTTAAATTTCCTCTACGGTACCGCCTGCCGACGTGATTTTAGACTTGGCAGATGCTGAAAACTTGTGAGCTTTTATATTTATTGGATGATCAATTTCTCCATCACCTAAAATTTTTATTGGGTTTTTAGCGTTGGAGATTAACCCATGAGTAATTAGATATTGCGGGTCTATTGCAACATCTGATGGCAAATGTGATAAAGAGTCAAGGTTGAGGGTTGTATAGTTGATTCGGAATTTGTTATTAAATCCGCGTAATTTTGGTAAAGATTTAGTGAGAGGAAGTTGTCCTCCTTGGAAATATATAGACACTCCTCCTCCGCTACGGCTGTTCTGTCCTTTTAATCCTTTACCGGAATAAGTTCCTAAGCCACTTCCATAGCCTCTACCTCTTCGTTTTCGCGATTTAGTTGAGGTTTTTGATATAACCTCGTGTTGTTTCATTGCATTACTCCTAAAGAGTTAGTATTAATTTATTTTCAAAAGGTGATTAACTTTGAAAATCATTCCTCGTATTGACGGTGTGTCTGTATGAGTGATTGTTTGGTTCAGGCGTTTGAATCCCAAACTTTTTATTGTTTTACGTTGTCCCTGCGGGTAACCAATAGTGCTTTTAATCCATGTAATTGAGATTTGCTTTTCCATATTTTTCCCCATAAAGTCGTAAATGAAAAATTACGTCTGGTTTTTAGGATCAGTTATTAATGACCTGCGTTGTTCTGCTTCAACTTCTCTGTTTTTAAGCATTAGGAGACCTTTAAGTGCAGCTTTTGCAGCGTTTACAGGGTTTGAACTACGTCTAACCTTAGTTAAGATGTCTTTTATTCCAGCCACTTCAACAACTGCTCTTACCGCTCCTCCTGCTATAACCCCTGTTCCTGGAGATGCAGGAATTAATAATACTTCTGATGCACAGAATTTAGTTTTCACAACATGCGGTATGGTGTCATTTTGTAGATTTATTGATACCATGCTTTGTTGTGCTTGTGTAGACGCTTTTTTAACTGCATCTGGTACTGATTCAGACTTTCCACTCCCTATACCGACTTTCCCAAGACCATCACCGACTACAACTACAGCACTGAATCTAAGGTTTCGACCACCTTTAACTACTTTTGCAACCCTTGAAATTTTAACTACTCTTTCGCTTAGGGGTATTTCTTCTGTTGGTTCTTCATTTACACGAACGTTTTTATCTACATTTACAGTTGTCATTTAGAACTTTAGCCCCCCTTTTCTTGCCGCATCTGCTAGAGATTTAACTCTGCCATGATATTTAAATCCACCTCTATCAAAAACCACGGATTTGATTCCTTTAGATATAGCTCGATTAGCGATTAAATCACCTATTATTCTTGCAGATTCAATTTTAGTTTCGCCATTAGATTTACCATCGGCATCCAAGCTAGAAGCGCTAGCAATGGTGCTTGAGGCAGTGTCATCTATGATTTGCGCATAAATATGCTTCGAACTTCTAAAAACGGCCAAACGAGGCCTGTTTTTAGATCCGGAAACTTTTTTCCTGACTCGCATATGTCTTGATGCTAATTGTTTTCTTTTATTTGCTGAATGGTTCATTGAAAATTAAGCCGTCCTTCTTGCACTCTTACCAGGTTTAATTCGAACTTGTTCACCTTGATAGCGTATTCCTTTACCGGTATATGCGTTAGGTGGTCTTACGGACCTTATTTCTGCAGCTAGTTGTCCAACCTTTTGCTTATCTATACCTTTTACATGGATTAGGTTATCTTGAACTTGTATTTCTATCCCATCAGGCGGGGTTATTGTTACTGTATGGCTTAACATAACACTAAGAATAACATCTTTGCCTTTTTGTTCTGCTCGGTAACCAACACCTACAATTTCAAGCGATTTTTGAAATCCTTCACTTACTCCTAATACACAATTAGCAATCAAAGACCTAGAAAGTCCGTGTAATGCTTTTATCGGTTTATCGGAGTTGGGTCTCTCTACATTTACATTGTTACCATCAACAACCGCTGTTATAGGTTGAGGAATAGTTAACTCTAGGGTTCCTTTAGGACCTTTTATATTTACCTGGGAGTTATTTATACCTACTGTAACCCCGTCTGGAATGTTTATAGTTTTATTACCAATTCTTGACATCAAGACACCTCACCAAATATAGCATAGCAATTCGCCACCTACGTTTTGTTTCCAAGCTTGTTTGCCAGTCATAATCCCTTTAGAAGTTGAAACAATAGACATTGCTAGCCCTCCTTGAAATCTAGGAATCTCTCCTTTTTTGAAATATACTCTCAAGCTTGGCTTACTCATCCTTTTTAATCCAGAGATAGCGGATTCGCCTTGTTCTCTATAACTTAACTTAATTTTCAAATATGATTTCCCATTGTTTTCGTATGTATTACAATCAGCGACAAAGCCTGTTTGTTTCAAAATTTTAGCAATCGAATCTTTAGCCTGTGAATAAGGCATATCTACCGTGTCGTGATGCACAGCAATCGCGTTTCTGATACGAGTTAACATGTCGCTTATAGAGTCTGTTACGGTCATATGATCTCCCTTACAACTACCAGCTTGCTTTTTTGACGCCTGGTAATAATCCCTTTAATGCCATTTCTCTGAAACATATTCTGCAAAGACCGAAATGTCTTATATATGCTCTAGGTCTTCCACAAGAATAACACCGGTTAGTTTGCCTAACTGCATATTTTTGTGGTTTCCGCCATCTAGCTATTTTAGATTCTTTTGCCAAATAAAATTCCTTTAAATTAATTTAATATTAGACTAGTTTTTCACGCAATTTTTCTTGAGTCATCTTGCCTTTCAAATGGCATACCTAATAATTCCAATAGGCGTTTACTTTCCTCGTTTGTATTAGATGAAGTAACAATCGAGATTTGTAGGCCTCTCATTTTATCGACTGAACCATATTCAATTTCAGGGAAAATTATTTGTTCCCTAACTCCTAGAGAGTAATTACCTCTTCCGTCAAAAGAACCAGCCGGTATACCATGGAAATCTCTGATACGTGGTAGAGCAGAGATGATTAATCTTTCTAAAAACTCGTACATTCGTCTTTTACGCAAAGTTACCATAACTCCTATAATTTGCCCTTCCCTTAATTTATAGGTTGCTATTGATTTTTTTGCTTTAGTGGGAACTGGTTTTTGACCAGATATTAAACTTAAGTCTCTTACGGCATTTTCTAGTGCTCTAGAATTAATTAACGCTTCACCAAGTCCTATATTCAAAACGATTTTCTCAATTCTAGGAACCTGCATATTACTTGAATATTTAAATTCTTCAATCAATGCAGGAGAAACGTTTGTACGGAAATGTTTCTCAATAGCAGTAGGTTCTTTAGATATTACTTTGTTTTTTGTTTTTGTAGTTTTAGAATCTGCAGTTGGATTCGTAGTTTTAGCATCGGCCTTAGAAGCTGCAGTTGACTTTGTAGCTTTAGCACCGGCCTTAGAAGCTGCAGTTGACTTTGTAGCTTTAGCACCGGCCTTAGAAGCTGCAGTTGACTTTGTAGCTTTGGATGGAGTCTTATCTTTAGATGAACTGCGAGTTACCTTCGATGTGGAAGCCGATTTAGACTTTTTAGTCGACTTACTTTCGGTATCTTCTTTGTTATCTGTGTTTTTATTTTCGGTTGTCACTCTATTACTTCCTTGCAATCTGAACAAATCCTAGCTTTATTTCCATCAGCGAGGATTTTAAATTTGACTTTGGTTGGGGTTGAGCAGTGAGTACAAATAAGGAGTGTGTTAGATGCATTGATTGGCATTTCTTTTTGTATTATTCCTGCTTGCCTTACCGTAGCAGACGCTTTAGCATGTTTGAAAACAGAATTTATGCCTTCAATCAAAACTTGATTAGTTTTGGGTAAGGTTTTCTGAACTTTGGCGGTTTTACCCCTGTCTCTCCCTTTGGTTATCAATACTGTGTCATTTACTCTTATTTTCATATCAAAGAACCTCTGGGGCTAAAGAAATTATCCGCATGAAATTTTTATCTCTTAATTCTCTGGCAACAGGACCAAATATCCGTGTTCCTCTAGGAGCTTGATCATCTCCGATTAAAACTGCAGCATTGTCATCGAACCTTATATGTGATCCATCGGGTCGGCTATAAGATTTAGATACTCTTATAACAACAGCTTTGACAACTTCCCCTTTTTTCACATTAGATGCTGGAGCTGCTTCTTTAACTGAAGCAACAATTACGTCTCCTAAACTTGCATATTTCCTTCCACTACCGCCCGGCACCCCTATGCAGCTTATGGTCTTTGCTCCTGAATTGTCAGCGATTTTTAATCTTGTATATTGCTGAATCAAATTTTTCCCCTGTTACTTATGCGCTTGTAGCCGTTTTATCATCAATGATTTCTACTACTCGCCATCTTTTAGTTTTAGATGTAGGTCGTGTTTCCATTATTTTAACGCTGGCACCTATTTGGCAGATATTGTTTTCGTCATGGGCATAATATTTGCTAGTACGCCTAACTGACTTTTTATATAATCGGTGTCTGCTTGACCACTCGACAATCACTACTGCTGTCTTATCCATACTGTTGGATACAACTTTGCCTGTCCTAATTTTTCTATTATTTTGTTCCATTATTTTGACCCAAGAATCTGGCGTTGCCTAATTATCGTTTGTATTTTTGCTATATCTTTTCTAACAGATTTGATTTCGACGACGTTAGTTAATTGCATGGTGGCTTTCCTGAATTTCAAATTCATTAATGATCTCTGCGAATCTTCTAAGCTTTTTTGCAATTCTTCGTCTGTTAACTTTCTGATTTCATCTATTTGCATAATTAATTGAATATCCCTTAAGTTACCTTGAACTTATCTGCGTAAACTATTTTTGTTTTAATTGGTAATTTTGCAGAAGCTAAGGTTAAAGCTTCCTTTACTTCATTTTCAGGAATGCCGCCTACCTCGAACATAATCCTACCTGGTTTTACTACTGCTACCCATCCTTCTATATTGCCTTTACCTTTACCCATTCTAGTTTCTGCTGCTCTAGCGGTAATTGGTTTATCTGGATAAATGCGAATCCAAATTCTCCCGCCTCTCCTCGCATATCTAGTCATCACTCGCCTAGCTGCTTCAATTTGCCTTGCACTTATCCATGATGGCTCCATTGCTTTTAAACCATATTGCCCAAAAGCTAAAGTGCTCCCGGAGGTGCTTATTCCCTTCATGTTGCCTCTATGTTTAAACCTGTGTTTAGTTCTACTCGGTTGTAACATCTGTTGAATTCTCCATAGTTGCTTCTGGTGCCTCTTCAGGCTTCACGGTTATTTCTATTGGCTTAATCTCTTCTTCTTCTAACTTAGTGACTGTTGGGCTTGGTAAAATTTCACCTTTATATATCCAAACTTTGACTCCGATTTTGCCAAAATCTGTATCAGCTTCTGCTACACTAAAGTCAATATCTGCTCTTAGGGTATGTAACGGGACTCTTCCCTCCATAGCCTTTTCACTTCGCGCGATTTCTGCTCCTCCTAACCTGCCAGAGCAAAGAATTTTAATACCTTGGGCTCCAGCTTGCATGGTTCTCAAGGTAGCTTGGCGTATGGCTCTTCTAAAAGCCACCCTTCTAACTAATTGTTCCGCAATGCTTTGAGCTACTAGAGTTGAATTTAGTTCGGGCTGCCTTATTTCTTTGACATTTACTTTAATTTTCTGATCCACTATTTTTTCAAGTATTTTTCTCATTTCATCGATTTTTTGCCCACCACGTCCTATTATTATTCCGGGACGAGCTGTATTAATCGTTACATTGATTTCAGAAGAGCCTCTTTCGATAAAAACATCTGAGATAGCAGCATCAGGATAAGTAGACAAGATTGCTTTACGCATATCGAGGTCTTCTGCTACTAATTTTTTGTAGTCGCCAGGCCTTGAAGTAATCCATTTGGATTGCCAATCTTTAACTATTCCTAATCTGAATCCTACGGGATGTGTTTTATTTCCCAATTAATTCTCCTTATCATCCAGTACTACTGTCACGTGGCTATTTCGTCTAGAAATCCTAGATACTCTCCCTCGAGCTCTTGGTCGAAATCGTTTTGTGCGAGGACCTTCATTTGCAAAAATTGATGTTATTATTAGTGATTCATTAGAACCTGACAATATTTCATTTTCAGCATTGGCATTAGCTGATTTCAATAATTTTAGTAGTTGAAATGCAGTTGGTGATGGCATAAAACTCAATATCCCAACTGCTTCAGTAACCGTTTTACCCCTTATCAAATCGATTAACGGTTTTACTTTCCTAACAGATACTCCTGTATTTTTAATTTTTGCTACTGCAGGCATTCTTTTTATCCTATGGTTGATGTTTGTTCTGATTTAGTGGAATGACCCCTGAAGATTCGAGTAGGAGCAAACTCACCTAGTTTATGACCTACCATATTTTCTGTTATGAAAATTGGAATATGTCTTCTGCCATTGTGCACTTCTATTGTTAATCCAATCATGTTTGGCATTATTATTGAGGCTCTAGACCATGTGCGAATTGGACTATTATTATCAGTATTTACAGCGGTTTCTATTTTTTTTGCGAGTTTAGGGTCAACGAAAGGACCTTTTTTTATTGATCTTGACATAATTTAACGTCCATACCTTCTTTGAGAAATGAATTTGTCTGTTCTTTTATTTTTTCTGGTTCTAAATCCGAGGGCTGGTTTACCCCAAGGTGTTTTAGGACCAGGCATTCCTACGGGAGATTTACCTTCTCCACCACCATGAGGGTGTGAATCAGGTGCCATTGCAACTCCTCTCACTTGAGGTCTCCATCCTAGTCTCCGCTTTCTTCCTGCTTTACCAAGTTTTATATTTTTATGGTCAATAGCACTTAACTGACCCACAGTGGCCATGCAAGTACTCAAAATTTGTCTTATTTCTCCTGAAGGCAGTCGTATTAGTGTATATTTATCTTCTTTTGCTAATACTTGAGCAGAACCTCCTGCACTTCTTACGATTTGTCCGCCTCTACCAACACTCAATTCGATGTTATGGACTTGAGTTCCAGTAGGGATTGATTTAAGTGGTAACGAATTACCAACAGCTATAGAAGCATTTTCACCTGAACTTATAACGTCACCCACCGTTAATCCTAATGGGGCTAAAATATATCGCCAATCTCCATCCTTATATTTAATCAAAGCAATTCTTGATGATCTATTGGGGTCGTATTCTATTGACGTGACTTCACCTGGGACTCCAAATTTATTCCGTTTGAAATCTATTATTCTCAATCTTCTTTTGTGGCCTCCACCTCTATGCCGTACCGTTATTGTGCCTGCTCTTGATCTGCCAGCCCTTTTTTTCAAAGGTAGGACTAGAGATTTCTTTGGTTTTTGAGCCGTGACGTCTTGGGAATCTAATAGTATAGTTCCTCTCAAAGATTTTGTTGTTGGTTTATGTGATTTTAATGGCATTTAAACGCCCTCGAATATTGTTATTGAATCGCCTTGTGATAGAGTGACAATTGCTTTTTTTCTATCTGGCAATTTGGAGATTTTGGGGCCGAATCTTTTTTTCTTACCTTTTATATTCATTATATTTACTTTCAAAACAGTAACGTTGAAAGCTGATTGCACCGCATTCTTAACATCCATTTTATTAGCTCGCGTATCTACTTCAAAAACATATCTGGATGCCTGATTCATTACGGTACTTTTTTCAGTGACCACCGGTTTTTTTAATACTAAAACATTTTTCATGGTTATTGTGCTTCTTCGGTATTTTCATTTTTGTCCCAAATTGATTCTATATTTCGGACTGATTGGACTGTCATCAAAATACTTGAATGTCTTATGACTTCCAATGTATTAAGTAAATTTGATGGTATAAGATTTACTCTAGGTATGTTCCGCATTGAACGCAGTACTGTTTCATTGCATCCATCTAGTACCAATAGTGTTGGCCTAGTAACTCCCATAGACTCTATGTATTTTGATATCGGACCAGTTTTATCTAGTCCTTCAGGTATTTCTATCACTAACAACTCTTTGTCTCTGACTTTTTGAGACAAAGCACTAATTAGGGAATTAACCTTCATTTTATGTGGTGTGTTTTTCCTATAACTTCTTGGTTTTGGACCAAACGTTACTCCGCCACCCCGCCATATTGGCGACCTGCTAGAACCCGCTCTGGCTCTTCCTGTACCTTTTTGCCTGAAAGGTTTAGCACCTCCACCAGCTACTTCTGCTCTAGTTTTAGTACTTGCGGTACCTTGCCTTTTATTTGCCAACTGACCTACCATAACCTGATGTACTAGAGTAGGGTTCCATTTAGCGCCAAATATTTTATTGCTTGCGTCAATTGATTTAACCAATTGGCCTTGTGTATTTTTCGTTATTAATTTCATGCTTTTTATTGTTTTTTGCTTTTTTTTGCGTATAAGAGAGTACCCGTTGAACCAGGTACGGCTCCTTTTACCATCAATACGTTATTTTCTTGGTCCAGGGAAAGTATTTCCAAGTTTTTGATTGTTACTTTAATACTACCCATGTGCCCTGCCATCTTCATACCTTTGAGCACTCTTCCTGGGGTTGAGCCTGCTCCAATAGATCCTGGAGCTCTATGTCTATCTGATTGGCCATGAGTTTTTGGTCCGCCTTTAAATCCGTGCCTTTTAACACCACCTGCAAATCCTCTTCCTTTTGTTACACCAGTAATGTCTAGCTTAGATCCAACCTCAAAAATTGAAAGGTCAAATTGCTGGCCGACTTCTAATTCAGACGTTTCAATATCCCTGATTTCTTTAAGAAACTTAAAGGTTTTCTCTGATTTCTTTAGGTGTCCATTTTGAGCTTTATTTAAGTTTTTGGCTGACCCATATCCTATCTGGACAGAGTTATAGCCTTCTGATTCCTGACCTTTGATTTGAGTTATTGCACAAGGACCAAGTTCTATTGCGGTCACACAGTCAGCCCTACCATCTTCATGGAAGTGTCGTGTTGTTCCTATTTTTTTTCCTAAAAGAGCATTTAGTGTCATAATATAACTTCTTTAATTTAAAGCTTAATAGATATATCCACCCCTGAAGGGACAGTTAATTTAGTAAGGGAATCTATTGTTTTAGATGTAGGTTGTAATATATCAATCAACCTGTTGTGAGTCCGTATTTCAAAATGCTCGCGTCCATCCTTATGAACATGAGGGCCTTTGATTACGCAGAACTTCTTTATTTTAGTAGGTAGTGGTATAGGGCCAGCTACTTGAGCTCCTGTTCTTTCCGCAGCCTCAACAATATCTTCAGCAGAGAAATCAAGAACCTTGTGGTCGTAGGCTTTAAGAATAATTCTTATTTTTTGTCTGTTTACCATTTTTTATTTATCTCTTATTCCAACTTAATATTAACTATGCTGCCAACGCATCATTAGTTGTTTTTTCGTAACTATCAAATTCCATCGAATAGCCAGCTCTTCCCTGAGTCAGAGACCTTATTGAACCTGCGTATCCGAAGGTTTCACCCAAAGGTATTTTGGCTTTGACTGTTTGGATTTCTTCGGTGCCACCGATATTACTTATGTTAGCTCTTCTTTTACCTAAATCACCAATCACATCACCTAAGAATTGAGATGGGGTAGTTATTTCAAGGTTCATTATGGGTTCGAGCAAATTGGGTTTTGCTTTTTCCAGAATTGATTTCGTTGCCATTGATCCTGCTATTCTAAACGCCATCTCGGAGGAATCTACGTCATGGTAGCTACCGTCAATTAGTGAGAATTTTATATCTACGACAGGATAGCCTGAAATTGGTCCACTTGATAAGGCGTCATGAATCCCTTTTTCAACTGCAGGTATAAATTCACGAGGAATTGCGCCACCTGTTATAAGGTCATCAAACTCTACTCCACTACCTTTTGGAAGTGGCTCAGCTTGAAGAACTACATGACCATATTGACCATGGCCTCCACTTTGTCTTATGAATTTACCTTCATCTTCTATTTTACGAGTTATTGTTTCTCTGTAAGCAACCTTAGGTTTTCCAATATTTGCTTCAACTTTGTATTCTCTTTTCATCCTGTCTACAATAATTTCAAGATGTAATTCACCCATCCCTGAAATCAGAGTTTGGTTTACCTCACTATCGAATTTTATTTTTAACGTAGGATCTTCATCGGCAAGCTTTATTAGTGCATCCGTAAGTTTTTCCTGGTCGATTTTTGTTTTTGGCTCGATAGATATGGACATGACAGGGTCTGGGAAGTTGATATTTTCCAATATTATTGGCGAATCTGGTGAAGAAAGAGTATCGCCAGTCGTGGCGTTTTTGGCCCCAACTAAAGCAGCGATGTCTCCGCTTTTCACGGAATTCAGATCTTCCCGTGTTTGGGCGTGCATCCTTACAATTCTACCTACGCGTTCCTTTTTGCCAGTAGTGGAATTGTATATTGAGTCCCCTGTTTTCAATTCTCCTGAATAGACACGGAAATATACTAGCCTACCTATGAAGGGATCTGCAACAGCCTTGAAAACAAGCGCTGAAAAGTTGTTATCTTCATACGTTACGCGTACTTCTTCTTGTGTTTTGGCATCTATGCCCTGAGTAGCATCAATATCCATTGGTGATGGTAGGTATTCAACTATCGCATTCAATAGTGGTTGTACGCCTTTGTTTTTTAATGCGCTACCACACAGCACAGGGACAATTTTAGCGTCTATTGTCGCTTTACGTAGAGCTGACATGATTTCCAACTCGGATATCGAATCACCTTCGATATATTTTTCTAGTAAGACATCATCAAATTCTGCTACTTGTTCAATAAGAAGATTGCGATTTTGATCAACATTTTCTTTTAAATCATCTGGTGTTTCGCAAGGTTCAATGCTGTTGCCTAATTCATCTTTATACTCAAACGCTTGCGCCGTAACTAAATCTATATATCCGGTGAATTGATCTTCAGCACCGATGGGTAATTGAATCGGTACGGGATTACCTCCCAATCTTTCTTTTATACTTTCGATTGTTTTAGTGAAGCCTGCACCTACTCGATCCATTTTGTTAACGAAGCATAATCTAGGCACATTATATTTATCTGCTTGTCTCCATACGGTTTCTGATTGTGGTTCAACCCCAGCTACAGCGTCGAAAATTACTACGCCGCCGTCTAGTATTCTAAGGCTTCTTTCGACCTCGGCAGTAAAATCTACATGGCCAGGGGTATCTATTACATTAATTGTGTGGTCATTCCATGAGCACGTCGTCGAAGCAGAGGTTATAGTGATACCTCTTTCCCTTTCTTGAGCCATCCAATCCATAGTGGCCGTACCTTCATGCACTTCTCCAACTTTATGGATACGTCCAGCGTAATACAGGACTCTTTCTGACACTGTTGTTTTTCCAGCATCTATATGGGCAATGAAGCCAATATTCCTAATCTTACTTGTTTTTTGCAATGTTTCCATGGTGTTTGTATTTTATCGCTTATTTCATTACCATCTAAAGTGGACGAATGCCCTGTTTGCTTCGGCCATACGATGGAGGTCTTCTTTCTTTTTTACAGCAGTACCTTGAGATTTAGATGCTTCTATTAACTCTTGAGCTATCCTTTCAAACATTGGACTGCCACTTCTTTCCCTTGCAGCATTAATTATCCATCTAATAGCCAAAGCTAGTCTCCTAGCGGGCCTAACCTCTCGTGGTACCTGATATGTCGCTCCCCCAACCCTTCTTGAACGCACTTCTACGTCTGGGGAAGCGTTGGTGATTGCTTGTTTAAAAACGTCAATACCTATTTGTTTTGTGTCGGTTTCAATTTTATCTAATGCGTCGTACACAATTTTATATGCCAACGTTTTTTTACCGTTTAACATCAGTTTGTTTATAAACCGAGTTAGGTTTTCATTAGAATATTTGGGGTCTGGTGTTACTTCTCTTCTTGGTGGTCTTCTGCGCCGTGCCATCTTATCAACCTATTATTTAACCTTTTTTACTTCCGTATTTACTGCGACCACGTTTTCGGTCTTCGACTCCGTCGGAATCAAGGGGTCCACGAATAACGTGATATCGTACTCCTGGGAGGTCTTTAACCCTTCCTCCTCTTATGAGTACAACTGAATGTTCTTGTAGATTATGTCCTTCACCAGGTATATAGGCGGTAACTTCCATGCCATTTGTTAATCGGACTCTTGCCACTTTTCGAAGGGCCGAGTTAGGTTTTTTTGGGGTTTGGGTACGAACTTGTATACAAACTCCTCTCTTTTGTGGGGCACCTTCAGTTTCAACCCCTCTGTTTTTCAGTGAGTTGTAATTAAAGTTTAAGGCCGGAGATTTGTCTTTAGTCTTTTTAGAACTACGACCTTTTCTTACCAATTGATTTACTGTTGGCATGCTTTACTGCTTCCTATTTCCATTATTTATTTTGCGCCATGAAGCGACATGAATTTCTATTAACTACTTATATTAATATAAGCATATAGAAAATCAACAAACCTAAAATATATCTATTTTCTATTGCATTGTCAACTTGTTCGTTGGCTTGATTCATGTGAAACGATTTTTTTTAGTGAGTGTAAAAAAAGAAAATAATTCATACGGTTATGGACTTTTGACTAATCGAGTGTAATGAGCGACTATTAAATTGGAAAAACAAAATTAACTTCGAGAGAAATAATTTATATGGGTTCATCAAAGAAGTCGGTTTTAATTATTGAAGACGAAACCAATATACTAAAAGCAATCGAATTCAATCTGAAGAGATCTGGATACTTAGTTTATGTTGCAAATGACGGTGAACAGGGACTTGCTGTCTTTAATGAACAGAAAATAGATCTTTTGATTTTAGACTTGATGCTACCTAAGTTAGATGGATTAGAGATATGTAAGATAATTAGAAGTTACAGCAATGTTCCTGTCTTAATGTTAACAGCAAAAGGAGAAGAGATTGATAGAGTAGTGGGACTCGAAATTGGAGCTGATGATTATTTAGTTAAACCGTTCGGAATGCATGAATTGACTGCTAGAGTTAAAGCTATTCTACGTAGAGCTACTTTTCAAGAAGAATCTACTAAGTCAGATTATCGTAAAAATGGTGGTGATCGTAACCGGGTATTAAGAAGTGGAGATTTAATTATTGATACTCACAGGCATCAAGTTACCTTAGGTGAATTTGAATTGGATTTGAAGCCTCGTGAATTTCAGCTGTTATTTCTATTTATGTCTAACACTGGAATAGTCCTTACAAGAGGCGAAATATTAGATCAACTTTGGGGCCAAGAGTTTATAGGGGATTTCAGAAGCGTTGATGTACATGTAAGGTGGTTGAGGGTAAAGTTGGAAGAAGATCCAGCTAATCCAAAGAGGCTAGTAACTATTCGAGGTGTGGGGTATAGATTTGAAGGATGAAAAAATTCCTCAGCACAGATATTAAATTTTTTAAGAGATGTTTATTTGTTGGATTATTTATACTGCTTCCTCAAATTTTCACCGAAATTATTTTTGATGGCATTATTTGGTCTTTTTTAAGTGCTTTGGTCAGTACAGCACTTATTTGCGGATATCTATACTATTTATTCCACCGAATAAAAATTGATATTGAATATATTTCGAGTAATGTAGAGTTTTTATATTTACAGGAGTCCAAATTCGAAAATATTACACGAAGTTTCGAAGATCAGTTTATCCAAAAATTATCGCGGAGATTTAATGAAGTAGCAGGACATTTAAATCGTACAGTAGAAAATCTGTCTAGCGAAAAAACGAAATTATCTGCTGTTTTGGATACTATGGCTGATGGGGTTATCGTTTTGGATAAAGAAGGCATGATTTCTTTAGTAAATCAATCAGCAATAACATCATTTTCAATTAAATTAAGGTCTTTTGAAGGAGTGAAATTCATTGAGGTTGTAAGAGACCATGAAATTCAAAAAATGGTCGACCATTGTTTAAAAACAAAGGAAATTTCTGGAGGAGAGGTAGAGGTATCTAGCGGAGGTTTTTTCTACGTGCTGGTCATACCCTTACTTTCAACAGATAATCTGATACACGAAGGAGTACTTATTACCTTTCACGACATATCGAGGTTCAGGCGTTTAGAGAACACTAGGAGAGAATTTGTAGCGAATGTGTCTCATGAATTAAGGAATCCGTTAGCTGGTATAAAAGGGCTCGCCGAAAGTTTAGAACATTTTGATGATTTAGATAGCGATATAAGAAAAGAATTTATTTATAGAATCAATCAAGATGTGGATAGAATGACTAAACTCATTAATGATTTGCTTGAGCTTTCAAAACTTGAGAGTGGCCAAGTCAAAACCAACATAATGTCTGTTGAAATCGAATTGTTATTTGATAAACTGCGTAAAACTTTTTCTGAAGCATATAGTGAAAGAGGAGTTGCGTTAGGTTTTGAATATGAAAATCAAGATAGTAGGGTTGTAGCTGAATTTGGGATGCTAACGCAGATTTTCACAAATCTACTTGAAAATTCCCTGAAATTTACGAATAAAGGCGATTTTGTAAAGGTGTATTGTAAAGAAAACAATGAGGTGGTTTCTATTGAAGTTTCGGATAATGGAGTGGGAATTGATAAAGAACACATTCCTCACGTCTTTGAGAGATTTTATAAAGTAGATAGATCTCGATCTGATATTGGAACAGGATTAGGGCTAGCAATTGTAAAGCATATTGTTGGGTATTTAAATGGTGAAGTCTCAATCAACAGTGAATTAGGAGTTGGGACTCGTGTTGAGGTTAAATTCAAAAAAATATAGCCTATTGCTAAAGGTTTTTTAGAGTAAACTATGTTTTTAAGGATTATGCGAATATACATACATCGTGTTAATAGGGACTGCAAATAAATGATGAACGCAGTGATAATTGGACTTGCCCAAGGAGTTTTGGAATGGATACCTGTTAGTTCAGAAGGAGCCGTTTGGCTCATAATTAATGAATTAGAATCTGTATCGTTTGAAACAGGGGTTAAATATGCTTTATTTGTTCATCTAGCTACTGTTCCATCAGCGATATTAGTATTTCGAAAGCAGATTTTGTATATGGTTAGGAATTTGATACAGAATCCCTCAAACTTAGATTCAGTAACTGTTTTTTTAGCGATATCTTTTATCGTAAGTGGATTGTTTGGACTAGTAATAATTAAAACTGTAGAAATAGTATCGCCATTGATAGGGTCACTTGGAATGTTAGTTGTTGGAGTATTTTTGTTATTTACCGGATTTTTGTCATTATTTAAATCGCGTTATTTTCAACATTTGGTTTCGGAATCTAGTCAAATATACGATTTGTCCCTTTCCGAAAAATCGACTCTTAAATCAGATGAAATTAAAGAGAGACGTTCAGTATATAAAAAAGTATTAATTGATAGTCTAATATTAGGTGGAGCTCAAAGTTTAGCAGTTTTACCCGGATTGAGTAGGTCGGGGATTACGATAAGTTTACTTTTGTATAGAGGGGTCGGTAAAAACCAAGCGGTGGTAATGAGTTTTTTGATGAGCATACCGGCAAGTTTAGCCGCCGCACTTTATTCAATATTTACTAATCCTGATGTAAGTCTTTCTACTTTTATTTTAATTGCTTGTTTAACAGCTTTTATTGCAGGCTTGGTTTCCATCAAAATTGTTTTGAAATTTGTCCCTAAATTAAATTTGACTTTTTTTATATTCGCTTCAGCCATATTTGTTGTATGTGGTGCGCTGTTTGACTTACTGGTAATTCGATAATTGCGTTAATTTTTACTGTCTGAAGTTGATCTTGGCTTGTTTTAACAATTCCTTAACATTTAATTATTCCTTGGTTAACATCATGAGAGATGTTTTTAGTTAACATTCAAACGTTTCAAAGAAAAAGATTTAACAGAGAGTTTAGTTGCATTGGTTAATACGAAGATAATAATGACTAGAGTCAGTATGTTTTTAGTAGCTTTACTTAGTTTGTTATTAATAATTGCTTGTAGCTCATCTGACCAAATTGGGGAAAATACTGGGTCTGATGTATCTGCAGCGTCTGGAAATACTCTTAGTGGCACCATAGAAATAGATGGTTCAAGTACTGTATATCCTGTGAGTGAAGCAGTTGCGGAGGATTTTGGCAAGTTACACAAAAACGTGCGGGTTAACGTAGGAGTATCAGGTACGGGTGGTGGATTCAAAAGATTTACTGCAGGCGAGACAGATATATCTAATGCCTCAAGACCAATGAGGCAAAGGGAAATTGATTCGGCAAATAGTAACGGAATTAACTACCACGAATTAAAAGTTGGGACTGATGGATTATCGGTTATAGTTAATCCAAGCAACACTTGGGTTGATTGTTTGACTGTGGCAGAGCTTAAGAAGGTATGGGAACCTGGTTCAACCATCAATAATTGGAATCAGATTAGGTCAAGTTTTCCGGATCAAAAGATGAGACTTTATGGACCAGATACAGATTCAGGAACATTTGATTATTTTACGGAAGAGATAAATGGTGAAGCACAGGCGTCAAGAAGTGATTACACAGCTAGTGCTGATGATAATGTACTCGTGCAAGGTATATCAGGTGATAAGGGTTCATTAGGATATTTTGGTTATGCATACTATGAAGAAAACAAAGATAACCTGAAAGTTGTTGGAATAGATGATGGTAATGGATGTGTTGTACCTACTGGAACTACAATTCAAGATGGTTCATATACACCATTATCTCGACCTTTGTTCATTTATGTTAATGCTAAGAGTGTTGAAAGATTAGAAGTGAAAGAATTTGTGAAATTCTACATGGATAATGGAAAAAGTTTAGTAGATGAAGTTGGATATGTATCTGTATCATCTTCAGTGTATGCCGAAAACTTTAATAGAATAAAGTAATTCAAACACAAGTGTAATAAATAAATATCGGATAGAGTGCTGGGCGACGATTTCAGTCTTGTGAATTTACGGAGTCGTTGCCTGGTGATTTTTTACAAAGAGAGTAATCTGTTTAAATTGAATACATCAAATTTAATTCGTACAGATAAAAGTAGAAGGTCCACTAGTTGGAGACACAAAAAGTCTAAGATTGCAAGTTACGCCTTTTTACTGTGTGCTCTTGTTTCTATTTTGACCACAATTGGAATAGTAACTAGTTTACTAATCCAAGCTTGGCCATTTTTCAACGTTGTTTCAATAATTGATTTTATTTTTGGCACTCGATGGTCGCCTATACTGAAGCCTAGGGATTATGGGGTTCTCCCTTTGGTTTGTGGTACCTTGCTGGTTGCATTGATATCTGCCGTTATAGCTATACCTTCAGGTGTTGGAATTGCTATATTTCTTTCTGAATATGTGCCAAATAAAATAAGAAGTATTTTAAAGCCATTCATAGAGATTTTGGCGGGAATACCGACAGTAGTGTATGGCTATTTTGCTTTAACTTTTCTAACGCCACAATTACAAAAAATCCTGCCAGATCTAATAATATTTAATGCTCTCAGTGCGGGACTTGTGATGGGGCTAATGATAATCCCTTTTGTTGCATCCTTAAGCGAAGACGCTATGATAGCTGTGCCAAGATCTCTTAGAGAAGGCGCATATGCTCTAGGTGCAACTAAAGGTGAAGTAGCTTTTAAGGTTGTGGTACCAGCTGCGCTTTCTGGTGTCATAGCTTCATTTTTGCTAGCTTTATCAAGAGCTATAGGCGAAACCATGTTGGTCACAATAGCTGCCGGAGCAACTCCTAGACTTACATTTAATCCAATGGAAAGTATACAAACTATGACAGCATTTATTGTACAGCTAAGTTTAGGTGAAACCCCCCATGGGTCGTTAGAATTCAATACTATCTTTGCCGTTGGTTTAATGTTGTTTGCCTTGACTATATCAATGAATATAATTGGTAGTTTCGTGGTTAGTAAATGGGGCGTGAGGTATTAGATATATGTATTTTGATAAAGGCACAAAATTTAATAGAAGGATAAACAAACGTAAAACTGTTGGAGCAGTTCTAAATATTGCGTTGATAATAGCATTAACGATTGCCTTAATTGGACTGATTGTGTTACTTGCAGAAGTGTTGATTAAAGGATTACCGTGGGTAAGTAAGAATCTTATCTTTAATTATCCATCAAGACATCCTGAACAGGCAGGATTGTTGTCGGCATTAATGGGTACAGTATGGGTGATGGCTTGTACAGCAATAATTAGTATACCTATAGGTATAGGGGCAGCCGTGTATTTGGAAGAATATGCGCCTAAAAACTGGATTACTAAACTTATAGAAGTTAACATTTCGAATTTAGCTGGTGTACCGTCTATAGTGTATGGATTATTAGGACTTGCATTGTTCGTTCAAGTTTTAGCACTAGGTAGAAGTGTGTTAGCGGGGGCATTGACGATGTCTTTGCTGATTCTTCCGATTATAATTTTGACGTCTCGTGAGGCTATCAAATCGATTCCCATCACCTATAGAGAAGCTGCTTTTGCTTTGGGTGCAACTAGATGGGAAGTCGTTAGTAATATTATATTACCTTCGGCATTTCCTGGAATATTGACCGGTACTATTTTAGCAATGTCCAGGGCTATTGGCGAGTCGGCTCCAATGATAGCCATAAGTGCATTAGTATATCTGACATTCGTGCCTTCAGGTCCTATGGACAGGTTTACTGTATTACCTATTCAAATATTCAATTGGGTAGCAAGACCCCAGGAAGGTTTTAGGGGAATTGCAGCTGGCGGTATAGTTATTTTGTTAGCAGTATTATTTCTTATGAACGCAATAGCAGTATATCTGCGCATAAAATATCAAAGGAGGTCTAATGAGTGATCAGAACGATTTAAACCACTTAAATAATATAGCTATAAAGGCAATAGACCTTGACGCTTATTATGGAACCTTTAAGGCAGTAAATTCAGTTAATTTGTCTATAAAAAGAAATATTGTTACGGCTTTTATTGGTCCTTCTGGTTGTGGCAAAAGTACATTGTTGAGATGTTTTAATAGAATGAATGATTTGATTCCAGGATTTGAGGCTAAAGGGACTGTTTTATTTGAAAATTTGAACATTTATGGACCTAAAGTTGATTCGACTGAAATAAGATATAGGATAGGAATGGTTTTTCAAAAGCCTAATCCTTTTCCTAAATCGATATATGAAAATGTAGCTTTTGGTTTGAAAATAAATGGTTACGATGGAGATTTAGGAGAAGCAGTTGAACAGGCTTTAAGGAAAGCTGCTTTATGGGATGAAGTTAAAGATAGATTGAAAAAAAGTGCGCTAGAGTTATCTGGTGGACAGCAACAAAGATTGTGTATTGCTCGGGCACTAGCTGTAGAACCTGAAGTTATTTTAATGGATGAACCTGCCTCAGCCCTTGATCCAATTGCTACTATAGCTATAGAAGAACTTATCAGAGAATTAGTAAACGATGTTACTATAGTTATCGTAACTCATAACATGCAGCAGGCAGCTAGAGTTTCTGATGAAACTGCGTTTTTGATGACTGGTGATGATAGAGCCGGTTATCTGGTAGAATTTGGCGACACTAAAAAAATGTTTACTGACCCTGAAAATGAAAAAACCGAAGGATACATTACAGGTCGATTTAGTTGAATTTAATTGTGAATCCAATTAATAACGGAGGTTTAAAATGCCTAGGACAGATTTCGATAGGAGTTTAAAAGAGGTTCAAGATCAACTATTAGTTCTTGGAAGTATGGTGGAAAAATCTATAGACCGTTCAGTTCTTGCTTTAAAGAATAGAGATTTGTCGTTGTCGAAAACCGTTATTGATGATGATGATTTGATAGATGACTTAAGAAATCAAATTGAAGAAAAATGTATAAGTGTTATTGCAACACAGAACCCTATGGCTGGGGATTTAAGGACAGTAATATCTGTTCTTTATATAGCTGAAGAATTAGAAAGAATGGGTGATTATGCGGAAGGAATAGCTAAAATTAGTGTTTCTATGGATAAAGAGCCTATGTTAAAACCATTAGTTGATATTCCTAGAATGGCTGATAAATCATCGAAAATGTTGTCTAGAAGTTTAGATGCATTAGTTAATCGAGACGAACAATTAGCTATTCAAGTTTGCAAAGACGATAGTGAAGTTGATGAATTATATAATCAGGTATATAGAGAATTGCTTACTTTTATGATTTCTGATCCTAAAACAATAGAACGAGCAACATATTTACTATGGGTGTCCCATAATATTGAACGGATAGCAGATCGAGCTACAAATATAAGTGAACGTGTTTTATATCTGATAACTGGCAAGATATTCGATATACACGAACTTGTTTATGGAGATGCTTGAATTAATTCTTGTTTCAAATGATATAGGTGATTGTGGAGAGGGGATAATGACCAGTTGGTGGCGACCCCGACCGGATTTGAACCGGCGATCTCTGCCTTGACAGGGCAGTATGTTAAACCGCTACACCACGGGGCCTTCAAATATTCAATCTTATTATGCAAGATGCTATTTCTATCAACATAATTGTAAAACTAATCGCAGAAAATATAAAGACTGTTTTTTAGCCTTTATATTTAGCTTGAAATTCTACAATAATCATACCAAATCGTATAAGTCACTCTTTTCGTCTCATGGTGAATATTCCCAAGACAACCAAAACGAGACTATTAATCCCCCATAAAGGCGGCACAATATTATCACCGTTGTTTGTTAATATCTCAGTAGTTGAGAAAGCAAGAAAAGCAAACATTGCAAAGGAGGCAACTGTTAATAAACCTGATAGCCAATTAGGGAAAAGGTCGGTTCGCAAATATCCTATTCCAGTTATGGATATTCCAAGATACATAATAGACCATCCTGTCCATGCAATTGCTTCTCCAATTAAGTCAGAATCACCACCCAATTCTGCACTATTTATAGCATCTGAAACAAGCCCTATACTCAAACCAACGACTATCATTATTAACCCTGCGTCAATGTAAGTATTTCTTGTAACATTCTTTATCATCATAAACGCTATTGGTAGAGTAAGTAATGCATAAGCTGCAAATTTTTCTGTATGCCCCGCATCTAAAAGTCCTGTTTCACCTAGAGCAATATAAGCAACCATTGAACCCAGGCCAGCTATTATAAACAATATCCCATTAACCATTTTATCTGTCATAATTTACCTCTTAATAAAATCATTATCGCTACTCTAGTATAAGTTAATTCAAAAGAATCTGTTAATGAGTCCTAGAACAAGTTTTCACAATTTAAATTAGTATTAATTGAGTTTTATTGCCCATAATTTACAGATTCCCTAAAAACTTAATCTCCCTCCTCTCTACTATAGTCCATACTCTAGAGGACAAATCCAATGATAACTACTATAAAATACCTATACCTCCAATAATCATACCGACAGTCGATCCCATAATATTCCATATCCAATAAGTGTTGGGATTTACTATACTCCATGCATCTCTAAATCGGTATATTGGGCAGCAAAGCCTAACGATTGTTTAGAACTAGTTTTAGTTACCTGATTTAGAGTTACTGTTGTTTACGCAGTTCACGATGAAACAAACTATAATCTTAAAAAAAATCTTAAAAAACCACATTCCACCAATGCTTGAATGATAATGAAAGTACCACCAAACACCTTGATTTATATCTATAAATCAATGGTGGGCGGTACAAGGGTCGAACTTGTGACCTCTGCGATGTCAACGCAGCGCTCTAAACCACTGAGCTAACCGCCCT